>CAYTGV010000083.1:0-1531 GCA_964437495.1 uncultured Planctomycetia bacterium | reverse complement strand
TAAAAGCAGTAGAATAAAAGTCTATTTGAAGTGATGGTTTTTTTATTCTTTAACCGGTCCGTATCGGATTGTAAACTATCTTGGAGATACAGATGGATTCTCGTGACCGGGGAGATCAGTCGGAAATAAAATACGGGCTTCAGAGATTGTTTTTGTGTATAATTATGGCAAAAGAAAGAACAACACGAAGGCAAAAGGATATATCCCGGGTATTGAGGGAGAAGGAGAAGGTTCAAAAGGACAGAATAAAAAAGAGTAAAAAGAAACAGTGAGAGGTCGATGGGAGGGGCGTACCATCTTGAAAGCATTGTAAAACAGCAAAACAGGAAAACAGCGGAAGGGGGAAACATTATGGACTTAACTAATATTATTCCCAAGTTACAGGAGTTACTGGCGTTTTATAGCCTCAAAATTGTGGCCGCGGTTGTTATCTTTATTATAGGGCGCTGGATTGCAAAGTTGCTTAAAAATCTTCTTGAAAAAACTATGATAAAAAGAAAGGTTGATGCAACGCTTGTCGGGTTTATGGGTAATATAGTGTATGTCCTGTTACTCATAATTATTGTCATTGCGGCTATCAATCAGATTGGTGTCCAAACCACTTCATTTATCGCGATTATAGGTGCTGCCGGTCTTGCCATTGGCTTCGCACTTCAGAAATCACTTGCAAATTTTGCTGCTGGTGTTCTCATGATCATTTTTCATCCTTTCAAGCTGGGTGATTATATAGAGGGAGGGGGCGTGGCTGGTACGGTTGAAGAAATAAGTATCTTTACGACTGTGCTCAAAAGCCCGGACAATAAAGTGATCATCGTTCCCAATGCCAAAATAGCCGGAGATAATATAATCAATTATTCAGTTAAAGATACCAGACGCCTGGATCTAGTCTTCGGAGTTAGTTATAAAGATGACCTCCAAAAAGTGAAAAAGGTGTTGTATGACATTATTGAGAATGATGAGCGAATTCTGAAAGATCCTGCCCCGACAGTAGCTGTATTAGAGCTTGCAGACAGCAGCGTAAATTTTGCTGTCCGTCCCTGGGTTGCTACAGGTGACTACTGGACCTTATTCTTTGATCTGAAAGAAAGAATCAAAGAACGGTTCGATGTGGAAAATATTTCCATTCCGTTTCCACAGCAGGATGTTCACATGTATGAACTGAAACAGGAGGCATCAGGATAGCATTTCATTTTTTTAACGCCCCGGAACTGCTTTTCCATGCTGTTAAATATGACGGATTCGTAAAAAGCTCCACTATGCCACTTTGCGGCATTATAATAGGAAGGAAATCCAACCCTTTGTTTAAATAGGCACAGTTAGCGTAATATCATATAATAACAGTGTGTTATAGCTTTTTTACCAAAATGACTTCTTTGGAAGTCGTCACTCCTGTGAAAAACGGAGCCCAGATGGTCCGCAATTACTTAAAAAGACTGTGGGAATTCCGGTGACAGTATACTTAATTGAAAACATAGGAGCTGAGAGAAAAATATGGCAGCAGATCTGTATTTTGATGGTTTCAAGGTTGGCG
>CAYTGV010000082.1:0-1554 GCA_964437495.1 uncultured Planctomycetia bacterium | reverse complement strand
ATAATAGCGCTTAGAGCATATCATCATTTCTCTGTGGAACTCTGTGTGCTCGGTGTTGAGAAGATAATTGGAATATCTCCGGCCTATTTTTCTGTGCTGGTGGCTCATAACAGTGAATATTGCTATTTTTTTATTAAATTTCACGATTATGTTTACAAAAGCGTGAAAAGTGCCCAGAAGGGAATTATTTAAATATTTTCTTTTTTTCGTTAAAAAAGGTCTCTAAAGGCATGACTTCTATTCTTTTATGGAGAGAATATCTCTGTTGTCCCGGATATATTACGATTATTTGTTTTAGATTAAGATCGGTAAGCGCTATTTTCATTGAAGGAGTCAGGACTGGGGCGTCATTTCGTTTGCATTCAACCCCATACATGTGTCCATCCTTTAAAAGTATTAGATCAATTTCCGCGCCGTTATGCGTGGCCCAAAAATAAACATTATCCGGTTGCACCACTCTTATTACTTCTTCTATTACATATCCTTCCCATGATGCTCCGCAGCGAGGATGTCCAAGAAGGTTGGATTCTGTTTTTAACCCCAATAGAGCATGCAGAATTCCTGTATCGCGAATGTATATTTTAGGCGCTTTTACCTGACGTTTTTTGATGTTAGCATACCAGGGCTGTAGTTGACGAACCATGAAAACGCCTGTTAAAATATCTAGATAACGCCGAACAGTCGGCTGAGTTACGCCTAGTGAACGTGATGGATGTGCCGCATTCCATATTTGTCCGTGGCTATGAGCGAGCATAGTCCAGAAACGATGTAAAGATACAGCTGGAATGTTGATGCCTTGCTGGCGTAAATCCCTCTCAAGAAACGTCTGCACAAAATTTTTTCTCCAAATAAAACTATCTTTGTCGTTTTTAGCAAGAAATGACAAAGGAAATCCGCCTCGCAGCCAAAGGCTAGATGATTTTTTTAAGCCGACTTCTTCTATACAGAAACCGCTCATGACTATTATTTCAAGCCTGCCCGCAAGAGTTTCTGAAGATTGTTTTAATAAATCCTGAGATGCGCTTCCCAAAATCAAAAACTTAGCAGTTAACGGCTTGCGGTCAAGAAGAACGCGCAATATAGGGAAAAGATCCGGACGCCGCTGGACCTCATCAATGACTATAAGCCCCTTTAATCGGCTTAGGGTTGTCTTGGGATTTGTCAAACGGGCAATACTTTCTGGATCTTCCAGGTCGAAATAATTGGAGGAGTTAATATCAACAAATTCGCGTGCTATAGTAGTTTTTCCGCATTGTCGAGGGCCAAGTAAAGCAACAGCACGATTTCTGTTTAAAGCTTCTTTGAGTTGTTTTTTGAATTGTGTTCTTTTAATCATACTTAAATAATACCATGAAAAATGAAAATGTCAATATCTTTTTTCATGGTGGGTGTATTTAGCTTACAGCTAAATAGCTCTTGGCTTTCGCTGGTGAGAGGTGGATTATTGAAAGATTTTACCACAGAGAACACAGAGAGCACGGAGAATCCTCCTTCGCCACCCCTACTACGCCACCTCCTTCGCCAAGGCTATGGAGGTCTTGAAGGCTACGAAGG
>CAYTGV010000081.1:0-1562 GCA_964437495.1 uncultured Planctomycetia bacterium | reverse complement strand
TTCATATAAAATTAGTTTAAAGAGAAACGCTGCATAAATCTTCTCCAAAATTATGGAGAGCTTGCTCGATTCTTCTTCTTTGTTTTGGACCGGGTACCTTTTCTCCATTTGCATATTGACTGACCAAACTTTGATTCATACCGGTTAGTTTAGATACCGCCTTTTTTGTCATTAACCCTGAGAACCACTCAAACAGGGTTTGAATATCAAGTTCAAAAGTTAATTTATATTCTCCCGCAAAAAATTCCGGAATCTCATCACCATCCTCTTTCATTCCTTCAAGATGGAATTCCACGGCACTAACAATACTGTTTTTAGTTTCCTGGATTGTCTTCCCTGTTGCAATACACCCGGGTAATTCAGGCAAATAGGCAGAATATTGTCCTGATTTATTTTTCTCCAGGATTACACAATTAGTTTTCATGGTTTTGTTTTTTTGTTTTCGCACACTCTATCTGTTCCGCTTTTTGTTAGGTGTTGTATATTTAAGTAAATACTAACTGGTTATTTCAAGCCAGCCTGTCTTAAGATACTTCCTAGCGTACCCTTCGGTATATCACCTGACCCTTTAAAAGGCACAGTTACTTTACCAGGTTTTGTCGGATGCTTAAGTTGAATGTGGGAACCTTTTTGTCTGAAATTATACCAACCATCTTTCTCAAGCAACTTCATTAATGTTTTAAAATTCATTAGCAGACTTCTTAAGTATAATATACTACTCAAATATGTCAAATAACAACTTAATAAATAAAAGTACTACTTTTAATACTTTTTTCCAAATAAATGTACTATAAATATTACTTTTTTTATTTTTAAGTTCTTCTCCTTGAGTCTTACGTCTATTCCTTGAACCTCCATCCTCTGGATCCCATACACTCCTACTCCTTTGGCCTATAATTCGTTATTATTTTAAATAGCCACCGAGGACTTTACTCCCATGTTTCTAAGTTTTTAAATTATCTCACTGATTTTTTGATTTCGAAAAACTGGCTACTTGTTTTTACTTTTTCTGCTCATTTCCTTGAGTTTGGATAAAAAAAGTATTAATTTGGCAATGCAATTATACCATTTTTAAGAATATATCTCCAAATAGAAGAGCATGTATTGGATATATTTTATTAGCACAAAATTGTTAATAACCTATAAATCTTAATTAAATAAAAGCTTTAGCTAAAAAGAGAAAAATTACAATAAAGTATCTTCTGCTTATTTATTTGAAGATAATGGAAAACCGGAAGATTATCAGTTAAAAGACAGGCCCAAAGGTTATGAAAAAACGGAACTGGTTAGCCTTATTCGTAAAATTGAACTTTTAAAAGAACTGATACAGGAAAAGGATAAACGACTTAAATTACTTGAAGAAAAGATTAAACCAGATAAATAAATACCCGAAATGGATACAATTCCTGAATTAACCAAATTCTACCAGGTTTTACTTGAATCGCAACAATCAAACTATGAACAATTACTTCAATCCCAGCAGTCAAGTTTTGTTTGTTTATTAACGGTTTTTGTTGTATTAATACTTTTTTTTATAGGAGCTTCCTGGTTTTTCAATGTGA
>CAYTGV010000080.1:0-1592 GCA_964437495.1 uncultured Planctomycetia bacterium | reverse complement strand
AGTACTATATAATAAGTCTTTATCCCTACATTCTTTAAATAAAGGCGTCCCCGGATAGGGAACAACTACTGTAGATTGCATGGTATAGGCATAATCTTTTTTTAATAAAAATTTTCCCAATTTAAGTGTATTGAGGGCTTCCTCGTAAGACTCCCAAGGAAAGCCGAACATTATTGTAATATGCGGATACAGCCCTGCACGTCTTGCATCCCTGCAGCTGGGGGTAATTGCCTCAACTTTAAGATTTTTCTTAATCCTGTCAAGCGTTGACTGATTAGCTGATTCAATACCAAAAAGCAAGAAGCGAAAACCAGCTTTTTGCATAAGTTTGTATTCATCAAAGCTAAGCGCTCCAAAACGCATATTACAATCAAGCGTAACTTTTTTATGCAACCCGCGTTTTATCATTCCTTCACAGAATTCCTTAAGCCATGCCCCTGCAGGAAAAGTACCTGAATCATCCATTATCTCCTTAACCCCATATTTTTCAACAAGAATTTCTATTTCATCAAGTACATTATCCGGTTTTCTGCTTCTAAACTCAGGATAAAGCTGAGGCCAACTGCAAAAGGTACATTTACCCCACCAGCAATCCCTAGCACTCATTATATAAGTACCAGGCGTTCTCCGGTAATTACCGTTTTTATAGGCATATAACTGCCAATTTGTAAGATCGCGATCAATAAAAGGAAGGCTGTTCAGATCATGATTGAGTTGAAATTTTCCAGTATTCTCAATATTATCATCATCTCTATACCATATCCCAGGCTCAAGATGTGCTCCAAGAGTATAATGCCCTCCCGCATTCTGTGCTTCACGTATTGCATTACAGAGATTGAGCAAAAGAAAATCATAATTACCACCCGTCAAGACAAAATCAACATTACAGCCTTTCATTGATTCCTCTGGCATTGCCGTAACATGGTCGCCAAACAATACGGTCAATGGTCGATAGTCTATAGTCGATAGTGTTTTAATGTCATTGACTATCTTCCAGTGTTCCTTAACCACAGGAGTTTTAGTTTCCATGGCAATAACATCCGGCCTTTCCTGTTTCACAAACTCAAGAAATTTCTGATAATCCCATTCCATGGCTATGCAATCGTTAAAAATAACCTCAAAACCTTCTCTTTTAAGCAATGACACCGCTTGTGCCGGAACAACAGGATAAATATATGTAGGATCCTTAAAATACTGGAACTGCCTGTTTTGTGAAAGCAAAGGCGTTCCCTTAACATTGTTCAACGGAGGATATGATATAACTACTTTCATAGCGCTATTATTGCTCCTCTTTCAGTTTTTTCAACATAAGTCCTTTTAGGAAAAAAATTCCGTAACAAATATGTGTATCAACAATATATATTATTACTGGAATAATAAGCCTACTCTTCCTTATTAATGATCTATCCCGTTGATGAAATATACCTACAACAGTAAAAGCAGTTACTATGCTAAAGTAAGCCACAACACACACACTATAAATCCACCGGAGTGGATGAATTAGCCAAGCAAACACGACTCCGGAAAAAAGCAATATTACAAACAAGCTTGGAACAAAATAAGCAAATTTCCGAGATGTTTCAGGATATCTT
>CAYTGV010000079.1:0-1623 GCA_964437495.1 uncultured Planctomycetia bacterium | reverse complement strand
AGCATTTGTTTTCATGCATAAGGCTGATAATTCTTTGCACCGAGCCTTTATTTTTCAAAACTAAGGCCCAGGCATTTTCCGCTAAGGTCTCTCTTTTGCCTTTATCATGAATAAGCCGCTCGAGGCTCCGCTCGAGCGCCTGTTCACTATCAACTCTTATCGCTGCCTTTGCCGCCAAAAACAGGCTCTCAATCTCATGAAAATTATACATATATTTCCCGAATATGATCGGCTTCTGACAAAATGCCGCTTCTATCGGGTTCTGGCCTCCGTGCCTGATGAGGCTGCCTCCGATAAAAACAATATCAGCGAATTTGTAGGCTTGGGGCAAAGCCCCCATTGCGTCCAGAACCAAAACATCTTCAGTCATAATCTTTAAGCGCTCTTTGCTCACCCGGCTCATCAACTTAACACTTAATTTATATTTGGTTAAAACCTTTACTACCTCAACTGCACGGTGAGGATGCCGGGGAGCGATAAGCAGTCTAATCTTATTATGTCTTTGCCTAAGCGATATATAAACCCTTGCCAGCATTTCCTCTTCATTATCATGTGTACTGCCGGCTACGATTAACAACTCATCAATGTTGTTTTTGAGTGGCGGCAATTCCCTCTTTGCTGATTCCTTTGACTGATCAAATTTGATATTCCCAACGCTCTTAACATTTTTTTTATCTGCTCCAAGATCAATAATCCTTTGAGCATCTTTTTCGCTCTGCATACACAAAAAGCTTATTCTCTTGATAATCGGTGAGAAAATAAAGGAAAACATTTTATACTTCGGATATGCCCCGTCAGAAATGCGCCCGTTGGCAATAACAATAGGAATATTGTTTTTAGCAGCAATCCGGATCATGTTTGGCCAAAGTTCTGTTTCCATGATTAAAAGCATTTTTGGCCTTATTAAGAAGAGGGTTTTTTTAACAATAAAGCTCAGGTCAAAAGGAAAATATATGACAATATCCTTATCTCCAGCTATTTGCCTGGCAACTGTGTTTCCTGTCGGGGTAATCGTCGAAATAATAAATCTTGCTTCAGGCCAGACAACCTGTAATTGTTCAATAAGAGGAGCTGCCGCTTTCATTTCTCCAACACTTACAGCATGAACCCAAACAAAATTATCAAAATCTTTGAGTGCCTTTTGAATATCTGGCGGATATATGCCAAAACGCTGCCTTATGCCTATTCGATGCTTTCCCTTAAAAAACAATGCAGGCAGATAAACAACGGATAACAGCAGATAAATAATATCAAACAATATAGACATAATAAAGTTACCCGTTACGAGTTACAAGTTATGAGTTACGAATTACAAGTTAAAAGTAAAAGGGTAAAAGTAAAAAGTAGAAGCATGAATATAGTTACGAATTATGAATTATGAATTATGAGTTACGGGCTACCAGTTACGAGTTATGAGTTACTAGTTACGAATTACAAGTTACAATGATCACAATTGATTACTAATAGTTACTTAAAAAAATCACAAAAGGCGCACATATTAATTTCTATCTAGTATCGGGCATTGCGTATTAAGTAAAAAAAATACACGCTGTACGCTTTTCGATATCTTCACTTTTTTTTATTTTGTTTTTCATCATAATTCACGTGTGCCCTTTGGGTATA
>CAYTGV010000078.1:0-1632 GCA_964437495.1 uncultured Planctomycetia bacterium | reverse complement strand
CCTGGATTTCCTCTAATTTTTCCAGCATCACATCAGGCAAAAAGGTATCTATGGAAAATAATTCATCCTGATTTTGATGAGAATTTTTATTTGCTTCAATTTCTATTGCCTTTAAAACAATATATCCCTCACGAAAGTTATCTTTGAATCCTTTTTCAGCTCTGTTGATTAATTCCTCACTCCCCTTTGATTTTAATAGTTGAAGCCAATTTAGTGCAATATTGATATTATGCGCAAAAATCTGCGTCAGATCATACTCTCCTATCGTCGGCTTTTCTACAAACTCTGTCCAGGTATGTACTTTTTTTTCCATTTTATTAACCGGCATATTATTAAAATCATCTAAAATTTCCCTGCCTTCTGCTTCAATTTGATCCTCTCCCATAGTTTCAATCTCATCGATAACTTCTCTTACGATCGATTCCTTTTTTGAAATAAGATCTTTTATGATCGGGAAAAATGGCCTGCCCAAAGGCTTATTTTCTTCGAGCTTGAAAAATGCCTGGATTAAATCATTATTCAAAAGCCTTTCTTGTATATCATCATGGGAATTTTCTAATGATTTGGCGTTTTCTTTGCCGCTAAAATCAAAAAACCTGAATTTTCTCTGCTTTGCTACTTCCTTCATTTGCCAACACCCTGTGCCATCAGGATTCGCCTCAGGTTTATGCTCGAGATCAATTGCCATAGTTGTCGCGTCAATAGGTGAAAATCCTAGCTTTATATATAATGGCCTAGCCAGGGGATCTATAACATTATAAACTGTGATTTTCTTCATGCCGGCCTCTTCTGCCAGAGATATTGCCAGTGAAAGCATCGCTGATGCCAAACCGTTATTACGCTTTCGATCAACCTTTATGATGGTATCATTATTTAATGATAAGCTGGCTTGTCTTTGATTTATATCAATGGCATACTGGCAATAGCCGCTATATTCTTCTTTTCCAAATTCACCTAAAAACGGATTGATATCCATAAGGTTTATTAGCCTAAAGCTTAGCCCCCGGCCCGCACCATAATGCAATGTTTCACGCAGGGCAAAAGCATGTGTACCATCTTCAGTAACAAGCAATGTCTTTAGATCCCCGTATTCACTTCTTATGGGAAGGTTAAACTCAGAAGAAAAATTATCCGCATACTTAAAACCTAGCTTATTTAATAATTCCTTTAGATCCAACAATTCAGTTTGGGCTATTTTTTTAAAGGGCAATGCGCCCGGAAAAATAACACCATTTTGACTTGCCAGAGAAAAAACCTCTTTTAAATTATCTGTATTTACGCTTAATCCCGGGGACAAAGTATTTACTTCTGACAAATCAGTCCTAAAGCTGCTTTGCCCGGCAATCAGCCCGGCAGTATTGCCTGTCATAAAGACCTGGATCAACATCAAGGCTATTATTCGCAACGCTAGGCTTACTTTTTTACGCTTACTATTCATTTATTATTTCATCCTTCGCATTCTAATCTTAAATCATGCCAGAATAAGTATTAAAAAGATAACTCTAAATTCTGATTTTTATTTTTTGCAACTCCTCATCCCTGTTTTCTTATATTGCCTGTTCTATTTTATTCAGCCACATCATTCTCTGATAAAACAGCCTGCCTTCATCAGATAATTCAACTTTATCTTTC
>CAYTGV010000077.1:0-1635 GCA_964437495.1 uncultured Planctomycetia bacterium | reverse complement strand
GATCCTCCTTCGCCAACCCTACTACGCCAAGGCTACGAAGGGCAATGGGGCTATGGAGGACAGGGGGACTCGCTTTGCTAGGACGAAGGACGAAAAAGCAGTCAGAAGCAAGAAAAAGCAAATAAGTTAGCGGGTTGGCGTTGACGAGTTTGCGAGTTAAAGATAGGCAATTGCCTAACGCGGTAACCCGAAAACGCTTGAACGCGTTAACTTGAAAAATGGATAAAGATTTGAGTAAAACATGTTCTTTGATTTTTAAAGGTAATCTGTTAAAATTAATTTATCTTGAGAAATTAAAAGGGGCTGTTATTAAACTTAATCAGGTTCCGGGAATGGAAATAGAAATAAGGCATATTGAAGCAATCTAATAATTACATAAAAATTCATATAAGCGCCTCAGGTATTAAAAAAAACAGTGTTGTGCTTGCAATGGGGGCAGAATTAAAGGCCAACTTTTGTATTATTAGCAGATCTTGGGCTTATGTGTATTTTGGTTACAATGATTTAAAAAATCCGCTTTTTTTTAATAAATACAGAAAAAAATTGGATGGCGTCTTAAAGAAGCTTGCAGTAAAGCCAAAGATTATTGCGCATGATTTAAATCTTTCATTTCTTAGTACAAGGCATGCCCAAGAGCTAAAAAATACAGGCCTTAAATCCAGCCGAATAATTCCCGTGCAGCATCATTCTGCCCATATTGCCGGTGCGCTGGCATCACTTGATATGTTGAATAAAGATGTTATCGGGATATCTTGTGATGGGACAGGGCTTGGAATAGATGGAAAGGTCTGGGGCTGCGAGTTTATAAACCATTGCAGGGGAATATATAAACGCGTTGGACATCTTAACAATATCGCCTTGCCGGGAGCTGATAAAGCGGTTCTTGAGCCATGGAGAGTGGCAGTGGCATTGCTATATAAGGTATATGGCAGAAAGCTGTTATCTTTGAAACTCCCCTGGATAAATAAGAAAAAGAAGATTATAAATATTTTAATTGATATGATCGAGAAAAAGGTGAATACACCGCTTGCATCAAGTGCGGGCAGGTTGTTTGACGGGGTCGCGGGAATCTGTGGAATAATTGATAGCATAGAATATGAGGCGCAGGCAGCAATAGCCTTGCAAAAGCAGGCACAGAGGTCAGGTTTAAAAGAAAATAAGACTTATCAATTCTCTATATATAAAAAGAACGGCTTTTTTGTTTTAAATACAGATGAAATGATCCGGCAGATCGTGGATGATCTTATTGAAAAGAAAAATGTTATTGATATTGCAGCCTGTTTTCATAATACATTTTCGCAAATGCTTATTGCTATGTGCGTAAAATTAAGAACTCGTGATAAAATTGATAATGTAGTTCTAACAGGTGGTGTGTTTTTTAATGATATAATTTTAAGGCAGGTAAGCAGAGGCCTTAATAAAAAAAAGTTTAATGTTCATGTGCCGGCTAAACTGTTTTTAGGCGATACGGGATTGTCTTTAGGCCAGGCGGTGATTGCGGGGAATTACAAGTAAAAAGTGAAAAGGCAAAAGTAGATTAGCTAATGGCTAATGGTCGATGGCTGATAGCTCTTAGCAAAAACTGAGGGACGAGAGACGAACGCTTCGCTAGGACGAGGGACGCAAAAATAGTTA
>CAYTGV010000076.1:0-1865 GCA_964437495.1 uncultured Planctomycetia bacterium | reverse complement strand
TATTTTTATCAAGCATAAGTATTTTCCGTTTTAATTTTTACAACCCATTACAAATATACTATAAGCAAATATTTTATCGACAAAATAGTATTCTTTTTCTATGCAAAAATATCTACTAAGCAAAGACTTCAACTCATACTTAGTCCTAACATATCGGCCTCTGTCTAAAAACCTAATCAGCCAACCAAGAATATTCGCTTTTCTCTCCGGATATACTCCATCAGCAATTATTATTTTTCCGTCCTTCTTCAATACCCTTTTAATCTCCATCATCATATTTTTCAACTCAACCGCTGAGAGATGATGCAATAAACTCACACTAATAACGCAGTCAAAAAACAATGCATCAAAAGACAGCTTTTGAGCATCCATAGGATAATATCTACCTGTAAAATCCCCTTTATGACGATTAATTCCTCCAAAATGAGAATCTATACCCGTATAAGCCTTCGGATCAATGCCGTAAACATTCCCCCTTCTGCCACAGCCAACATCAAGAATTTTAGCCCCCGGAACTAAACATGCGTTTTTAAAAATTATGTTTTTTATGTTATTATAACTATTTTTTAAGAGCATCTTCGTCTTACCTTTTGCTTTTTACTTAATCTCGCATTGCGTATCGAGTATTGCGTTTAAAACTCCTAAAAAAAACTTTTTACTATCAGCTATAGACTATTAGCCATTAACCTTTTCTTTTTACTTTCCCTCGCCTTTTAGGGCATTACTTTTTTTACTGGTAACTGGTAACTGGTAATTCGTAACTCGTAACTCGTAACTCGTAACTAATAACTATTTTTTACAATTTACAACACCTCATACATCCAGGCAAAAGACTCTTATTAAGAAGTCGGCTGAATAATTTCCGTTCTTCAGAGCGCCAAACCTGGATGAGATCATCCTGCAATATATTCCCCAATACAAAATTATTAAAAAACTGGCAAGGCACTATATCGCCGTTTGGTTTAATAAACAAGGAATGCTGCACAAAAAAACACCTGCGCTTTAATGAAAAATTACTTTTATACCAGGAATCTAATTCCTGAGCATTAAGATAGGGTTTAAACGAGACAAATTTCTTATAATTCTTAAACAGAGAAGGAATTGTTTTTTTTAGAGCCTGGCCAATTGCCGCACTATCAAGTTCCTTTATATAAGTCGCCAACTCACACTTATGTCTTGGAAATAATTTTGAACTCACTCTTAAATGATTATCATACTCCTTCTTGTTCAAAAAAATAAGATGTTCAAACCTAACATGATCAACACCCATTTCTTTGCCAAAAACCACCATTTCTTCAAGATATTGATAATTTTCTTCGCTGATAACACAGTTCAATATTAAACTAGTCTTTTTCCTTTTTGCACTCAAATACTTAATATTGTTGCTCAGCTGTCTAAAGGCTCCTTTCATTCCCACAAGTTTATCATGGATTTCAGCTGGACCATGAACAGAAAAAATCATAACTTGCGGCGACACATTCAAAAGTGTATTGTTTTTTTCATCATCAAGCAAAACCCCATTTGTGACAAGCCCAAACCTCATATTATTCTTCTTTAATTCATTAAGGATATCAAATATATCATCTCTCATAAAAGGCTCACCACCACCAATAAAAATAGTCGGATTAAAACCAGCAATTCTATTAATAAACCCTTTAATTTCCAGAGTACTGAGTTGGGTACTGTCCTGCATCATTGAATGAGCTGAACAAATACGGCATTTCAAGTTACAATCCGGCGTAATAAGAATATTAATTGTAAGCGGATAATCAAGTACTCTATACATTAACTGCTTAAAAGAAAATAGGTTACGAAAAGACACTAAATTATTGATTTGAGAATAAACACTACGCAACATTTATTTT
>CAYTGV010000075.1:0-1885 GCA_964437495.1 uncultured Planctomycetia bacterium | reverse complement strand
TCAACTTGCGCAGCTTTCGGGTACGGCGAACGATTTTAGGGTTGTCGTATAGATACTCCCATACCTCGGGCTTTATCTTGATAACCTTATTATATATGCTATTGATAACCTTTTCCAAAACCGGATTAGTATAATTAAAACAGTTTATATTGGCAACCTTTACTTTCGAGCAGGTAAGATGCAGTGATTCCTCGATTGCTTTTGTTGCCCGATGATGGCCTGAATTATTAGAAATATATAATAATAAAACTTTTTCCATAAATAGTAGAGTACCTTTTCAGTTTCCCTATAATAACACAAACAACATGCTTTTTCAAGAAAGAGAGTTAGGACATGGGGTCAAGAACTCTGTTGCTTTTTCAAGCAGTTGTGCTAGGAAAACTGTTTTTGCGGATTTAAAGATTGCTTTTACATGCCTGCCCCGCCGCATTACAGGTGTAGGGATAAGCAAAGGCAATCCCTCCCTCGCAGATAGCCCAGGATGACTATCGAAAATGCCTATCCGCCAATCTTTATGGAGGAAGTAAAATAGCTTTTCTAGTATAATTTACATTTAAAAACCTTCCAATGTTTTGAGCTCACCATTTATAAAAGCAACAGACTATTTTACAGTATTAGTAAGGACATTAAGCGAAAGCTCTCATACTGCCAATAGAAAAAGTAAAAAATTCAATCACCGCTATAAGACAAAAAACTTCAAATAATAGAGTTTTTGCTATTATTTCTAGCTCCGCACTTATTTTATATATTTTCCGACCAGCAATTTCACTTTTTTTAAAGTCTCTTTAGGAATGGCATCAGCAGATGTTACGATAGACATCGCCAATGCGCTTTGGCAGGAACAGACGCTTGTCTCTGCTAACTTCGGAAGAATGGTCTTAATAAATTTTTTCGCATTATCTGAATTGACGCTTAAGTTAGCAAGTATTTTCTCAACACTTACCTCTTCGTCCTCTTTCCAACAATCATAATCTGTTACTAAGGCAACAGTCACATAACACATCTCTGCTTCACGCGCGAGCTTTGCCTCAGGCAGCGCCGTCATGCCGACAATGGAAAATCCCAGCCCGCGGTATACACTAGACTCGGCTTTTGTTGAAAACTGAGGGCCTTCCATACAGATATAAGTTCCGCCTTTATGGACATTTATCCCTATCTGCTTTGCAGTCTCATAAGCAATCTTACTAAATTCAGGACAAAACGGTTCGGCAAAACCAACATGCGCTACTATTCCATCGCCAAAAAAAGTTGACGCTCGATTTTTTGTCCGGTCAAAGAGCTGATCTGGTATAACAAAATCACGCGGCTTCAGCTCCTCCTTCAGGCTGCCAACAGCAGATATAGATAAAACCTTTTCAACTCCTAATTTTTTAAAAGCATAGATATTAGCGCGAAAATTAAGCTCTGAAGGAGAGATCTTATGCCCCCGGCCGTGACGCGGTAAAAATGCAAATTTAACACCTTTTAATACACCCACAATTATTTTATCTGATGGCTTACCGAACGGAGTATCAATTTCAACAGTTTCTACGTTTTCAACTCCTTCAATGTCATATATCCCGCTTCCGCCGATAATACCGATTTTTATATCTTCCATGTCCTCCTCCAAATAATTACTTTGTATTGAGTATTGCGTCGTACGTATTAAGTAAAAACCTATCAAACGCTTTTCGCTTTTTCATCCTTCGTCCAAACAAACAAAGCAAGTAATCGTCCTTCGGTCCTCGGTTTACATAGATTCAATTCAGAAATTTCCCTTTTCTATAGGCGCTGATAAACGCGTCTACAGCCTCTTCATCAAACTGGGTGCCTCTGTTTTTTTCAAGTTCTGAGATTGCCTCTTCAATAGACATTGCTTTTCTATAAGGCCGATCTGATGTCATTG
>CAYTGV010000074.1:0-1993 GCA_964437495.1 uncultured Planctomycetia bacterium | reverse complement strand
CAGGCCATTCCAAACATAAACCAAAACACAGCCACCTCCTGCACACCAGAGGTAATGTTTGAAGCAGACATGGCAAAAATAAGCGCAGCTATTACACTACCCGTTAAGCCCATGAGAATCACTTGCTGTTCACCAGAAGTTTTATTTAAAACTGCAAAGGCATGCTTAAAGAAAGCAATGAAAATCCAAGTGAACGCAATTAAGCCGACAATCCCGGATTCCGAAACAACCTGTAAATAATTATTATGAGTATTCCAATGCGGTAACTGCGGAGATAATGATGATGGTTCCCAATACTGAGCTAAAAGTTTCTCATACATTCCCAATCCTGCCCCAAATACAGGGAAATCAGCAAATATTTCAAGCGATATCTTCCACAAAGGCAATCTTTCTCCCCATGTTAGAGGATTAACCGTCGTCATTGCCCGCTGTTGTAGAGCCAAAGGCAAAAAGAAACCGCTGATTATAAAAACAATGAGCAGACAAAACGCAATTTTTCGATTCTTAAAGAAAGAAACAATTAACAGCGAACCTGCCACCGCCACCCAAGCCGCACGTGTGGCATTTAAAAGAAGACAAGGAAAAAGAAATATACTGCAGATAACAGATCCTGCTTTTAAAATTTTAGTTTTAGAAAACAAAACAATTATAAAACAAAAAGGAATATATAGTGTCATAAAATCTGAAAGACTGATAATGTGTCCAAAAGACGTGAACAATCTTGGCGATCGCAAATGAAAGTGGTCCCACATGCCACCAACTCCCATAAAAATACCTGCCAGGATAATTCCTCCTATTAAAATATCTAAATTGCGCTTATATCTCACGAGATAATTGCCAATGAAAAAAAACAAAATATATCCCAAAAAGCGTTCTAATAAAACAGCGTGGCTATAATATGGTTCTAGGCTGAAAATAGTTGAAAGAAAAATGGCCAATCCGAAAAATATCAGCGGTTTCTTTATGGATATTTTTACTATTAAATGCCGGTGAAAATTACTTCCAAACTCAACTATTACTAATAGCAGCCAAAAACCAAGGGCAACAAGCAAACTAATCTTAACTAATTTTTTAGAAAAAGGAGCAAGGATTAAAAAAACTGTCATATTGATCAGGAGTGTATTTTTAAGAAAATATATTATTTTTTGCTTCATTATCAACCTTTCTAAAAACCACCCCCCAAACACCATCAAAAAAACCAGAAGCGCTGCATAAAGCAGCCTTATTTTTTCGCCGCATTGGGATTGTGGAAGGGTACCATTTTTTTTATTTTTTCAATTATGCGCGGTCCATCCATTAAATTCGCCATTCTTTCCAGCATCTTTATATCCCTGCGCACCTTGGCCGGATCAAAATGGTTCGGCTGAGCAATAAAAACTTTATTGTATTTTGTTGCTTTATCATTCTCAATATCAAGCAATGTCTCCTCTTCCATCTTTTCACCCGGCCTCAATCCGATATATTTAATTTCAATATCCTCGTCAATTTCCAGCCCGGATAATGTTATGAGATTTTTAGCCAAATCAGAAATTTTAATCTGCTCCCCCATATCCAGGATAAAAATTTCCCCTCCCTTGCCAATGGCCCCAGCCTGGATTACCAATTGCGCTGCTTCTCTGGCAGACATAAAATACCTTTTGACATCCGGATGAGTAACGGTTATTGGTCCGCCCTTTTCAATTTGTTTTTTAAAAATTGGAACAACACTTCCGCTGGAGCCGATAACATTACCAAATCGTACCGCCATGAATTTTGTTTTAGAAATCTTAGCCTTTGCCTGAAGCATTATTTCAGCTATGCGCTTGGAAGCGCCCATAATACTGGTCGGATTTACCGCTTTATCTGTGGATATCATTACAAATCTTTTGACCTTATAATGTTCAGAGGCATACATAAAATTGCGCGTGCCAATAATATTATTTTTAACCGCCGCTGCCGGATTATTCTCCATAAGCGGAACATGCTTGTGCGCAGCGGAATGAAACACAATATC
>CAYTGV010000073.1:0-2031 GCA_964437495.1 uncultured Planctomycetia bacterium | reverse complement strand
CTTTTTACTTTTACCTTGTAATTCGTCATTCATAATTCATAATTCATAATTCGTAACTACATTGCGTCCTTCGTCCTAGCGAAGCGATCGTCCCTCATCCCTCGGTCTTTTCTCGCTATTCGCTGCTTTTAGACATCTCACCCAATGCCCTGGCTCAATCTCAACTAATCCCGGAAGCTGACTTTTACACTTATCCTCATGTTTTGGACAATTAGCATAAAAACTGCATGCTTTTAATTCCCTCTGTTCAGAGCCCTCAATATTTTTTACACTCTCGCGCTTTCCCCTCTTTTCCGGTGAGGGCATACTGCTGATCAGCAATCGAGTATAAGGATGCAGAGGATTATTATACACTATATTACTTTCTCCCTGCTCAACTATCTCACCTTTATACATTACAGCGACTTCATCACTTATATGTCTTACGACACTCAGGTTATGGGCAATAAAAAGATAGGTGAGCTGGTATTTTTTTTGTAAGTCCTCAAGCAGATTCAATACCTGAGCCTGCGTTGAGAGATCAAGCGAAGAAACAGCTTCATCCAGAACAAGCAGCTTTGGTGATGTAGCAAGCGCCCTGGCAATACCCACCCGCTGTCTTTCTCCTCCGCTCAACTGATGCGGCAATCTATCTAAATGAACCTCATTTAAGCCGACCTGGCTGATCAATTCTCTTACTCTTGCATCTATCTCTTGAGGCGGCATTTTAAAGGCAATAAGCGGTTCAGCTATTATGCTCTTTATTCTCAGCCTAGGAGAAAGGCTGCTATAGGGATCCTGAAAAACAATTTGAATATCCCTGCGCCTTAACCTAAAATCATTTTCCCTTAAATCAGTAATATTTTCATCTTCAAATAATACTGTGCCGGATGTCGGCTTAAGCAGCTTTAGGATTATTTTAGCAAGTGTTGATTTCCCGCAGCCTGATTCTCCAACAAGCCCCAATGTCGTTCCATGTTTGATATTGATATTCACCTTATACACAGCTCTGTTCAAACCGGTATTTAAAGAAAAAATACTTTTCCTTGATTCATAAAATTTAGTGATATCTAGGAGTTTAAGTAAAGCCAACAGCGGACCTCCTGATTTTTATTTTTTACAAAAAGAGGCGGCATTTCCCTTTCGCAGCGTTCGAATTTCTTCGAACAACGCGGATGAAAGCGGCAGCCTTTTGGAAAATCACCTGATTTTGGAACCTCTCCAGGGATTTCATTTAATTTATCCTTGCCTTTGTCCTTAAATAAAGGCAGGCAATCAAACAGCCCTTTAGTATAAGGATGCATCGGATTTTCAAGCAGAGCCTTTGCCGGAGAAAACTCAACTACCTGCCCCGCATACATCACACATATATAATCCGACAACTGTGCGACTACATTCAGGTCATGGCTGATAAACATAACTGCTAACCCCAGTTTTTCCTTCAACTCTAGTATAAGATCCAATATCTGGGACTGTATTGTCACATCAAGCGCTGTGGTCGGCTCATCGGCTATAAGCAGCAAGGGTTTGCTTATGATCGCCATTGCGATCATCACTCTTTGTTTTTCCCCTCCTGAGAGTTGATGCGGATATGCAAACATTTTCGAAGCGGCATTACTGATGCCGACTGCCTCAAGTGCTTTAATTAAAAAATCATCAATAATATCAGCATGAATATCTAAGCAATGTAATAATACTACTTCTGCTAACTGCTCTTTAATACTTAATACTGGGTTCAGGGAGGTTGATGGCTCCTGAAACACATAAGCTATTTTACTACCTCTTATTTTTCGCAGCTCCTCATTGTTTAGATCAAGCAACTCCATACCATCAAATCTTATACTGCCGCTGACGATTTCACATCCAGCCCCTGGCAAAAGCCGTGCTATCGACAAAGCAGTCATGGTCTTACCGCATCCGGACTCTCCGACAACTCCCAAAATAGAGTTTTTCTCAATAGAGATGGACACATCATCCACAGCCTTAACAATAGATGAATCCTGGTAAAAATAAGTTTTTAAATTTTTAATCTCTAATAATTTTTCCATATTT
>CAYTGV010000072.1:0-2036 GCA_964437495.1 uncultured Planctomycetia bacterium | reverse complement strand
TTTTTATTTTTTCTTTTCTCCGTGCTCTCTGTGTTCATCTGCGGTTAATTTATTTTACCTCAACCTTTTTTAGAATAGCACACTCTAACCGCTATTCGCTAAACGCTAATCCCTGTTATTTATCCGACCATGATTTTTTCCTGAGCATATGTATAATTTATTTTTCTTCTATACCCGGAAAAAGCCAGCACAATTGTTAACGGCCCCAATCTTCCTAAAAACATTAAGCCTGTTATCAACAGTTTACCGGCATTATGCAATTGAGCCGTAATCCCTGTAGAAAGCCCTACAGTACCAAATGCAGATACAACTTCAAAAATCAAATCCCTAAAAGGCAGAGATTCAGATATAGACAAAAGATACATGAACAGGATAACAAACCCTAAAGACAATATGAATATAGCAATTGCCTTGCCGACAATACTATCGGGAATTTTTCTTTTAAAAGCATTAATATCATCTTTATTCTGGATATTGCTGCTGAAAGATCTAAGCAATACCCAAAAAGTTGTTGTTTTAATACCTCCTCCCGTAGAGCCGGCAGAGGCTCCGATAAACATCAATATAATAATGCTGAATATACTTGCATTGGTCATGCCTGCGATATCAACACTGTTGAATCCGGCGGTTCTGGCTGATGCAGACTGAAAAAAACTTATTAAAATTTTATCCTTAAGCATCAAACCAGTAAAATTGGCATTGTTTTCCGCAAAAAAGATCAATATTGTCCCTACAAAGAGCAAAATTACCGTCATGGATAAAACAAGCTTAGTATGTAATCTTAAGCCTAAGCTTCTAGGCCGACTACCTAAAACATACATATCCCAGATATCTTTCACAACAATAAATCCTAATCCGCCGAAAATAATTAAAAAAGCAATAGTTAGATTAATTACACCGTCATTCGCATACTGCATAATGCTATCCGGAAACAGGGAAAACCCCGCATTACAAAAAGCTGAGATAGAATGGAATATCGAGACATATATCCTTTGCCAAGGATCGCTAATATAAGGCATAAATCCGACAAAAAGAAAGGCCGCTCCCAAAAGCTCCACGAAAATAGTCATCTTTGCTATGAAAGCAATCAACCCCATAATCCCGGCAATACTATCTTGGTCAAGAACATTCTGCATGGCAATAGCTTCACGGTTGGACATCCGCTTTCCTGCTGCCAGAAACAAGGTTACAGAAAAAGTCATTATTCCCAAAGCTCCGACCTGAATAAGAAGTAATATGACTAGCTGCCCAAAAATAGAAAAAAAGCTGCCTGTATCATGCACGATCAATCCTGTAACACAGGTTGCAGAGGTAGCTGTAAACAGAGCATCGACAAAATTTAGGCCTTGACCGCTTTTTGTTGAAATGGGAAGGGTAAGTAAAAACGTGCCGATTAAGATCGTCATTAAAAATGTTACGATCAGCAACTGTGCCGGCTTTATCCCAAGTAAGCTGATTAATCGCTCTGAAACTTTTGCCCTGGAGCAAAACCTGATGAGCCTAATCGCTTCTCTTAAGACAATCGCGAATCCCGCGCTGTGCATTCCATGAAAAAGATGCAGTAAGGGCAAAATAACAATCAGATCTATCCAATATTCCTTAACATATCCTGGTTTAGAATGATTGACCCCAAAACGAATCAAGACAACAATGACAAATATGACTAAAACCACGCTGTCTATTATATCCAGAAAGGCTGTATTCATGAGGGTTGAATCCAGTGTTTTAATAACCGGCATCATTCCCCACTGTACAAGCAAAATAACAAATGAGCTGACCGCAGTAATTATTATACTAATATCTAAAAGCTTATTCATTGTACTTGTTTTCACACGTTTTCCCTTTCTCAAAGCGACAAAAACAGCTTATTATTGAAGCATATAAGCTATATGGAACAAAACCCCTACCAAAGACCTCTGTAAAAATATAATAAGGAAAAAAGCCAACAAAGGCGAAAGATCTATTCTAATCTGCATAGTCACGGGCATTAATAGATTGCGCAGAGGTTCAAGCAGCGGATCAGTTGCCCTATGCAG
>CAYTGV010000071.1:0-2103 GCA_964437495.1 uncultured Planctomycetia bacterium | reverse complement strand
TGACTCAAATAGTCATTATCTCCAAAAACAGAACTGGCTTTTATCTCTCTAACTTGGGGTTTTTTGATTATAAAGCTTATTGACCCTCCCTGCCGAGAAGCAGCATTTACTGCTGCTGCCGGGCCGCTAATCACAATAATTTTTTCAAAATCGTTTGCAAAAAAGGGAATGTCCAGACTAAAATGTCCTGTTTGAGGATCATTAAATTTCACCCCATTTATCAAAACATCAGTCTGTTCAAAGCTAGCCGCTCTAATCTCTAGATCAGTCTGAATATCAAATGCTCCCCGCCGGGCAATATCTAATCCGCTCACTTTATCCAATCGCTGAGAAAAGGATCGGCTGTTGGTCGATTGGAGATTATCAATACAGGTTATAGTCCTAAGCCCTTTAGCGCAATACTCCTCAATCAATGACGGATATACAACTACAGGCTCAAGATAATAAACCCCTGTTTGTATATCTTCGGCAAAGCCCTTATTCACCCAACAAGCATTAAGTGAGCAAATCAGTATTAGAGTAAAAATCAATTTGATTATCTTTTGCAGCTTTGACTCCTCGCTATTGTTAACCATTATATATATTTCAGTTAACATTATAACTAAAAAAATTTTAGCAAACCCAGCATTTGTTTTCATGCATAAGGCTGATAATTCTTTGCACCGAGCCTTTATTTTTTAAAACTAAGGCCCAGGCATTTTCCGCTAAGGTATCTCTTTTGCCTTTATCCTGAATAAGCCGCTCGAGACTCCACTCAAGCGCCTGTTCACTATCAACTCTTATCGCTGCCTTTGCCGACAAGAACATGCTTTCGATCTCATGAAAATTATACATATATTTCCCGAATATGATCGGTTTATGACAAAATGCCGCTTCTATCGGGTTCTGGCCTCCGTGCCTGATGAGGCTACCTCCAATAAAAACAATATCAGCGGATTTGTAGGCTTGGGGCAATGCCCCCATTGTGTCCAGAACCAAAACATCTTCAGGCATAATCTTTAAGCGCTCTTTGTTCACCAAGCTCATCAGCTTAACACTTAATTTATATTTGGTTAAAACCTTTACTACCTCAACTGCACGGTGAGGATGCCGGGGAGCGATAAGCAGTCTAATCTTATTATGTCTTTGCCTAAGCGATATATAAACCCTTGCCAGCATTTCCTCTTCATTATCATGTGTACTGCCGGCTACGATTAACAACTCATCAATGTTGTTTTTGAGTGGCGGCAATTCCCTCTTTGCTGATTCCTTTGACTGATCAAATTTGATATTCCCAACGCTCTTAACATTTTTTTTATCTGCTCCAAGATCAATAATCCTTTGAGCATCTTTTTCGCTCTGCATACACAAAAAGCTTATTCTCTTGATAATCGGTGAGAAAATAAAGGAAAACATTTTATACTTCGGATATGCCCCGTCAGAAATGCGCCCGTTGGCAATAACAATAGGAATATTGTTTTTAGCAGCAATCCGGATCATGTTTGGCCAAAGTTCTGTTTCCATGATTAAAAGCATTTTTGGCCTTATTAAGAAGAGGGTTTTTTTAACAATAAAGCTCAGGTCAAAAGGAAAATATATGACAATATCCTTATCTCCAGCTATTTGCCTGGCAACTGTGTTTCCTGTCGGGGTAATCGTCGAAATAATAAATCTTGCTTCAGGCCAGACAACCTGTAATTGTTCAATAAGAGGAGCTGCCGCTTTCATTTCTCCAACACTTACAGCATGAACCCAAACAAAATTATCAAAATCTTTGAGTGCCTTTTGAATATCTGGCGGATACATGCCAAAACGCTGCCTTATGCCTATTCGATGCTTTCCTTTAAAAAACAATGCAGGCAAATAAACAACGGATAACAGCAGATAAATAATATCAAATAATATAGACATAATAGAGTTACCAGTTACGAGTTATGAGTTACAATGGTCACAATTGATTACTAATAGTTACTTCAAAAAATCACAAAAGGCACCCATATTAATTTATATCTAGTATCGGGCATTGCGTATTAAGTAAAAAAACTACACGCTGTACGCTTTTCGATATTTTCACTTTTTTTTATTTTGTTTTTCATCATAATTCACGTGTGCCCTTTGGGTATA
>CAYTGV010000070.1:0-2197 GCA_964437495.1 uncultured Planctomycetia bacterium | reverse complement strand
ATGTTCACCGGTATTGTGGAAGAAATAGGAACTGTCGAAAGAATTGTAAGCGGCAGGCTGATGCATCTGGTTGTCAGGGCTGAGAAAGTATTAAGCGAAACAAAGCTCGGCGATAGTATTAATGTCAATGGCGTATGCTTGACTGTGGTTAATATTGATAAAAAGCATGTAGGATTTGATGTAATGAAGGAAACCCAGGAAAAGTCCAATTTTAAGATATTAAAGGCAGGGGTCGGGATTAACCTGGAGAGAGCCATGAGTGCAAATTCACGTTTCGGTGGGCATATTGTTTCAGGGCATGTAGACGGGGTGGGGATTTTACGTAAAAAGATAAAAGGGGCTGATGAATTCGAACTGCAGATAGAGGCTGAGAAAGACCTGATAGCCTTTCTTGTCGATAAAGGCTCGATTGCTATTGACGGAGTAAGCCTGACAATCGTTGAAGTAAAGAAAAATTATTTTACAGTTGCCTTAATTCCGCACACACTAAAAAGCACCACTTTAGGTTTTAAGGAAGAAACCAATAAAGTTAATCTTGAGATAGACATGCTTTCAAAATATGTATTTCGCTATTTTGAAAAGCAGAAATCAGGCAGTCCTGAACTTTCAAAGGATTATCTAAAAAAAATGGGATACATGCAATAGTATATTATAATGCCTAAGATATTCTCATGCTTGTGTATTGCTTTTTTGCTTATTTTTTTATTATGCGGTATATCAATTGCGCAGGAGCAGAAAACTTTTGCTTTTAGTCACAAAATACGTTATATCCGCAAAAGTGATTTGAAACATGGCACAGGTGATTTTAGCCTAAGCCGTTCTCAAATCTCCTTAAATAGTACTTACAGCCTTTTTCAGAAGATTCCTGTTAAGCTGGGCATTGGTCTTGAGCAATTTAATATAAATAATCATAGCGATGTTGATCTGCCTGATACCTTGCAGTCAAAGAACCTCAAAATAGGGTTTCGTTTTCCCATGTCTTTTACCGAAAATAATGATCTTTTTTTGGGGTTTGGTATTTTGCCTTCATGGAACAGCGCCTCAGATCATAGTCTTGCAGATGAAGCATTTGGGCTTGATTACTCTGCCTCTGTTATATTCCTGAAAAGCGAAAAATTTATTACTGCCTGTGGTGTGTGGTTGCGTCCGGGGTACAAGAATTCGCTTATCCCTTATTTTGGATTCAGATATAAACCAAACGAAAGATTAACCCTCAATTTTTTAAGTTCTGAGCCGAGCATTGCATACAGCATAACAGATCAAACAAAAGTATTGCTTGAATTTGCTTTTCTTTCCAAAGAATTTGATGTCACCAGCGGCGCAAGAAGAGGAGATGTTGTACGTATTAGTGATCTTGAGGCAGGGGTGGGGCTTGAACATGCTTTTAACGAGTCATTCAAAGGAAAACTTAGTCTGGGCCTGGCATTTGATCAGAGATATGAGTATCTAGATGCCAATCAAAAGGTCTCACCAAAGAACTCCTTGTACGGGGCATATAAATTTAATCTAAGATTTTGACTTTGCAGCTGATTATTGACGAATTGATGATATCATGTTAAACTACCGCATATTGGGTATAGGAAGAACGATATCTAAGATACGATAGAGAATCTAAGAGCATTCTAAGGCGGAAGGTCGGTGTAAAAGTATTGAGATAAAATTTTAGTGTCGGGGCGTGGCTCAGCTTGTTCAATGAGCACTTGATTTATGGAACGAAGTGAGATTAAATCAAAATGCGAATTAATCCCGCAGATTTGATGCGGGAGCTAGAATAGTTGTATTAAAAATTTAAGTAATTAGTGTCGGGGCGTGGCTCAGCTTGGCTAGAGCGTCCGCCTGAGGCGGAAGGTCGGTGGGATCCTAAAAGCATATAGAGTGGTTGAAATGTATTATGTTTATATACTTAAAAGCAAAAAAAACGAAAAACACTATACAGGTTATACACAAGATTTAAATAAAAGAGTCTTTGAACATAATTCTAATAAAAATAAAAAGCAGTTTAGTTGTATTAATGGACCTTGGCTGTTGGTTTATTCTGAGGAGTTTGTTCTTAAATCGGATGCGGTAAAACAGGAAAAGTTTTTTAAATCAGGAAAAGGTCGGGAGTTTATTAAGCAAAAGCTTAAAGCAAGTAGATGAATTTTAGTGTCGGGGCGTGGCTCAGCTTGGCTAGAGCGTCCGCCTGAGGCGGAAGGTC
>CAYTGV010000069.1:0-2204 GCA_964437495.1 uncultured Planctomycetia bacterium | reverse complement strand
GGGTCTGCCAGAGAATAAGACACATCAGCAATTAAATTCCCTATTAAAGTTAAAAATGCGCCGATTACCAGTATGCCCATAATAGTTGGATAATCCCGCGCCATCACCCCATCATAAAACAATTTTCCCATACCCGGGATAGCAAATATTGACTCCGTTATAACACTTCCTCCGATAAGTCCGGGGATAGACAATCCTAAAATCGTAATAACAGGAAGCAATGCATTTTTCATCGCATGGTGGAAATAAATCCTATTTGGAGGCAGACCCTTGGCAAATGCGCTTCGGATATAATCCTGTCGCAAGACCTGTATCATATTTGCTCTCATATAGCGCGACAGGCCAGCCAAGCCTGTAAAAGCAGAGATCATCACCGGCAGAAAAAGATGTCTTGTATAGTCCAGTAATTTAGCAAAAAAGTTCATCTGATCAAAATCAATAGAACGAATTCCGGAAACCGGAAGCCACTGCAAAGTAACCCCGAACCATTTCATTAACAAAAGCGCCAGCCAGAAAGTAGGCATAGCAAAGCCGATAAAAACAAAAACCGTCATGGCTTTGTCAAACAAAGTACCAACTTTTACTGCGCTGAATATTCCAATGGGAATAGCTATAAAGAGTATTAAAGTCAGGGAGAGAATATTAATCATCAAAGTGATCGGAATTCTTTCTACTATTTTATCACGCACCGAACGCCCGTCGACAAAGGACTCTCCAAAATCCAGTCTAACCAGACGTTTGATCCAATTATAATACTGCACCATTACCGGCTGATCAAGTCCGTATAATTTTTCCAGCCTATCTCTTACCTGCAGGCTAACTTTTTGATTTAATTGAGTTTGAATATCGGTAGGCTTTCCCGGAGCAAGATGCATGACCAGAAAAGTAATTAAGCTTATCCCGATCAATAATGGAATAAGCATAATTAGGCGTCTTAAAATATATTTAAGCATTTAAATGTCTTAGTTGTGATCTTTGTCTCCGGGCCTAAACAAATCTAGGAATCTATCTTCATATTCCTTATAGATATGCCATTTATCAAGTTCTTTTTTTAGGTCATTGGCAAGTGTTAAGTCTTTTGCCACAGCATGAAACAATTTTTCGATCTTTGACTTTGCTGATTCCGGGAGCTTTGTCACCGCGGCCAAGGTTTGTTTTATATTCTCAACGTCATCCTCGTTTATCGGCCCAAGCCCATTGCCAGTTTTAAAATAATCCACAAGCTTCTCTATCTCATCTTCAATGATCTTAGCCCGTTCATCAAGCCCATTGAAATCAAGGGTAATATTAAGTATTTTTGAAAAAACCGAAAGCACTGCTTTAGAGGCCTTTGGATTTTCTATTTGAATAGAATACAAAGGAATTTCCGCTAGAAAACACATTCCTTCAATACGACGTTCTTTAGCAACACTCAGCAGCAATCCATTAAGACCGCTTATCTGCCCTGAGCGCAAAGGCTGTACCTGCATTTTATCAAGTTCTTTCATCATTTTTTTCTCTGTTACAGTAGCCCAGACGCGTGATTCCTGGGTATGATCAATCGGAGCCGGCAAAGAGGCGAAGGTAAACACCCTTTTTACATTAAAAGCCGCAGCTACATCAAGCACGATTTGCGCATAATCATATCCCTTTTCCAAGGAAGGCTGTGCCTCACAAAGAAAAATAATCAGGTCATGCTTGCCCTTTACATTTTTCCAGGAGTAGAACTTCCCTGTCGGCAGCCGAGGAAATTCAACCTGAGAATTATATATCCAAGCCTCATGCGGATAGAAAAATCCCTCCGCTGATAACTCAGCAAATTCAATAGGTTTCAGCTGCTCCCAAAGAAACTCAACCGCCCTTGCAGCCACATTTCCCATTCCAGGCCATGCAGCTATCATATAAGGACTCTTTAGCCTTGGTTTTTTAGAATATTTTATCATTTTCTTCTTCATATAATTTATAGATTACTACAGAATTGAGCTATAGTCAACTTGAATTTTAACGAAAAAAACATAAATAAAGTATCTTTTGTCGTTTTTTCTAATCGCTAATCCCTAAACGCTGATTAACACAGATAATACGTTCATTCTTACTTCACCACCGAGCACACAGAGTTCCACAGAGAAATGATTCTATGCTCTAAGCGCTATTATTAGCGCTTATTTTTATTAAAAAAGATAGAAAAATAAAAACTTATTTTTATTTTTTAGCACTTTTTAATG
>CAYTGV010000068.1:0-2226 GCA_964437495.1 uncultured Planctomycetia bacterium | reverse complement strand
ACTCAAGTTACAATACCTATAAATATTATACTCATTTTTTATATCTGTCCTCTTAATTTTGCCCACACTGACCCGAGCGACTCATAAACTGCTCTTTCTGTTTTTCTAATATTACCGGACTGGGGAAAAAAAGAAGAAGGGCAAAGTGTCCTTGATTTGACAACCAAATGCCCGGTTGAAGCCGGGATAGGGGTCATGCCCATTTTCTTAAACAGGGCCATTGACCTTGGCATATGAGAAGCAGAGGTAACTAAAACAAATACTTTATCCCCAACTATTGACTTTATGATCCTGGCCTGGTCCTTTGTATCTTTAGAGGCAGCTTCAATAATTATATCCTCTTTCCTTACTCCAATAGCTTTAGCAATTTCAGCCATGAGCGCTGCATTAGAAACCGGATCAAATACTCTGCCTGCTGAAAGCAGCAGTTTGCTACCCTTAATCTCACGCTGTATCCGGATTCCTTCGATTAAACGCACTAAAGAATATCTGCCTATTTGACTTAACAACGGCATTTTATCATTGGAAATATGGCCTCCACCCAATACAACTACAAAATCTGCTTTTGTTGGGCTATTACTGTCAAAGGCAGGATACTTGTATTCAATAGGACGCAGTATTGCATTTGATGTGATTTGAAAACTGCTGAGTACAAGCAGCACGATACCAAGCGTTACAATGATCTTGCCTGGCTTTTGTTTTTTTGAAAACCATAGAAGCAGAATACCCGTTGTAAGACATACAAGAGTCAGTGGTAAAGGAAATAAAAACGGAGCAAATATTTTTTTAAAAAGAAACATTAACCTTACCTTCCACCTTAAAAACACAAACAAACAAAATATTCACCACAGAGAACACAGAGTTCCACAGAGAAATGATTATATGCTCTAAGCGCTTTTATTAGCACTTATTTTCATTAAAAGAAATAGAAAAATACTTTTTCTGATTGCCGCAACATTAATCCTCTTTTCATAAATCAGCTTCCTTCATAATCTTTGCATATTGTCAAAAATATTCACCACAGAGAACACAGAGTTCCACAGAGAAATGATTATATGCTATAAGCGCTTTTACTAGCGCTTATTTTCATTAAAAAAGTTAGAAAAATAAAAATTTATTTTTGTTTTTTAACACTTTTTAATGAAATAATATTCGACAATGTCGAATAATCATATAATCACAAGAAACTGAGCTGATTTAAAACTTACTATGTATAATTAATTATAATAATAACGCTTTTCTCCGTGCGCTCTGTGCACTCTGTGGTAAGCTTATGCTGTCTATGCTCCCACCAACTAAAGAATAAAACGTTCTATTCCGTTTTTTAATAATTTTACATTAAAGTTAATAATCAAACCAACTTTTATCTTAGCTAATTTCATATACGTCAGCAACTGGGCTTTATGAATTTCAGCAACTTTTTCCACGCTTTTTAGCTCAAGAATAAGGCTTTCTTCAATTAACATATCGATCCGATAACCACAATCAAGACGAGTACCTTTATATTCTACAGGTAAAGGGACTTGAATTTTAAAGTTTATCCCTGACAAGCTTAGTTCTCTAGCAAGACATTGTTCATAAGTTGATTCTAATAATCCCGGCCCCAGGGTTTTATGGACCTCTATTGCGCAACCGATAACTTTTTTCGTTAATTCATTATCCATCATTGTGTACCTTCTGATTGATCTATACTTTAATTAACCGCTTTTTCTCACCACCGAGCGCACAGAGTTTCACAGAGAAATGATTATATGCCCTAAGCGCTATTATTAGCGCGCGTTTTCATTAAAAGAGATAGAAAAATAACCATATGCTGCAAACGGCATTTATTGCCGGTGGATTCTTAAATTCAGAGGTAATAGAAAAATACTTTTTCTGATTGCCGCTGAATTTTAATAATCCAATTTCGACACTGTCGAAACAGCATATTGTTGTTTATGCTTTATTCTGCTTCTCTTCGTGTACTCTGTGTTCTCTGTGGTAAAAATATATTGTTTCTTTTTATCACCAGGATCATAAGAAACTAAGCTGATTTAAAACTTACTACATATAATTAATTATAGTGCCTACTGTCCTCCATAGCCTTGGCGAAGGAGGATTCTCCGTGCTCTCTGTGTTCATCTGCGGTTAATTTATTTTCTGTCAACCTTTTTCAGGATAACACATTATATCTTGTGACTTGGAACTTGCAGCTTATTGCCTAGTAGGTAGTCTTCGATTTGCCTT
>CAYTGV010000067.1:0-2386 GCA_964437495.1 uncultured Planctomycetia bacterium | reverse complement strand
AAGTTACTGCTAATTTCTACACTTACTGTTGTTCTATTTTTCTTTTTTAATTTACCGCCCGCTTCGCTTGATAAACGCTGATTAACACAGATAATACGTTCATTCTTACTAAAGCACGCTAACCGTATATGCTAAGCGTGTTTTCAAAGAAAACTCGCATTTTATTCAAGGTGAACTCAACAAGGAAAATTTATTTTTCTTTTGATTCCAATTGAATAAAGTTTGCAGCCGTGCAACGGCTTTAGCATATACTACTTCTCTGTCTTCTTTTTTTTACTTGAATCTGCGCCCATCTGTGTTCATCTGCGGTTAATTTATTTTCTGTCAACCTTTTTCAGGATAGCACAGACATTCTATCTTCTGTTTTCTGTCATCTTAACTCACCAGCTATATAGCAGAAGTTTTTTAGGATTTTTAATCCCAGGTCAGAACTTTTTTCCGGGTGGAATTGGATCCCGAAAACATTTTCTTTACCTACAACACAGGCAAATTTTTGTCCATATTCACAATTTGCCATGACAAATTTCCTTGAAATCGGCCTCACATAATAAGAATGCACAAAGTAAAAATAACTCTCATCCGGGATCCCAGCTAAGATATTTTGCCCTGCTTTTTGCTTTTCACTTTTAACTTTCTTGTGCCCGTCAGGGTATAACTTTTTACTTTTAACTTGAGTTATAGTATTCCACCCCATATGCGGGATTTTCAACTTAGATTTAAATTTCAACACCTTGCCGGGGATAAGATCTAAGCCCTTATGTCTGCCATGCTCCTCACTCTCACTAAATAAAAGCTGCAGGCCAAGGCATATTCCAAGGAATGGTTTCCCCTCTATAACCGCCTTTTCAATCTCAGGGATAAGTCTTAATTTTCGCAGATTTCTCATGCCTGCCGAATATGCGCCTACACCCGGCAGCACTAATGCATTTGCCCTTGCAAGCTTATTCTTATTCGCCGTAACCTCTACCTTTGCTCCCATGGACTCAAGGGCCTTGGCCACGCTGCGGACATTTCCCATTTTATAATCAATAATCGCGATCATAGTAAAATTCCGTTGTAGGTTGACGGTAACGATGCACCCGCCACACTGCAACGCGGGCAGGCGTATCGTCATACGGTTAAGGTTATTGCATTTTAAAATTCGCCTAAGTATAATCCCACCCTAGGCCATAAAAACCTGCAATCTTTTTAGTCTTATATATTTTTGTTTTTTAATTCCTTAGCAAACCATTCTACAGATTTTTCCAGGCCCTCTCTCAAGCTAATCTTAGGTTCCCATGCTAATAGTTTTTTCGCTAGGCTTATATCCGGCTTTCTTCTTTTTGGATCATCCTGAGGCAATACTTCAAATTTAATCTTAGACTTAGATTTTGTTAACTCTATTATAATCTTTGCCAGATCCAATACCTTATACTCATTAGGATTGCCAATATTTACCGGCTGTTTATAGTCCTCTGTCATTAGATTCAATATCCCCTCAACTAAATCATCAACATAACAGAAAGATCTGGTCTGTGAGCCATCGCCAAAAATTGTTAAATCCTTACCACGAAGTGCGTGGACAATAAAACTAGAAATAACCCTACCGTCATTAAACTGCATGTTCGGACCATAAGTATTAAAAATCCTGATAACCCTTACATTAAGAGCATGTTCCCGCAAATATGCATATGTCAGGGCCTCTGCTCCCCGCTTACTCTCATCATAACAGCTCCTGGGTCCTATAGAATTAACATTCCCCCAATATGATTCCGGCTGAGGATGGATCAGTGGATCTCCGTATACCTCAGAGGTTGAGGAAATGAAAAATTTAGCATTATGTGCCTTTGCTATGCCCAGACAGTTGTGAGTTCCATTAAGCCCGGATTTCAGGGTTTTTATCGGATATTTCATATAGTGTATGGGCGACGCTATAGAAGCAAAATGCAAAACCCAGTCTAATTTTTCCGCAACACAAATCGGTTGTGATATATCATGCTCGATAAGGCTAAACTTAGGGTGACTCAATAACCCTTTAATATTATCCCTTGAACCGGTAATAAAATTATCCAGGCACACAACCGAATGTCCGTCTTTTAAAAACCTTTTACACAGATGTGATCCTAAAAATCCCGCTCCACCAGTGATTAAAATCCTCATTTTTGATCCCTTCTGTATCATATTGTTATCAGTAAAATAATCGCATTTTCTATCATATACACTTTTGCTGTTAACAGCTAAATAGCAATTGATTATAACAAATTTTTACAGTTTTTCACAATTTTTTATTATTATTACATATAATCTTCCTTTTTCAGAAGGCTTAAATTGACTTCAAGACATTTATGTGCTTTAATATGAAAAACAATCCTAAAGAATAGAGAGCTATCTACATGTGGAACTTTTA
>CAYTGV010000066.1:0-2428 GCA_964437495.1 uncultured Planctomycetia bacterium | reverse complement strand
AAGTACAAATAAAGCTGGAAGCCATATTATATTTCCCCGATGCCAGTATATTGGGATAGCACCAAAGGCAGTAAAAATTGATACAGTTAATGAAGTTGCAATTGCTTGATGAGTATTAAGTCCAAGACTTTTGAAAAGGGCAGGAAAAATTTGACCTCCACTACCTCCTCTCAAACCGGTTATAAAACTTACAAAAAAAGAAGAACCGAAAATATTTTTCTTAGTAGGTTTAACTTTTCGGACAAACTTCGGCATAATTTTACCTGAATGCATACCAAAAACTACTATAAAACAAATAGTGACAAAGATAATTGCCAAAGTTAGCGTTGGGATAAAACCAACAAAAATCGCCCCTATTATCTCTCCGAAGACGCCTCCGATAATCGCATAAGTTACTATATTTTTCGCGATATTCTTTCTCTGACTAATTGCTCCTACTAACGATGAAAAAGGAATAACAAAAAAATTAATTCCAAAGGCACTTAATAAAGATAAACCTGCAAGGTTGAGTAAAGGTATTCTTATAATTCCTCCACCAATTCCAAACATACCGCTCATAAAACCTGAAAAAAGTCCTATGCAAAGATAAATCAGAATTTGTATTGTAGTAATCATAATATTTATATTTTTCTAGGTTTTAATGACTAATAATAAGACAGCAGGAACCAGCATTACAATCAAATATTGTTTAATTTTTTACTATTCTTTGTCTATCTAACGTTTGAACTCATGCAGAGTAATTCGATGCCATTTGGCTAAGGGTTGCGATTATCTGAAGCAATTTGTTGTAATTACTATTATAGCACATTTTTAAAGTAGAGACGATGCTCTCGTCATAGCGAGACAAGCTGCCCTTAGTCCCAGTTTATCTCGTCGTTTTATGGTGGTATTCATTTCTTTTGTGTGGACAAAAGAAATGAACCAAAGAAAAGTCTATCGCTCCTTTCAAAGGGAGATTAAAAACGCAAAAAAGTCACCAATTCACAAGGGCGCATGTCAAAACCTAAAAATAGAACCGTCTCCTTTTTCTTTTTTAATAAAATATAAAAAATAATAAAGAAACTCATTGATACAATATTAATTTTAAACTAGTCGCTGTTCCTCGTTTCTGGAAAATAAAAAGCCTGTTTTCTAAGGGGCTGGTATCTACTTGCTGTTTTCATGATATACTATAGTAATGGGAAAAAGAAATACAAAGGAAACAGGACAGATAGGTGAGAACCTGGCGGCAGAGTTTCTTGAACGCAATAACTATAGGATACTAGAGCGGAACTATTGCAATAGAATAGGAGAAATTGATATTATTGCCGAAGATTTCGGTGTGCTTTGTTTTATTGAAGTCAAGACACGCAGAAGTGATAATTTTGGATTTGGTCATGAGGCAATATCCAGATCAAAACAGCGAAAAATTGCTCAGACTGCTTTAATATATCTTAAAGTGCATAAAAAGACAGCAGGGGATTCTCGCTTTGACAGCCTTTCGGTTATGCTCAATGGAGCAGGTGAAAATCCGGATATGGACTTGATTAAAAATGCGTTTGAATTGGACAGGCAATATTTTTTATAAAGGAAGACATATGCAATATTTAGCGGGACTACAACCTGAGGAACTTAAAAACTTATTAAAAAGCATTAATCAGCCCCCATACAGGGCAAAGCAGATACTTGATTGGATATTTAAAAAAGGTATTTTGTCTTTTGAAGAGATGAAAAATATTCCTTTTGAGCTCAAAATAGCGCTCAAAAGGAATACTTTGCCCATCAGCCTTAAACAGAAATTAAAATTAACTTCTACTGATAAAACCGTAAAATATCTTTTTACAACAGCGGATGAGAAGTCTATAGAAACTGTTTTTATTCCGACAACTAAGCGGGCTACTGTTTGCGTTTCTACTCAGGTGGGCTGTTCTTTTGGATGCGTGTTTTGCGCAAGCGGCAAGGACGGTCTAGTCCGCAATCTGAGCGCAGAGGAGATAGTGTCGCAGATAGTGCTTCTCAAACATGATAATCCCCAGAGGCCGGTAACTAATATTGTTTTTATGGGCATGGGAGAGCCGTTGGCAAATTATGAAAATACTTTAAAGGCGATCAGGATAATAAATCATCCTGATTACCTGGGAATTGCGGCAAGAAAGATAACTATTTCAACCTGCGGTCTGCCTGATGCGATATTGCGTCTGATAAAGGAAAACATACAGTTTGAATTGTCTATCTCTCTGCACGCGGCGGACAATGAAACGCGCAATCGTATTATGCCGGTAAACAGAAAGTTTCCCTTGGAAATACTTATTAAGGCAGCCAGGGAGTATATAAAACAGACAAACCGCATTATTACATTTGAATATGTAATAATGGACGGGATTAATGATTCGAAAAAGGCGGCGCTTGATCTGGCAAAGCTGATAGCCAGGATTCGGTGTAAAGTAAA
>CAYTGV010000065.1:0-2518 GCA_964437495.1 uncultured Planctomycetia bacterium | reverse complement strand
TAAGAGGACAGATATAAAAAATGAGTATAATATTTATAGGTATTGTAACTTGAGTAAGTTTATTAAAAAGTTGACTAAAGTTCTTAAATTTAATATAATTTAGTCAGTTAAGTGACTAAATTAAGGAGAGTATCATGTATATATTACAGAGGCAACTAGAAAATATAAAGAAAATATTAGTTCCGCAAAAGGCGGTTATTCTCTATGGCCCAAGAAGGTGCGGAAAAACTACACTATTACAAAAATTAATTAAAACTGTAAAAGATGATATTTTGTTTGTAAGCGGTGAAGATATAATAGTCCAAGAGTATTTAAATAGCCAGTCAATTGAAAAGCTTAAAAATTTTGTAGGTGAAAAAAAATTTTTAATAATAGATGAAGCCCAAAAGGTAAAAAATATCGGCATTAATATCAAATTAATTATTGACCATATCCCAGGCATAAAAGTTTTAGCTACTGGTTCATCTTCGTTTGACTTGGCTCAAAATATAGGAGAGCCTCTAACGGGCAGAAAAATAACTGTAAGAATGTTTCCGCTTGCTCAACTTGAGATTGGAGCTAAGGAAAATAGAGTACAGACTCAAGCAATGCTTCAGGAGCGTCTTATTTTTGGTTCCTATCCGGAAATTGTGACGGCGGAAAGCAGAGAAAAGAAAATTTTATATTTAAAGGAGATTGTAAATTCCTATTTATTTAAAGATATTCTTGAGCTTGATGGGATTAGAAATTCAGCTAAAATTGCCCGTTTATTGCAGTTATTAGTCTTTCAAATAGGGAAAGATGTATCGCAGACAGAGCTTGGTAAACAGTTGGGAATGAGCAAGAATACAGTAGATAGGTATTTAGACATTTTGGAGAAGGCTTTTATTATTTTAAAGCTTACTGGCTTTAGCCGTAACTTACGCAAGGAGATATCCAAATCAAATAGATATTATTTTTATGATACGGGAATAAGGAATGCTTTGATAAATAATTTCAATCTTTTATCTATAAGAGATGATGTTGGGATGTTATGGGAAAATTATATAATTGCTGAACGGATAAAAAAGCTGGAATATCTGAATATCCAGACTAATAATTACTTTTGGAGAACTTATGATCGACAGGAGATAGATCTGGTTGAAGAATCAGGCGGTGACTTATGCGGATATGAAATTAAATGGGCGGATAAAAAAGTTAAAACTCCTACGTCATGGGTAAACGGGTATAAAAACGCTAAATTTCAGGTTATCTCTAAGCCTAATTATTTGGAATTTATAACTTAGTATTTCACGGCTATAAAACCTATTTTTAACAAAAAGGGGAAGTTTGTACTTTTTAATAAAAAAAATTCTTCTGGGCATACAGCAGGCGGGGTGCAAAACACGAGTTCAAAACTTGATCTTTCGGAATAAGCAACCTTTCATACAGGATTAGGGGCTGTTGCAAAATGTGCAGATGCAAGGCTTTTGCAAGCGTTTGTGGAGGCGTACAAAACTGTACGCCGCACAAGTGAGAGAACAAGTAACGTCGTAGGTGTGCGTTTTGCAATAGTCCCACAGTAGTTACAAACAGTATGGGCGAAATTAAGAGGGTTGATATAAATAGTGAATGCTTTGCTTAAGAGAAAAGAAAAAAAATTAAGAGAAATTTTAAAGCAGATGGGAAGTGTTCTCGTTGCTTTCTCCGGAGGCACAGACAGTACATTGCTTTTAAAAGCAGCGCATGATGTTTTGGGAGAAAAAGCACTTGGAGTAATAATTTCTTCCGCGTTTTTGACTAAAGAAGAAGTTTTAAGCGCCAAGAGTACTGCTGAAAAAATTAGCTGCAGGTATAAAGTTATCAATCTTGATATTCTAAGTAATAAAAAGGTTAGTAAAAACCCTCTCAGAAGATGCTATTTCTGTAAAAAACAAATAATGCAGACATTACTTGAATTGGCTGCTAAATATGGATTTGGGCATGTTGTTGAGGGATCAAATGCGGATGATGCCAAAGCGCATAGGCCGGGTAAAAAAGCTCTTCTTGAGTTAAAAGTAATATCTCCTCTTGCTGAGGCTGGTCTAAAAAAAAGCGAAATAAGAAGTCTGTTGGCTGGCTATGGCTTTGAAAGCTGGAATAAATCATCATCAAGCTGTCTGGCCACTCGTTTTTCTTACGGTACGCAGCTCAGGGCAAAAGATCTAAAGGCAGTTGCTTTGGCTGAGCAGTTTATAAAAAATCTAGGATTTGAGCAGGTTCGGATTCGTGTTCATAATGAAATAGCCAGAATAGAGGTTGATAGAAAAAAAGTTGATAAGCTGGTAAGGATACTTGAGCCTAAACTTCTTAACAGATTGAAACTAAAGGGAGTTAAGCATTTTTGCCTTGATTTGCATGGATATAGAAGCGGAAGTATGGATTAGATGTGCTATCCTGAAAAAGGTTGACAGGAAATAAATTTACCACAGAGAACACAGAGGACACGGAGAATCCTCCTTCGCCAAAGCTATGGAGGACAGTAGGCACTATAATTAATTATATGTAGTAAGTTTTAAAT
>CAYTGV010000064.1:0-2614 GCA_964437495.1 uncultured Planctomycetia bacterium | reverse complement strand
GCTAAAAAATAAAAATAAGTTTTTATTTTTCTATCTTTTTTAATAAAAATAAGCGCTAATAATAGCGCTTAGAGCATAGAATCATTTCTCTGTGGAACTCTGTGTGCTCGGTGGTGAAGTAAGAATGACGTATTATCTGTGTTGATCAGCGTTTATTCCCGCCTTGGGGATTATATTAATAGAGGGCGGGACGTAGCCCTGTAGGGCTTCGCGAGTAAGAGTGTTTGTCCCGCCGCGTTTTGGCGGGAGGCGGTTAATTGAATTATTTGTGTTTAAAAGCGTTATCGTATTGAGTAAGAACAAGTTTAAGTGCAAGTAGATTATAGTTTGTCTACTTGTTTTTTTATGCTGGAGGCGATTTTCTTGCCGATATTGGGGACAGCAGAAGAAATAAAAAGTCAAGTTGAGATTTAACCTACTCCCACCCCCGGGGTGGGAGTAGGGGTAATATTTCACCTACGCGGTGGAATAACGGTTAAGGGTGTTTAAAGCTTGTCTACTTGTTTTTTTATGCTGGAGGCGATTTCTTTGCCGATATTGGGGATTTTCTGCAGCTTGCTGATTGGAGCGTCTTTTAAATGTTTGATGTCTGTGTATCCCTTGTTAAATAAGTTTCTGGCTCTTAGACGGCCGATGCCTCTTAAGTTTACAAGCTCGATTAGCTCAGGCTTGATGCCGTATCTGATCTGAGCTCTTAGATCGTGCAAAGGCTTTATGCCGGGGATCTTGAATAGCTTGGCGATCTCAATGGTTGCATGAGCCAGCCAGTTTGCAGTATCCATAAAGCGGTGAATGTCTCCCGGGCCTATGCCGAAATACTCACACACTATCTCTTCTTTGTCTTCCTGCATCCAGCGGCTGATCATGAAAATAGTTTTTATCTTGGCTAAATGGGAAGTGTAATCAGCGCTTAGAGGAAGGGGGAGTTCAAATTTTGCCGAGTGCATGTTTGCAAATGGAACAACTTTTTCTACGTCAGATTTATTAAAAGCCAGTGTGAACATATCCGGTACTGAGGTGATAAGATAAAGTACTGTTAATGGATCAAGCTGCATGTCAGTATCCTGAAGGCAGTCTCTGATAATAACCGCACTGATGGGATCAATATATAGCCGACTTATCCTTGTGCCAAAAGCAGTGGGCAATATTTTGCTATCCTTGCTTTTTATCATGCCTTCCCTTTCAAGAAAGTCGAGCAGCTCAATGACCATATCGCTCAGGTCATAGTGTTTTTCCAGATGAGAGAAGAAAGTTTTGTTAATAAAAGCAAATGCGCTTTTTTGGCTTGTGATAAATCCGGTTACAATGGATGCCAGTAGATGTACTCTTAGAGCGCTTTCGTTGCCCAGATGAGATTGTATGGGCTCTGTGTCTGCAAAAATGAAATTTGTGAATAAGTCGCCTTGCTCCTGCTTGTTTTTTGAATAGAGAATCGCCTCTCCGAATTTGTCATATTGGGGCCTGCCGGCTCGTCCGCTCATTTGTTTGTATTCCATTACGCTTACCGGTTTCATGCCTGCGCCTGATACATAACGGTACATTCCGCGGATGATCGTTCTGCGTGAGGGGAGATTTACCCCGACTGCAAGCGTAGGGGTAGCACAGATGACTTTAATAATATTCTTTTTGAAATTATCTTCGATTAGTTTTCTATGAATTGGTTCAAGGCCTGCATGGTGAAAAACAACACCATCTCTTATATATTCACTGAGCTGCAGACTGAGCTTAGTAGTTTCACCGCCTGTTTTATTGATCTGATGTGAAAGCTCGCTTAGGGCAGTGCGGTCTTCATGCGAGAGTACATGGCGCATTTCTTTAGATACGCGCCTGGCCTCTGCCTGTGCGGAACGCCTGGTGTTTACAAAGACAAGTACTTGTCCTTTATCATTTACGCAGTCAACAGCCAAAGCAGCAATCTCATCTTTTATCCTGTCTGTGCTTACAGGGCCTATTGTTCCGTCAGCAAAGGTGATCTCGCCGTTACAGTAAACACCTTCTTTTAATGGAACAGGTCTCCAGGTGCTTTTTACCAGAGTGGCATTAAGCCAATCGGCTAGAACCTGTGCATTGGCAATAGTAGCGCTTAATCCCAATAGCTTGATCTTGGAGTTTATCATTAGAAGACGAGTGATTACTGTTTCTAATGTTGCGCCGCGGTGAGGATCTCCAATATAGTGGATTTCATCAACTACAACACAGCCTAGGCGCGAGCATAGCCATTCCGGTCTTTGTCTGAGCAGGGAATCTACTTTTTCAGCAGTGGCAATAAGAATATCGTTTTGGATTAAATCGTTTGAGACATAATCAAAGTCGCCTGTGGCAATACCTGTTTTTATACCGATCTTAGAGTATTTCGTATTGAATTCTTCGTATTTTTCACTGGCCAGTGCCTTTAAGGGAACAATATACAGACAGTTTCCTTTTTTGCTCAAGATGGTTTTTAACATTACCAGTTCAGCCAGCAATGTCTTGCCTGAGGCAGTAGGCATGGAAAGGATCATATTCTTATTCTCAAGCAAGCCGCTTTTGACTGCTTCTGCCTGAGGGGGATAGAGATTGTCTATCCCGCCTAATTTTAAAATCTCCCTTAAATTGTCCGGAAGGGTTGAGTATG
>CAYTGV010000063.1:0-2973 GCA_964437495.1 uncultured Planctomycetia bacterium | reverse complement strand
TTTACTTTTTACTTATATCCTAGCTGTTCCCTTTTTGTAAAATGGCTTTTTGACAACCTCTGCTTCGATTTCCACATTGCCGTCTTTTAAAACCAATCCCGTTCCTAAAGAAGCAAACTCTTTATCAATATAACCCATGCCGATACCGCATAACAAACTCGGGGAAAAAGATCCGCTGGTTACAATGCCAATCTGTTTTGCGTTATTATAAATTTTATAATTATGCCGCGGAGCTCTTCTTGATTTAGTGATAAATCCGCTCATTATTTCCTGGGTACCTGCTATTCTAAATTTCTCTAATGCGGCCTTGCCTTTGAAATCCTTTTCAAAATCAACAAAAATGCCAAGGCCTGCTTCGATCGGATTTCGGTTTTGATCTATATCAGCACCATAAAGCGGATATCCAACCTCAAGGCGTAATGTGTCACGTGCCCCGAGTCCTGCAGGTTCGACCCTTTTATCTTTTAAAAGCAGCTCCCACAATTGTCTTACTTTTTCCCTTGATATATACAGTTCATAGCCAAGCTCGCCTGTATATCCCGTGCGGCTGATTATGCAACTTTGCCCAAGTAGGGGAAAAAATCCAAAGGTATAATACTCAAGTTTCACGATATCAGCACCCAGAATACTTTCCAGCACTTGCCTTGAAAGCGGCCCCTGAAGATCAATTTTAGCCGTATTACTGGATATATCCTCTATCTGTGCATCCACACTTAGATATTGGCTTATATGGGCAAAATCTCCGGATGTTGTAGCCGCATTGACAACCAGCATGAAATTACCTTCATTTTCTTTATAAATAATTACATCGTCAATGATCCCGCCTTTATCATTAAGTATGAATCCGTAACGGCAGCTCATTGCAGGCATTTTTGATAAATTAATGGTAAGGATTGCTTCGAGACAGCGATCGCCTGGGGCAATTTTCAGCTTAAATTCTCCCATATGACATATATCAAACAAAGACACTGAATTTCTTGTCCAAATATGTTCGGCAATAATGCCTTTATACTGTATGGGCATAAGCCAACCGCCAAAACATGCCATCCGGGCATTAAGGCTTTTATGGGCTTCTATTAAAGCTGTAAATTGCTCTTGCATTGTTTCTCAATAAATTATGATTATAAATAATCGTTATTTTTAAGGTATAATATATAATCCGCCACAGCAGCATCAAGGCTTGTGAATTTAAAATCACACCCGGCTTGCCTTATCTTATCCATTTTGCTTTGGGTAAAATATTGATACTTTGGGCGCAGGTATTGGGGCATTTCAATATATTCAAGCTTAGCTGTTTTTTCCAAACCCTTAAACATAGCACCAGCCAATTCATTCCAGGTATGCGCAATACCGGTCCCCAGATTGAATATACCGCAAATCCCGGGATTACTAAAGAGATAGAACATTATCTCTATGGCATCTTTTACATATATAAAATCTCTTTTTTGTTCTCCGTGTTTAAACTCTTTTCTATAAGATTTGAATAAGCGAATACACCCATCAGTCGCTGCTTCCTGGAACTTTTTACAGACAATACTACGCATTTCATCCTTGTGATACTCATTCGGACCGAATACATTGAAAAATTTTATACCGGTTACTTTTTTTTCATAGCCGTTATTGAGCACCCACATATCAAAAAGCTGCTTTGAAAAACCATACATATTCAAAGGCCGCAGAACTTTTGTTACCTCATCCTGATCATCATAACCATTGCTGCCGTCGCCGTAAGTAGCGGCAGATGAGGCATAAAGGAAAGGAGCATTATGCTCTAATGCCCAATCAGCGAGAATTTTTGAATACTCATAATTATTTTTAATAAAATAATCGCCGTCTGTAATTGTTGTAGAACTACATGCGCCCATATGCACTATATGTTTAGGTTTAGGTAATTTGTTCTCGCTTATCAATCTCAGAAATTCATCTTTCTGTATATAATCTCTGAATTTCTTGCCCTGGAGATTTTTCCATTTATCGCTATTATCCAGGTCATCGACAACAATAATATCGCTAATACCTTCAGAGTTCAGTTTCCAGAGAAAACAACTCCCTATAAATCCGGCGCCACCGGTTAAAAAAATCATACTCTCTCCTGGTATAATCTTAATCATAAAGTATAAATGGATTATACCTGATTACAATGATTAACAATAGATTACGAAGATTAAACCATTAATCTTCTCTCTTGACAGCTCTTATTGCCAAAGTTTATCAATAATCCGACTTTATATCCTGATGCTTTGAGATAAGATAGCACCTGTGATTCAAATACAGCAGATATATTACCGGTGAAAGCTTTAATTTCGGTTACGATCCTATCGAATATAACTAAATCAAAACATCCTCCTGCGTTCTCTTTATAGGATATCTTGATATTCGCAAATCGCATTTATATCGATATTATAGCAGAAATCCCTTTAAAAAAAAGCATTTTTCACACAAGGGCTATTCGCAGTCAAAAGAAAGCAGCCGCAGCTCTCTAGTAGGAGATTTTTTTATATCTAATTGCGCGTCTTCAAGTGAAGTATTCTTGCTATGCTCCTTGAAGTAAAAACGCAGTATTTCCTCGTTTATCTCCGTAAATTCACCCATTATAAGATAGACCTTGGTTACTTTTGAGGTATGCTGTTCTTCAATAAGCCTCAGTAGATCTTTAAGCAAATCCTTCATTAGATGCATTTCGTGCATAATAAACTCCTTTTAATAGTAAATAGTTAATAGTTAATAGCCAAGGGCTAATGGTCTATATTCATGTCTTGGCCTGAAATAGTTCCTGTCCCGCCTTTTTGCGACGGGGACACTTTTAAGCATAAAAAATTCAATCAATCAATTTGGAAAAATTAATTAACCGCCCGCTTAAGAAGATAAATAAGCTCGATAAACGCTGATGAACACAGATATTACGTTCATTCTTACTCCACCACCGAGCACACAGAGTTCCACAGAGAAATGATTCTATGCTCTAAGCGCTAT
>CAYTGV010000062.1:1601-3053 GCA_964437495.1 uncultured Planctomycetia bacterium | reverse complement strand
CTTGTGACTTGGAACTTGCAGCTTATTGCCTAGTAGGTAGTCTTCGATTTGCCTTGAAGAGGTGAGTTTTTTGTCCATGACTTGCCAACAGTCAGCATCTTCCATACATAGATAAACCGGGGTTTTAGAATCATATTCGCGTATCCATTTAACCATATTTGAATAAATTTCCTTTCTAATGAATTTTGGATAACGCAGTTTTTTGTCCAGCCCCAGTAAAAGCTCACCGTAAAAAATATTATTTCCCCCAAATCGCAATTCTGAGGCATTCTTAAGCTTTCTTGTGCCTCTAAGCGTTCCGATACTGATCCATTTAAATCCAGGCCCAAGATTGTCATATAATTGATCGATTACCTGTTTATATAATTTTCCCCAGTTTTTTGAATAAATAACAGGATCAAAGTGAAAGGCAATGGAGTATCCATTATTGCGTACCTGCTTTGCTGCTTCAAGTCGTTGTATTAGACTAGTAGCGCCAAATTCCTGAGAATTTATAAGATCACTAGGGTTAAGCGACCATGAGATAATAATGTTAGATGCTCCTTTGATACTCATGAGATTGGCAATATTTGTGCTTTTTGTCTTAAGCTCAAACAATACCGGTTTGTCTCGGAAAAAATTAACCAATTGCCTTGAATATCCGGTTATATCATCAAGCGCCAGGGAATCGCAGTATTCTCCTGTCCCGATACGTATGGGGCGATTTATTTTTTTATAGAAAGAATCGAATTTCTCAAAAAAATCATCAAGATTGGCCGGCAGTATAATCCCCGGAAAGTTTGAGTATTGCTGCAAAAAGCAATAGGAACAATCATAAGGACATCCGAACCCGAGATTGAGGATCCAGTAATTGCATCCAAGGTGATCTTTAGTACAGGGACACCTTTTTATAAAATCCCAGTTTTCTTTCACAATAAAAACCAGGGGTCTTTTTAGGTCTTCCAACTTAAACTTATGCTTTTGACTGTATTCCCAGAGATGGTCTAATCCCTCTGTAGGAATATTTGGGAATTTTAATTCAAAACGCTTAGCTAGGTAGCTGCTTCTTGCACTATTTTCGATAAATATTTTTTCAGGAATAAAATTTTCTTTTCCAGCAGCTGTTCTTATCATAGGCTCTCTTAACTCACTCAAAAAAACATCTTGTGTGTTAATTTTTTCATGCGCGCTGGTCAGCGGAAAGCGCAAGGCTATAAGTTTTTGCTTTATAGCCTGAAATTTAGCTTTGTTTTTAGCTTTAGTTATTTTCTCGCTCTTAATTAAGAGTTCTAAAATATTACTTATAGATATCTTATTACGCTGGATTATTTCATGGAATAAGCGTGAAATTTCTTTGAGCTGGTTGTTATTCAGTACAAAGTCTAATTTTTGTTCAAGGGTTTCTTTAAGATTGTTATACATGATTTGTTATTATAATGTAATTGTCTGGCTAATCAAGTTTTTTCGGTTCTT
>CAYTGV010000062.1:0-1501 GCA_964437495.1 uncultured Planctomycetia bacterium | reverse complement strand
TGGGAAGGATGCTATTGCAGCTTTTTCTAGTTGGATACTGCTTGAGTTATATATTTGAGGCAAGGAGCTCCTGGATCGTTGTTATGGTGCTGGCAGTAATGGTCTCTTTCTCTAGCTGGATAGCCCTTAGAACTGTAAAGCCAAAGCGCAGAATATTGCTTAAAAAAGCTTTTTTGGCAATAATTACCGGTGGGGGAATCACGCTTTTTTTAGTTACCAGGGTGGTGCTGCGTCTTGATCCATGGTATCTGCCGCGTTATATGGTTCCTCTTGCGGGAATGATCTTTGCCAATTCTATGAATGGGATTAGTCTGGCAGCAGAAAGATTAGAAGCAGAGCTGGGACAAAATAAACCATACACTAAGGCACGGAATATTGCCTTTGGGGCCTCAATTATACCGATAATGAATTCTCTATTTGCTGTCGGGCTTGTATCTATTCCGGGCATGATGTCCGGACAGATTTTATCTGGAATATCTCCGTTTATAGCTGCAAGATACCAGATCATGGTTATGTGCATGATTTTCGGCTCAGTTGGAATGTCGTCGGCCTGTTTTCTTAAATGGGCGCAAGCGGAATTCACCTCTTTATGATCAAAGCGGATATTTATGCAGCAGGGCTTTATAAACAGTTATTTCCTTGAGTTTATTTCTTTTTTCTGCCCCTTTTATATAAATCTTGCATTTGCGGTGAAGTTCTTTTATTGCTAGATTCTCCTGTATAGCATTAGGGATTTTTGATTCTAGCAATTTAACGATTGCCTGGATTCTAAGTGTATCCATTGCCGGGTACTTCTTGGAGAGCTGGTCGGCATGACCGCCTTGCTTAATAGTAAGAATTTCAGGAATAAGTTTTACTGGATGTAAAGCGGTTGCCCGAAGCCACAACTCATAATCTTCACAGGCGGAAAATTTTTCATCAAAGAGACCGATTTGATTAAAAAGAGTTTTTTTTACTACTGCTGTGGACATTCCAATACAGCAGAGTTTTAGTGAATTGGCAAAAACATTCCCTTCCGGTTTTTTGTGAATATTTTTCTGATTCAGTATTTTATCGTTTCTATACCATAATTCCTCAGTGTGGAAGATCATATGATTTGGAAAATCCTGTATATATTTATAGGTAATTTCAAGCTTTGTGCCTTTGAATATGTCGTCAGAATCTAAGAAGCTGATAAATTGACCGCGGGAATGCTGTATGCCGGTATTTCTTGCTGCAGATACACCGCGATGATCTATCTTTATATATTTCAAACGCTTATCTTTTAAGGCCTTTATTAATTGCTCGGTTTGATCTGTAGAGTCGTCATCTACAATAATAAGCTCAAAATCCTGAAAAGTTTGCCCCAGTACGGAATTGACGGCTGTAGCTAAGAAATTTTCCCGGTTATATGTAGGAATAATGACGCTAAAATAGGGGCTATGCATAATTTCCTCTGATCCACAATGTTTAAGTTTATACAGGTAAAATGATTATAATATATATCTTATGATTTGTAAAT
>CAYTGV010000061.1:0-3218 GCA_964437495.1 uncultured Planctomycetia bacterium | reverse complement strand
ACAAGGAAAAAGTAAAAAGCATAAAGTGAATAGGTGCTTATTCTGTTGTCTGTTGACTGTGGACTATGGTCTTTTGTCTTGATTGGAGTTGTATATGTGTTTGGGAATACCTGTAAAAATAAAAAGCATCAAGGGGAATTCGGCTGTTGTATCAGCCGGAGGGGCCAAGCGGGCAATTGGAATAGAGCTTACGCCTGATGCTAAGGTAGGCGATTATGTTTTGCTGCATGCTGGTTTTGCGATTGAGGTCATAAGTGCAGACGATGCAAAAGAGACATTAAAGCTTCTTAATGAAATGTTTAAAGATAAATAGCGTTTAGCGATTAGGAAAAATACTGTGTTATACTGAAAAAGGTTGACAGAAAATAAGGAGTAAATAGTTCCTCAACGATGAGAGGTACGTGGTAGTAAGGTATTCAAATGATTTTACACTTAACATGATTTTTCCCGCTAAAAATAAGCGGGATCGATAAAACAACCCCAAATTTACTGCGCTCTAAGAACTCTCCCGCCGAAAGGCGGCCTTGCTTAGAAAACAGTGGAACAGGCGGGATCAGACACTTATCGCGCCCTTACGGGTGCCAGTAAATTCGTGTTTGATTTATCTAAAATCATGAATGCGCTTAAAAATCCCTTGAATACCTTAAAAGATTTGTAGCAAGAGGAATCAAAACTGTCTCTGTCACAAAGAGGCGGGACATGCAACTATATTAGGACAAGACACGGTTAATAGCTAATGGCTGATAGCTGATGGCTCATAGCTCTTAGCAAAAAACCGAAGGACGATCCTCCTTCGCTACCTACTTCGTCACCTCCTTCGCCACCTCCTTCGCCAAGGCTATGGAGGTCTTGAAGGCTATGGAGGTCTTGAAGACTACGAAGGTCAAGAAAGCTATGGAGGACAGGTGGACGATCGCCCGCTAAAGAACAGCGAGGCTGGGACGAGGGGCGCAATATAGTTACGAATTACGAATTATGAATTACGAGTGAAAAGCTGAAAAAGCATAAAGACGAGGGACGCTGATTCAAGTTAAAAATAAAAAGATAATAATATGATAACGTGCGAACATGAAAACGCGTTAACGCTATAAACTAAAAGAGAAAAAACATGAAATATGTTGATGAGTTTAGAAATAGCCATGTTGCTAAGAAGCTGATTAAGCTGATTGAAATAAAGGCGCTGAAAATTAAGAAGGATGTGGCCTTGATGGAGGTTTGCGGTACTCATACTGTGGCTATGTTTCGCTATGGTATACGTAATATCCTGCCCCGGAATATCCGAGTGATCTCAGGCCCGGGATGTCCTGTCTGCGTTACAACGCAAGAGGATATAGACAAGGCTATAGGTTTCTCAAACATAAGGGATACGATTGTTACTACCTTCGGGGATATGATGAAGGTGCCTGGGGCTAAATCCAGCCTGCAGGATTTAAAGGCAAAGGGTAGGGATATCAGGGTTGTATATTCAACGCTCGATGCTTTGCAGATTGCAAGGGATAACAAAGATAAGAGCATTATACATATTGCTATTGGCTTTGAAACTACTGTGCCGACCATAGCAGCGGCAATATTAAGGGCCAAGGATCAAAAAATTAAAAACTTTTATATTATGGCAAGCCATAAAATAATTCCGCCGGCTTTAAAAATCCTTGTAGAATCGGCAAAAAGTAAAATAAGCGGATTTCTTCTGCCAGGTCATGTGAGCACGATAATCGGGCCTAAGCCTTATCAATTCCTGGCTAAAAAATATAAAACTCCCTGTGTTATAGCCGGCTTTGAGGCTATGGATATTTTGCAGTCAATTAATATGCTGCTTGATCAAATTATAGCTAATGTGCCGCAAGTTCAAACACAATACATTCGCTGTGTCCACCCGGACGGAAATATAAATGCCCGAAAAATGATCAGCAAGGTATTTCAGGTAGGCGATGTAAAATGGCGGGGATTGGGGTTGATGCCTAAAAGCGGATTGTTTTTGCGCAGGAGTTTTAAGGGTTTTGACGCAATGGAAAAATTTACAGTTAAAATAAAAAGGCCGAAAAAAACCGCGTGTCGATGTGGTGATGTCCTGCAGGGGATTATAACCCCTGATCTTTGTCCTTTATTTGGTAAAATTTGTAAGCCGACAATGCCGATCGGCCCTTGCATGGTTTCATCGGAAGGCGCATGCGCAGCTTTCTATCGATATGGAGGAAAACGCAGTGGATGAAAAAATTATTACATTATCTCATGGAAGCGGCGGAAAGCTTATGCAGGACTTGATCAATAAGCTGATACTTAAAGAGTTTGGCAATACTATATTGAACAGGCTTGATGATAGCGCGGTGCTTGATATTAAAGATAAGAATAAGAAGATTGCATTTACTACAGATTCTTTTGTGGTCGACCCGATATTCTTTTCCGGAGGCGATATCGGCAAACTGGCTGTGTGCGGTACTGTGAATGACCTCTCAATGATGGGGGCAGTCCCGAAATATTTAAGCGCAGGGGTTATAATAGAAGAGGGTTTTGCTATTGATGATCTAAAAAAAATCATAAGAAGTATGAAGAAAACTCTGCAAGAGGCAAATGCGCAGATTGTCTGCGGTGATACAAAAGTTGTAAATAAAGGACATTGTGATAAAATATTTATAAATACCTCTGGGATCGGTATAATAGATAAGGGATTAAATATTAGCGCATCTTGTGCCAAAGCCGGGGATTTGATTATTGTCAGTGGAAGTGTTGGTGAACACGGTATATGTATCTTAAGTGAGCGTGAAGGCCTGAAGTTTGAGGCAAAGATAAAAAGTGATTGCGCACCGCTTAACAGACTTGTATCAGAAATGATAAAGATCCCCAAAGCTGTACATGTGCTGCGAGATGCGACTCGGGGAGGTGTTGCTGCGGTATTAAATGAGATTGCGGGTCTTTCCAATGTTGGCATAGAAGTCCAGGAGGATCAGATCCCGGTTAAGCTGAATGTAAGAGGGGCATGTGAAATACTTGGCCTTGATCCGCTTTATATGCCCTGTGAAGGGCGTTTGGTCGCCTTTGTGGACAGGAAAAAGGCGGATAAAGTATTAAAAATAATGCGGAAAAATATCTATGGAAGGGGCGCACAGATCTTAGGTGAAGTAGTAGCAAGGCATAAAGGGGAAGTATACTTAAATACAATTACAGGCAGTAACCGGATTCTGGATATGCCGGTGCAGGAGCAAATGCCGAGGATCTGCTAA
>CAYTGV010000060.1:0-3269 GCA_964437495.1 uncultured Planctomycetia bacterium | reverse complement strand
AAGGGCGTGCAGGCAAGAAAGGGAATCGAGTACTAGGAACGCAAGTAAAAAGTAAGAAGTAAAAAGTTAAAAGTAAAAAGAAAAAGGGGAAAAATAAAAAGTGCAAAAAGGTGAGCGGTTGCGATGCCCGTATTGTCTAAAAAAAGGCAACGGTGGCGGCTAAGAGCAAGAAGATAAAACTACAAGACACGGAGTAGAAGTAGAAAGGAAAAAGTTAAAAGTTAAAAAAAGGGGGGGGATAGGTTGAAATAAGAAAAGTTTTGGCAACGGAGTAAGGAATCAACTAAAAGTTAACATTTTTTTATAGAGGGTTATCCGAATAGGCAAAGGAACTCTTCGTGTGATTCGAAGGGCTGCCCCGCAACGGTAATAAACACAGAAAATCACAGATTAGAAGAAGCCGATCATCACAGATAAAGGATACTGCTTAGAGCATTTTTATATGTTTTTTCTGCGATCATCATGCGGCTGTTAATCTGCGGTCATCTGTGTTCTTAGCCCGGTCTATTGTTTAAATCGGTAAGTATTCTCGCGGGAGGAAAAGTATTAATATGGTAAAGAATATCAAATTTTTAATAATCAGCACAGTGTTGCTGAGTTTCATTAGCGCAAATGTTCAGGCAGCAGACTATAATCTGGGGGATGTTCTTGTCTCTGCGACAAGAACTCCGGCATATTATGAAGAAGTAGGAGCTGCGGTTACTGTAATAAGTTCTGAAGAAATAGCTAGTACAGGCAAGCGAACAGTGACAGATGTTTTAGAAGATGTGGTTGGCGTATCTGTTACCCCTACTGGGATTTGGGGGGGCGCGGCTTCGGTGGATATTCGAGGGGCAAAAAGAGGGCAAACGCTGGTTATGATAGATGGCGTAGAGGTTTATGACCCGATGGGGGTAAGCAAGGATTTTGATTTTGCCCATTTGAGTATTGATAATATAGAAAGAATAGAAATTGTACGAGGCCCGCAAAGTACTCTTTATGGATCAGATGCCATGGGTGGAGTTATTAATGTTATTACAAAAAAAGGCAAAGGAAAGACAAAAATTACAGCATCTGCGCAAGCCGGATCCCATAGTACTTTGAGTGAATCAGTAGGCATAAGCGGAGGCAATGACTCTGTGAATTTCTCGTTTTTTGTTTCCCAGACCGATTCACAGGGGATATCAAAGGCACGCGATGGGCAGGATGCTGATGGATATAGGAATACAACATTATCATCGCGCATAGGCGCTAAAATATTTGAAGGATTTGATGTGTCTGCCGGGCTGCGTTATGTGAACGCGGATGTTGATATTGATGACGGGGCCTATGAGGATGATCCCAACCGCGTAACTGAATCCCAGCAGATAGTGGGGGATATTTGTTTTATTCAGCAAGTAAGTGAAAGCTGGGAGCATAAATTAACATTGTCCGGAACAAGTTTTGATCGCAATGACAGCGATCCGGCGGATACCATTGATAACACGGAAAATGAATTTTCCCGGTTTCGCGGAGACCGCAAAAAAATAGAATGGCAGAATAATATTTCCTTTTTTGATTTTGACACAGAAACAATAGGATATGAATATGAGGAAGAAAGAGGGGCTTCATACGCAACCGGCTCTAACTGGTGGAGCAATTCTCAATCTGATAGAAGAAGATTGCAAAACAAGGCAGTTTATTTGCAGACACAGGCAGAATTAATGGAGTCTCTTTTTACAAGTGCCGGTGTTCGCTTGGACAGACATGATATTTTCGGCTCTGAAGTAACATATAAGCTTTCTTCTTCATATGCAATACCTGATATGAATACGCGTTTAAAAGCAAATTATGGGACAGCTTTTAGAGCTCCGAATCTTTATCAGTTGTATACGGCTACTTACGGCAATGCTGCGCTTGAGCCGGAAAAAAGCAGAGGATTTGACCTGGGGGCTGAACATAGATTTATGGATGAGAGGATCTTCTTATGTGCAACATATTTCTATAATAAGTATAAGAATTTGATTGATAGCGATCCGGTTACCTGGGGGTATGTTAATATTAAAAATGGCAAGGCCAGAGGATATGAATTTGAATCAAGATTTGATATTGCCGAATCTCTTGCTATCGGGAGCAACTATACTTATGTAAAAACAAGAGACGGCGATACAGCAAAAGAATTCGGGCGTCGGCCAAAACATCAGGCAGCCGCATTTGTTGACTGGAATTATTGTGATAAAGGAAATGTGTATTTAAATGGACGATATGTTGGTTCGCGCATGGATGCACCGGCTTATAATGATAATAAAAACAAAAAGTATGCGATTGTAGATATAGCGACTAGTTATGACGTCAAAGATAACTTGCAGGTATTCGCAAGAATCGACAATGTGTTTGATAAGGCGCATGAACAGATCCGCGGCTATAATGGAACGGATCGTTCGGTTTACGCTGGGGTTAAAGGAAGTTTTTAAATAATATAGGCTGGGAATGAAAGATAGACCGATATTTTATTATACGTTCATTTTATCAGGCGCGATCCATGTGGTAGTTCTTGGATTAGCGGGTGGATTGTTTCGCGTGCAGTCTGCAGCTCTGCTGCCTGAGACACAAGTAGTTGAACTCAATGAAAAATACAAAACTCCCCTATTACCTGAAATCCGGATAATCGGGGAGTTTAAACAATTTCCCCGGGCCGCAAGCCCCAGAAAGCAGGATGCAAGTTTAAATAAAAATGCTTTTACTCAGGCGATTGAAACAGGTGATGCGGACGCAGGGCAAACTGATAACAGCGGCGAAAAGGCAATGCTGCGCTATCAGGATACAGTTAAGCAGGCAATAGAATCAAATCGTTACTATCCCATGCGGGCACAGCGCATGCGTCTTGAGGGCGTGGTTGAGCTGGCCTTTGCGATCAATGCAAATGGCAGTAGCCGAAATATTAGGGTGATTAAATCGTCGGGGTCTAAATTCCTGGATGCTCAGGCGATGGATACAATTGGGAAGTCCAGCCCATTTAGGCCGCTGCCAAAAGAGATCGCTAAGAGTTCAGTAGATATTCGCGTGGCTGTTGTGTTTTCTCTTTAATGAAATCAGAACAGAGGACAAAAATAGTTAAGTTTGACAAGAAAACAGATAAAATAGTACAATGTTCACGTATTAAGATTTTGGAAAAGCAAATTTTTGCAAGAAAGAGATGCGTAATATGAATAAAAGAGTTGTCGTGGCATTAGCAGATGGGTTTGAGGAAATGGAAGCTGTGATCAGCATTGATATCCTGCGTAGAGCTGGTCTTAATGTGATCAGTGCCG
>CAYTGV010000059.1:0-3275 GCA_964437495.1 uncultured Planctomycetia bacterium | reverse complement strand
CTCTTTTCGTCTTGAGGCAGCTATTAAATTAGCCGGGCTATATTGAGCAAGGGAAATGCGAATCCGCTCATTCTTAAGATATAAATATCCGAAAAATCCGCCTCCAAGGTGAGCGATATAGGCCACTGATCCTCCCGGATTAGACATTGCCCCCAGCAAATTAATTGCCGCTAAGACAATTGCCGCATATTTCATTTTCATCGGAAATATAAAAAACAACAGAATAACGCTCTCAGGGAACATCATCGCATAAGCTACAAGCAATCCGAATATGGCCCCTGAAGCACCTACAATAGGCGTACCTGTTTTATAAGCAAAGAGCACACTGCATAATCCCGCTCCAATACCTGTAAAAAAATAGTAGAATAAAAAACGTTTGCTTCCCCAGCTGCTTTCAATAACAGAGCCGAACATCCAGAGCATAAGCATATTTAAGGCAAGATGCAATAGGCCAAAATGCACAAACATATATGTAGCCAGCTGCCATATCATAAGCTTTGAGAATACAAGACTCGGCACTAATCCGAATATAATATGCCATGATATGCTCTTAAAAATATGGATAATAACAAAAACTGCAGTATTGATCACAATTAATGCTTTTACCACACCGCCAAGCTGCAGGCCAAAGCCTGAATCTCGATAGGAACTTCCCGGCTTAAAAGACATCTAAATGCTTCTCCTCTTGAAAAAATCCGGTTATAAATCTTGTGAGAAAAGCAGCTTGATATCCGCGGGTATGGAGATCGGTCTAAATGCGCTATTAACACAAACCCAGGTAACCCGAGAGTTTATAAGCAGCTTATCTACGTGTTTAATGGTCTGGAGAAAATGAGTTGAAGAACGACCGACACTTTCTACCTGTGTGCACACCGCTACGGTCTGTCCATAAGATGCCGATGCCTTATAATCGATCTCCAGATGAGCCACAACAAAATATATACCTTTCTGAACAAGGGCTCCGGTATCAATACCCCTGGCTGCACAATATTCTGTTCTGCCTTCTTCCAGATGCTTTAGATAATTAGCATAATAAACCACACCGCCGGCATCAGTATCATGATAATAAATTTTCTTTTCTAAAATATGTTCTTTAGTCATGTTGCTTCCTTATTTAAAGTATGTTAATAATAGTTAGTATTTATTACAAACGGTTACTTACAATTCTTGATTTGTCTTGCATCTAGAATATTGTTTGTTTAGCAAAAATCCAGGCTTTTCTCTGCTCTTATCCTATATCAGTTGCTTAACTTTCAAATTGCTTGTGACCTGTGGATATATTTTTTTCTCTTCCTTCATCCCAGCGATCCCGCTGCATTCATACAGGGAAACGATCGTCTATCGTCCTTTGGTTTTCCTATCTGCCAATTTATCCTTTGCTATCAATCCTGAGATCTTTTTATTATACCGATTATAACACCTGTCCATTATCAAATCCGGATCAGTTTTCGCCTCTGCCAATAATTCAAGACAGAGTATCAGCAAATCTCCGGTCTCCACTAAATAATGCTTATCCCCAAGAGCGTAAAGCTGTTCTATTTCCAGGACATGTTCTCTCATTAGATCCAGCATAACCCGTTCATGGGAATTGCCCTTCTTTTCATTAAAATCTAATGAGAGCGCATGGATATCTCTTATTTTTTTCCGGGAAAATCCGGTAAATGTTTTATGCATTATGAATTCCTAATCCCCGAAGTCTGTTCCTATGCTGCGCGCTGCGCTTACCAGCTGATTATTTGCCTTTACAAACTTTGGCCCTTTGGCTACTTCTTTAAGCGCTACTGGCACAAGCAAGCTGCCCTTGACCCCGACCATCAGCCCGAATTTCTTTTTGCTCACAAACTCTGCTGCAGCTGTACCCAGCTGTGTAGCCAAAACTCGGTCAGTTGATGTAGGCGATCCGCCGCGCAAAAGATGTCCCATTACTACTGAGCGCGTTTCAATACCGGTAAGGTCTTCCAATTGATTTCCCAAAACCATACTTATGCCGCCCAGGCGTTCGGCTATTGTACTTTCCTTTACTAGGCGCTTAATAACAACTTTTCCGCCCTTTGGTTTTGCCCCTTCGGAAACAACAATAATGCTGAACCTGTTGCCTCTTTTATGCCTCTGTTTTACAACTGAAGCTATTTTTTCAATCTGAAAAGGGATCTCTGGTAGAAGGATTATATCTCCTCCGCCGGCAACACCCGAATACAAAGCAATCCAGCCTGCAGTCCTGCCCATAACCTCAACGATCATTACCCGATGATGCGCCTGAGCAGTGGTATGGAGGCGGTCTATTCCGTCTGTAGCAATAGAAACAGCCGTATCAAATCCAAAAGTTACATCTGTTCCGCGAATATCATTATCTATTGTTTTCGGAACACCTACTACCGGTATCCCGTCTTGACAAAGATGCGCTGCAATCGCTAATGTCCCGTCCCCTCCGATACAAACAAGAGAATCAAGTTTCATTTTTTTAATATTCTGTATTACTTTTTTTGAAACATCCCTCATAACAGTTTTAGAGCCGACCTTTACTGCCTGTCGATATGGATTAGCTATATTTGATGTGCCCAATATTGTCCCGCCAAGCGTCAGGATACCGGATACATCTGCAAAATCCAAACGCTTATAATAATTCTTTATCAGCCCCTCATAACCGTCTTTTATGCCGATTATCTCGGCATTATTTTCTATAATAAGCTTCTTAGCCACAGCCCTGATAACAGCATTAAGCCCCGGGCAATCACCGCCGCCTGTCAAAATACCCACCCTCATTTTTCTTTTCATTTTATCTCCTTAATCCTTCGGCTTTCAGCCCTTACTTTTTCCCATTAGCTATAAACCCTTTTTTACTTTTTACTTTTTACTTTTTACTTCTTACTTTGTCTTGTCCTAATATAGTTGCCTGTCACGCCTCTTTGTAGCGGGGACAATATTATTCAATTTATCGCCATGCTTTCATGGCAAATAGCTGATTTTTAAACGATTTCCATGATTTTAGATAAATTAAACCTGAATTTACAGATACTCGCTTATTTGCGATGAGTGTCTGAGCCCCGCTGTTTTTCGCGGGGTGAGTTCTCAGAGCACTGTAAATTCGGGGTTGATTTATCGGCCCCGGCATTTATCCTTCAGGGGAAAAATCATGCTGAGTGTAAAATTATCTATTTGCCTTAATTCCCCAACTCTGTTCTCACCTACACACAACCTTTTTCAGGATAGCACAACAGTTACTAGTTATGAGTTATTAAAAAATAGTATTGCGTATCGCGTATTGAGTATTGCGT
>CAYTGV010000058.1:0-3518 GCA_964437495.1 uncultured Planctomycetia bacterium | reverse complement strand
AAGGGCGTGCAGGCAAGAAAGGGAATCGAGTACTAGGAACGCAAGTAAAAAGTAAAACAAGTTAACGGGTTAGCGTGTTAGCGCGTTAACGCGGCAACACAGAAACGCGAAAACAAAAAGGCGTAAAAAGGGGGGGGGTGAGAGGTTAAAATAAGAAAAGTTTTGGTGCAGGAGTAAGGAATCAACTAAAAGTTAACATTTTTTTTATAGAGGGCTATCCGAATAGGCAAAGGAACTCTTCGTGTGATTCGAAGGGCTGCCCCGCAACGGTAATAAACACAGAAAATCACAGATTAGAAGAAGCCGATTAGCACAGATAAAAAATAATGCTTAGAGCATTTTTATATGTTTTTTCAGCGATCATCATGTGGCTGTTAATCTGCGATCATCTGTGTTCTTAGCCCGGTCTATTGCTTAAATCGGTGAGTATTCTCGCGGGAGGAAAAATATTAATATGGAAAAGAATAATAAATTTTTAATAATCAGCACATTGTTGCTGAGTTTAATTAGCGCAAATGTTCAGGCAGCAGACTATAATCTGGGGGAGGTTCTTGTCTCTGCGACAAGAACGGAGCTTTATCAAGCAGAGGCAGGAAGCGCGACTACAGTTATAACTAGTAAGGATTTGAAAAATTCCGGCAGAGCTTTTGTTGCGGATATCCTGGGAGATACGCCGGGAATTTCTCTGCGGCGTAATAGTGTGTATGGAGGGGTTGCGTCTGTTGATATCCGCGGAGCTAAATCCGGGCAAACAATGGTTATGATAGATGGGGTAGAGATATACGATCCGATTGCTATTGACCGTGATTTTGACTTTGCTCATCTGACGGTAGATAATATTGAACAAATAGAGGTGGTCCGCGGACCGCAAAGCCCTTTATATGGGGCAAATGCAATGACCGGAGTAATCAATATAATTACTAAAAAAGGGAAAGGCAAGCCAACGGTAAATTATTCTGTTGAGGCGGGATCTTTTGATACCTTTAGAGAGTCACTGGCATTTCGAGGCGCAAATGATAAATATAATTATGCGGCAACTGTCTCCAGAATAGATTCCAACGGAGTTAATAAAGCCAGAGACGGTTCTGAAAAAGACGGATACAAAAGTACAACAGTATCAACAAATATAGGAATGAATATTTTTGATGATGCAGAATTATTTTTTATCGGCAGATATACGGATGCGGAATTTGATATAGATGAGCTTGATAATAGTTCCCAATATATAGAAGATGATATAAATAGGATTAATAGTTCACAGCAGTTTATATCAAAAGTGGGGTTTACTCAGGTTATGAATGAACGCTGGGACCATCAGCTGTCATTTTCGTTTATCAATATGAACAGAAGAGACCGGGATCCTGCTGATGCTACAGATACTACAGAAAAAGACGATAGTCGTTTTAAGGGTGATGTTAAAAAAATGCAGTGGCAGCATAATGTTTCTCTGGGGGGTAAGGATGTTCAAACACTAGGTTTTGACTATCAGGAAGAACGCGGCGCATCTTTTGCCGATACATCAAGGTTTGACCGCAGAAGCATGCAAAACCGAGGGTATTATTTACAGACCCAGTTAAATCCCATGGAGGGCTTATTCGCGGTTGGGGGTGTGCGTATGGACAATCATGATATATTCGGTGCAGAAACTACTTATCGCATAGCTTTGTCCTATTTTTGCACGAAGACAAACATACGATACAAGAGCAGTTATGGAACAGCTTTTAAGGCGCCGTCTATTTATCAGCTATATGACAGCACAAACGGCAATGCGCAATTAAAAGCGGAAACAAGCAAAGGCTTTGATATCGGGATGGAAAGACAATTTCTTGAAAACCGGGTAATGCTGGGGGCGACCTATTTTAATAATAAGTTTAAGGATCTTATAAGCTGGACGCCCGGACAGTATACTAATATAAAGGAAGCTTATACAGGCGGCTGCGAACTGGAGACATCTTGGGTGATCAGTAATAATCTTAAAGCTACAGGCAATTATACATATACAGCTACCAAGGATAAGGAGACAAAAAAAGAATTCGGCCGGCGTCCGAAAAATCAGGCCGCAGCTGGGTTGGATTGGACTTATTCTGAAAAGGGCAATGTATATTTGGGGGGCAGATTTGTCGGAGAGCGTTTTGATAATGACAGCAATACGGTTAAACTTAAAAAATATTATTTATTTGATATAAATGCAGGTTATAAAATAAGTCAGGACACGGAAATCTTCTGGAAGGTGGAAAATGTGTTTGACCGGCAGCATGAACTTATAAGCGGGTTTGACGGTCTTAGCCGTGCAGTTTATACAGGAATAAAAGGTTCATTCTAGGACAGAGGATATATAATGCAGGAGAATAGTTTGACAGCAATCGCTATGATCTTATCTCTGGGGGCTCATATAGCAATTATCGGGGCCTCCGGAGGATTGTTTAAAGTGCACGAAACATATGTACAAACTAATGTCCTTAAAATTGAAAATAAAAAAGCTTCGCTATTACCTGAAATCCGGATAATCGGGGAGTTTAAACAATTTCCCCGGGCCGCAAGCCCCAGAAAGCAGGATGCAAGTTTAAATAAAAATGCTTTTACTCAGGCGATTGAAACAGGTGATGCGGACGCAGGGCAAACTGATAACAGCGGCGAAAAGGCAATGCTGCGCTATCAGGATACAGTTAAGCAGGCAATAGAATCAAATCGTTACTATCCCTTGCGGGCACAGCGCATGCGTCTTGAGGGCGTGGTGGAGCTGGCTTTTGCGATTAATGCAAATGGCAGCAGCCGAAATATTAGGGTGATTAAATCGTCGGGGTCTAAATTCCTTGATGCTCAAGCGATTGATACTATTGGGAAGTCCAGCCCATTTAGGCCGTTGCCAAAAGAGATCGCCAAGAGTTCAGTAGATATCCGCGTGGCTGTTGTGTTTTCTCTTTAATGAAATCAGAGCAGAGGACAAAATAGATATCGTAAGAAAGTCTGTTGCTTTTATAAATAGTAAGCACAAAACATTGGAAGGGCTTCAAGTGTAAATTGTACTAGAAAAACTATTTTCACTTCCTCCATGAAGATTGGCGGACAGGTATTCTCGATAGCCATCCTTGGCTATCTGCGAGGGAAAGATTGTTTTTGCTCATTCATGGTAAAATCAATCTTTAAATTCGCAAAAACAGTTTTCCTAGCACAACTGCTTAAAAAAGCAACAGAGTTCTTGACATTATGACAAAATAGTTAAGTTTGACAAGAAAACAGAGAAAATAGTACAATGTTTACGTAGTAGAATTTTGGATAAACAAATCTTTGCAAGAAAGAGATGTGTAATATGAGCAAAAGTGTTGTTGTGGCATTGGCAGATGGTTTTGAGGAAATTGAAGCTGTGATTAGCATTGATATCCTGCGTAGAGCTGGCCTTAATGTAATCAGTGTCGCAATAAGCAGTGATCTCTTAGTTAGGGGATCGCGCAATATAACTATACAGGCCGATGTGTTTTTAAAGGATCTTGAAATTATTCCGGATGCGTTGCTGCTGC
>CAYTGV010000057.1:0-3586 GCA_964437495.1 uncultured Planctomycetia bacterium | reverse complement strand
GCTAAACGCTGTACTTAGGGCTTGTTTTTTTGAATTCTTTTAAAGTAAACAACATTTTAAAATCATAAACTTTACATTTTTTTGATACAGATTTAATTATTCTTTTGCACTCTGTTTTAGTTTTAGCATGAACCATGGTATAGAAATTATAAGGCCAATCTCTCTTACTTAGCCGCTGATAGCAATGACTTATCGCCGCTTCTTTACTGCATATTTTTCCTATTGTTTCTATCCTTTTCTCCGGGGCATTCCATACACACATGCAGTTTGCCCCAAGACCGACCATATTATGGCTTAAAAGCGCGCCAAATCTGCGTATACAGCCTCTGTTTTTAAAAGATGAGATAATCTCGATGACTTTCCCCTCAGTAATATTAAGTTCTTTAGCAAGGCGAATATACGGAGAGCTTCTAAGCGGCAGATCGCCCTGGATAAAATTCAGTATTTGTTTTTCTTTTAGACTTAAAATTACTTTTTTCATTAGATTGTTTAAAATCTGAACTCCGCATTAATTTTAAATGTCTTTTTCGCAGGCAGGCTCAATACACTGATAATCCCTGTGCGTTTTTTAAAGATACTTATAAATTTTTCTATTTCTTTTTTTGTTTTAGCGCTAAAGGTAAACCAGACATTATGCTTTGCGTCTCTTAAATAATTATGGGTTACAGCCTCATGGGAATTTATAAAAGCAATGTTCTCCTTCATAAACTTTTTATCAATTCTTGAACAGATAAGAGTGCTCTTATAACCTAAATGCGCCGCTGATACAACCGCTCCTATCCTGCGCACATAGCCCTGATTCTTTAGCAATTTTATCTGGGCAAGAAGCATCTGTTCGTCGATACCAAGTTTCAAAGCCATCGTCTGAAAAGGATTGATAGTTAGGGGGAAATCAGACTGTAATATTTTGAGAACTTTTAGTTTTAGATTTTGTTTTTGGTTCATAATTGCAATTGGGATCCTCTGCCATATAGTCTCCTGCGGATTGATGAAAAGCCGTAGCACGGCAACCGGAGCACAGGGTTTTAAATTCACAGATTGCGCATTTACCTTTAAATTGCATGCTGCGCAGGTCTTTCAATACTTTATTTTCCTGCCAAATCTTTCTAAACCCGCCATCATCTTTAATATTTCCCAGATTTATCGGCAGATAAGGACAAGGATGCACCTCACCGTTTGGCAAAATGCAGGCATAGCTTATTCCGGCAAGACAGCCTTTTTCAAAACGTATCTTTATGTTTTTTTCTTTGGCAATCCGCACAAACTGCGGAGCGCATACAGGTTTAAGCTCAAGATTTACGGTTTTTTGCTTCTGGAGTATTTCTTCTATTAATCTCTCATATTCCTGCGCACTGGGGATTAGAGCATCTATATCCTTGCCTCTGCCTGTAGGCACAAGAAAAAATATATGATGTGCCTGCGCCTTGATATTTTGAGCAAAATCTGTGATAGCTAATATTTCGTCTATATTTTTTTTCGTAACCGTGGTGTGCACCTGAAATTCAAGGCCGACTTTCTTGGCATTTTCCATTCCTCTAATGGCCAATTTCCATGCTCCATCAAAACAGCGAAATTTATCATGCTTTTTTTCATCAATAGAATCCAGGCTAATACCCAGACGTTTGAGTCCGGACTGCTTAAGACGTAAGGCGCATTTCTCATCAATAAGTGTACCGTTTGTGCCTAGAACGCTTATCAGCCCCAGCTCTTTAGCAAAAGGAATCCATTGAAAAAGTTCTTCTCTTAGAACTGGTTCTCCCCCTGAAAAGATAATGAGACGGAAATTAAGAAGCCTTAGCTCTTTTAAAAGCTCCTTGCCTTCTTGCAGGTTAAGCTCATCATCTGCCGCAATCCCTGCATCACGATAACAATGCTCGCATTTTAAATTGCAGGCCTTTGTAATATTCCAAGAAATTAACATATTTTATTGACCAATAACAAGTTATGAATTAGGGGTTATACAGTTGTCTGTTGCCAGTTACCAGCTTAATCTAAAATCTACGAGTCTAAGAGTAAAACTCACATTTTAGTTCTATTTTCTTTTTTTTACTATTTACTATCGGCTATTGGCTTATTCCCTTTTTACTTTCATCTTAAAGAAGATATTTACCACTAAGCCAGCGTGCCGCGTCTTTTGCATGATAGGTAATAATCAGATCAGCACCAGCTCTTTTTATGCCTGTTAATATTTCAAGGACAACTGACTTTTCATCAATATATTCCATTGACGCTGCCGCCTTAACCATAGCAAACTCACCGCTTACATTATAAGCGACCATAGGCATCTGGTATTTCTGCTTTGCCCGAGCAATTATATCCAGATAGGCAAGCGCTGGTTTTACCATAACCAAATCCGCACCCTCCTGGATATCAAACTCTATTTCTCTTAATGCCTCAGCTGCATTAGCAGGGTTGATCTGATAGGTTTTTCTATCTCCAGTGACCGGACTAGATTCAGCTATATCACGAAACGGGCTGTAAAAGCTTGACTCAAATTTAGCGCTATATGCCATTATCGGAATATGTTTAAAATTATTTGTATCTAAAACCTTGCGGATAGCCGTGACCTGTCCGTCCATCATCGAACTTGGCGCGACCATATCTGCTCCTGCCTCTGCATGAGACAAGGCCATTTTTCCCAGCAATTCACATGTTGCATCATTATAAATAACAACATCTTCTTCATTGGCCACATCCATTAGGCTTTCTTTTTCAGTATTTTCAGATGCAGGTGAAATTTTATTTTTAACTATGCCGCAATGCCCGGAAGTTGTATATGAGCAAAGACAGACATCTGTTATTATTAGCAAATTATAATGCTTGGCTTTCAAGGCTTTAATTGCTGTTTGGACAATTCCGCCTTTAGCATAGGCCGCTGTCGCTCTTTCATCTTTTTTTTCCGGTATACCAAAAAGCATCAGCGCTGGGATATTCAGGCTCTCCACTTCTTTAGCCTCTTTCAGCAGATTATCTACAGACATCCTAAATACTCCCGGCATTGATTTCACGGGTTCTTTTATGTTTTCCCCCTCAACAACAAAAACAGGATAGATGAAAGATCTTGCGCTTAAATCTGTCTCCTTTACCATTTCCCGCAAAAGATTGCTCCTGCGTAATCTTCTTAATCTCGAAACAGGATAATACATATTAATACCCCTTTCTAAAACATTACTTGTCTTTTCCTAAAATAGTTTAACTTTTAAGCACAAAAAATTTAATCAATCAATTTGCAAAAACTAATTAACCGCCCGCTTAAGGGGATAAATAAGCTCGATAAACGCTGATTAACACAGATAATACGTTCATTCTTACTTCACCACCGAGCACACAGAGTTCCACAGAGAAATGATGATATGCTCTAAGCGCTATTATTAGCGCGTATTTTCATTAAAAAAGATAGAAAAATAAAAACTTATTTTTATTTTTTAGCACTTTTTAATGAAATAATATTCGACAACGTCGAATGAGCATATAATCATAAAAAACTAAGCTCATTTAAAACTTACTACGTATAATTAATTATAATACAAATGCTTTTCTCCGTGCTCTCTGTGTTCTCTGTGGTAAAAGTTTTGTATTTTTCACC
>CAYTGV010000056.1:0-3710 GCA_964437495.1 uncultured Planctomycetia bacterium | reverse complement strand
CGGGCATTAATAGATTGCGCAGAGGTTCAAGCAGCGGATCAGTTGCCCTATGCAGAAATTGAACGAGCGGATTGTAGGGATCCGGACTGAACCAGCTTATAAGCGCTCTGATCAAAATTAACCAGTACATTATTGTTAATGCCCAGCCCAGAACAGTTGCAAACCCTTTAATAGTATATGCAATAATAAACATAATTATTTACTACCTTAAATTTTGATTTATTGAGAGGTTAAACTATAAAAACTTAGTATTTTTAGTATAACGGGGAAAACAAGAAAAATCAATAATTTTCTGTTATGTCCAATCTGAGGTAAGATTAATATTTTTATAGGGTTAGTACTATTAGGGCTGCTTTAGATTGATCGTTCAAAAATAAAATTATTTTCTGATAACGGTGGGCTTACTGACGGAATAAAATTTTCATTTTGAAAAAGCATATTTTTGAAAAAATCACTGTTTGCTTCTTCAATTTTTTCTTCTATTTCTTTGTTAATACGGGCTTTTTCTAAATCCAATTCCTTTTTAAGCAGTTCATCATCTGTTTCTTTAAAAATTTCAGCCAGCACTTTTGTATCAATATGCCGGATAAACTCTTTTACATAAGCCACTTCTCCTATACCCACACTAGGTATAATTTCTCCCTGGTCGGTTGCTTTCATATTGGCAGAATAAAACAAAAAATCTATAGCAGAAGCTAATGTACCGCAAAGTGTTAATTTATAGTTATCTTGTTGTTTAGCATTTGACAATAACATATTTAAACTAGACCTAATTGGGCTTAATTCTGTAAGTTTTTTACTGATTCCTACGGTCCCTCTTCCGCCATGCTCTCCGGATGGGCGCTGTTCATCTGATAAAAAGGTAATCAGATCATTACTACCAACACTGCCAAAATCAGAGTATTGCATTAAAACATTACTGGCTAGGATCGATCCCGGAGTTTCAAACATTACCCCAAGCTGGAAATCTTCTATCTCTGAAGCAGCAACCCTGCCTTCTGATACCAATACTTCCTTGGCTTCGTCATAAATATCCCTAGCTCTTTGCAGATCATCCAAGGTAGACACCATGGGGAAAAATACTTTTATAACACCGTGTTTTGCATAAACACGCATTGCTGCTTTCATAAGGGTTAAAGCCATTTTTCTGCCAATCGGATCGTTCAGTAAAAATCTAATACCGTCGAAGTTACTATTTCCAAACCCTTCAAAATCTTTTGCGTCTTCGGTTTTATCAGAAGAAATCTGACGGTCCGGCATTCTCACATTAAACGATTTCACTTGAGATCTAGTAATAATCTCTTCTAGGATTTCCACCCAATAATCTTCTGAAATTATTTCTATCAAATTATTTTCTAAAATATCTTTTTTAAATTTATCATAATACCGCTCATATTCATACTCTGTACGATATAAGGCTATACCATCTATTCCTATTTCTTTCAATCTCTCAGCATCTTCATATCTATCCAAATTAACTCTCAAAGACATTTGTATTCCATCTTGTGTTGTAACCGGATCAAAAATCCTATTCTTAAAATATTCTATTTTATCCTTTTCTGCACGTTGTTCGGCAAATGCTTTTTTAATATCATCACTACTCGGATTAATTTTTACTTTATTCTCCCCTGTATCTATAATTGCTAACTCTCCCCCTTTTAATGCATCCAATGTGCTGACACGTACAGAGGCACCACTTTCATCTCTAATCATAGTATACGCTTCTGCAAGCACAGGAAATCCATCCCCTTGTTTGGCAACCAATGCGTAATGTTTTAGCCCCTCCCTAGTAATAATACCCACTAAATTAGGATAGGTTTCCCTTAATTGCCAATAGTTCTCCGGACTATTAAGATCTTGCGGTAACAGCAAAATAAACTTATCATTTTCCGGAACATTATTAATTGTTATAAAATCTTGTCCAAGAAATTCTCTAACTAAATCGTTTGCTTTTCCAGCGGTTTCACGAATCTTTTCAGCAAATTGCATATTACTTTTTTTAAAAGAAATATATCTCACTGAAATGGGTTGTGCGGCAAGAAAAAGAGCTTGTTCAATAGAATAATCGTTTTGAGGAAGATGGCGAAGATATAATGCTTTTTGGATTAAATCTTCTGTAATCATATATGATTGATTTATAATTCCACTTTCCTCTACCGCTTCGTTTTTTGTGATTAGTTTGTCTTTTTTCTTTTTCTTTATTACCGCTAGCCTTTTATCTTTTTCTTCTGTTCTCTTATTAAATATTTCAATAAGAAATTCTTCTTCCTTATTTTTTGCCTGCATAATTCTAACTTTTTTTGGCACTTGAACTTTAGGATACAAACTATCAGATATCTGCTCTGTAATTTTAATAACTTTTTCATGAAGTTCAACATTATCATCTCTATCAATAAATTTCAAAACCTCAGAAAGAAATTTCACAATTGGTAATTTATTGGTTTCTTCAGCATACTCTGCACTAACTTTGAGCATATCAAACAACAAAACCCCCATTTCATTTCTATTGTCTGATTCAAGATTATTTATAGCACTTAAAACTGAGGTTTTTAAATTACTAATTTCTTGTTGTATATTTAAAGACTCATAAGACGTCAGCGGATATTCTAATGTTTCTCCTTCAGCCACAACAATTATTCCGGCACCAACAACTCTATGCGTTGTATTAGGTACTACTTGTACTTCAAAACCGTTTTTCATTTTTTCTCGCATCTCATATGTAATCGGTTGTGTTTCTTTTTTCTTTTCAGAACGAGTTTGAGCAATAATTCCCAGCTCGCGTTGTTTTCTTTTAATCTGGGTTAACTTCGTTTGCACAGTTCCTTTTGATAGTTTAATTTTGCTCATCTCATCAATATTTATCGCATGTCCATCTTTTTGTATTTCCATGAAGATTATTCCGATATCCATATTAAGCAATCCTTCTTCAGCATTAAAAGTCGTTACTGTTTCCGATCGCAAATCCGCTTCCAAATTTTCTTCGACAAAAGAAGAAACTAAAGTTCTTCTACCGCCTTTCTTTTTGTACACAACTATTGATTCCGTATATTTTTCCTCAAGCACATTTGTAACTACAAAATTAATAGCTATTTTCTCATCTGTATCATTTATAATACTATCTATCATCACTTTTATGGCTACGATCTGATAATAAAGGTCATCTAAAGCGATTTTATTTTTATAATCCGGATGCATTTTTGCTAAAATATAATCAGATAAACCAACATCTAGGATAACAAATTGTTTCTTTTCAGAATCATCCAAACCATTAAGAGCATGGAAATTTTTCAAAGAAATTAATTTCAATAATTCCATCTCTTTATCACTTCTTAATCTAAACGGCAGTTCATCCAAAGAATCAATAGTATAAAGTGGCTCATAAATTTTAGTTTTTTGCTCTAATTCAATTGCTTTAGAAAAAACTCCCTGCATTAGCTGTGTACTAATCTCAATATCTGGAGAAAGGTTATCCCGCTCCACAGGCAAAAAAGCATAAGCATTACTTAAGCTAAATGCTTGTATCAGCACTATGCTTATAAGATTTGTTATGAATTTTAGTTGCTTATTTGTTTTCATTTTTTGAGCCGATTAGTATTAATTTTACCTTGGTTCAAGCTTTTTAAATCATTTTAGTTTATTTAAAATTATATCATACATAGAGCATGTTTGCAAGGATGCAACATGCTCTAAACAATACTCTTACGATAAAT
>CAYTGV010000055.1:0-3735 GCA_964437495.1 uncultured Planctomycetia bacterium | reverse complement strand
CAATAAGTACATTCTTTTCATCGATTTCTTTTCTCAAGTCTTCAAAGAGCTGCACGCTAACCTTAGCCATAACCTCATTTTCAAGATACTCGCCTGTAAACGGTTTTTTTATGAAATCAACTGCTCCCAAACGAAGAGCCTCTCCGACGATTTCCTTTGTCCCGAAAGCAGTGACCATGACAACCTTTATAGAGCGGTCAAGCTCACGAATATTACGCAATACAGTCAAGCCGCTCATTAGCGGCATACGTATATCCAGAAAAACCAGATGAGGTCTATGTTCTTTTACGATCTGGAGTGCATCCTTACCATTATACGCAACGCGCACATTATAACCTTTTTGGTCTAAAACACTTTTTAACGCCTTGATTATTTCCGGTTCATCATCAACAAGCAAAATTTCCAACATCATAACCTCCATGTAACAATTCTCATTCAAAATTCATAAGTTTGAATATCCTTATTCTTTATTTAGTCCTACTGCAAATTTTAACACAAAAGTCGTTCCCTCGCCAACTTTACTTTTAACTTCAATTGATCCGCCATGCAGGCCCATGATCTGACTGGCAACAAATAATCCCAGCCCCGTTCCATTTTCCTTTCCCTGAGTATAAAAGGGATCAAAGACATTCTCTACATCTTCTTGGGGGATCCCTTTGCCTGTATCCTGCACTACTACTTCTATCTTGTCTTGCCTATCTTTAGTATATATCTGCAGGCGTCCGCCTTGCGGCATTGCCTGCACAGCATTGACAAATAAATTAAGCAGCACTTCCTGTATCTGCGTGGGATTGCCTTTGATATGCTGTGTGCAATTATAATCTTTGTCCATCTGGATATTCCCATGCAGTATTTTATGATTTATCAGTTCAAGCGTATCATCAATAAGCGCGTGCATCTCAACGTCTTTAATATCCTCTTTTGAAAGACGTGAAAAGTTGAGCAGCCTGTTTATGATCTTATAACTGCGCTCAGTCTGGTCATTTATTTTCTTCAATACTTTTTTCTTTTTATCGTCATCCTCATCCATAAGCAAAAGCTGTATATTACCTGATATTATCGCCAGAGGATTATTTATCTCATGCGCCATGGATGATGCCAGCTGGCCTAAAAGATTTAGCTTCTCTGATTGAATAAGCCGTGCCTGTGCTGTCTTTAAATCCTCAAACAAGGCCGCGGCCTTAAAGGCCATAGCACTGTCATTAGCCAGTATCGAAAACGTATCAATATCGCTTGTTGTATACGGATCAGGCGTTTTCTCTCCTAATATTAAAAAACCCAGAAGTTCTTTTTGATATACTGAGGGCAATATTACATTGGCATTCATGGATTTCATGATGCCCTTTAACTCTTTTAATATACCGCCCAATCCCTTAAAAGGAAGGCGCAAGACGCTTGGATTGTTCAGCCAGAAATCTATATCCTCATAAACCAGCACTTCTACTTCCCGTGTTTTTAATACCCCTTTTTCCACCATAACATCGCGGATTTTTGTAAACCATTTTACAAGATAGCTATCAGCAGTAATAACTGTTCCAAAGGAGATCTTTTCTCTTCCGACTGAGGATTTTAAATGGTATGCCTTTTTGCCTTTATCAAGCAAGAACAGGCTTATATGACTGATTTTATTATCCATTTGTCCATAAAGTTTCAGCAAATACCGCGGAATGATCCTGGAAAGTTTATCAATGCTCTGCACCTCAATAGTAGTCTGTGATGCCGCCTTTAGCGATTGATGCAAATGAAGCTGCTGTTTCATCCTTTTTTGCTCTGCACGGTTCTGCAAGGTCAGATAGATATAAGGCGCAAGCAATGCCAGCACTGTATATAAACCCAGCGGAGGCACAAACCATCTCTCATGAAAATAATACTGCAGATAAAATCTGCCCGAAAACACTAAAGCCACAGGTATCCCCACTATAAACGCGTAAACTATCAGAAGTATGGCTCCGCGGGTAAGAGCTACCTTGATATCCATTAAACGATGTTTAACGATTGAATAACCTATAACAAATATAAACAAGAAAGCCGGGATACATCCAAATGGATAAATATCTATCCCATAATTTGGGAAAAAATCTGCAGATGCTAAATTATAAATAAATATAGCAGAAAACAAATATTTAATTTGTGATTTTTTTTGTACACTTAGATCTTTTCCTTTCAATAATAAATAATATAGCAGAAGAGTGAATGCAAGAGATATCAGCCCCATAAAAAATGTTAAAAACAATGGATGCCAAGAACCAGCCAAAGGATAATAACCCCAGGAATATTTAGCAACTGATTTGACTATAAGCTTTGACATCCAAATAAACGCAACAAACACACCTCCTATAACATATACTCCAAAAATATACTTCCTAATTTTTTCAACTCCAAGAAATTCCGCTGTAAAATGTACTACGGTAACAGCTATAAATACAATACCTGCATAGCCCATTTTTAACCAAAACAAGGCCTTATCTTCTTGCTCGCATTTATAGCCTATTGAATAGCAAAACAGCCATACAGCACTGGTGAAACATAGCGCAAAAAATATCCGGCCTAGGCTTTTGTGAATATTTTTTATCCACACAAAAACTCCAAACATAACAAGAAATAACGAAATTGTCATTGGCAATATGGAATAATTCATTCTTTATAAATATTTCCCTTTTTTTATAAAATTCATCTTCAAAGCGTAATTAAATACTTTTAAAAGATACACTTCATCCAATGGATTCATCTTAAAATGTGATAATCCCAGCACCTTATCGGTTAATGCATGACTAACCTTACCAGAAGCAATAGAACTAAAAAAATAAGTTTTTCTGAATAAAACTTTTTGGGCATACGACAGTTTTTCTATTCTTAAATCATCTTTATTCGCAATCATCTGTTGTTTAAATCCAATATGATCTTTAGCACAGGCAAAAAATTTAGCTATTGTTAAAGAATACGGGATCAGATGATGATTTGTATTCACCTCTTTTGAATACATCCATAAAAAATACATCATCTTTACAACCACATCCACAGGGGCCATTATCAATTCCCCATCAGGTATATAATAAAATTCAAGCAGATCTGAACTCCATATATTCAAAACCTGATAAACATTCTCAAATTTTGCTATTTTACCTTTTTCTGTCTCCCCGGTAACCGCACCTAATCTAAAAACATTAATATCCAATCCCATCTTTCTATAATCATTAACCATTTTTTCAGCTTCAAATTTACTTTTCTCATAAGATGTGTTAAATTCCTGTCCTACATCCAAATCATTTTCCGCAAAAACACCCTTATAATTTCCTCTGATAAATAAAGTGCTTATATGATTTATTTTTTTAAGATTACCTTTGGTTTTAAATAATAATGCTGTTTCCAGGACATTTTTAGTTCCATTTACATTAACCTCCCGGCTTTCATCAAGAGAAATATTAAACTTAGTTAAAGCAGCGCAATGAAAAACAGCCTCCACCTCTTTTATTAACAATTCTTGAATTTTTAACGGTATGCCCAGATACCTTTGCGTTATATCCCCTTTTATAATAATCAATTTTTGCGCAATATCTTTAGGATTACTTTTACCCCAGAAAGCCAGAGCATTCTTTACCCTATTTTCGGCTTTTTGCTCTTCCTTATCTCTAGCTAATGCATAGACCTTATGCCCCTCATTAAGCAAAAACCTCAAAAGGTAAGACCCTAAAATCCCTGTAGCCCCTGTCAAAAATATTGTTTGCCTTTTAGCCA
>CAYTGV010000054.1:0-4318 GCA_964437495.1 uncultured Planctomycetia bacterium | reverse complement strand
AGAACAGAGGTGGGGAATTAAGGCAAATAGATAATTTTACACTCAGCATGATTTTCCCCTTAAAGGAAAAATGTCGGGGCCGATAAATCAACCCCGAATTTACAGTGCTCTGAGAACTCACCCCGCGAAAAACAGCGGGGCTCAGACACTCATCGCAAATAAGCGAGTATCTGTAAATTCAGGTTTAATTCATCTAAAATCATAGAAATCGTTTAAAAATCAGCTATTTGCCATGAAAGCATGTTGATAAAGTAAATTATAATGTCCCCGCCGCAAAAAGGCGGGACAGGCAACTATATTAGGACAAGACATGGCCGATCGTCCGCCAGTAAACGGCGAGATTAGGACGAGGGACGCTAATTCAAGTAAAAAGTAAAAAGAGATGAATATTATAAGGAGAGGTTAAAATGAATGTGCCGGATGGATTGTTTTATACAAAAGAACATGAATGGGTCAAAATAGAAGGCAATCAGGCAAAGATGGGGATTACGGATTATGCTCAAGTATCTTTAGGCGATATAACATTTGTTGAGCTGCCAAAAGAGCAAACGGAATGTGCCCAGTTTAAGCAGATTGCAACAGTTGAGTCAGTGAAGGCTGCCTCAGATATCTATGCGTCTATGTCGGGAAAAGTTATGAAAATAAACGAGGAATTGCAAAACAGGCCGGAGCTGCTTAATGAATCCCCCTATGAGCAGGGTTGGTTATTAACCATTGAGATTTCTAATACTAAAGAAAAAGAAAATCTTATGAGTTCTCAAGAATATGAAAAATTTCAGGAAGGTATTGCACATTGAGTTATATCCCGCATACAAAAGAACAGATTAAATCAATGCTTAAGGCTATCGGGGTCAAGAGTGTCGATGATCTTTTTAAAGATATCTCTCCTGAGCTCAGAGCCAAGTCTTTTGATCTTCCTGAAGGAAAGTCAGAATTTGAAGTGCTGGAGTATTTTAAAAAACTCAGCGCAAAGAATGCTACTAATCTGGTAACTTTTCTCGGGGCGGGTTTTTATGATCATTATATCCCCAGCGCTGTTGATGCATTAAGTAATAGAGCTGAATTTTATACAGCATATACTCCGTATCAGCCGGAATGTTCTCAGGGCTGGCTTCAGGCAATATTTGAATACCAGAGTGCTGTTTGTGAGCTGACTGGGCTTGATGCAGCTAATGCGTCTTTATATGATGGCGGTACAGCTCTTTATGAGGCGGCAATGATGGCTGTGCGCATAACCGGAAAAAGAAAGATTATTGTTGACAGCGGGGTTAATCTTGTATATCGAAGCCTGCTTTACAGCTATACAACTAATTTGGCTGTTGAATTTGTGGAAACTCCCGTAGTTCATGGTCAAAGCTCTCGAGAAGATATTTATAAACACATAGATGATAAAACCGCGGCTGTAATCCTGCAGAATCCAAATTTCTTTGGGGCCATTGATGATCATTCTGATATTGTGAACAAGGCGCATGAGCATGGTGCTTTGGTTGTGCAGTCTGTTTATCCTATTGCACTCGGGCTTTTAAAAACTCCGGCGGAAATGGGTGTAGATATCGCAACTGGAGAAGGCCAGAGCCTGGGGATTCCCTTGTCTTTTGGCGGGCCGTATTTGGGGTTTATGGCTGTGAAAAAAGAGCATTTAAGAAAAATACCCGGCAGAGTTGTGGGCGAAACAGTAGATCTTGATAATAAAAGAGGCTTTGTTCTTACCCTGCAGGCTAGAGAACAGCATATCCGCAGAGAAAAAGCAACTTCTAATATTTGCAGTAATGAAGCTTTATGTGCCCTGCGTGCTGTAATATATCTTTCCCTGATCGGAAAACAGGGGTTTAAAAATCTGGCTGAGATAAATTTTCAAAAAAGTGAATTTGCGAAAGGCATCTTTGACGCAATACCGGGAGTTACGGTAAAAAGGAGTTCTCCCACATTTAATGAATTTACTGTACTGCTGCCGAAAAATGCTCAGGAGGTAGTTAATAGCATGATTGACAAAGGATTTGCCTGTGGTTTTCCTTTGAGCCGATTTTATAAAGGAATGGACAAGTATCTGTTAATCAATGTTACGGAAAAAAGAACAAAAGAAGAAATAATTAAGTGTGCACAAAGTCTAGAGGCGGTTTTATGCGATTAATATTTGAAAAGAGTATCAAGGGACGAACAGGGGTGAAAATGCCAGAGGCCGGAGTTCCTTGTGTTGTTAAATTTGAGGGTAAGTACAGCAGAAAAAAAGATGCTGAATTGCCTGAGGTATCAGAACTCGATGTTGTAAGGCATTATACAAGTTTATCAAAATTGAATTTTTCCGTGGATACTAATTTTTATCCTCTTGGATCGTGTACCATGAAATATAATCCTAAGTTTACGGAAAAAGTTGCGGCCCTAGAAGGATTCACTGACTTGCATCCTCTTATTCCTCAGCTGAGAGGGGGAGGATTTCTTGCGCAGGGATCTCTTGAGGTTATTTATAAAACAGAAAAGGCGTTTTGTGCTATTACGGGTATGGATGCTTTTACAATGCAGCCTTTAGCCGGCGCGCATGGAGAGCTTACCGGAGTAATGCTTATCGCGGCTTTTCACAGACATCGGGGAGAAAAGAAGAAATATATTATTGTTCCGGATACTTCGCACGGGACAAATCCGGCAAGTGCGGCTATAGCCGGATATGAGGTTATTGTTATCCCCTCAGATAAAAACGGATGTATGGACATAGAAGAATTTAAAAAAAAGTTAAATGATGATATCGCCGGAGTAATGCTCACTTGTCCAAATACTCTTGGGATCTTTAATAATTCTATCAAGGAAATTTGTGATTTGGCGCATGAAGCAGGGGCTTTGGTGTATTATGATGGAGCTAATCTTAATGCTATTCTGGGCAAAGCTCGCCCCGGAGACCTGGGATTTGATATTGTACATCTTAATCTTCACAAGACTTTTGCTACACCTCATGGAGGCGGAGGTCCGGGAGCCGGTCCGGTCGGGGTTAGCAGAAGATTAAAAGAGTATCTGCCTATATCGCGGATCGTAAAACGCAGCGATGGAACATTTGCCCTTGATTATAATTATCCTAAATCGCTTGGATTTATTGCTCCTTTTTATGGTAATTTCTTAGTTATCTTAAAGAGCTATGCCTATATTTTATTGCTGGGAAAATCTGGCCTTATTGATGTATCTGAGAAAGCTGTATTAAACGCGAATTATGCAAGAGTATTGCTTAAAGAGCATTTCAGCCTGCCTTATGACAGAATTTGTATGCATGAATTTGTGCTCTCCGCAGATACTCAAAAAGAAAATGGTGTAAGCGCTCTGGATATTGCTAAATATCTTATAAGTTGCGGTATGCATCCTCCGACTGTATATTTTCCTTTGATCGTTAAAGAAGCAATTATGATCGAGCCGACTGAAACCGAGTCAAAAGAGACTTTGGATTGGTTTATAGAGAAAATGATCGAGGCCGCGAAGTTAGCTGTGAGTAATCCGCAAAAGATAAAATCTGCGCCTGATAATATGCCGGTCAAAAGGCTTGATGAGACCAAAGCGGCAAGAATGCTGAAGATTAGATGGCAGCCGCAAGATGAACAGGGCACTTGATTTTGACTTTAAACTTACAAAATAATTATTCTAACTTAAAATCTTGGCGGTATTAATTGAAAACATGGAGAGTGATTATTTCCCCGGAGACAGATGCTTATATGAATATGGCAGTTGATGAGGCATTGCTGCAGACATATGATTATAATAAGCAAATGCCGGTATTGCGTTTTTATCGCTGGAATACCCCGGCTATTTCTATCGGCATTTCACAAAGACCGCTGGAAGCCCTTAACATGACGTCGATTCGTACAGGGAATGTATCTTTTGTTAGAAGGATGACTGGCGGAGAGGGTATATATCACGATGCTGAGATAACTTACAGTCTGGTGTGTTCAAAGGCCGACCTGGCTTTGCCTGACTCAGTGCGTAAAAGCTTTAGAGCGATTACAAATTTCATACTTAATGCCTACAGAGAATTTGGATTGAAACCCTATTATGCCGGGGATGCTCATGGGTATGCCCATGGTAAGGCAGCATCATTTTGTTATTCGACTAAAGAACACTTTGATGTTATGGTCGAGGGAAAAAAAATCGGCGGTAATGCTCAAAAAAGAAAAGGCGATATTATTTTTCAGCATGGGACGATACCACTGCGCCTGAATTTTCCTGCCATAAAGCGGTGTTTTCAAGGGGAACTTGGGGATATTGAAAATACTATAACCTCTCTAAGGGAGGCTTGCGGCATGGATATCAATTTTGATGAAGGGGTTAAAAAGCTCAAAAGTTC
>CAYTGV010000053.1:0-4415 GCA_964437495.1 uncultured Planctomycetia bacterium | reverse complement strand
GCATATAATCATTTCTCTGTGGAACTCTGTGTGCTCGGTGGTGAAGTAAGAATGACTTATTATCTGTGTTAATCAGCGTTTATCGAGAGAATATGGTTTATGAGCGGGCGGTTAATTGAATTATTTGTGTTTAAAAGTGTAAACTATTTCAGGATAAGACATTAAGAACTATAGTCCCCAAACCCTATTCTCTAAACAGAGGGGATATATTGAAAAAAGAAGCCTACTATTACCAGAAGCTAAAATCAGGCAAGGTCCAATGCCTATTATGTCCCAAGAATTGTGTTTTAGCCGATAATGAGTTTGGTAGCTGTTCTGTGCGTAAAAACGAAAACGGGACGCTTTACAGTCTTGTTTATGGTAAGACTACTGGGATAGCGGTTGATCCGATTGAAAAAAAACCGCTTTACCATTTTCATCCAGGAGAAAAAATACTCTCTCTTGGTACTCGAGGCTGTAATTTTGCCTGTTCTTTTTGTCAAAACTGGCAAATTTCTCAAAATTCTAATGCCCCTCTTTATGATATTTCATCTGAAAAAGTTATAGATAAAGCAATTCAAATGAAGCTTTTCGGTATTGCTTATACCTATAATGAGCCATTTATCTGGTATGAGTTTGTACGGGATACTGTAATACTTGCCAAAGAAAACGGACTTGAAAATGTTTTAGTTACAAACGGGTATATTAATTCTGAGCCGCTGGAAGAGATATTGCCTTTTATCGGCGCGATGAATATTGATTTAAAGTCAATGGACGATGACTTCTATCGCTCTACTTGTAACGCTACTCTTGAACCAGTACTAAAGACAATAAAAAGGGCTAAGCAAAGCACTCATGTGGAATTGACGAATCTTATCATTCCCACACTTAATGATTCCGATGTCCAGATAGAAAAGCTGAGGGATTGGATATTTAATAATACAGGTGCTGATACCCCTCTTCACTTATCGCGCTATTTCCCATGTTATGAGTTGAATCTGCCGCTTACTCCGATAGCAACGCTGCAACGCGCAAAGTCGATTGCCGAAAAGAAATTAAAATATGTTTATTTGGGAAATGTTTAAAGGTAATATTCGATAAATATGGAAAAAAATCAGGAACAGTTTTAACAGCAGACAGCCAGAAAATATTTTATGATCACTATCAGTCAGGACATGAGAAAGTGGCTGTTATTGCGCATGGATTTTTCAATAGCAAGGGCTCAGAGCTGATCTGTAAAGTTGCGACAGAACTCCTTTGTTTTATTGATGTTATAGTGTTTGATTTTCGGGGTCATGGCAGTAGTGAGGGTCTTTTTCACTGGACTTCAAGGGAATATCTTGATCTTGAAGCAGTACTAAATAAAGCTAAAGAAGAGTATAAAATCATAGGCCTGATTGGTTTTTCTTTAGGGGCGGCAATAAGCATTATTACGGTTGCAAGATCTGATAAAGTGGATAGTCTTATAGCGGTTAGCGGATCTACAGAATTTGAAAAAATCGATTATAAGTTCTGGAATCTGGATCTGGAAAATGACATCTTTCATAATCTAGGTGATGGGCGAAAGGGCAAAGGGGTGCGCCCAGGACCTTTCTGGCTGAAAAAAGACAAGCCGATCAATGTAGTCAAAGATATAAAGATTCCGGTTATTTATATCCATGGAGAAGATGACTGGGTGATACTTCCATGGCATTCAGAGCGTCTTTACGAAAAGACCAGATCAAAAAAACAGCTTGTTAAAATACCCGGGGGATCTCATGCTGAATACCTTATGAGATTTCATAGTAATGAATTTATTGCAGCAATAAAACAATGGTTTGCAGAGACCCTTTGAAATTAATAGACAGGAAATATTATCTTAATGTGCTTACGAGAAAAGCAGATTGCAGACAGATAAAGAGAATTATTTAAGGGTATGATTGCTTTAGAAATGGAACAGGAGAAGCGTTGTTTAAAAAGAAAATAATATATAAAGCAGTAATGATTTCATTGGGGCTGTTAGCGGGTTTATTGTTTTGTGAAGCAGTGCTTCAGATCGGTAGCTTGTTTATGAGGAGGGAAGGATCTCTGGGGGATTTAAAGAAGCCTGGGATGATCAGAATAGCTTGTCTAGGCGACTCTTTTACATATGGCTTTGGAGCCCCCAAAGGACAGAGTTATCCGGATTTTCTAAGAAAACATCTAGAACAAAGAATCAAAGGAGTTGATGTTATAAATCGCGGTATCCCCGGGCTTAATACTGCCGGACTTTCCATGAAGGTGGAAAAACTGATTAATGATTTAAAGCCTGATATTCTTGTAGTTATGATTGGGGCGAATGATTCCTGGAATATTGCAGGATTATTCCCTAAGGAAAATAGAGCAATCAGGTTTTTTGAAAGATCAAAGCTTTATAAGATGATCGATCTTCTGGTTTTTAATATGAGAAAAAAATCCAGTGAAACCGTGTTTCAAAAGCCTTTGTTGCCCCAAAGAATTGAAAGTATTCCTCTTGCGAAAAATTTAGATAAAATGCATCTTAAAAAAAATATTTCTTTTTGTATCCTTTTTAACCGGGCATTGAATTATAAAGAAAAAGGCGAATTCGATAAGACCCTTGAGTTGGTTTATTATATGAGAGAACTGGGGGTGATGAACAGTCTGGTTTATGATATTATGGATAATGTTTTTATTGAAATTAATGATCTGGGAGGTGCAATAGCTTATTGTCTTGAATTAAGAGAAATGTTTCCTGAGGATCCAGATATCGCGTTAAGGCTTGGCAGATTATATAAAGCTGTTCAAGACCATGAACAGGCTTTGAAATATTTTAATTCAGCTTCAAGCCTAAATCCAGAGTATTCAGAGGCAAAAAAAGCAGCAGAAAATGCTGTTTTTTTTATCAGTAGAGGCCTGACTAAGAAGTTTTTAGGAAGCATTGAAAACTATTATAGGCTTCCTGCAAAAAGCTTTGAACATACCTTTACTTATTATGAGAACAGATGTCCGGTTGCCCTATCCTGGCATGGAAATGAGATGTTTACTTTTTCAGAAGCTGATTTTGATCTGCTTTTGAGTGTGCTGAGTTTTTCAGCTATACTCGATAGAAAAAAAGAAGCAGGCGCAGATGAGAAATATATTTATAAGCTGAATAAGGAAAAAGTAAAGGAAATCTGCCGAATCGCAAAAGGCCGAAATGTTTTGCTTGTGTTTCTTGGCTATCCTACACAGGTTTTTGCTTATGTAAAAGAAGCTGCAGAAGCCAAAAATGCGCTGTTTTATGACCTGAGAGATGTGTTTAAGGCGGAGATGACTCCGGATAATATAGGGGATTATCTGATCCCGGATGGGCATTGTACGGCACTGGGGTATGAACTTATAGGTCAGGCGGTGTCGAGGCTTGTTGTGGATAGATTCAACAGCCAAATAAAAAAGATACAGGGTAATTGACATTAATTTGATTTTGTGATACATTATTTTGACAATTGCTTTAAGCATCTTGAGCTGGGGGTAGCTTCCCGCTGATAAAAAGTTAGCGGGATTAATTCGGACTTTAGGTTTTCCAGCGCTACGCTCTGAAAACCTAAGTCTCATTATCAGGTTCCACCTTCGCATAAGCTAGCAAGGGCTGAGGTGGATTGAAAAATTTAGTATTGTAAAGTAACTAATGACTTGAGCCGGGGTAGCTTCCCGACAAGCGGGATTAATTCGACTAGAGATTTTTGAGCACGATGTTCCAAAAAACTAAGTCTCATTATCAGGTTCCACCTTCGCATAATGAAGAGAGGCGCTTGATTTAGATGTGTATTTTTGTAGTAACAAGTAGTTATAACTTGAGCCGGGGTAGCTTCCCGACAAGCGGGATTAATTCGACTAGAGATTTTTGAGCACGATGTTCCAAAAAACTAAGTCTCATTATCAGGTTCCACCTTCGCATAATGAAGAGAGGCGCTTGATTTAGATGTGTATTTTTGTAGTAACAAGTAGTTATAACTTGAGCCGGGGTAGCTTCCCGCGGATAAAAAGGTAGCGGGATTAATTCAGACTTTAGGTTTTCCAGCGCTACGCTTTAAAAACCTAAGTTTCATTATCAGGTTCCACCTTCGCATAAGCTAGCAATGGCTGATGTGGATTGAAAAATTTAGTATTACAAAGTAATTAATTCTTGAGCCGGGGTAGCTTCCCGCGGATAAAAAGGTAGCGGGATTAATTCAGACTTTAGGTTTTCCAGCGCTACGCTTTAAAAACCTAAGTTTCATTATCAGGTTCCACCTTCGCATGATGAAGAGAGGTTCTTGATTTAGATATATATTTTTGTAGTAATAAGTAATTATGACTTGAGCCGGGGTAGCTCAGGTGGTAGAGCGAGGGACTGAAAATCCCTGCGTCGGCAGTTCAACTCTGTCCCCCGGCACCATAAAAATCCTTCTCCTTATTTTGGAGAAGGATTTTTAATT
>CAYTGV010000052.1:0-4460 GCA_964437495.1 uncultured Planctomycetia bacterium | reverse complement strand
TTCGTATATCTAAATATTCTAAACTTGTAGTCGGGCGAGATCAAATTGAAAATGGGATTATTGAGAAATTTATTATTGAAAATTCATTTATATTGAGAACTGAAGCTGTTCCGGGTCCAGTATGTCTTTTGTTTGGCAATGATGCCCGGGAATGTCTAGAAGCTGCTGTGGGTATATGCGCAAGCTATAGCGATGCAAAAGATAAAGAGCCGTGCATTGTGAGGTGTGAACAGGCAGACAAAGAACGGAAAATCACTGTTACCTGTGATAAGGATTTACGTAAAAAAGCTAGAATAAATTAAATGGTTTGTTTTTTTAAGACTGTATTAAATTTTTTGCTATTGACAACTTTTGTTTGATATGCTAGTACTTAATAGAGGGATTTATATAAGTTATTTATTAATATGGAGTTGATTAGTTTAAGGTCGAAAGGTGAGTCTGTGAAAAAGGGAGTAAGCGTTTTTTTGTTAGCTGTTAGTATCATATGTTTTACATCACAGGTGACAGTATTTGCGCAGGAAACAGCAAAATTTGGGGTTATTCTTCCTTTTAGCGGGGAAAACAAAGAAATTGGTGAAAAAATAAGAAAAGGTGGCCTGATTGCTCAAGGTGAGTTAAATTCTGCCGGTGGGTTTACAAAGGGAATTTATGCAGGCAAGAAATTAGAGCTTGTTTTTGTTGACTGCAACAGCGATTTAGCAAAGACAGCTGAAATAGCCGAAAAATTTGTTCAAGAATATAAATATACTATTATTTTGGGCGGATATTCAAGCTCCAGCTCAGAAATGATTTCTGAAGTGGCACAAAAATACAGGGTGCCTTATTTATGTCAAACCGGATCTGCAGATAAGCTTACACAGGCTGGAAACGATATGATATTCAGGCTGACCCCTTCAACAAGTCAGTACACTGCAGGCCTACAGGATTTTCTTTTTTGTGTAGTTAAGCCGCAGACCATGGCTATTCTTTTCGAGGATACTGAGTTAGGGGAAAGTTCATATAAGGCAATGAAGACATTCTGCGACGCAAATAATATTAATATTGTTTTTGAGCAGGCATATCAAGCAAATTCCCCAGACTATAATGAAATGCTCTTAAGCATGAAATTAACAAATCCTGATGTTGTTTTTATGGGTTCTTATCTAATGGATGCTATTTTGCTGGTTAAACAGACTGATGAACTGGGCATAAAACTAAAGCTAATTGCCGGTTCTGCATATGGATTTGGGCTTCCTGAGTTTCCGGAAGGCGCAGGGAGAGCATCTGAAAATGTAGTTACCGCAGCTCTATGGGCAGAGGACGTTGCTTATAAAGGAGCGGCTGAATTTGTCCGTGATTATAAAAATCTCTATGATGATAGTGTTACATATAATGTTGCCGAAGGCCATGCTCTTGTCGAGGTATTAATTGATGTGCTTAAGCGTACAGCGTCATCTTCAAAAGAGGATATCACAGCTGCTTTAAAAGCGACAAATATTGAAACAGTTTTCGCTCCAATACAGTTTTTTGATTTTGATAATTATACAAATCAAAATAGAGTAAAAACGCTTATGATGCAGGTGCAAGCAGGAAAGCTTAAAACTGTTTGGCCCGAAGTTTCTGCTAATGTGAAAGTTGTATATCCAATTAATTGATAAGACCATGTTTGTAGGAGATAAGTAGCAATATGAAAATAAAAAACAAGCTTTTAATATCATACCTTCTACTTACACTTATACCGCTGATTTTTGTCGGAGCGGCAACGCTTTTCAATGCTTCAAAGGCCTTGGTTAAACAGGCTTCGCAGCAGTTGACCAGTATTGCTGATAAATCGGTAGAGCAGATCGATTTTTTTCTTAATCTCTGTGAGAGCAATGTGCGTGAAATCAGTCTTATGTCTGATGCGCGCATGGCATATATGTTCAATGAATTCAATCAGGACCTCACGCCTATTATAAGCAGATTTAAAAAATATGTTAAGGATAAACCCTATATACTATTGATACGTCTTTTAGATCTAAAGGGCAATGAGATTGTTAATACGGAAAAAATACAAACAAAGTTTATTGATGTAGGAAGATATCCCTGGATAAAGAATGCTTCAAAATCTCAGGAAATTTTTAACAGCGATATAATAATCTCTAAATCCCTGGATAGGCCTGTAATTGAATATGCGGTTCAGATAGTTGATGATAAGGGGAATAAAAAGGGATTTCTTTTGGTGCAGGTTGATGCGGCTGCCGTAACAGTCTTTGTTGATAGTATTGTGACCGGAGATACAGGTTATGGGTATATAGTTAATAAAGCCGGATATCTTATAGCTCATCCAAAAAAAGAAAAAATTCTCAAGGAAAATCTGCTCAAGAATGACTGCAGTGAATTTGTTGATATTGTAAACAGAATGATTGCCGGAGGCAAAGGTATTGGGATATATAAATATGAGGGAGTACGTAAATATGTATTATATGTGCCTTATTCAAAGCTGAAATGGTCAGTGGTCATATCTATGCCAGCTCAAGAGCTTATGCAAAGTTCCAATCATATAATTCAGATCATTCTTGGATTAGGTTGTTTTTTTATACTATTAGTTATTTTTGTGGCTTTACGCATGTCAAGCGGGATTACCAGGCCTATGCAGTCTATTGCCGAAGTTCTGGCAGGGTTAGCAGAACAAAGCGGTGATCTTACAAAAAGACTGAATGTAGAATCTAAAGATGAGGTCGGGGAAATGGCTATACAGTTTAATAGCTTTATGGACTCACTTCAGGCAATGTTACTCAATGTTAAAGATGTGTCGGAGAAGGTGAACATGCTTTCAGAAACACTATCGAGTACATCTCAGCAAGTAAATGCGTCAACAGAAGAAATATCTATGATTTTTCAAAAAATGAGCGCAGGTGTTACTGGCCAGGTCAAGAATGCAGAATATGCTACTGAGATTATTATAGATATGGTTAGATCGCTTAAAGAAGCCGCAACCAATGCTGAGCAGGGAGCGAGTTCTTCAATCAAAACATCTACCTTGGCTAAAGAAGGTATGGATTCATCCAAAGAGGCAGTGGATAGAACGACAAATATAATTACAGTAGCTGCTGAGATATCCAGGATAGTTGGTTTGCTGGGAGCACGCTCAAAAGAAATAGGGCGTATTGTGGATGTTATTACCGGGATTTCGGACCAGACAAATCTTTTATCGCTTAATGCGGCAATTGAAGCTGCCAGGGCCGGAGAATCCGGGCGCGGTTTCGCTGTTGTTGCTGAGGAAGTACGTAAACTTGCTGATAGCTCATCTCAGGCAGCTAAGCAGATTGCGGTTCTTATCCGTACGATTCAGAACGAGACTTCACAGGCAGTTAAATCGGTGAAAACAGCGACGGCAGCAGTTGATGAAGGTAAAATCATAATAAATGCTGTAAGCGTAGGGCTTGATGAGATATTAAAGGCTGCGGAATTTTCGGCAATACATGCACAATTTATTAACGATGCGAGCAAGGCCCAGCTTACATATACGGAAAGAGTGGATAAGACCATTAGAGCGGGGACTAAATTCTCTCATGAAACCGTTGAGTCCATTGAGGAGTCCACAGATTCCATACACGGCATTACGGCTTCCATGCAGGAAATGACTGCAGGCGCCATGGATCTTGCGAGAATGTCTGCTGGATTAAAGCAATTGGTCGATAAATTTAAGCTTGAGTCAAAATAAATAAAATCGGAGATAAAAAAAGGACAGCATATTAAAATGCTGTCCTTTTGCTTTCTAATCTTGTTTTCAGGGATTATATGACGGAGCATGCAAATCAGGAAAAGCCTTCAGGTCTTCGCGTTTGCCCCATTGTGAAACCTTATCATTGAGAAAGAATATCTGATAGGTTTTTTTCTGCTTAGTGTCATAGAATTCCCATAAGTCCATAACATTGCCCTCAGCGTCGACTTTGGAAGCTTTAGCGGTAAAATTACTTCCAAAAAGCGCTCGGACATCCTCCTTCTGCATATTGATAGAAAGGCGGTTAATCCTGCCTGACATAGAGCCACAGCCGCTTAAAGTCAGGGCAAATACAGCTACTAATAATAATGATAGTCTTTTTTTATTCATGAGTTATTTTCCTCCTTGTAGGGTTTTTTGTTAATAGAAATGAAAAGTTCTCTATTTAATTAATAGCAAGTTGTATACCATATAAAAATTTGTTTTAAAAAACCAAGGACATAACTATCTAAAAACTAAACAGTTGTATTCGTCCGAAAAGTTGAAAAAAAATAAATTCCGAATTTTTTAATTTAATAGAAAAACCTTTCTAAATTCAGAAATATACTTCTTTATATACTACTATATTTTTTATTTTTGGCAAGTGTTTATTTAGACCATTTTTATTGAGATTGGGAAATTTCTCTAGACCACAAAAGTTAAATGTTTAGGTAGAAATAAGAAGAGACCTTTTATTTGACAAGTTAAGAGGTGGAGGTTAAACTGTATTGACAGA
>CAYTGV010000051.1:0-5834 GCA_964437495.1 uncultured Planctomycetia bacterium | reverse complement strand
TTTTTTGACAGAAAAGTAATTTTATGCTATACTTAATAAGGAGTAAAATGTTTGTAAATGTCTTTAAAATGCATTAAGGCGATAGGTGAAGAGGGAAAATAAAATTATTTATTATTATATTTCCAAATAATGCTATTTTTTAACTCAAAGTAACCTTCCTTCAACGCCTCGAGTTTCTTTAATGCTGCTAATTAATGAGGGATTATAAGAACATGCTTTTGTTTAATTAGTAGATTAAATACAATGTAAAATCTTTAAAATTAATAACCGAAAAGGCAAACCTGTCTAAAGACAGGGGCATTCTGTTGGCTTGTGATTATGGATGAGTCAAATGAATCCCTTAAAAAGTTTATAACTAGACTTTTTAAGGGGCAAAGCTACGGGTCTAAAGCATATGCAAAGATCGCCTGGCGAATCGATAACGATTTAAGGGATATATGCAAAGATAGCCGAGTTGCTCAGGTGTATAGCAACTCGGTTTTTGTTTTTAATATGAAAGGAGTTATTGCTCAGAATAAACAGTTAAATCTGCTTTGTTAGTAAAATATTTATTTATAAAATTCTAAAGAAGGTGATTGTAATGTTTAATGAAATCATAATAAAAATCATAATATTAACTCTATTTAGTTCTATAATTTTAGTTTTTTTGCATACTATATTTCATCTATTCTATTTTTTGAAAACGCAAAGGAGTCAGAGATGTCAAAGAAAACAATATTAATTATTCTGATTTTATTTTTTATTACAGGTACTTGCTATACGGGTGTTGCCTTTGCTCAACAACTGCCTGAATCAATAAATACGGATAATAATACTCTTGAGCCTTCTTTTAATGAAGAGAATCAAGATGTATTGGTTATCCCTGCTGATACTGATATTGTGCATCTGGAAACTATGATGAGCTCTGATGAAAAAAGTGCAATGATTATTTCTGCGTTTGAAATGATGAATATCGAGGGTGCGCAGGAAATAATTGAAGCATATCTTAACAATGGATATAGCCTGGCGGAAATCGGTGAAATTCTTAAAAATGCGAATTTTTCATTAGAAGATGTCTTTCAAGCTATGCTTAACGAATTGGGGCCAGAGAGTTTGCAGGAAATTGTCGGAGCATTGCTTGCAGCTAAATTCGACTCTGGAGATGTATTTAAAGTTGCTATAAATCATCTGAAACAGGTCAATTCAGAGCTTACCGATCAGCAAATAATAGAAACAATTCTGGGCGAAGCAATCGATCCTGACCTGTTTAAGGGGCTGATGCAGGAGATTTTTATTGAAAAGATTTCATCAGTATCGTATTCGCTCAAACGTGATTTAGTGCTGGGTATGATAGAGGCAGGATTCACCTTGGAGGAAATCACTGCATCATTGGCTGAAAACGGCTTTAGGCTTGATCAAATAGCAAAGATTTATGGTTTGGCTGATATAGCGATAGGATTTACATATGATCTGCTGATCAATGTACAGGGAGGACAGGAAATAGTGGATGTCTTAAGCGCTTTACTTGCCTCTTCTTACAATGTCGCTTCTGTATTTGAATGTCTTGTAAGTAAACTATCAGAAACACACAGTATTGAGGAAATAACAGCTATTGTAATAGGAGAGGTGGGGGAGGAAGGTCCAACATCAGATCAAATAAACAATGCTATTATTTTATCAGGAGTAATGCAAGATAACGAAACCAGTGTTGTTCAAATATGTGAAGCATTGCTAACTGCGGGTTTTGATCTTGAGAATACAGCTACTGTGCTCAATGGAATTGGCGTAATTCTTAATGAAGCTTTTTCAACTTTGCTTAATGCTCTGGGCGGGCAAAACGCGGCTGATGTGGCAATTGCTTTGATCAGTAATGGTTATGGTACGCATGAGGTTTTTGTTTTAAGTGTTCCGGCGCTTAAGAATCAGGGATTTGGATTGACAGAGATTATCTCGTTGCTTATCGGGGAAATTGATTCTGAGGACGGTGCAAGTAAAGAACAAATGGAAAATGCTCTATTATTAGTGGATGTGATGATTAATGCAGGAGATTCTTTAGCGGCAATCTCAGTATCTTTTATGGCTAATGGATTTAGTTTGGGCAATACTGCTGATTTACTTAAAGATAATGAGGTGGCGGTTGAGGATGCTTATAATGCTTTAGTTGGAGCTCTTGGGGGTGAGCATGCGATAGTGGCTGTGGCTATGACTGAGGCAGGTTTTTCTATAGATACAGTGATTGACCTTGCAGTGGCGGATCTTAAGGCTCTAGATATTAGTGATGTAGATATTATTTCCATGCTGGTTGAGAGTGTCGAGGAGAACAAAAATCCTGGTAGTAAGCAGTTCAGCAGGGCTTCTGTTTTGATTGAGTTATTGGTTTCACAAGAAGGTTCTTTGTCTGAGATGGGAGAGACACTTTTTGATATTGGCTTTAGCCTGAATATAGTAGCCAAGGTATTAAAAAAAGCGTCTGTGAGTCTTGAGGATGCATTTGCTGTTATTTTGGGCATAGTCGGAGGAGATGACCAGGAATATGACACAGTATGCTCATCTTTAAAAGCAGGCGGGTATAATAGTACTAGAGTATATGAAAAAGCAGTAACTGATTTAAAGGCAGAGGGCTATAGTGTTGCTGAAATTATAGATATTCTTATCGGTGTTATTGATTCTGAAGATGGGCCGACAAGCACCCAGACCAATAATGCTTCATACTTGGTAAAGTTTTTGATTGCTGATGGGGTGCCATTGCAGGAAATGTGTGAAGCTTTCTTGGATATGGATTTATCCATAAAGGATATTGCGAAAATAATGAAAAAAGCTAGTGTGGAGATTGAAGATATCTTTTCAGCGTTGATGAATTCAAGCGGAGGACAAGATATCATTGAGGTTTGTACAGCAATGATTGCTGCTGGTTATAAAGCTAATGATACTTTCGAGATTATCGTAGCCGAATTAAAATCTCAAGGTCATGATGTGCAGACAATCATTAATATGCTTATAGGGCCGGTAGACGTAGAATTCGGGATCTCAAGTTTTCAGAAGAAAAACGCAAGCTATCTGATTAGTGTTTTGTCTGAAGAGAGTTCTTTGAGTGATATTTGTGAGGGATTTCTTAATGTAGGTTTTAGTATTTCTGAAATAGCTTATCAAACAAAAAAAGCTAAAATTGGCCTTTTAGAAATATATACAGCATTAGTAAATGCGAATCAAGGGCAGGAGCCAGTAGCTGTAATTAATTCCCTTAATGAGGCCGGTTATGAAATGTCGGATTTATTCCAAATGGTCGTACCGGAACTTCTGGATCAGAATTACAGTATTGAAGATATCATAACAATGTTTATCGGAGAAGTTGACCAGGAGAATGGTCTTACGAGCAAACAATTACTAAACACAAGTATTCTGATTGAAGTATTAACTGCTGCGGGAGAATCTATTGGCGATATCTGTACAGCATTGGCTGCTGCTGGAGTCAGCTTGGAGGATAATGCAAAGATAGTTTACAGTATGGAGGTTAATTTTACTCAGGCATATGAATTATTGCTTAATGCTTACGGAGGATCGGATGTTGCCGGAGTAGCGCTTGCGATGATCAAAGCAAGATATGATATTGATTCTGTTCTTGATATGGTTATTCCAGTGTTGGAAGCTGAAGGCAAGAATATGTCTGAAATTGTAGGTTTACTTTTGGGAGAAGTTTCCATCGATAATGGCCCAACTGATTTTCAGCTAAATATGGCGGCTAAGCTAGTGGAGGTTTTTACAGACAAAGGAGAGGTGCTTGCCGATATTGCTGATGATCTGTTTTCAGCCGGGATTACCTTAGAAAATATTGCAACGATTCTTAAAGGAATCAATATTGAGTTTGAAGAGGCATACGAAATTTTAACAAAGCTTGGAGCAGGACAGGATATTATCAATGTTGCCATGGCTTTAATAGATGCCGGCTATGATAGTGAAACAGTGATTACTACTGTTGTCAGAGTGCTTCTATCGGATGATAACTATACCAATTTGCAGATCATTGAGTCTTTTATCGGTACGGTTGATCCCGAAAATGGGCCAACTAGCACACAGGAGCTATGGGCATCGTTTTTAGTAGTGGAATTTGAAGCAGAAGTAGGAGGGGATTCTTTAGAAGATATTTGCGCTGACTTGGGAACAGCCGGATTCACTTTGCAATCAGTAGCCTCAGTCTTGCAATCTGTGGAAATTAGTGCTGTTGATGCTTTTGATTTGCTTTTAAATTTTGATGAAGGTCAAGATGCGTTAGATGTGGCGCTAGCATTAATCAGCGGCAATTATAGCTCAGATGATGTTTATGTATTACTTGTGACTAGTCTAGGCCAGGGGCATACTGAAGCTGAAATAATTGCGATGGTGATCGGAGAAATTGATTCTGAAGACGGTCTTTCCAGCGAGCAGTTAGGTAAGGCCCGGGATTTAACAAAAGCATTCAAGGCTATCGGCGGAACATCATTAGAATTGATAGCTACCGGGTTATTAAATCATGGGTTTACGCTGGATCAAACAGTAATTGTGTTTAAGCTTGCGGAAATTGAAATTGAAGAAACATATACAACTTTGCTTGCGACCTATCAGCCCGAAGAAAATGAAGGATTAGGATTAGAAGGAGTTGTATGCGCATCAATGATCAGTATGGGGTATGACTCTTTTAATCTATATTCTTTTGTTGTTGAAGAACTTGAGGATGATGGCATTACAGATAAGACTGAAATTGTAAAAATACTAATAGGAGAGTTTGACCCGGATGATTCTCAACAGATCAGTAATGCGGCAAAGCTTTCTAAAGTTCTGGATTACAATATAGATAAAAAATCTGCTGAAAATACTGTTGAGTCATGGGTTGATTTATTTAATAATGGATATAGCTTTGAAAAAATTTCTCAGATGCTTATGGAAAACGGATTTACTCAAGGAGAGATAGATGCAAAATTCTCAGAGGGATTTAATGAGATTATTGAAGAAATGACTAAGTCAGGAAAGAGTGCCAGCTATATTGTCATGTTGGTTCTTACTCAGGAAAATAAAGCAGAGTATCTCAGACCGCTTGCTGAGCAATTAATACTTAATGATTTTAGCTCACACACAGTGACTTATGCTATTCTTTTGGGCAGCGGTGGTTTGAATAAAGATGATAATGCTAACTTGAAGGCAGGCATTGCTGATGCTGGGGGCTATAGAATAGAGAATACAGCAGAGGCGGCTATGGTTAATTACATGCTTACTTCTGAAGGCGGCAACTGTACATTGACTGAGATCAGTGAATATTTTGCAGAAGAAGGCTATCAGATGTCGTTTGTTGCAAAACTGTTTAAGACTCTAGGTGAATCAATGGAAGATATCTTTATTGCTCTTGAGGAAAGCAAAGCATCGTATAGCAGTGAACTGCTTATTAATGATAATGTGGCTGTAATTGTATTGCTGCCCTATTATATTGATAAGGATTTATTCGCTGTTGCCGCGCAATACTATAAAGACGAAGGGTTGAGTTCTGAAGAAATTATTTTGAAATTAATGAGCGCGGAAGTAAACATTGATTCAACGAGTGTTCTTGCGGATACGATAATAGGAGAATATTATAAATCAATAACACAGCTTCAGGGGCAGTCTTTTGTTACGCTTATGCATGCTGGATATTCCATTGTTTGGATAACAGAGACTTTAATGGAAAAAGATATAGATTTAGATGTTATTGAAGCGTTCATCGCTGATAATTTTTCAGAAATATATCAAGGACTGCGTAATGTGCGAGTTAGTGCAAGCAGTATAGTAAATTATTTCAAGGTTGAAGATAGTCCAGGGGAATACACAGTTCTTCTGGCTGAAAACATGAT
>CAYTGV010000050.1:0-6121 GCA_964437495.1 uncultured Planctomycetia bacterium | reverse complement strand
TAGGATTCTGGATTTAGGCGCAGGTACAGGTAGAAATGCTTGTTTGATGATGGAGTATCTTTCTTCTGAAGGAAAACTAATCGGAATAGATACATCTCATGAAATGATAGGGCAGTTTAGAAAAAAATGTGTAAGTTTTCCTAATGCTAGGATTGTTAATGCCAGAGTGGATAAAGGTTTTCCTTTTAAAGAAAATTTTGATAAAGTTTTTATCTCTTTTCTCCTGCACGGATTTCCACAGCAGGTGAGAGAATCGATCATAGAAAATGTCTATCGGATATTAAAAAAAGGTGGAAGTTTTTTTATTTTAGACTATAATGAATTTTTTTACTCAGAGATGCCTTTTTATTTTAAAGTATTTTTTAAAATGATTGAATGTCCTTATGCTTTTGATTTTATAGAAAGAAATTGGAAAAGTATCCTACGCAGCAAAAATTTTGGGTCTTTCCAAGAGAAGTTGTTTTTTAAAAATTATGTAAGAATACTTAAAATGGGGAGGAATAATTAAAATGAATATGGATATTGACAAGTTGAAGAGGGAAATTGAGACAGAAAGAAAGCAGAAAGATGAATTCTTCAAATCGGGATACCAGTCTCCTGTTTCTCAGGAGGAAAAGGAGCATTTTAAAGGATTAAATTATTATCCTCCTGTTGCTAAATATAGGTTTGAACTAGAGTTATTTGGACATGATAGTAAAGATTTTTTAGAAATAGAAGATACAAAAGGAAATATGAGAAAATTCGTAAGATGGGGTGAGTTCAGGTTTGATGTGAATGGGGTTAAATGTAAATTGCAGGTTTATAAATCGGAAGAACAAGATGAAAGGCTGTTCGTTCCTTTTAAAGATTTGACTTCTGGAAAAGCAACTTATGGAGCAGGGAGGTATCTGGATTTAGAATCTGGGAGAGACATTATATCAGGAAACAAATGGACGCTGGATTTTAATAAAGCTTATAATCCCTGGTGTGCTTATAGTAAAAATTATGCTTGCCCATTCACTCCGCCTGAAAATTGGTTAAAAGTTGCGATATATGCAGGGGAAAAGAGTTATTCTCATTGAAAAAAGAGCCTGAATGCGGTAATCTGGTATGGGAAAGAGTTGTAAAAGATATGCCTGCTTATTGCCGGGAACTGTTTAAAACTTTCGAGGAAAAATGAGTATAAAAGAAAATTATCTACGGATTAGAGAAGAAATTCCAGAATATGTGAAAATAGTTCTGGCAGCTAAGATGAGAACAAAGGAAGAAATAGAAGAAGTAATTCATGCCGGAGCGGAAATTATCGGAGAGAATTATGTCCAGGAAGCAGAAAAGATGTATCAAGAGTTTGGGGAAGAGGCAAAGAAGGTCAAGTGGCATATGATTGGCGACTTGCAAAAAAATAAAATAAATAAAGCTTTAAGAATATTTGATTGTATTCAGACGGTTGATTCTCCTGAATTTGCTGAAGCCATTAATAAACGAGCGGAGAAAATAAATAAAATAATGTTTGTTTTCATAGAAGTAAATATAGGCAGCGAAATGACAAAAGCTGGGGTTAAACCGGATTATGAAATTATTGAGAAATTAGCTGAACGTATTGCTGAGTTAAAATATTTAAGATTAGAAGGTTTAATGACAATGGGGCCAAGGGTAGGCAATCCTGAAGACTCGAGATTTTATTTTAGAAAAATAAAAGATATTTTTGAGAAATTGAAAGAAAATATTGCTAATAAAGATTTTAAATATCTCTCTATGGGTATGTCAAATTCTTATAAAATAGCAATTGAAGAAGGAGCTAATATGGTAAGATTGGGAACAGCTATATTCGGCAAGAGAATCTGTAATATTAATGGTCAATAGGAGGTATGGCGATTTTAGATGTAAATCTTAAATCAGGAGAAACTTCTGAGATTGCCTGCTTGAGGGAATTGGCAGAGGAAACAGGCTTAAGAGGTAAAATCAAAAGGTTAATAGGGGTTTACACTCAAAAATCAGATACGATGGCTCGATTATTATTATCGGTTATGAGGTTAGTATTTCTAAAAACACTCTATTATTAAACAATGAATTGAAAGAAGCAAAATTCTTCAGCAAGAGAAATTCACCTTTTATTCCATTTTTATCATATAGACAAATAATAAAAAAAATATAAAAATTATGAGATTAGCAAATGACAATTGTAAAGAACGAAATGCATATTGTGACAATAAACCAGTAAATTGATATAATCTCTTCATTGACTAAGTGAAAGGTAAAAGATGGAAGAAAAAGATGGAAACGCACAAAGATCAAAACAGGACAAACGCCTTAAAAATAAAATGCTTAATATAAAATATAAGCTGATTGTAATGAGTGGAAAAGGCGGGGTAGGAAAAACTACGATAGCAGTTAATTTAGCATACGGATTGGCTGTTAAGGGAAATAAAGTAGGATTGCTAGATGTTGATATTCACGGTCCGAATACTCCTAAGATGTTAGGGATTGAAGAAGAAAGGCTTGTAGGCTCTGAATTAGGAATTGAGCCTATTAAAGTTATATCTAATCTAAAGGTAGTAAGTCTTGCTTTATTACTTGAAAACAAAGATCAGCCGATAATATGGCGTGGACCTCTTAAGATGATAACTATAAAACAGTTTTTATCGGATGTTAATTGGGGCGAACTTGATTATTTGATTATTGATTCTCCTCCGGGGACGGGTGATGAACCCTTGAGCGTTTGCCAGCTTATTCCAGATATAAATGGGACTATTATAGTTACAACTCCGCAGGATGTGGCAATTTTAGACTCCAGAAAGAGTGTTTTGTTTGCCAAAGAATTGAAAGTGCCTATTGTGGGCATAATCGAGAATATGAGTGGTTTCGTCTGTCCCCATTGCAAAAAGGAGATAAATTTATTTGGGATAGGTGGAGGTGAAAAGTCTGCACAAGATTTAAAAGTACCGTTTTTAGGAAGGATTCCGATTGAGCCTGAAATGGTAAAATCAGGCGATTCCGGTCAGCCATTTATCCATTTCAGAAAGGAAATACGAACAGCAAATATTATAGACGGAATAATAGATAAAGTCATAGAATATCTAAAGTCTTCAAAATAGGGGAAAAAATAGAAAATAGGGACAGCGACCATTTTTCAACCGAATCAAGTAAAGGTAGGTTTGGCGGAGAAGAAGTAGGGTACACCCAAGTAGGACGTTTACTTTATTTTTAAAATAGGACGTCTGCAAAGTAGCACTTAAAGTCATGAAAGTCTCATTGAGGGATTAGGACACTCATGGACGCTCAGGCGCTTCAGATACTCAGACACTTTGCATAACCCTTTCCCTATCAGAATATTAAAAAACAAATATTAAAAGTTTAAAAAAAATTGCCTTGTCTGTTTCTTTTACCATTTGCACAGTAACCCATACATATTCCGATTTTCCAAACAAAAGTCTAATAAACCAAAACATATTTACCTCCCGAGCGATTAGCGTTTAGCGATTAGCGAGTAGGAAAAACAAAAGCCAGAACAAGGTCGCATGTAAAAGATTTTTATTCATAGTGTCTTCTTCTTTAAATGATTAATTGCCTTTAGGACAATTTTCTTATTCACGTTTAGGCTCTTGGCTATATCCGGTAAGTTCTGCCTAATAAGCGTAATTGAATTGCTTTTCGGGCTATTTTTTGGTATAAAGGGGGTGGTTACAAATAATATCTTGATATGTGCGGTAATTTCGGAGGCACATTCAACTGGCTCAGTGTGCCCGGTGGTCATGGTGCGAATTGGTTGCAACTGTGTCTGCCAGTTTACCAAAAACAAAACAATCGTATTCTTTACAAACGGATGCGAAGAAGGGCTCTAATGTTAAATAAAGGAAAAAATATTTTTATTGCGATTTTTTGCTGCGCAGTTGTTTTAGCGTTCTCTACAGGTCTTTACGCTATTGATTATCAATATTCTCCTAGCAAACAGGCTACCGAAAATTTTAAAATAGGGCTGATTTTTAATAATGCCCAAAAATATAGTAAGGCAATTCCGTATTTCGAAAAAGCACTTAGCGCAGATCCGGAATTTGCCGCAGCATTATTTGAGATAGCTTTCGCCTTTCAGAATACGGATAATAGAGATAAGGCGATATCATATTATAAAAAAGGATTCGCACGTGATAAGCATTTTTTGCCCGCCTATTCTCAGGTAGCGCTTTTGTATATTGAAAGAGGAGAGGTCTTTAAAAGCTATCAATGGCTTAAAAAAGGGCAGCAACTTTATCCTTCTGACCGATGTATAAATCAAATGATCGGCTCTATTGAGGCTCAAAACAAGGGCAGATTAGCCCTGGCTGAGGCAGCGCAAACAAGCGGCAGCAATGTTACCATTGGTAAATCCGGACAAGGTGTTTTTATCGGCCCGATCTATTATAAAAAAGATAAAATGCCGGTGAGCGTTACGGAGCAAAGGCTTTATGATGAATATGTAAGCAAGGTGGAGTTTTTAGAGGATGACGGCATGGACGAAAAAACTGCCGACGTACAAATGCTGCAATGGTATGAAGTGGCGTTCAAGAAGTATAATATCAATGCTCATAATTTTAATCATATGCTAAGAAAAATGGCTTATGAAGAAGTGCCTCCTCAGAGTTATGCCCCGCCTATGCTTGGCGATTAGAATTGATTTTTAAACAGGTTGAAGATATGTATAGCATAAACTTTATACAAGCAGCTTCCACAAAGAGCGCTATGCTTAATAACAAGAATAGCCTTATTTCTGATCTTAAAAAACATAAGAAACAATCCCAGAGGTTTTTGATACAGATGTTTGCATTGGTAATCATGTTGTTGTTTCCAGCAATCCTTACTGCGCAAGAAGGCGTAGATGTGATTTCGACGAATAATTATGCAAATCTCTCTCTGGAATATTATTATTATATCCCCGCACAGGCCAGCAAGACTCCTTTCGTGTCTTATCCTCTGATGGTAATGGTTCCAGGATTATCCGGGCAAGGAAGCGTCTTGGTCAACCAGGAATTTTGTGAAGCAGCAAAGCGATATGGCATAGATGCAAAATATAAGGAATATAATCCCGGGCAGGATATGGTTCCTGATCAATTTCACGATAGCCTGGATTTTTTTGCGTATTATCGCAGGCCGGGTAAAATTAATGTGACAAATAAGGGTAAGCATGAAAAGGTGGCTCCGGCAGCGGCTATAATTCCCGAGGCATCTTCTGGGGAAGTAATCGTGCCTTTAATAAACGGACAAAAGACTAGGGGAAGGATCAAGTCGGAAACAGATAAGAAAGTAGTTTTAGATATTGACCTGGGTCGTACTCGGGGACCCCTGAGTATGTCGTGCAGTGAAATAAAACGAATTGAAAAAGTTGAAAACTAAGAATTATAGCTAGACAATGAACACTCTGGGGAGGACAGATAAATCTGATGGACTCCATACAAAAAATCTTTAAGAATACCTCAAAACACTTTTCTGCTAAAATTGTTATTGCGCAAAAAATTAATAACCAATGGATGCAACTGACTTTTGGCGATTTGGGGAGCAAGGTTAATGCATTAGCCGGATTTCTTCAAGAGCAACGGATACGCAAAGGTGACAGGGTGGGTATTATTTTAGAGAACTGCTGGGAATGGGTGGTTGTATTTTTTGCTATTGCGCATCAAGGGGCAGTTGCTGTTCCCATTAGCCCGGAGGCAAGCAGTGCGGAAATTAACAATATTATTGCTGATGCATCTCCCGCACTTGTATTTATCTCAGAGCATCTGGATACAGCAAAGATCAATGCTTTGACCATTATTTCTGCCCAAGGAGAATTGTTTAAGCATGTATTAGGAGTTCGTGATAAAGAGTTGGAGATCGTAGAATCTGCCCCAGATGACCCGGCTTGTATTTTATATACTTCGGGCACAACGGCAAATCCAAAAGGGGTAATGCTTTCGCAGAACAATCTGTTGTCTAATTGCAATTCGATTAATAAATTAAATCTGATTAAAAGCAATGATAGTATTATTTCAATTCTGCCCTTGCATCATGCTTTTGCTTTAACCATAACACTGCTTATGCCTGTTCTATCTGGCTTGACTATTGTTTATCCTCAGACTTTAAGAGGAGATGAATTGCTTGAGGCAATGCAGGAAACAAAACCAACGATTTT
>CAYTGV010000049.1:0-6503 GCA_964437495.1 uncultured Planctomycetia bacterium | reverse complement strand
AGATTAGCTGATAGCTAATGGTGAAAAGCTGAAAAAGCCTAAAACCGAAGGACGATCCTCCTTCGCTACCTACTTCGTCACCTCCTTCGCCAAGGCTATGGAGGTCTTGAAGACTACGAAGGTCAAGAAAGCTATGGAGGACAAATGGACGATCGCCCGCTAAAGAACAACGAGGCTGGGACGAAGGACGCAATGTAGTTACGAATTATGAATTATGAATTATGAATGACGAATTACAAGGTAAAAGTAAAAAGGCAAAAGGTAAAAGTAAAAGCATGAAAAGATTTAAAAGGTTAGCGGGTTGCGCGTTGACGAGTTTGCGAGTTAAAGATAGGCAATTGCCTAACGCGATAACCCGAAAACGCTGGAACGTGTTAACCGATAGATTATAAGAGGCTAGAGAATGTTTGAGTTTTTAGAAAGAAATGATTTTAAGAAATATAGAGAAAATGGGGTTTTTAAAAAGATCCAAAATGAAGTACGTGAAATAGCTGTGTACAAAGGCGGCGGAGGCCTTGGAGATCTGGTGGTTGCTGTGTCTTTTTTTAAAACACTGAAGATTGTCTTTCCAAATGCTAAAATAAAATATATGGGCATAATCTATCCACGTTTTAAAAGAATCTTTGATTCTATCCCTTACATAGATGGGTATATTCATTATGAAAGACCGGATAAGGGGAAGCGTCTAAGAGAGTTCTTTGAATTTAGAAAGAATAATTTGGGAAAGATAGATCTGCTTATTGATACGCAAAGACGCTGGGAGACTAGCTTGTTCCTTAGGTTATTAAAACCAAAATATATGCTTAGCGGAAGTATATTCTTGTCTGATTGGATCATGCCTAATATTAATTTTAAAAAAATGCATATTTTAGAACAGATGTTCGCACTTCCGGCTCGTCTAGGAATAGATTTTAGGGAAAATCTGAATTGCGAGCTGAATATTGCTGATGAATTTATTGCAAATGCGGCTAAAATACTGCCTAAAACAGATGAAAAGTTTGTGGCTTTAATGCCCAGCTGCGGTATGGAGTTTAAAAACTGGCCGGCAGAGAATTTTGCAAAAGTGGGAGATTTATTTGCAAAAGTTGGATATACGACTATAATGTTAGGAAGTCCAAAGGAAATAGATCTTTTTAAAGGAATTTCAGATTTAATGAAAAAGAAGCCGATAATTCCCGCAGAGATAGATGTGTCTTTTTCAAGGGAATTAATGAACGATGCGGCTATACTTAAACGCTGTGAGATAGCGGTTGGTAATGACAGCGGAGGTATGCATTTGGCTAGCTGTCTGGGTGTGATAAGCGCAACAATCTTTGGCCCGACAACACCTAGGAAATTTTCTCCCATTGGAAAGAGAAATATAATTTTTTATAATAATATGCCTTGTTCGCCTTGTAGGTTTAAGTGTGATAGAAAAATTTTCAAGGAGTGTTTGAGCAGTATTACACCCGATGTTGTTTTTACTGCGTGCATGGATGAACTAAAGAAAGAGAGAATAGATGAACGATAAGCTGCCGATAAGTATTGTGGTAATCACAAGGAATGTTGCACATAATATAATAGATTGTCTTGAGTCTGTAAAATGGGCGGATGAAGTAGTTATTGTTGATAATCACTCAACAGATAATACACTTGAGATCGCAAAGAAATATACAAATAGTATTTATAATGATACCTGGGATAAAGAAGGCTCTATCCGAAACCGTGCTTATCAAAGAGCCAGGAATAATTGGGTTCTAACGCTTGATCCTGATGAGAGAGTCAGTGAGGGGCTTAAGGATCAGATCTCAGAGTTCTTGAAAAACGGTACATCTTTTGATGCTTATTCAGTATCAATGAAGAGCTATTTTGCCAGATCTTATTGGATGCGCCATGGCGGATGGTATCCAGCCAGTAGATTGAAGATATTTAAAAAAGCTAAATTCCGTTATGAAGACGCGGAAATCCATCCTCGGGCCTATCTTGATGGCAAAGAGGGCCGCTTGAGCGGTGATATTATTCATTATTGTTATGATGACTTTACACATGTTGTGTCAAAGATGAATGTACAAAGTACTTTAGAGGCAAAAAAATGGCTTAATGATAAAAGAAAAATGAATTTGAATCTGGCCTTGATAAGGACATTTTCCCGCTTTTTTAAAATGTATCTGCAAAAGCAGGGTTTTAAAGACGGCATGATCGGGTTTATGATGGCTTGGCAATGGGCAACCTATCAGTGGCTGAGCTATGTAAAGTATTGGCAAATGAAGAACATGAAGGGGGATTCACAAAAGGCAGGAATTAAAGAGGGCAGTTAGGTTCTAGCCTTTGGCTTTCTTTTTTTATAGATAATATTACAGGTTACTGATTTTAAAATAATAATTATCCTTATCCAAAAAGCAGCTTGGAATGTCGTGTTGTTTTTGGCTGTCCTGTCTCATTCCCTTAAGTTCCGGAAAATTAAAAAATGATAGAACTTTATATTTTATTAATATTAATGATAATCGGCTCCATTATCGCTTTGGAGGTTAGAGATTTGCTTTCCAGTGTTATCCTGGTGGGGACCGTGGGTGTATGTTTATCTATAGGTTTTATTATGCTTAAAGCGCCTGATTTGGCGATGACTCAGTTAATTGTGGAAATATTGCTTGTTATTATCCTGATCAGGGCGACGATATCAAAAGATGTGAGATTTATAAGCAGTAAAAGGGAGTTTGGGATATTTATTGTGGTTATCGGCGGACTTGCAGTATTTATAAACCTTGCGGAGGAAGTTGTGAAGAATTTGCCGATTTTTGGCAAGCCGATAATGTGGGTAAGTCAGACCTATCTGAACAATGCTTTAATGAGTAAAGAGGCTGTAAATATAGTTTCCAAAATCAGCCTTGATTACCGGGTGTTTGATACATTTGGGGCAATGATCGCGCTTTTTACTGCGGTAATCGGAGTTTTGGCTATCGGCAGACAAAGGTCAAGGAAAAAAGATTAATATGCATATTGAAAAAAGAAAGTACTATTTCGATCAGTCTAAGGGCATGGGCATAATTGTTAAAACAATTACTAGGCTTACGGTGGGGATAGTTTTCTTATATGGGATAAATATGGCCCTTAAAGGTCACTTAACTCCGGGCGGCGGCTTTGCCGGTGGAGGGATGATTGCTTTGGCTCTTTTGAGCCTAATCCTTGCTTTTGGCAAAGAAGCGGCCATAAAGAATATAAATCGCAAACGTATAACTATGATAGCCACATGGGCAATGATTATGTTTTTATTTCTAGGGTTCATGGGGCTTATGGGTGGAAATTTATTCTCAACAGATTTTTCAAATACAGACAGTAGATTCGCCTTGTTAGGGGATAATATTATGCCATTGTTTAATATTGCGATTTGTTTTTTAGTTGGTTCTGGTATATACACAATTTTTATTACTTTAATTATGCTTAGAGTAAGAAAAGGAGAGGATAAATGATCTATTTACTTTGCTTTGTTCTCTTTGGAGTCGGAATATACGGATTGCTGGTAAAGAAGAATATTATAAAGCTTATTATGAGCATGATGATCTCAAGTTATGCGGTGCATATTTTTCTTATTGCGTCCGGATTTCGGTGGCATGGCCGTACGCCTGTTTTGGATGCGACTAATACTATGCAGAAGATAGCTATGGTTGATCCTATGCCGCAAACACTTGTTTTGATCTCCATTATCGTAAGCGCTGCGTTTATTTCTCTGCTGTGCGTGGTGGCTATCAGGCTTTTTCAGTTGTTCGGAACATTTGATATAACAAAAATAAAGGAAAAAATAAAAAATTAACTTATGATTGAAATTCCATTATTGATTATTGTTCCATTATTAGGGGTTTTTCTAATAGTAGGAATTGCTAGAAAAAAAAGCCACATTGCCGGGATAATAAGCATTATTACCCTTTGCCTGATATTTTATTTATATAAGAACTTGTTAGGCGCAGCCGGAAACTCGGGTGTTATTGTTTATGAACTTGGCGGCTGGTCTATGCCGGAGGGGATAAATCTGGTAATAGATGGCCTGGCCGTATTTATGCTGGGTATAGTTTATTTTATCTCGTTGATCGCTTTGATCTATTCGATACCGTATGTGAAAAAGATTAATGATCAATGGAAATATTATGCGTTATTTTTACTTTTCATAACAGGCGTTAGCGGAGTGGTTGTTGCCGGAGATATTTTTACGCTTTTTGTATTTCTTGAGATCGCGGCTGTGGCCAGTTATGCGCTTGTGAGCATTAGTTTAGAAGCCGGAGCTTTATACGGTGCATTCGGCTATATGCGTATGGGGATGATATCCTCAGTTCTTATTCTTTTGGGTATTGCTATTAGTTATAATTATCTGTCAACTTTATCTATTTCTGAGGTGGCGATAAAGCTGGGGATTAGAAATCAGGCGGGGAATCTAGCCTTAGATAACAATATAGTAATAATTTTTGTAAGCTTGCTTTTTTTCATTGGCTTTGCCATGAAGTCTGGATTAGTACCGTTTCATTCCTGGGTAGTGGATGCACACGCTTTTTCTTTTGCTCCGGTAAGCATAATGCTAGCAGCGATTTGTATGCCGGTTTTGGGTATATATCCGATATTGAGAATATTTTTTAACATGATCGGGGTAACCCCAAAAATCTTATCAATTATGATGATCATAGGGATTCTTTCCATGATTCTGGGGACGGTCTTATGCCTGCGTGAAAGGGATTTTAAGAGGATTATTGGATACAATTGCATTAGTGAGCTGGGTTTTGTCATATTTGGCATCGGCATAGGTTCAAAGCTGGCAATTGCAGGTGCACTTTTACATATTATCAGCTATTCACTTTCATCTTCTTTGCTTTATGTAAGTGACGGGGCAATGGATTCTGAAAAGAAGGTCAGTAATGATCAAAACCTAAAGATTACTTTTAAAAGTAATGTGCTTACAAAAGTGGCTTCTATTATTGGTTCAATGTCTGTCGTGGGGATACCGCCTTTTAATGGCTTTTGGAGCAAAATGATAATTATTACTGCGGCCTGGATTGCAGGATATAAAGGCAATTGTATGCTGATAGTGCTTGTTCTGATACTTAATGCCGTGGTGTTTATTAAAGTTCAGACTCACGGCATGTTTAAAAGCAAACAAAGGAATAGACAATCCATTGTGGTAGAAGTGCCTTTCTTAATGCGCCTGTGCATTATAATTCTGATGGTTTTTTCTCTATTTAGCGGTGTTTTTTGGCTAAGTACCCAAAGAGAGGCTTTTCTTGATCCGGCTGTTAATATGATCTTGGAAAAAGGTAATTACACTAAGGCTATATTATGGAATTAATATGAAGAGCAAAATAGTACTATTTATTTTTTGTATGCTTATCTGGATCGGCATAAACTGGCCGGTTGATGGATATTGGTTGGGCACGGGTGTTATAGCCAGTATGTGTGTGGCAATGACCATTGGAAATATATTTGTGCATAGGCCGAATATTGTTGTGCATGCAAAGCGCTATATTTGGATAGGCTATTATCTGCTGGTTCTTTTAGTTGAGGTAATCAGAGCTAATATTGATATTATTTACCGGGTTTCTTTGGTAGATCTTCCTTTAAATCCGGGGATTGTGAAAATTAAGACGAAAATAAAAAGCGAGATCGGCTTGGCTTTGCTGGCTAATTCCATAACTTTTTCTCCGGGAGCGAGCACTGTAGATATTGACACAGACAAGGGATATATTTATGTGCATTGCCTGGATGTTGAAAGTCAGAATATAAAAGCAGCCACAGAACTTATTGCCAGTAAATTTGAAAAGATTTTAAAAAAGATATTTGAATAGTGGAATCCTTAATATGAAAAACAAAGAGTATATAAAAAAAGCTAGCTGGTTAGTAAGTGTATTGTTACTTATAGGCATTATTGTGTTGATGTTTGTTTACTATAAAACATTTATTGCCAGAGCGCTTTTTTTCCTGCTTAGCTGCTGTTTGATCTGTCTTGTGCGTATTTTTTTAGGGCCAAGCAGCGCTGATCGGGCGGTCGCACTTATGATTATTAGCATGCTTATTATTGGCTTGTGCGGAATACTTTCGATTTTTATGCAGCGGGAGTGGTATATTGATATTGCATTTGTCTGGACACTTCAGTCTTTTATTGTGACTTTAAGCCTGGCCAAATTCCTTGAGGGAAAAAGGTTTGGAGAATAGAATGGATTTGATCTTATGAATGAAATCGGAAATCTTTTTATTGTTATTGGACTTATATTTGATTTTTATGCCGTACTTAGCCTGCTGCGTATGCCTGATGTTTATACAAGGCTTCAGGCCTCTGCTAAAAGTGTGGCTCTTGGAACCTGTAGCATTATGTTTGGGGTATTTTTGCATAATCTTGGAACCAGCGCTGCGTTTAAAGCGCTGCTTGTTATCGGCTTTTTTCTTCTTATTTGCCCTGTAGCTGTGCATGCGCTGGCAAGAGGTGCGCATAAATGCGGAGTAAAGATGGTCAATGATGCTGTTTGTGACAGATATGAAGAGGATAAAAG
>CAYTGV010000048.1:0-6661 GCA_964437495.1 uncultured Planctomycetia bacterium | reverse complement strand
TGCAGCAATTGCTTGATTTTGGCTATTTAAATAAAACACCAAAGTGTCCATCAGGCGGAATTTACGCTTGGATACCTAATGAGACACAAGCTCATATTATCAGTCAACCTTGGGATGTTAATTCCATGCTGTTGAGGTCGCAGAGGCTGAAAAAGAAAAAAAGCCTAAGAAAACTAAAAAGAAAAAGTAAAGACGGTGGATATTGAATAAGAAAATTAATTTGGAAATCGCGACTGAAGATGTTCTGCTTAGGGCGAGGATTCGGGACCTGCCGGTTAATATCGAGAATACCTGGCTTCAAGAGTGTATTGATGCGCTCTATAAGGAATTGGATGATAAAGGCATAAAATTTAAACCTGTTTGTTATCTTGCCGATGAATGGCTGGCTCCTGATCAAGAGCCGGTTGTGGGCATTCCATTTTTTCTTGCGCACCCGGTGCTGATCCGGCTTGAAAGGCAGATGATGCTTGAAGTCGAGGGCGGAACAAAAGACTGGTGCATGAAGCTTTTGCGCCATGAGACCGGGCATGCGATAAATTATGCCTATAAACTTTATGCTAAGAAAAAATGGCAGGAGATGTTTGGCCATTTTAACAAAGAGTATAAAGATACATACCGATTTCGCCCCTATAGTAAAAGTTTTGTCAGACATTTAGAAGACTATTATGCGCAGTATCATCCGGATGAGGATTTTGCTGAGACTTTTGCCGTTTGGATTACTCCTGGAATGGACTGGCAGGCGGAGTATAAAGGCTGGAAGGCGCTTGGAAAACTTAAATACGTAGATGAGCTGATGCAAGATTTAAAAAATAATCAGCCGTTTGTAAAAAATGGAAAAAAATATTGGCAGGCGTCAAAGCTTACTTCTACACTTGGCAATTATTATAAGAAAAAACGCCATACTTATGCTGAGGATTTTCATGATTTTCATGATGTTAATTTAAAAAATATATTCAAGGAAAACCCGCAGAATAAAGATTCTAAACTCCTTGCTTATAAGATGATCAAAAAGTACAGAAAGCAACTGATAAAAATTGTGAACAAATGGACAGGTGAAAAAAAATATATTATCGATGGATTGATTAAGACCTTGATTGTTCGGGCGAAGGTTTTAGACCTTGTGATTACTGATGATGAATCAATAACTTTGATTAAAGTTACAACATATGTTAGCAGCCTGATGATGAAATATATGTATACCGGGAGGTTAAGAGGGAAGAAATGAAAAAGCGCCTAAAAGTTTTGTTGGTTTTCGATACGCCTTTACCTCGGCCGCGGGATTATGCATATGTTGATGAATTTGATGATATTGACTGGAATACCGAAAGCCATGTTTATCAAGCGCTTATTGAAAACGGGCATAATGTCAGGATGCTTGGCATTTGTCGGGATATTAACATATTGCTTGAAGAGGTGAAGGAAAATAAGCCGGATGTGATTTTTAATCTTGCGGAAGTGTATGATTCAAAGGCATCTTTAGATAAGAATTTTGTTGGATTATTGGAGATGCTGGGGATTCCCTATACAGGTTCTTCATCAAAGACATTATTTCTCTGCAATGACAAGGCCTTGCATAAAAAAATTCTTAAGTTTCACAGGATAAGAGTTCCTAGGTTTCATGACTTTTACCGGGGGCATAAAATATGGCTTTTAAAAAAATTGCGTATTCCTTTGGTTGTAAAGCCTTTAGCCGACGAGGCCTCACGCGGTATTTCACAGGCATCAATAGTAGACAGCGAAGAAGCGCTTATAGAGAGGGTTAAGTTTATACATAAAAAAATGGACATGGATGCTATTGCTGAGGAATATATACCTGGTAGAGAATTGTATGTAAGCCTGATCGGCAATAAGCGCATTCAGGTGCTGCCGATTCGCGAAATGAAATTCGGCTCGATTGCAGATGATGAAGAACCCCGGATCGCTACCTATAAGGCGAAGTGGGATAAAAACTATCGCAAAAAATGGGGACTAAAGAATGTTTTTCCCGGGAAATTGGCAAATGGAGTCCAAAGGGAGCTCGAAGAGATTTGCAAACGGGCTTATCGGGCTTTAAATATGCAATGCTATGCGCGCTTTGATATGAGGGTTACCCCAAACGGACGGACATTTATTATCGAGGCTAATGCAAATCCGAATCTGGCTAAAAATGATGAAATAGCCCAATCCGCAGAAAAAGCCGGTATTTCCTTTAACAAATTGGTTCAGAAGATACTAATGCTGGCCTTTAAACGAAGGCATTAAAATGGCAAAAAATTATATGCTTCTTTACGGCAAGAAATCCATATATGAGAGATTGAAAACACATCCGAAAAGCATTCAAAAAATATTTCTTGGCGAAGATTTTAATAATTCGCAGATACAGAGACTTATAGCCTCCATCGGCATAACTCAGGAACGGTTGCCTTTAGATAGTCTTGAGAATATGAAAAGGGCAAAAAATTTACAGGGCATTATTGCCCGGGTGGATAGATTTATCTATAGCAGTTTTGAATCTCTGATTGATGTGCAAAATAAGCTTATTCCTGTTTTTCTGGATAAGATAAACGATCCCCAGAATCTGGGGGTTATTATCCGTACCCTTTCTTGTCTTGGGGGATTTTGTATTGTAATTCCGGAAAAAGAGGCTTGTCATATTACAGAGGCAGTTATGCATGTGGCCAGTGGAGGGGAAAATTATATTCAGGTGGCCAAAGTCATGGACATGACACAGGCAATAAATGCGGCTAAAAGGCAGGGTTTTTCTGTAATGGGGGCGGTTATAGATGAGGGGGCTGAAGATATCAATTCGATCAAATTGAAATTTCCCTTAGCGCTTGTTCTGGGAGCTGAAGCTACGGGGATAAGGCCTAAAATCGGGAAAATGCTTGATGAGAAAGTATATATTCCCATGCAGGGGGCACAGCTTTCATTTAACGTAAATACCGCCTGCGCGATTTTTTGTCATGAGATTACTAGACAGCGCAGATAGAAAGAGAAAAAATACCCATTATATTTTACGCTCAGTGAAATTTTTTCGCAAAAACAGCGAACCGATAAATAAATTTAAAATTTACAGTGCTGCGGAACTCGCCTCGCCAAAATAAGGCGGTGCTCAAACAGTCCTCGCATTAAAAAGAGTGTCTGTAAATTTGAACCGTATTTATCTAAAATTTCAAATGCGCTTAAAAATATATCGGGTATTGTGCGAAAGGAATTCCAGGCAGCGGAAATAAAAAGAGCGTAAAGAAAGATTGAAGCACGATCCTCCTTCGCTATCTACTTCGCCAAGACTACAAAGGTCAGGAAAGCTATGGAGGACAGGTGGATGACCGTCAGCCAAAGAACGGCGAGACTGGGACGAAGGACGCAATTTTAAGTAAGAAGCTAAAAGGTAAAAGTAAAAAGTAAGATATGAGTTATCGCATGTTTCGTCCTAACGAGCAAAGCGAGTGATCGTCTCTCGTCTTTCAGCTTTTTCTCTTGCTATTTTTAAGAGGTATTATCAAGTGAGTCAATTCTATTATTCATTCAATAACTATCTTAGGCAAAAATTCAATAGCAGGGTTCAGCGTATTAGCCTGAATGCCGGTTTTAACTGTCCTAACCGGGATGGAACGATTGGATCAAAGGGCTGTTATTTCTGCAATGAAAAGGGATTTGTCAGTATTGATAATCCCAATGTGACTATTGAAGAGCAGATTGAAACAGCATTTTCTCTTTTTCAAAAACGTTTTAAAACAAATAAATTCATTGCCTATTTTCAAAATGCCTCAAACACATATGCCTCTGTTGAAAGGCTGCATGCTATATATGATAAAATAAGAAAGTATAAAGAATTTGTCGGTTTGTCTATATCGACCAGGCCGGATTGTATCGATGAAGAGAAGTTGGACATGATTAGCTCTTATAATGACAAATATGATGTCTGGATAGAGTATGGATTGCAGAGTATACATGAGGGAACGCTTGAATTTATAAACCGTAGACATACTTTTAGGCAGTTTCAGGAAGCGGTTGAATTAACGGCAAAGCGTAATATAAAAACTGCTGCGCATATTATACTCGGTCTTCCTCATGAAACAAAAAAAGATATGAACCAAACAGCAGATGCCCTGGCAAGGCTTGGGATTAATGGAATAAAGATGCATACATTTCATGTTTTAAAAAATACAGAATTTCATCGCATGTATAGACAAGAAAAAATTTCTTTGCCAAGTGAACAAGAGTATGTAGAGATGGCCTGTGATTTTTTGGAAAGACTACATCCTGAATGTGTGATAATTCGGCTTGTGTCCAATGCCAGAGACGAGTTTCTTGTCGCGCCTTTCTGGATGAATCGTAAACAGAAAGTACTGCGGGAAATAGAAGCTGAGTTTAATAAAAGAAATACCCGACAAGGGTTCTGTTTGTTAAAAAGGTAAAACCAAGGTTAAAATATAATAAATTTAGATAATCGTTGTAATCTATTTTTTATCTGTGTAATCATTGAACATTCTTGTTTCTGTAAATAAGAATGTTCCAGAAATTAGCTTGCGCAAGTAAGTTTCTGGATATACAATAAAATATAATATATTTATTGAGAGCTTGATCATCTGTAGAATTAAAGCTAAAAAAAACTAACTTAAGGATAATCTAATTTGTTTATGGGAATTATAGCAGGGGATAATTCATGGATATAACTATTTTGCATCTGCCTTCTTTTCTGACAGGATTGGGCACTGTTTTCCTCGGCCTTTTTGTATTGTCCCACAACAGGTCATCTGAATTAAGCCGCAGCTTCTTCATGCTTTGTCTTAGTGTTAGTATCTGGCAGTTTGGAAATGTTCTAAGCTGGGCATCAAGATCAGACTATGACACTATTTTCTGGGGCAGAGTGCTTTATATCGGGGTGAGTTTTATCCCGTCTTTTTATTATCATTTTTCCGTAGAATTTAATAAAATTAAAAAACGGGAAAATCTTGTGCCGGCGATATATTTATTGAGCATTTTTCTTCTGCTTTTTCTGCTACGCAAAGATTTTATAATAGGCTCTTACCAGGCAAAATGGGGGTCACATTTGATTGTTGGCCCCAGCCATAAGTACTTTTTAATATTATGGTTTGTGCCTGTATTGCTTTCTATTTTTAATTTCAACCACGGCTATAGAAATGCTGTTTCCTCTTTTGAAAAACAGCGTAGAAAGTTTTTGTTTGTTTGCTATGCCATATCATCTATGGCTACGATCGATTTTCTGCCGAGTTACCAAGTCAATATTCCTTTTCCTCTGGGTTTTATTCCCTGGATCTTTTTTATCGCATCAACGGCTTATGCTATTGTCCGATACCGAATTTTGGATATCAATGTGATCTTAAAAAGGGTATCGATCATAACATTTTTAGCGATTTCCGGGGGTATTTTTATTTATATCGCCTCATTTTATCTGCAGCCTAATCTGGTTAAGATTTGGGGGAAGAAGTGGGTATTCTTTCCGGTATCTATCTCGTTTTTGATCGGACTTAGCCTATTTCGGCTGATTACCATTGTCCGGGAATCAGAGGAAAAGGAGCTCTCAAGGCAATTTTCCTATAGGCATCTTCTTAAAAGACAGGCAGAGCGATTTTCCCGTGTGCGGAATATGAAAGAGCTATTGAGTTATCTTATCCGGGATTTAAGCAGTTGGGTTCGGCTGGATTATGTGGGAGTTATGACCTTAGAAGATAGTAGTCAAGGTTTTGTATTAGTTAGAGATATCAATAGAACAAAAAGTAGAAGGAGAATTCCGAGAGGGACTAAACTTTTTTCGGATCATCCTCTTGTAGTGGAAATATTAAAGATGCGCAAGCCTCTGGTTGCTAGCGAGCTTAAATACTTTATGGAAACAAAAGCAACAACTTTAGAGGAAATGGATTTTATTACTAGTATTACAGAAGAAATGCAACGCCTGGGCGCGGAAATAACAATTCCATGTTTTTGCGAGGATAAGCTTCTGGCTTTGGTAAATCTGGGCAGAAAATTAACAGCGAGTACTACTATAACAAGAGATGATATAGAATTGTTTGTATCTCTGTCAATCCATGTAGGGCGGACTATCCAGGGATTTAGGCTTAAAGAAGAAAAAATCCAGCTTATTGTTGCTTCTCAGAATATTCTAATCACGGCTATTGAAGCAAAAGACAGCTATACCCGCGGTCACACAGATAGGGTAGCTGAGTATTCATATCTTATCGGGAAGCGATTGGAGAAACTTCTGAGGCATTATCCTAACGGCTTGTCAAATCTTAAATGGGCGGCGCAGCTGCATGATGTGGGTAAGATCGGAATCCCGGATACAATTCTGCTGAAAAAGGCTTCGCTGAGCGATAAGGAATGGGAGATTATCCGTGAGCATCCTTTAAATGGATTGAATATTGTAAGTCCCATGCGGGAGTGGCTGGGTGATGATATTTGCGCGGGGATCCTGCATCATCATGAAAACTATGACGGGACCGGATATCCCGGGCATCAGAAAAAAGACGGAATACATCTCTTTGCCCGGATAATCCGGGTTGCTGATGCCTATGACGCGATGATCCTTGATCGGCCGTATAGGTCATCATTGCCTAAAGAAGAGATTATCGCAGAACTTGTAAAATATAAGGGTACATATTTTGACCCGAGTATTGTCAATATTATGCTTGAGTTATATAATAATGGAGAGATATAA
>CAYTGV010000047.1:4698-7565 GCA_964437495.1 uncultured Planctomycetia bacterium | reverse complement strand
TTTTCCCTATAGAGTGAGACACCTGAGCACGGCCCTGTTTTACAAGGGTTAGCGGAGGGTGCGAACGATGTTCGAGTCCCTCCGGGCGCGTCATTAAAAAAAAGGACGAGAACCTAAAAAGAGGATTATAAGGGGAAAGATTGTTTCCCCTTATCGGCGTACTTGAACTTCTATGCAGAAGGAAGAGGACAAGCGAAGCGATAGGGAGAAACCATCAGGGTTTTTCCCTATAGAGTGAGACACCTGAGCACGGCCCTGTTTTACAAGGGTTAGCGGAGGGTGCGAACGATGCGCCTGTGGCTCAACGGATAGAGCATTTGGCTTCGGACCAAAGGGTTGGGGGTTCGAGTCCCTCCGGGCGCGCCATTTAAAAAAAGGACGAGAACCCAAAAAGGGGATTTTAAGGGGAAAGATTGTTTCCCCTTATCGGCGAGATGTGCTTCTCTGCGTAAGGAGGGGAAATATTAAAGGGGAAACATGAGGGTTCCCCTTTAAGGAGTGAACACCTGAGCACGGCTCTGTATTCCAAGAGTTAGCGGAAGGTGTGAACGACGTTTGATTCCCTCCGGGCGCGCCATTTAAAAAAAGGACGAGAACCCAAAAAGGGGATTTATAATGAGATAGGATTTATGGAATGAAGTGAACATAAATCTGTTATCGAATTAATCCCAAGAACTCAGAACGTGAGCTTCTTTGGATAGGGAAAGGGGAAAGATTGTTTCCCCTTATCGGCGAGATGTGCTTCTCTGCGTAAGGAGGGGAAATATTAATAATGAGATAGGATTTATGAAATGTAGTGAGCATAAATCCGTTATCGAATTAATCCCAAGCGCCCAAAAGGTTTAACGTCTTTAGATAGGGGAAGGGGAAACATGAGGGTTCCCCTTTAAGGAGTGAACATCTGAGCACGGCTCTGCATTCCAAGAGTTAGCGGAAGGTGCGAGCGACGTTCGAGTTCCTCCGGGCGCGCTATTAAATGAGCTGGTTTTGTATTGATTAATGAGAATCGCTGTTTAGATGGAAAGGTATTTAATACAGATATTGACCTAAGTATTGTTTTTTGTTATAATTAATTCTTAATTTTGAGATACATATTGGGGCCATTAGCTCAGCTGGTAGAGCAGGACACTCTTAATGTCAAGGTCGAAGGTTCGAGCCCTTCATGGCCCACCATCCTTCGCTTGAAAATACAAGCTATGGATGGCAGGCCATCAATTGCTTTGTAGAATAAAGCTGAGATGGCAAAGTAGGTACAGTATATTATTTGGGCGGATTTATCCGCCGTAGTTTTTCTGCCTTTAGGCAAGAAAAAGCGTAGGCGGACGTGGCGGAATTGGCATACGCGTACGGCTTAGGACCGTATCCCTATGGGATGAGAGTTCAAGTCTCTCCGTCCGCACCATCCTTCGCTCTTGAAAGACAGAGCTACGGATGGCAGGCCATCAATAAGTTTGAATAGGCAGAGCTATTTATCCTCCGAAGCTTGATAAAGCGAAGGAGGACGGATGGCAGGTCAAATCACAAAAGACTAGAAAATTAAGCGGTGGTAATTCAGTGGTAGAATGTCTCCTTGCCAAGGAGAATGCCGTGGGTTCGAACCCCATCCACCGCTCCAAAAATTATATCTCTTAAAGGGTGAGAACCCAAAAGGGGATTTTATAATGAGATAGGATTTATGGATTGAAATGAGCATAAATCCGTTATCGAATTAATCCCAAGAACCCAAGATGCAAACGTCTTTAGATAAGGAAAGGGAAAAATTTTTTCGTTCACTCTGTTTTTTTTCGTGTTTTTTTAATTAAAGTAAACCTGTTGGGCGGGAATGCAGGTTAAAGACTAATATCTGATAAGGAGTAAGTTAAGTGAAGGTAAAAATCAAAGAAACTGCTAAATGTCAAAAAACATTGGAGATTGAAGTCTCTAAAGAAGTTATCCAAGAGGAATTTGTCCAGTGTTATAAGGAAATAAGAAAAACTGCACAAATCCCCGGGTTTAGAAAAGGAAAAGCGTCTCAGGAAGTTTTGGAAAAGCATTTTTCTGATAAAGCTAATGATAAAGTGCTAACAAATGTAGTCAATGATGCATATCATGAAGCGATAAAAAAAGAAAATCTTCGTCCTGTATCTATGCCGGATATAACTGATGTTAATTTCAAAAATGATGACCAGCTTACATTTAAAGCAAAGATTGATATCCGTCCTGAATTTACTCTCAAGGATTATAAAGGGATAAAGGTTAAAAAAGGAAAGCTGGATATATCTGAGGCTGAGGTTGATAAGATCCTTGGATATATGCAGGAGCGTTATGCTCAATTTGATCCCGTGCAGGAGCAAAGAGGCGTAAAAATAGGGGATTACATAATCTGTGACTACAGCTATGAAGTCGAAGACAAGCAAATAGATAAAAAAGATCATGCCTGGCTGTGGATAGATAAAGAAATGTTTTTACCCGGTCTTTCTAAGAAAATTGAAGGGATTAAAGCCGGAGAAAACAGAAAATTTGACATTAAGATTCCTGAAAAATTCCACCTTGCTGAAATCGCTAAGAAAAACGCAAAATTTGATATAACGGTTACTGAGATCAAAGAAAAAAAGCTGCCTGAATTAAATGATGAGTTTCTTAAAAAGAGCGGCAAGAATTCACTTGAAGAACTCAAGCTTCAGATAAAGGATGACCTGACCCAGGAAAAGGAAATGCAGAACAAACAAGCGCTTAAAGCACAGATAATCAATCATCTTGTTAAGGTAATGCCTATTGAGGTCCCTCAGGCATTGGTAGATAAAAGGGAACAGGGGCTGAAAGATTCATCTGCACAGAGACTGAAACAGCAGGGATTAAACGAATCCCAGCTGGAAGATGAACTTAAA
>CAYTGV010000047.1:1179-4598 GCA_964437495.1 uncultured Planctomycetia bacterium | reverse complement strand
ACAGAGACTGAAACAGCAGGGATTAAACGAATCCCAGCTGGAAGATGAACTTAAAAAAATGAAGGATATGTTTAAGGATGAGGCCTTAAAACAGGTGAGAAGCTTTTTTCTGCTTGAAGATATTGCTGTTAAAGAAAAAATTGAGGTAACCAATGATGAAATGAGCGAGCGCATTGCAACGATGGCGCGTTTGTATAATCAGAAACAAGAAGAACTACTTAAGTATTTGCAGAAGAATAAAATGCTGGAGAGCATACATTGGGATGTCTGGGAAGAAAAGATCATAGGGTTTATTGTTGATAACGCTAAAATAGAAGAGATAACCAGTAATTAAAATTTAGTCTTAGGAGGGAAGTATGAGCGATATAAATCAACTTTTAGTTCCAATGGTAGTTGAGCAGACCAACAGGGGCGAGCGTGCATTTGATATTTATTCGAGATTGTTAAAAGATAGAATTATTTTTATTGGTACAGCTATTGATGACAATGTAGCAAATCTGGTTATTGCCCAGATGCTTTTTTTGCAGATGGATGATCAGAAAAAAGATATAAATGTATATGTTAATTCTCCGGGAGGAGTTGTTACTGCCGGTCTTGCGATCTATGATACGATGCAGTTTGTTACCTGCGATATAAATACTTATTGTCTTGGTCAAGCAGCAAGTATGGGTGCGGTTCTTTTAGCTGCGGGGACTAAGGGAAAAAGATTTGCTCTTCCTAATGCCCGGGTAATGATCCATCAGCCCTGGGGAGGTACACAGGGAGCTGCATCTGATATCAGTATACAGGCTAATGAGATATTGAAAATGCGGGATAGTCTTAACGGAATTTTGAGTAAGCATACGGAAAAACCGGTAGATAAGATTGCTAAGGATACTGACAGGGATTATTTCATGAACGCACAAGAAGCTAAAGAGTATGGATTGGTTGATGTTGTCATAGACAATAGCCAACAAGAAAAAAAGAATAGCTGAAGCCCTGTTCTAAAGGATTAGTAATGAAAAAAAATAGGCTATTAACTCCGGGGCCGACACCGGTCCCTCAAGAGGTTTTGTTGTCAATGGCAAAGCCTTCTATTCATCATCGTACCGCGCAGTTCAGAAAAATCTTTAAAGAAGTTAATGATGATCTAAAGTATGTTTTTAAAACACAAAATGATATCTTCACTTTTTTGTCTTCGGGAACAGGAGCAATGGAAGCAGCGGTTGTTAATCTCCTTAGCCCGGGCGATACTGCTATTTGTGTAGGCGGCGGTAAGTTCGCAGAGCGCTGGAGTGAAATTTGTAAGGCATATGCAATTAAAACCATAAACCTAGATGTAGAATGGGGCAATTCTGTCAATCCGGATGAGATAGAAAAAGCACTTAATGAAAATGAACAGGTAAAGGCGGTGTTTACAACACTTAGTGAAACATCAACTGGTGTCTTAACGGATATTAAAAAAATTGCTCGAATCACCGCAAAAAAAACCGCGGTTCTTGTAACTGACGCAATCAGCGCTTTAGGGGGAGAAGAATTAGAAACTGACGATTGGGGAGTTGATGTTGTGGTTAGCGGTTCTCAAAAAGGCCTGATGATTCCGCCCGGTCTTGCCTTTTGCTCAGTAAGTTCTAAGGCATGGAAGCTTGTTGAACAAAGTAAATCCAGCCGTTATTATTTTGATTTTCGCATAGCAAAAAAAGCGTTGGATAAAGGGGGCACTGCTTTTACGCCGGCAATAACTCTGTGCATAGGATTGAATAAGGCGCTTCAAATGGTCAAAGAAGAAACTCTTGAAAAAACAATTTGCAGGCAGGCTCGTTTAGCGGCTGCCCTTCGCATGGCAATGCAGGCTTTGGGACTTAAAATTTTCGCAAAAAATCCTTCAAATATAGTTACGGCTGTTTGCATTCCCAAAGGCATGGATGGAGATACTTTAGTTAGGATGATGCGTGATGATTACGGGGTTACTATTGCCGGAGGACAGGGGCATTTAAAAGGTAGAATTATTCGCATCGGTTCTATGGGGTATATGGATGAGTTTGATATCATTGCTGGCATAAGCTGTCTTGAACTGGTACTTTGTAAAATGGGCTATGAGTTTGAACATGGAGTAGGCGTAGGGGCTGCACAAAAAGAACTTTTAAAATCGGAGTAAATATTGTGAAAATTTTAATCAGTGATCCTCTTTCGCAAGAAGGCCTGAAAATATTAGAAGATAGAAAAATTGTCTTTGATCTCATGCCTAAATTAACTCCTTTTGAATTAAAACGTATTATTGGAGATTATGATGCTTTGATTATCCGCAGCGGAACAAAGGTCACCGCAGAAATAATCGATGCTTCAAAAAACCTTCAAGTTATTGGCCGTGCCGGTGTCGGAGTTGATAATGTAGATATTGAAGCTGCGACAAAAAAGGGTATTGTGGTTATGAATACACCGGGAGGAAATACTGTCTCTACTGCCGAACATACCGTGAGCATGCTCCTGGCTCTAAACCGTAATATTCCTCAAGCGAATGCCTCCATGAAAAGTGGTCAGTGGGACAGGAAAAAATTTATGAGCCGTGAGATATACGGCAAACAGTTGGGTATTATCGGTCTTGGCAGAATAGGCATAGAGGTAGCCCGCAGAGTACAGGCATTTGGCATGAAGGTTGTTGCCTATGATCCTTTTTTGTCTAAAAAAAAGGCTGAGAAACTTGGAATCGAGCTGGTTAAACTTGAATGTTTGTTCCCAATGATTGATTTTTTGAGTGTTCATACGCCGCTTACTGATGGAACAAGGCACATGATCTCAAGGGCGGAATTTGCCTTAATGAAAAAAGGAGTAAAGATCCTAAACTGTGCTAGAGGAGGAATTATCGATGAGAAAGCATTGCTTGAAGCAATAGAGAACGAAAGGGTTGCGGGTGCGGCGCTGGATGTTTTTGAAAGCGAGCCACCAAAGGATAATCGCTTGTTGGAACTTGATTGTGTTATTGCTACGCCTCATTTAGGGGCAGCGACACAGGAGGCGCAAGTTAATGTGGCAGTTGAGATAGCCGTACAGGTAGCGGATGTCTTAGAATCCAAAGGTATTAGTAATGCATTGAATTATCCTTGTGTTGAAAACGAGGTTTATCGAATATTAGAGCCGCATATTAGGCTGGCAGAAAAGCTGGGAAGCCTACAATCGCAGATTATTTCTGGACATATTATTAAAGTAAGTATAATATATAGTGGCGAGGTTGTTAACCACAAAATATCATCGGTCACCATAGCGGTTATTAAAGGTTTGCTGGAAAATATCTTAGGTGAATCGGTTAACTATGTTAATGCCCCGTTTATAGCTCAGGAAAGAGATATTATTATTAAGGAAACGAAGGTTCTTGAAAATGAGCAGTTTTCAAATCTTATTTGTGTAGAAGTAGAGACAAATAAAGGTAAGAGCCTGGTGTC
>CAYTGV010000047.1:0-1079 GCA_964437495.1 uncultured Planctomycetia bacterium | reverse complement strand
TCAATTTGAATAAGGCAGCAGATTATAATATAAATCAGAGTAAGGCTGTTATTGATTTAAATATTGGGACTGTGGCTGGAATGTCAGCAGCCGAAGAAGCGTCTCCTGTACAGGAAAAGGCAGTTGAACTTACTCCGCCTATTGTGGTTTCAAAAGCTAAAGAAACTCCGGTTGCGACTTCATATCGCAGATCAGAATATTCCGCTTCCTCTCCTACATATTCAAAAGATACATACCGGTCGAGGACAATTCTAAATGAGGAAAAACCTTATTCTTCGGCAGAGCAGCTTGTAATCAAAAAACCTGTTGAAGAAAAGGTAGTGGTAATACCCAAGGAGAAGAAAAGACGTCGCCGAAGCAAACCATTTTTTGGCAGGAAAAAAAGAAAAGTTAAGAAAGAAAAAGTACTTGAGCCTGAGAAAGTAGTTGTACAGGAAAAAATTTCTGAAAAAATACCAGAAAGAGTTAAGAAAGTAAGAACAAGGGCAAAAACACTTCCTTTTGTAGATACTACAGATTCAGATTATCTTATCGATAGAATAGTGAATGAAACAATAAGAAATAAAGAAAGTGTTGCTTCAAGGATTGAGGATTTGACATGTGAACTCAAGAGAATGCAGGAAGAATTGTCTTTATCTAAAGGTGAAAAGTCAAAAGTAGAACAAAAAATCAATGAAATCCTTGCTAAGCTTGATCAGTTGCAGAATGCTTTGGAGGAAGAGATTAAACGACGTCAGGCTTTAGGGGAAAAAGTGGATGATCTCTTGAGCAAAAGAGATCAATATATCAAAGCAAAAAAAGCCTTTGAAGAATTTAAGGCTAAATTGGCGCGGCTTACCGGTGAAGTTCAGGTTATGACCGGTGAGTTTAAAAGCATAAGGCAAAGGCTTGATGAGCTTCAAGGCGAAAGAAAACAGCTTGCCGGTGAAGTAAAGATAATGGAGACAGAGTACACTGAATCAAAAACAGAGTATGATAAAGTAATCAGGCTTAGAGAGTCTATTTCTATTAAGATTGATAAGATAGCGCGTGAACTTGAACAGCTGCGCCGTGAATTGGATCTTCAAATTGAAGAAAAG
>CAYTGV010000046.1:6483-7610 GCA_964437495.1 uncultured Planctomycetia bacterium | reverse complement strand
CAATTACTATTGATTTTGGCTCAGATAAAGTTCTTGTCTATAATAAAGGAGCGGCCGAGGGTACTAAAATAGCCTTTGTTGATAGCACTAATGTGAAAAAGACATTAGCCGGTGGACTTACTATTGATGCAGGTACGCCTGTAGCTATAAACCTTGTGCAGGCAAGTGAAGAAACAACGATTGCCGGAATGCTTTTTAGCGCCACGAGTGATGATGCTAAAGCAGATGTTATTGTAGCCTTAAATAAAGCATCAAGTATACTTAAGAGCGGTTCTGAGAATAAAACTGAGGTGCTTGATTCTCTGATAGTGAAACTTCAGGATGCGGGTTTGAGTGATCAGGATATTGAGGCTTTTATTTCTGATATAGTTGTTGCTGATACTAATCTGGCTTCAAACCCAGTAGTGGTTCAGGCGGCAAAACAGATTGCCATTGTTATAGGCGTGGATAGCTCTGATGCTCAAGTTATGGCTACTTTACAATCCGGTATTGCCAATGTTATAAGCTCTGAAGCTGCAACTAAACCAGAAGCAGTGCAGAATTTGGCAAATGAAATAAGTGTAATCAGTGGCAGCAGCGTAAATGCTGAGAAGTTAGGAACGACTATTGATGCAGAGATTAATGTTGCCAGCCTGGCTTCAAATCCTGTTGTTTCTCTAGCAGCTAAGCAGGTTGCGGTCTCTGTTGGTATTGATGAGAAAAATGTTGAGGTAGTTTCAGTATTACAGACAGGTATTGCCAGAGTGATGAGTGCTCCAGTTGATACAAAACAGGCGGTAGTTAACGAGCTGGCAAGTGCGATAAATGCAATTAGTGATAGTAGTGTAGATTTAGATATCTTAGGCACGAGTATTGACGCAGAAGTAATGGTTGCCAGCCTATCCATGAATCCTGTTGTTGTACAGTCTGCTAAACAGGTAGCTGCAAAGACAGGGATTGATACTGCTGATACAGGAAAGATGTCACAGCTGCAGACAGGCATTGCCAGGGTTATGATGGCTCCTGCCGGCACAAAGAAAGAAGCAGTTACCCAGCTGGTACTGGCAAAAGAGATAAATGTAAATGAAAAAACTTTAGGAAGTATTATTGATACAGAGGTTAGTACAGCGACTTTAGCGACAAGTTCA
>CAYTGV010000046.1:0-6383 GCA_964437495.1 uncultured Planctomycetia bacterium | reverse complement strand
TATAACCTTACAGGTTTCTGATCAAGTAGTAAAGGAGCTCGGACTTGATGCAGATGTTATGCCTATAATTCAGACAGGAGTTGCTGCATTTATGGCTGCAGGGAATACTAAAGACAAGGAAGGAGTTGCCGGTGAAATTGTCAAGCAGATCGAAAGCATGACAGATGATAGAGTTGCGCAATCTGATCTGATAAGTGTTATTGATACTAAGATCAATAGCGCAAATCTGGCTTTAAATCCGGTTACTGTTGATGCTGCAGAAAAATTGGCAAATAAATTAGGTGTTTCTGAATCTCAGATGACGAAAGTAATGCCTGTCTTGCAGACCGGAGTAGCTAATATTATGCTTGCAGCCCCAAGTTCAAAAGCAGCGGCTACGCAAGAGCTTGCTAACAGCCTTGGCAGTGATTTCAATTCTTTAGATACAAATATTTTAAGCAATGATGTTGACCTGTCAATCAACACAGCAGCTATGGCGGCAAACCCGGTTACAATAATGGCAACAGACATGATATCTGAGGATATAGGCATCGGAGGCGTACAAAAATCTGATATGATGCCGCTGATCCAAACAGGTGTTGCTCAAATTATGAGCGCCCCGGATTCTAAAGCAAAAACTTTGGCAACGGAAAACCTTGTATCGGTTTTAAGTACAAGGCCTGAAGTAAAGCAGACGAAGCTTGAATTAAAGGAAATAATAAATAGCAGTATTACATCAGCATCAGTTACTGTTACGGCTCAGTCAACACAGCCTGCGCAGATAAACACAGCCCAGTTAAGTGCAACTGCAGATGGATTCCAGGGACAGCTTCTCTCAAAATCCCTGACCCCAGCTGTGGTAGCAAATGTTAAACAGAATTTAGCTAAGCAGCTGAATGTTGGCGTGCATGAAGGCTTTTTGCTTAGCGCAGATAATATGCCGCAGGAAATAGACTCAGCAATAAAGGATGCTGGTTTTACAGGGGATGTAAAAGTGAAAATCGGCGCGAGCCGTAAAGGCCAGGTACTTGAAGGAAGCAAGATTAAGATAACTGTTTTAAGGACAGAGGATAATTCCGCGAATATTACCATAACCTTTGATAATTTTGATAGCAAGAGTAAGCTTGAGATAGCAAATGTTCGCAGTTCTATGGAAAATGAAGGTGTGGGCTTGCTTAGCCCTGAAGGAGCAGCTCTGCTGGGTGTATATTCAGAGGCTATTTCACCTAGTGTGTCTGTAGCTACCCAAAAAGTAGAGAAAACCGCATTTAGCGACAAGCTTAAAGAAATGCATTCTCAGGTTAAGTTTGTAGCGATTGATGGAACATTTTTAGCTACGGTTGTAGGAGAAACTATGACAGAAGACGGTATAAAAGCAAGGATTAGCGGACTGATCAGCCAGGACTGCATAAGTCAGGTAACTAAGGGAACAACAAACAAATTGATGATCACAGGAAACGATAAACTTAGCGTGAAAAATGAATCAGGAGAACAGGTTAACATGGATCTAAACAGCCTTTTAATACAGATGGGCTATTCACCGAATGATCTTATTGTGGTTGATTCAAATGCAGCAGCAGCTGTGCAGAATTCAGACAATCCATTGCCTGTAACTAATAGTGCGGTAATGGCAGTTGCAGAAAATATCGCCGGGAAGGGCAATGCTAGAGTACATTTTATTGCGCCAGAGGGCAAAGCCGGACAACTGACTACATTCCAGAAAATGGAAGGCAATGAGGATAAGGTAACCTTCTCGCTATTTAGTGAAGATATAGGATCCAATCAGATAAGAAATGGCGATGCTTTTATTGTTGAGGCGTTAAAGGTGATGATCGTAGGCGACAGTGAAATGACAACTGGTGACAGAAAGGCCTTGGCGGGTGCGATACTGGCGACTATAAATATTGATATGACTCAGGATAAGGTAGAGAGCTTATTGGGAGAAACATTTGAGTCAACAACTATGGCTAAAACTATCAATCTTAAGAAGGATGTTGAATTGTTCATAGCTGCTGAAACCTGGGCATAATGAATAATAAGAGGCATGCAGGGTGTGATTTACCCTGCATGCTTATTTTATAATAGGGGAAATTAATTTCTTTTCGGGGCAATCATTAAATCAATATTATTACTAGCATTGATAATCTTTGTCATCATAAGTATTTGATTTTAAAAGACTTGTGAAACTAAGTCATACGCCAACCCTCAGGTTGCCGTATGGTTGTTTGTGGGTTTGACAGTAATCGTTTTGTATGGTATACTTTATAAATTTTACTAACTCAGGTATAATATATTGTACTGATAATCAATAAAAAGTTAAAGGGGGAGATTTAGATGAATAAAGGGGGATTTGTAAATAGGGGGAAGGGTGTAGTTATTAAGGGATTATTTGTGATGGTAATATTTTCTCTCATGTTTTCTGTGGGAGATTTTTTATTATATGCTCAAGAAGAGGAGAGCCAGCCAAAGGATATCTTTGAATTTGTTGTTCCTGGTTCATTGGGTCGGATAAAGGAACTATATAAAGGAAACACGGATAAGGTTATTGTTTATATTCAGGATGCGCATTTTAATTATGAAGCCCAGAATAATATAATGAATATCCTTGATTTGCTGGTTGTTGATTATGGCTTGAAAGTTGCGGGTATTGAAGGCGCCGGAGGGGTAATTGAAACTGATTATTTCGCCAGCTTTCCGGAAGATGATATCAGAGGCCAGGCAGCGGATATGTTTATGCGCGAAGGTCATCTGAGCGGGCCGGAGAACCTTGTTATTAATAAAGGAATGGAATATCCGCTCAGGCTTTTTGGAATTGAGGATATACCGCTTTATAAGCAAAATTTAAAGTCATTTCAGGATTCACTGCCGTTTAAAAATGAAGCTCTAAGTTTTTTTCGCAGGCTCAATATTGCATTGGCACAGCTGAAAACCGAACTTTATACTCAAGACATCAGAGATGTCGATACACAAAGAATATCGTATGACCTGCGGCTTACATCTCTTAATAAATATGTTGAATATCTGAAAGATAATATGGATAAAAAGGGTATTAGTGATAAGAAATATCCTAATTTTGCAAAATTGGTCAGTGCGATAAAAATAGAGGAAACGCTTGATTTTATTCTGGCTGAAGATGAACGCACTAAGCTTTTAACTGAGCTGACTAATCTTCTATCTGAAGATGATATTAGAAAGCTTTTGGATAAAGGGCTTGCTTATAAAAATGAGCAGATAAGTGCATCGAAGTACTTGAGCTTTGTCAAGGAACTGGCGCTTTCCAGTAAAATTGATTTTAAAAAATATGAAAGTCTTGATAAGTATATAAATTATGCGAAGAATTATGACGAAATTAAAAGCTTTGAATTATTCAATGAAATAGAGGAAGCCGATGCGGATATAAGGGAGAAGATCTATAAAAATGAAGCGCAGAAAAAGCTTGATCTACTTCTAAGAGGTCTTAGAGTGATGGAAAGGCTTGTTGAGATAAAAATGGTCAATAAGGACTTGGCTTTTTATAATAAGTACAGTGAGGAGCTTAAGACAGATGCATATTTAAAATTTATAGAGGAGCAGGCAAATAAATTTGCTATTAAGGTTAATCTGCCGGCTGATATATCATACCTTGATGTATATATACCGGCCTGGGTTGATTTTTATCAGGTTGCAGGTTTGCGTGATGAGGCTATGCTTAGCAACAGCCTAAGGATATTAAAGGAGCATAAGCAAAATACTATTGCTATAGTAACAGGCGGATTCCATACACGTGAGATGACGAAACTAATGCGAGACAGGGGTATTTCTCATATAGTAATTACTCCCAGAATCACACAAAATATACCTGGGCCGTATTTTGACAGGCTCACAGGCAAGAAATCAGCGCTTGAAGGATTGATGGGAGAGATCAATTCAGCTGTTTTTGTAAATAGCCCAAATTAGCCTTAAATGGAAAATATGTTTTAAATGGTCAAAAAAAGTTTAAAATAAAATGCGTAAGTTATTTAATATAAAAGAGTTATATGATAAAAAAAAAGACCCCATTGGCCTTGTCAAACATAAAAACATATGGTATACTTTTACATCTTTGTTTGTTTGCTTTTGCGAAGGTTTTTAAAATATTAAATTAATTTTATGTTTAAAAAGTAAAAAATGGGAGGAAAGAGTGAAAGAAAAATTAAATTTTTGTTGGTCAACAATTAAAGGAGGCGTTATGTATAAGAAGGTGTTAGCATTATTGTTGGTATGTTTTTTTGGTATTTCTAATATTTGTGGTGCCGCGACAATGGCTAGTTTTAGCCCAGTGGATAATATGGCATTGCAGTCCTTCTTAGATGGCACCATCCCTGCTTCTAGTAGTGAAGCAGAGAAAAAGGCCGCTGCTGAGATGCGTGCTAATCTGGAGACTATGCTTAATTTATTAACTGAGGGCAAATATGCTAATAATAAAAAGGCAATTGCTGAAATTAAAAGATTATGGGATGATAATACTGGTGGAATTGCGAAAAGAGAAGAGGCACTTGCAATAGCTGGGATAACCATTGTAGATAAGGAAATAATGGTAAATAATAAGCTTGTTGGACGTCTTAATACAGACAATAAGCTTGAATTCTCTCATGCAGAGCGTGAAATTTTAGTGCAGAATTTGGAAAAGCTTACAGCAACTATAGGAAATGATGTAAGTGATGAAGCCCTTAATGATAGAGCTGAAAACATGCATGCAACAGGCCGCGCTTTAACAGCAGCTCAGAGTGTAGTAGTTGCAAACTGGATCAATATCTGGGAAGCAAATGTAAATAAAGCTTCTCTTACATCTGAAGAAGAAACATCAGAAAGAGCAGCAATCGCAGATGCCCGCGCTAAATTAGCAAACGGGAATTTACTTATTGGCGAAGCTCAGGTTGATGATGCTGAGCGTTTTGTTATTGAAGCGCATAAGGGTATTGGAGTAGCCAGCGGACAAGCAACAATTGCAAAAGAATGGCTTGATGCTGATGAAAAAGTTGGGGCTGATATGTTAGGCCATGCTTTTCGTGTTGAAAACGGTATGGCAGGTCATAAAGCAGCTTTAAGTGATAATGCTGTTCAGGCAAAGGTTTCAGGAGCTGAGGTTATGGCTGAAACTAAGAAAACAGCGAGAAACATTATTGACATTGCGGCTGCAAAAGTAAAGTCAGCAGCGGATGATATGGTTGCTAATCTTAATGCTGATGCAATTAGAGCAGGAGGCGATGCAGCAACTAAGGAAGCAGAAGCACTTAAAAAAAATTCATCACAGCTTGCAGCTGTTGAAACAGCTCAGGTTGTAACTATATTAACAAATGTACTTGAAGGTTTTAGCAAAGATGCAAATAAGCTTACTGTAGAAATTAACAATGAAGCAACAAAAGAAGTAGATAATGCAGCGCTTGATGCTGATATCGCTAAATTAGAAAATGACGAGAAAATCGGTTTTTATCAGAGTACTTTGGTTCAGAAAATCGTTAAAAATGGTAAGGCTAATTGGGTTGGTACTTTCCCTGGAATCAAGATATTCCAGCGCTTAGAAGAAATTGCTTCAAAGTCAGGCAGCAAGCTTTTACCGGGATCATTGAATATAATAGGAACAAATGATGCTGATATAGTAGCGATGAAAGCTGATTTAAAAGCAACCTATCCAAATCTTTTTAAAGAAGAGATCATAGCAATTCATACTGGAACAGAGCGTCAGCTTCTTACTGATGGTACTTTTATTTCAGGAAGTACAACGGTTGCATTTTCTAATGAGGATATAATCGGAGTTACTGGTATTGATTATGTTCATGTTCAAAACGTACAAAAAACAAATGGCCTAAAGCTCTTAGCTCAGGTCCTTGCTCCTCGCGGAGAAAAGATCAACGGTGCTGAGCAGGCAATTTTGGCTGAGATTCAGGCAGGAACATTGAAAACTCCTGATCTTACCGTTGCTGATGAAGCTGCTTATACTCAGATGTTTGATAAGTATCTTCAGGTAATTGAACTTCGTACAAAGGCATAATATACTGGGCTTAATGCCCATTTTGTTAGAAACAGTTATAAAAGTAGTTTACAATTTAATCAGTAACAAATAGGTTGGGCGGGTGGGGGAAGATGGATAGAAACCGTCTTCGCTCACCCGCTTTCTGTCTAAATGAGGGTAAAATCAGGGAAGACAACGGGAATGCAGCAGTAAAAGATGCAGCTAAGTCTACATTTTAACTAGTCAAGCTCAAGGGTTTTTGGAGGAATTAATGCTCTCTTTAAATAAATATTTCAGGCGAAGCTTTATACCATATATAAATATCCTTTCCCTAATATTAGTACTCTGCCAAGGTGCAATTGAAAATTCCTATGCAGACTCTTTTCTAAAGACCCGAGTAGAGACAGTAAAGAGCACAAATCTCAAAGACGAA
>CAYTGV010000045.1:0-7745 GCA_964437495.1 uncultured Planctomycetia bacterium | reverse complement strand
ATATTGTATGAACAAAAGGGACTTGATGATAAAGCAAAGATGGAATATCTTGCTGCTCTTAAAATAAATCCCCATTATATTAGAGCGCATTCTAATTTAGCTCTTTTATATGAAAAGTCTGGGGATAATAACAAGGCTTATTATCATTGGAAGCAGAGGGTACAGTTAGGCGCTGAGAATGATCCTTGGACAGAAAAGGCTAAACAGAGAATGGAATTGTTAGAACAACAGAGAAAGTAGGAGAATGTCAAATAAAGTAATCATTGGTGCGCAGTGGGGAGATGAAGGCAAAGGTAAAATAATTGATATCCTTTCTAAGGACGCTGACTATGTGGTGCGTTATCAGGGAGGCAACAATGCAGGCCATACTGTTGTAGTTGGGACAGAGCAGGTTATTCTGCATTTGATACCGTCGGGGATACTGCATAAAAATAAGATTTGTGTTATCGGCAACGGAGTTGTGATTGATCCGCAAGCGTTGATGAGTGAAATAGCATATCTTAAGGAGCGTAATATCGATGTTACTAATAGCCTTAAGATAAGCGATAGGGCTCATGTGATATTTCCCTACCATAAAATTCTTGATAAATTAAGAGAAGAAAAATTTAGTAAAATAAAAATCGGTACTACTGGCAAGGGTATAGGTCCGTGTTATACAGATAAATTTTCCCGCGGCGGGATAAGAATAGGCGATCTTTTAAACAAACCTTTATTTGAAGCTAAATTAAAATGTAGTATTGAAGAAAAGAACGCGATTTTTTCAAAAGTTTATAAACACAAAAAATATCCGTTTGATAAAATATATCAAGAATATCTTGATTTCGCGGATATTATCAGGCCTTATATCTGTGACTGCTCGGTGCTTCTTAATGAGGCTATAAGAAAAAAGAAAAAGATACTTTTTGAAGGAGCTCAAGGGACTTTGCTTGATGTTGATCATGGAACATATCCTTTTGTAACATCCAGTAATTCTACTGCTGGAGGTGCGTGTGTGGGAAGCGGTGTGGGGCCGACTAAAATCGATAAGGCTATAGGTATTGTAAAGGCCTATACTACAAGGGTCGGAGAAGGTCCTTTTCCAACGGAGTTCTCTTCTGTATTGATGAAAAAAATTCGCACAATCGGCAAAGAATTCGGGGCAACAACAGGCAGGCCTAGACGTTGCGGCTGGTTTGACGCATTAGTTGTCAAACACGCAGTTGCTGTTAATGGGCTTGATGCTATCGTGGTGACAAAGCTGGATGTTTTGGATCAGATGCCCAATCTGAAAATCTGCACTGGCTATAAGTATAAAGGTAAGCTTTATGAGAATTTTCCTTCAGATATTGAAACACTCTGGAAAGCAAAGCCTGTTTATGAAGAATGGCCGGGATGGCTTCAGGATACAACAAAAACTAAGAAATTCTCAGGTCTACCGGTTAATGCCCGCAAATATCTTAAGCGATTGGCTCAATTGGTAGGAGCAAAGGTGGAAATAGTTTCTATAGGTTCTGAACGAAATCAGACTCTTTTTGTTTAAGCAATCTTTTTTTAAGGAAAAATTTTCTAATGATAGATGTTTGTGAGATTACATATCGCTTGGTACTGGCTGCTGTTTTAAGCGGCTTGATAGGTTATGAACGCGAAGTTCACGGCCGGGCTGCGGGACTACGAACAACTATACTTGTGGGTGTGGGATCGTGTCTAATGATGATCCTTTCCATGTATTTGCATGCAATTTATGCAGGAAGTGCTGATGTGGACCCGACGAGAATAGCTGCCCAGGTAGTAAGCGGCATTGGTTTTCTGGGAGCAGGTACGATTATCCGCTATGGGTCTTCTGTTCGTGGTTTAACTACAGCTGCGGGTCTCTGGGCGGTTGCCGGCATTGGACTGGCTGTGGGATGCGGTTTTTATCCGGCAGCTTTGATGGCCACGGGAATTATATTTGTGGTCTTAGTGGCTTTATCACGTTTTGAGAGAAAAATTAGAAAGAAATTTGACAGCACACTAAAAATAGAGATCTCAGGTGGTATGGATAGATTCTGCCAGGTGACAGGGATTATTTCTGGTTTTCAGGCCGTGATCAAAAATGTTGAATTAAAACCATCTGTCGGGGAAAATGCATTTAAGATGATTTTGCATTTAGAGATATTTGATCAAAAAGTGAGCAATGAGATTACGAAGTCCTTGTTAGAAGTTGAAGGCATATCGAATGTAAAATGGGTTTAAAAAAAAATAAGAAAGCATTCCCGAAGAACAAAACTAAGCATATTAGTCTTAGCAGTCATAAGCTTTGTACTGCCAGAGTAGATATTTCTAGAGAAAGGCGCCGCGGTTTTCCTGAAGTTATTTACTGTCCAGGTAAAAGTGTTTCTCAGATAAAAAATATTGCTAAATGTATTCTCCTGTATAATGATACTTTGCTTCTGACAAGAGCAAGCCGGAAGATATTTACTGACCTTAAGAAATCTATTTCTGGATTAAAGTTCAATGCGCTGGCTAATCTGATATATTTTAATAAAACAAAGAAAAAGATAAATTCAAAAGGAAAGATCCTTGTGATAAGCGCTGGTACCAGTGATATCCCTGTGGCGGAAGAAGCAGCAGTGACTGCAGAGCTTATGGGCAACAATGTAGAGCGTCTATACGATGTAGGAGTAGCCGGAATCAATCGGTTGCTTGATGAAGTGGATATGATCCGTAAGGCAAGTGTTATTGTTGTTGTTGCCGGTATGGAAGGAGCGCTGGGAAGCGTTATTAGCGGTATGATAGATAGGCCGGTAATCGGAGTGCCGACAAGCGTTGGATATGGGGCAAGTTTTTCCGGGATCGCACCGCTTTTGACTATGCTTAACAGCTGTTCTCCGGGAGTAAGCGTAGTTAACATAGATAATGGCTTTGGCGGTGGATATATGGCTGGATTAATAAATAAATAGAACACAGAAAATCACAGATAGAAATATAAAACGCAGATAATCGCAGATGGATAAAATTCTGTGCTAATCTGTTTATTTTAATCTGTGTTGATCTGTGGAAATAGGATTTTAATTATGAGAATTGCATATTTTGATTGTTTTTCAGGTATTAGCGGTGATATGGTTCTGGGCGCTTTTATTGACGCTGGACTGAAATTATCTGAGTTTAAGAGTGAGCTCGCAAAGCTTAAGATCCCAAAATTCCAGATAAAAGCCTCTAGAGTAAAAAGAGGGCATATTCAGGGTATTAAAGTCCAGATTGACTCAAAAAATAATTTTAGAATTGCAGATTTTAAAAGCGCTATTGATATAATTAATAAGAGCAAACTTGATCCTCAGTCTAAAAAACTATCAATTGAGGTCTTTATAAACTTAGCCCGAGCTGAGGCAGCTGTGCATAAGCAGCCTATTAATAAAGTGCATTTTCATCAGTTAGGAGAGCTGGATACAATAATTGATATAGTCGGATGTGTTTTGGCTTTAAAGATACTAGGGATAGAAAAGGTCTATTCATCAAGACTTACCATAGGAACAGGTACGGTCAGTTCGCATGGCGAAATATTTCCGCTGCCTGCACCGGCAGCAATGGAACTGATTAAAAAACGCACTATTAATATAGACACTAAAATTACGCATGAGGTTATAACCCCAACTGGTGCGGCTATTATAGCAACACTTACACAGGAGATCAATCCGTTTATTAATATGAGGGTATTGAAGACAGGATATGGGGCAGGTACAAATGTGCGGCCTAATTCCTCTAATCTATTGCGTATTATGATAGCAGAAGATGATGGCTTGTTTGATTATGATAGCATTACGATTATTGAGACAAATATAGATGATACACTGCCGCTTAACTTTGAACTGCTTTATGAGCGGTTGTTTAAGGCCGGAGCCCTGGATGTCTATACCCATCCGGTGATGATGAAGAAGATGCGCTCAGGGATGTTACTCAATGTGCAGGCGCAAGATAGGGATATCCCGGAAATTACAGATATAATATTCCAGGAAACAAGCACTATCGGACTGCGACTGCAAAGGGTGGCTCGTCGGAAATTAATTAGAAAAATCTTGAATCTTAAGACTAATTATGGCATAATTGTGAGAGTGAAAATTGCCTATCTGGGTGGTAAAATCGTGAATGTATCCCCGGAATATGATGATTGCAAAAAAATTGCCCAAAAAAAGTCTTTGCCTTTTAAAAATATATACGATAAAGTTAAAGCGCAGGCAATAAAGAAATTTAATTGATATTAAATTTTTTGATTTCTCCGGGAAACGACCCCGCCGATAAAAAAGCGGGACAGGCGGAATTTAATTTCCGCCACTGAAGAACAGTGGCGCGACCTCGCCACATGAAATGTGGCGGGCGCACAGTGATTTATGAGCACGATGTTCCATGAATCACGTACTTACTTAAGGAGGAAAAAATGTACGCATTCTTACTGGTTATTCATGTTATTGTTTCATTATTCTTAATCTTTATAATCTTAATCCAAAGCGGTAAAGGAGAAGGTCTTTCGGATGTATTTGGCGGCGGATCAAGCCAGACAACGATTTTCGGCTCAAGAACCGGGAACTTTTTGACTAAAGCAACAACTGCTTCAGCTATAATTTTTATGGTCACTTGTTTAAGTCTTGCGCTTATTTCCAAAAGAAGCGGCGGCTCGGTTGTCCAGCAGGAACTTTTGAAAGAGCAGACAGTTGAGAAAATGCAGGAAATGATGGGTGATAAACAAGCAGCTGAAGAAACAGAAGAAACACCGGCGCAGCCTGCGGAAAAATAATCAGGCATTAATTCTACAATAATATACTACAAGATTGGACAAATTATCATATATTTAATGGAGGATATGTATGAAAAATAAAATACCGCTTTTTGCGGTATTTTTTTTATTAGTTTTAAGCTTAAGTTCTTGCACCAAAACTCTTGAGCAAAATTCGCAAAAAAACATAGATAACAATATTCCGGCCTATGGAGATACAGTTATAGAGGCAGGCATTGGCGATGCGCGAACGCTTGTGCCTATTCTTGCCTCAGATAGCGCTTCCGGACAAATATGCTCAATGGTTTTTAATGGTCTTGTTAAATACGATAAAGATCTAATGCTCACGGGGGATCTGGCCGAGAGCTGGCAGGTGAATAAAGACGGCCTTGAGATCATATTTAATTTAAGGAAAAATGTGAGATGGCATGACGGCGCTTCATTTACTGCTGATGATGTAGAATTTACCTATAAATCTTTGATCAATCCGCAGGTAAGGACTCCTTATAGCGGAGATTTTGAAAAAGTTCAGAGCTTGGAAATCATAAATCCCTATAAGATCAAGATTACTTATAAAGAGGCATTTTCTCCTGGACTGTCCAGCTGGGGCATGAATATAATGCCAAAGCATATTCTTGAAAACGAGGATTTGAACAATACTGATTTTGGACGCAAACCGATAGGAACCGGTCCTTATAAGTTCAAAAAGTGGAAAACACAGGAATTTATTGCTCTTATTGCCAATGACGATTATTTTGAAGGCCGGCCTTATATAGACAAATATGTTTTTAGGATTATACCTGATCCGGCGACGATGTTTTTGGAGCTGCAAGGCCGCGGCATAGATTCTATGGGTCTTACCTCACTGCAGTATGCGCGTCAAACAGATACACCTTTTTTTAAGCGTGAATATCAGAAATTTCGCTATCAAGGCTTTAGCTATACATATATGGGATACAATCTGTTAAATGAAAAATTTAGCGATGTGCGTGTAAGGCGCGCGATAAATCATGCTGTAAACAGAAAAGAGCTGATAGACGGTATTTTGCTTGGATTAGGGACTGAATGTACAGGTCCGTTTGCTCTGCGCTCCTGGGCTTATAACAAGAATGTAGCGCCCGCTGTTTATTTGCCGGAAAAATCCCTGGAACTGATGAAACAGGCTGGATGGGTACCCAACAAAGACGGTATCTTGGAAAAGAACGGGGAAATATTTGAATTTACAATAATTACGAATCAGGGCAATGAAGAAAGAAAACATGCCGCTGAGATCATTCAAAGGCGTCTTTTAAAAATAGGCATGAAGGTGAAGATCAAGGTAGTTGAGTGGAGTGCCTTTATAAATGAGTTTGTTAATAAAAGAAATTTTGACGCGATACTTATGGGATGGTCTTTATCTCTTGATCCTGATATGTATGATATCTGGCATTCCAGCAAGACGAAACCAGGTGAGTTTAATTTTGTCGGGTATGCTAATGAAGAAGTTGACAGTCTTCTTTTAGAGGGGCGTAGAGAATTTGACCGGAAAAAAAGAAAAGAGATTTATCATCGCATTCATGAACTTATAGACCAGGATCAGCCGTATTTATTTTTGTATAATCCGGATAGCCTGCCTATCTTAAGCAGCAGAATTAAAGGCATTGAAGTTGCTCCGGCAGGGATAAGCTATAATTTTATAAAATGGTATGTGTCTGCTAGCCAGCAGCGCTATTTAAAAAAATAGGAAAACTTAAAAAAAGATAATTAAAAAAATGCAAGAAAAAAATCTTTCCAGATTGGTAGTTAGAGGTGGAATATGGGCTTTTTTGTTGAAAATTGTGCAGATATTAATGCAGGTTGTAAAGCTGATAATTCTCGCTAGAGTGTTGGCTCCTAAAGATTTTGGATTAATGGGTGTTGCGATGTTAACTATCGCTACTCTGGTAACATTTTCAGATACAGGTTTTCAGGCTGCTTTAATACAAAAAAAGGAAGATATAAAGCCATATTTAAATGCTGCCTGGACTGTTACTTTGTTCAGAGGAGTTGTTTTATACTTCTTGCTGTTTATTGCTGCTCCTTTTATAGCAGATTTCTTTAGAATTCCTTCCGCAGTAATTATTATTCGTGTTGCCGGAATATCTATTCTTCTGCAGGCTGTAAATAATATTGCTATTGTTTACTTTCAAAAAGAATTGCAATTTAAAAAAGAGTTTTTGTACAGATTCAGCGGATTGACAGTAGACTTTATAGTTTCCGTTGTATTAGCTTTGGTAATGAGAAATGTCTGGGCACTGGTTTTTGGAGTATTGGCCGGAGAGTTCACTAGATTAATAGTAGGATATCTAATCCATCCTTTTTATCCAAAACTTAATTTTAATTTAAATATGGCAAAAAAACTTTTTGTCTTTGGAAAATGGGTATTAGGATCCAGTATTGTTGTTTTTCTGGCTACTCATGGCGATGATGCTTTTTTGGGGAAAGTTTTAGGTGTCACTATGCTTGGTTTTTATCAGCTGGCTTTTCGTCTTGGCAATATGCCCTCATCAGAACTTACAGGAACCATAAACAGGGTATTGTTCCCGGCATATTCAAAGATCCAGGACAACCCGGTAAAATTAAAAGAAGCGTATTTAAAGGCATTAACCTTGATCAGTTTATTAGTGATACCATTTGGGGCGGGAATAGTGATTTTTTCTGGTCAATTCATTGAGATTTTTCTGGGCAATAAGTGGATGCCGATGGTAATGCCGCTGAGAATTTTAGCTGTGGCCGGATTGCTTAGAGCTTTTGCCGGAACAAGCGGGCCGATTTTTAATGCATTGGGGAAACCTGTATTAGATTTTAAAACCAATCTAACCAGATCATTGATCATAATATTTTCAATATATCCATTAACTTTTATGTGGAAGATTAATGGTACTTCCATATCAGTTCTCTTAGGTATCCTAGGAGCAAATTTTATTTGCTTTCCTAACCTGTCTCGAGAGATTAATATTCGTTTAAAAGAATATGTTAACATAATTCTGCCTCCAATTTT
>CAYTGV010000044.1:6352-7758 GCA_964437495.1 uncultured Planctomycetia bacterium | reverse complement strand
ATAAGAAATAATATCGATTTTTGCTTCGCTGGGGTCCATAAGGGTTTTAATAGAACGTTTTTCATTGTTCTGTTGTTCATCAGAGAGATTCATTATGATCGGATTTTCCAATAGCGAGCCAGATGGTTTGGAGATGATTTTTACCTCAGGCAGTAATAATGCCTGCGGATGGACCTTTCTTGTTATGGCAAGTTCCTGCGTATTGAGGCGTACAAGAGTACCCGGAGGATAGACCCCGATCATTTGGGTGAAAATTTTAAATAGCTGCGGTTCAAAATCGCATCCGATCAGCCGCATCATTATTGATAAAGCTTTGTCCGGAGGAAAAGGTTTTTTGTAGGAGCGTTTGCTGGTGATCGCGTCATAGACATCGCAAATATTGACGATTAAGGAAAGCGGGTGCAGGCCGCCGGATGTTTCAATCGCAGGATATCCACTCAGGTCATATTTCATATGATGCTGACAGGCGACAAGAACCGCTAGTTCATTCACTTCTTCCTGTTGCTCTAAAATTTTCACACCCAGTAGCGGGTGCTGGCGCATTAGATCCCATTCTTCAGTAGTCAGTTTTCCTAGCTTATTTAATATTTCCATAGGAATGCGGGTTTTTCCAATATCATGCAGCAAGGCAGCTCGGGCAAGGTCTTTTAAGATTTCGGCATTGTTCAGGATATTTGAGGCCAGCGTTACCGATAAAATAGCAACATTGGTTGAGTGGGTAAAAGTATATTCATCATAATCTCTTAATGATGACAAGGCAAGGCTTGCGGATTTGTCGCGGGCAATAAGATCGGTAATGTCTTCGGCAACCTTGTCTACAATATCCATGGGTATTGTATTTTCTTTAACCAGAGTATTAAATATTAATTTATTTGCCTCAACGCTGCTTCCGTATATTTTATCAGCAGGCAGAAAATTTCCTTTGCCGTCATCAGCGGTTAAAGAGGGTTTTTTTTCTACACTTATACTTGAGATATTGTTTTTGCTCAGCTCTTTTTGAATGGAATCCGCATGCAATGCGCGTGATTTATCTGTAATTAATTTCACGCAAACAGAAAGCTCGTTTGGTGTAAAATTTTTAGCAAAGCGGATGCATCGGATTTCTTTTAATTCAAGCAGTTGTGTTGTTTTAAAGACGACTTGTTTGAGTTCATAAAGGGGGATTCCTTCAAACACAAACTGTCCCTCCCGGATATCAAGATATATTTTATCAAAAACATTAAAAGCTACTTCTGCGGCTGCTAGTACTTGCTTTATTTGCGTGATAACATTAGGATGCTGGGGGGGGGTAAAGCATGTTCACTGTTAGCAGTAGAGAGAAATTTTTAGCAAATGCTTTAATTAGGTTTTTTAATGTTATTTGATCCATAAGTTTATAACCTCTGTTTTTTGGTTCTTTCTTGTTT
>CAYTGV010000044.1:3437-6252 GCA_964437495.1 uncultured Planctomycetia bacterium | reverse complement strand
CTAAAACAAGAATGGCCTATTTTTTTGCCAGCTTTCGCAGCTGCTCTTTCGCAAAGTTGCGCAATGCTTTTGGTTCGAGATGGAAAAAGAGCAAGCGTTTTTTTGTGAGAAGCTCTGCTAAAAGGGTTTTAGTTATTCCTTCGTCAAGTAGCAATAATGATTTGAGTGCGCTCATGCGCAAATCAATGCTTGCTAACTCGTCAAGATCGACACTTGTTGTTCCCTGCGCAATAGGTACCAAGGCTTCTCGCACCTGCTTGAACCTATAACTGCCCAGATATTCTATTGCTGCGATTTGTATTTGCAGCTGCGGAGGCTTCAGGGTTTTTAGCAGTATAGACAGGGCAATATCAGAGCCTCGGATTGCGATAAGCTTTAAGGCACGTTGCGCAAGAATCGTGTTTTCATGAAAAGTTATCTCCCCTAATAATGGCAGCGTGTCCTCGCTTTTTATGAGCTGCAGCAGATCGATAAGACGTATTATATTAGGGGTTAATTCTTGTTGCAGGTTAATGTCTAGTTTAAACGCATTGAGTGTATGGTGCTCAGAGATTAACTTTTGGATCATTTTTTCCTGCGGCAGATTTTCTTGTTGAGCATAAAGTTTGACAAGTATTGCGATCAGTTTTTCGCCAAGAAGCAGAAAGAATTCTTCGAAATGTTTTTTTGCGGCAGCCAGGTCTTCCTCAAATAAAATGTTTATTGCGAGCTTTTCCAATAAGACATTCGGTATCTTTTATGCTCTTTTGATGATGAGCTGTTTGTTTTTAGGGAGCAGCGCGCTGTCTGGCGATGACTCTATCTGTAAAAAGCTAAAGATATCCTTAGTTTGTTCCCAGTAATCTTGCTTCATTATGTTTTCAGTGAGTGATATCAGTTTGTTTAAAATATTTTCAAAAAAGTTATATTCGCTTTCGGTACATAGCAAATATTTTAAAACGCCTAAATGCGCATTATCCATACTGAATTCCAGGATATTGTTTTCAAGTTTTAATTTGTCAGGGTGAACAGTTTTAAGAATATTTAGCCCTTCTACGATATCTTTAAATTCCATGTCCGAGATCGTTCCTAAGGCCATTTCTTCTCCGTCTTCGAATGAAAATCCGGGCGCGAATGCGGCGCAAATCTCATTAACTACTTCCTTGACTTTAGTTTGACTAAGGCAGCTTTGAAGTTTTTCCCTGAAAATAGGGAGAAAGTTCAAAAAAGATTCACGGTCTATGAATAGCTGCCCGAGAACCTTCTTTGTATGCGCAAGTATAGATACATTGTCTTTATCTGCAGTTTGAATTTTTTCTGTGATCAGCTGCGCAGTAGTTTCTGCAGTGACTGTTTTTGATAAAGTCTCAATGGCGTTTGTATACGCAAGGATTTCATTGTCTGGATTATCAAATATTAGGCTCATCAGATCTGTAGCGTCAAAGGAGGCAACAACATCTTGCAATATCACTTGTAGTTCTTCTTTTTCTGAAATTGCATGCTTGCTCATGCTTACTTTAATTCGATTGATAAGATTCAGGATTAGCTGGCTTTCCGTAAGCTTGCAGTTTTCATCCCTTAGTATGAACTGAGCGGCAACTTTCATGAGGGCACTGATAATACCAGGCTCTTTTAATAGGTCATAGAGAATATGTGCCTGGGCAGAGTCGAGAGCAACCATATCGTCTGTAAAAAAACGAAAGATTTCGCTGTTAGACAGCGCCAGTAAACGCTCCTGGTCAATGGTAGCATGCCGACGGTAATAATATTCTATAAGCTTGGTTGATTGCGCACCGGCCTGGGCAAGCTTAATGCTGGCGCCGCCTTCTTTAGCTAAAGTTTTCGGATCGGTATTAAGCACTTCTATCAAAGCTGTTACATCTGTTATCGTAACGCCAATGTTGAAGGTAATCTGGCGGATATATCTTTTTTGCAAGTCTTCAATAAAGGTATCTATTCCCGGAGGCTTGTTGAGAGGCAGGCATATGTCTAATACATATAGCCTGCTTGCAAAGATGCGTATTGTCACGATTTGCCGTTCGCCAAGCATATAATTCAAGTAATCAAAGAATTTCCCCAAAACCTGCAGCAGCATTTGGTGGCCCTTAGGATAAAGGTGCACGGCTTTGAGCATACCGAAAAGATTTCCGGCAAACTGGCTGGCAATCTTTAATTCTGCTGGATTAATAATCTTTTCACTATCTTTATCGTAGCCCATATGTGCTCCTAAGTATTAAATATTATAACAGACTCTTGCTTCAGGGGCAAATCAGTCGGGAGGATAGAGGGTAAATAAAATAGCGAGAAAAAAGACCGAAGTTCGAAGGATGATTCTCCTTCGCTACCTATTTCGCCAGGGCTACGAAGGTCAGGAAAGCTATGGAGGATAGGTGGATGATCGTCCGCCAGAAAACGGCGAGGCTAAGACGAAGGACGAGGAGAAAAAAGTTATTGGTTCTTAATGAGGAATTACAAGGAAAACAAATCAGCCAGAAGCTGAATGGACGGGAAAGGCACTCCTTGATTTTTCAAGTAAGATGTGATATCTTATGCAAGTTAGAGCAGGTGCAGAGTAATGGTAAAAAGCGGGAAAAATCCCGCCCAAAAACGGCGGGACATGCCGTTGAAGCATCGCAATAAATAAAAAGATTGAAAGCGGAGGAGTGGCTGAGTGGTCGAAAGCGGCGGTCTTGATAATGAAACTTAGGTTTTTAGAGCGACCGCAGGGAGAGAAGAAAAGCCTGTAGTTGAATTAATCCCGCAGTTTTTCTGCGGGAAAAACCGTTGAAGCATCGCAATAAATAAAAAGATTGAAAGCGGAGGAGTGGCTGAGTGG
>CAYTGV010000044.1:0-3337 GCA_964437495.1 uncultured Planctomycetia bacterium | reverse complement strand
AATAAAAAGATTGAAAGCGGAGGAGTGGCTGAGTGGTCGAAAGCGGCGGTCTTGAAAACCGTTGTACTGCAAGGTACCGTGGGTTCGAATCCTACCTCCTCCGCCAGTTATACCAATTCGAACCCTTGTGCTTATCATCTAGTAGCGCGAGGGTTTGAATTTTTGTATGCGCCACATAATAAGGCTTAAATTCACCCTCACCGTTATTGATAAGCGAGTAAATATCCGCGTCTTTATCCGCAATCGGCTCAAGCCGAATACTTCCTAAAAGTTCCTTAAGCGCCAGAGCTGAGGCAACAGTATTCTTATTCAAAGTTTCATTTAATTTTTCCAGCCGATGATTAATCCATTCTTTTGGCGGAGCTTGAAAGCTATTATTTTTTTGAAAAGCCAAAGAATCTATTTCTTGCTTGAGTTCTTCGCTTTTTGTCTCTGCGTTTTTTAATGCTTTGGAAACTGTCTTTGAAAAATGACCCATCTTAATATAATGAAAATAGTTTTGCGTTTCTGATAGGATTTTCTCGTATTGAGCTTTCTTTTTCTTTATCTCTTTCGGTGTTCCATTAAGATTCTTGGAAATAATTTTCTCTAAATTCTTATATACATATTGCAGATTTCCCACAGTTAGGAGGTTGTCTTTTAATTCAGAAATAATCGCGGATTCTATACGTTTGCGCGGAATCATCAGAGTATTGGTGCAGGATTTCCGCTTTGCATTATAGCATCCATAATAGCCGCTGCCTTTACCGCTGATCAGAACAATCGCGCCATTGCATTGATCGCACTTTAAAAGGCCAGATAATAAATGTGTGGGATTAGCATGAACATAGCTTTTTTGTTTTGTTGAGGAAGTCTTTGATTGTTTGCAAGCAGGCCAGGTCCCATTAATTTCCTGCCAACGTTTTTGCGCTTGTTCCCAAAGGTTTTTATCAATAATGGCCAAATCTTCTTTAAAGCTGGTAAGCTGTTCTTTTTCTACGCGAGCAACTTTTTTTATCTTTCCGGTCATAGGATCTCGTACATTCTTCCATTTTCGCCAGATCCAAAGGCCGGTATATTTTTCATTCTTCAAAATTCGGCTCACTGTAGATATGTTCCATCCTCCTGGAAGCCCTCTTTTAGTAGGGATTTTATCATTATTAAGCTCTTTGACAATTTTGCCGATGCTCTTTTTGTCGATAAATCTCCTAAAGATCATCTTGACCACTTCAGCCTCTTCGGGCTGGATTTTATGTGCCATTCCATCATATTTAGGCTTGCCTTTTTTGTTAAGCCTAAGTTCTCCAACAGGTTGTGTGTAATAGCCATACACGTTCTCACCAGTGCTAAAACCGCGTATTTTTTGCCCCTCTAGGCCTCTCATGGTCTTTTTCTTGAGATCATCAAGATATAGCTCATTAATAAAGCCCCTTATATGAATACCCAGCTTCGCATTGTCATCATCCGCAACAATCCCGTCTGAAACAGAGATCAGCTTGACTTGTAAATAGTTAAATTTCATCACCAAAGTCAGCATTTGGTGATTACTTCGGGATAATCGAGACAAGTCATCAACGGCTAAAGCCTCAAATTCCTTGTTCTCAGCTGCTCTTTCCAGTGCCTGAAGCCCCGGCCGATTAATAATCGACCCGGACATAGCCTCGTCAACATAGATATGCCTGTCCTCCACGCTCATGTCATTGTCCTGTATATACTTACGGCACACCCTTATTTGATCATCAATACTTGTTGCGCTCTGATTTTCCGACGAATATCTAGCATAAATGGCTACTTTCATTAGAATCTCCTTTGTTTGTGAAAAATTCAGGATTATTTTTAGCTGTTTCAATATATTCTTCGGCCAATATTTGACCGTGCCCGCGCGTACGCGAAAATTGTATTTGAAGCATACAATCCTCAGGTTATTGAGGACATTATAAAGAAGGAAAAGGAATACGGTAAAAGCATGCTAAAAAAAGCCTTCAACATTATTGCCCAGAAAAACACAGATAATCCAAAGAAAACTTATGGTTATGTGGTCGGGATTTTGGAGAATTGGGGGGAGAAATGAAAAAATGTTTCGCATGTGGGAAAACCCATGATGATAGTTGGACACTATGCTTAAATTGTCGGAATTCGCTGGATTCATATAATACAGATAAAGAAAATAAAACAGCTAAGGATTTAGATTCTATTGCATTGTTTAGAGAAAGAAACCAGAAACGGTACGAAAAAGGGGAAAAGCTAAGAAAATTTGGGATATTTGCTTTTTGGGTTGCGCCGGAATTATTTTCTATAAAAGAATGGGCATTTTGTAATAAAAAAGAGGAAATAGTAAAAGCGATTAAAGAGTGGAGAGCAATAGGTATTGAGATTTAAAACCAGCTAAAAATCATATTAAAAAAGTTACAGAAAAAATATCAACAATGGGCATTACACTCACTTATTTTGTGGTAGTGGGGATGGCAGCTTTCGATGAAGGAGACTTTTCCCAAAAAGGGATAGTAAAAGAAGAAACAACTAAAATATGGCAGGAAGAATTTGCAGAGGTGGTTCAGAGAGCAGAAAAAAAACTGAAACCCTGGTGGCAAATTCACATTAGCGTTATGGAATAAAGACCTAAGTCAATGATTTTAAATTATTGACACATTTTAAGGTTGGGAGTAAAATAAAAATATAGTTCTAAAGTCCCGAGTTGAGAAGGAATAAATCCCGGACGTTAAAACCAGTAAAATCTGGTCCGTCAATATTTGTGGCGGAAAGTAAAACCTTCGCCAAATAAGGCGGAGTTTTTTTTATTTCAGGAGGATTTAATGGAAAAAGCATATAAATGCCCGGATTGCAACCAAAACTTGGTGAAAAAAGAGAAACTTGTTTACGAATGTCCAAAAAACAGGAGTTCTTAATAATGCTGGAAGAGACAGGCATCCCAAATGGGAGTGTTCTTCTTAACCTAGGTTTTTTAGATGATGAATAGTTTATTTAGAAGATCTTTATAAGGCATCTATGTCGCAACTGCTTGTTGGGCAAGGATTTACTACTTCTAAAATAAGTGATGCTAAAAGTTTATTTAGATGTAACCAGATGTTTTTAAACAGAGCATTAAGGTCGTGGAAAGATAAGTCAAAGAAAGAGCTGTGAAAATAGAAAAACTGCACTTCTATAACTTTAAAACGACAAATTTTTTACCAAAGAAACCACGTGTCATTAAGAATAGGAGAAATGTTAATCCAGAGCAGTTTTTATGAGATACTTTTTGTAATAACCGGGTTATTGTTATTAGGAGCTTTTATTCTGAGTTTTGGTTTAGAGGAGCCGCGCAAATTATGATTAAATATTACCCTGAGTCGGGAGTGGA
>CAYTGV010000043.1:0-8274 GCA_964437495.1 uncultured Planctomycetia bacterium | reverse complement strand
TTCGTAGTCTTGACGAAGTAGGTAGCGTAGTAGGGTTAGCGAAGGAGGATGTTAAACTTGAGCTTCGGATGGCAGGCCATTTTTTAAATGTAAATTAGCGATATAATTATTACAATTTGCTTCGCTCAAAGACTTAATTTTATAGGAAAAGGATGGTATCCTCCATAGCCCATTGCCCTTCGTAGCCTTCTTGACCTTCGTAGTCTTGACGAAGTAGGTAGCGTAGTAGGGTTAGCGAAGAAGGATGTTAACCTTGAGCTTCGGATGGCAGGCCATCTACTTATACATTGTGGGATTTAAAAACAAAGGATTTCAAAAGGATAACACTATGATGAGTTTTTTTAAATTTTTTGTGGTTATTTTATTAATCGCAATCGCAGTATTCATGATCATCTGCACTGAATACGGTTATGAATGTGCCCTGCCCCACGGCGGATATTTTAAGATAAAGTGGGATCCTGAAAATAAAAAGTACGATCTTTTCCATTGGCAACCAAGGAAAAACATAAGGCCACTACCTAAAAACGTAATCAGATTAAAAGGTGAAAAAGAAGAACCCCAAGAGCAGAAAAAATATTAGAATAATCTATTTGCAGACCTTTGTTATAATACCCCCACCAAGAACAGTATTCCTTTTATAAAACACAGCGCCCTGCCCCGGAGTAATCGCTTTTTGGGCTTCAATGAATTTTACAAGAAAACGACCTTTGGGCAAAGCCAAGACCAAAGCCGAGGAGGCATCATGATGATATCGAATCTTCACATTTGCATTAAAACTGTTTTTATTATATGCGGAATGAGTAAAAAAAACATCACTCATTTCAAAAGTGGTGGCATATAATTCTTTTTCAACCCCAACCACAATAGAATTATTCCTTTGATTATAACCTAAGACAAAAAGCGGCTCTTTATATGCAACCCCCAGCCCCTTTCTCTGTCCAACCGTATAGAAGATCCGGCCCTTATGCTTTCCCATTATTTTACCATTTGACATGATAATCTTCCCCGGCTCTGATTTAAAATCTTTCACTTCCCTACGGATAAGATCAATATAGCTTTCATTTTTTACAAAACAAATATCCTGACTCTCATCATCTTCATCTATAGGCAGCTTCAATTGCCGCGCTTTTACTTTTATCTGATCTTTTGTCATATTGCCTAAAGGAAACAGTATCTGCGCCAATTGTTTTTGATTAAGCATATGCAGCACATATGATTGTTCTTTTTCAAGATCGCGGCCTCTTTGCAATTTATACATCTTATTGATCTTGTCAAATACAACTCGTGCATAATGGCCTGTGGCAAAATACCCGCCCTCTGAACAACTGCTGTCCATGAGCAGTCCAAACTTAATAAATCTATTGCAGCGCAGGCAGGGATTTGGGGTGCGTCCGGCTTGGTATTCTTTACAAAAATAATCTATTACTATTTTTTTAAACTGCTTTCTTATATCTATAACACGGTGAGGGATCTTTAGGATATCCGCAACTTTTTTGGCTCTTTGAACATGATCCGTCCCCGGACATAAATGCATAGTCAGGCCCTGAACATCATATCCTTTTTCCTTTAATATGTAAGCAGCTAAAGAAGAATCCACTCCCCCGCTCATAGCTACTATAACCTGCTTTTTTTTCATATGCTCTATCCGGGAAATTTTAGTGCCTTTTTATAGGACTTTCTGAATTCCGTATCCTTTTGTAAAGAAAGATGCCTGACTTCATTTGAGAGCTTAAGCATTTTCTTAAATTGCTCTTTCTTAAGTAAAGCCATTTTTACACCTTCAAGTGCAGCATTATTCATGAAGCTTATTTTATCTTTAAATTGCTCTCCAACAAGGCCTATTCTAAGGGCATTATCACCACTCAAATAATCTCCCAGATTTCCACTCAGAAAAACCTTACTGATTTGCGCATGAGCCGTATTTTCTTTTCTAAGCAGTATCTCTATGCCGACAGCTACAGCCGCCTTGCTTTTAAGTATCTTATCCAGATCAAATTGGGTTAATTCAATGCGGTTTTTTTTATCTTCATAAATAACAAAAGTCCCTTTTTTCATTCGACCGCGGATATCAATAAACTTTTCTCTTAATAATTCGCTAACAATATCAATAATCCCGCTGCCTGATATGCCACGCGGTCTGATATGCCCCTTACTTAGAATTTGAATCTTTCCTTTAATAATTCTGACCCACTCAATTGCTCCTGCTCTAGGCACCATGCCGCACTTAAGCAGATGTCCTTCAAAAACAGAACTAATCTTAACACTACCAACAACAATTTCTTTTTTCGCGCCCAAGATGATCTTTGCTTCCATCCCCAGATCAACACAAAGAATCTTCTTATTTGTTTTATCAAGCCCCAGGCTCAATATTGTAGCCAGTGTATCACTGCCTATTTGAGCATCAACTGCAGGAAGAAATCTGACATTTGCCGCTCTATTAATATTCAGGCCAAGGGTTCCTGCTTTCAACTCATGCACTTTTAGGCAATCTTCCTTTTTGCTAATATTGAGCAGATTTGATAAAGGCAATAAAAATAGTATATGATGCATCAATGGAGCGCCAACGATCATTGCCGCAAATATTCTGTTTGGGCTCACCCCAGATTTTCGGATACATTCCCCCAGCGCATCATTTATCGCTTCAATCAGCTTTTCATTTAGAAGCCTGTAGTTTTCCTCAGAGCCTGCGACAAATTTTAATCTACTATTAATATCCATGCCTAATTGGGCCTGCTCATTTTTTCTTGTCGCTCTGCTAAGTTCCTGAAGGCTTTCTAAATTACACAAGCTTATCACTATAGATGTAGTTCCGATATCTACAGCAATTCCAAAAATATGTTTTTTCGTGGTTTTCTCAATCTGGATTATTTCATCATGGTCTAAAATCAAGGAAAAACCGGACCTAAAGGGAACTCTCTTTATAATCTGGTCTTTTTTTCGCAGTGTACCGGAAGTGCTATGTTTTTTCATACAACAGCAATAGCTTTTGTTGGACAGGCCTCAACACATTTCAAACAATTAATACATTTTTCATGATCAATCACAGCTAAATTATTTTCTATTGTTATTGCTTCTACCGGACATATCTTTACGCATTTCATACAGCCGATACAGCCGACCTTACAACTCTTCATAACCAATGCCCCTTTTTCATGAGAGCGGCATTTTATATATACTTTCTTTTTCCTATCAAGCATATAAATTATATTCCTGGGGCAGGCCTCAACACATTTGCCGCATCCAACACAGAGCTCAGGTTTAACTACTGGGATTCCATCATCATTCATAACAATAGCACCAAAGGCACAGGCCTCAACACATGTACCAAAACCCAGGCAAGCATAAGCACAGGCTTTTTGACCCGCCATATTCTTATGCGCAACACGGCAATCCAGCAAACCCAGATATTCAAACTTATCTTTAGCCCGGGTACCTCCCCCGCAAGCCACAACAGCAACCGGCGCAGTATTCTCTTTGACAACATCCGCTGCCAAGCCCAGGATACCCGCTATCTTTTCTTTATTCTCTGAGCTGCATATTGTACAGCTGTTAATATCTGCTTTTCTTGCAACCATGGCCTCCGCCAAGCTAGAGCAGCCAGCCAGACCGCAGGCCCCGCAATTAACACCCGGCAGAAGATCGAGAACCATGCCAACTTTAGGATCAACCTTTACCTGGAATTTTTTTGAAACCCAGGCAAGCAATAAACCAAAGGCAAAGCTCAGAGCCGATAAACTAAGCACAGCAAGAATAATACCCCTCATCGTTTATCTCCAAACCTTCTTGGTTTAACAAATCTATCTATCAAGGGAGTTGCTGTATTCATAAGTAAAATAGAATACGAAACTCCCTCCGGATATCCACCCCATAAGCGTATTACGGTGGTAATCAAGCCACAGCCAATTCCGAATATCAGCTTGCCTTTTCTTGTAATCGGACCGGTCACATAATCAGTTGCCATGAAAAAAGCACCCAGGATCAGTCCTCCTGACAAAACAGGCACAATTATCTCTCCGGAAAACAGGGTTTTACCGCCAAATGCCCAGGTAAGCAAAGCAACAGTTCCGACAAAACCAACAGGGGTATGCCAGCTTATATACTTCTTATAGATCAAGAACGCCGCCGCAATAAGCAATGCCAAAATACAGGCCTCTCCAATACATCCGCCCCGGATACCCAGGAAAAGATCAAGCTTTGAATAATTAATTATATCTGCGCTGGGAAAAACATTAGTGCCGGCAAACTGGTCCTTAAACACCGCAAGCGGTGTAGGTGCACTGACTACATCAATACCAATGGGCACCTGCCATTTAGTCATCAATACCGGAAAGCTTGCCATTAGAAATACTCTTCCGATCAATGCCGGATTAAAAATATTAAAACCAAGCCCCCCAAATACAATTTTTCCAAACACAATCGCAACAAATGAACCAATACATACCATCCATAAAGGCGCACCAGGAGGCAGATTATAGGCAAGCAACAATCCGGTCAAAACAGCACTACCATCTGATAAGGTTTGTTCTTTTTTCGCGATAAAGCAACAAGCCCATTCCGTTAATACAGCGCTTACAATAGCCGCAAGCATCACCCATAAAGCATGCAGACCAAACACACGCACGCTTACTAAACCTGAAGGCAGCAGACATAGGCTTACAGTCCACATTATCTTTGCGGTTGTTTCCTTCGTTCGCAAGTGCGGGGAGCTGGTAACCTTTAAAATATCTGGAATTTTAGTTGTCATTTCATAACCGTCTTTATTAACCTGATGCTCTCTAAAATCCGCCTTCTTGAAGGACAGATATAGGTACACAAACCGCATTCTATACAGTCACGCGGATTATATTCTGCGGCCTTATCAAACATTTTAGCCTCTGCACACATGCTCAAAGCAAAAGGCAGCATACCCACAGGACAGATATCAACACATCTTCCGCAGCGAATACAAGGCCCCTCTTTATAATCAGAAACTTCCTGAACACTTAGCACTAATACACCTGATGTTCCCTTGATAACCGGGATATCCGTACTAAACTGGGCTAATCCCATCATCGGTCCGCCCATAATAACTTTTGATACCGGACTACTTGTACCCTGACAAAATTCAATAAGGTCTGAGAATTTCGTCCCAATTCTTACCCTCAAATTAGCCGGGCTTTTCAGGCTTTTACCTGTAACTGTTACCACCCGTTCATAAACAGGCTTTCCCAGATAGACTGCTTCATAGACAGCAAAAGCAGTCCCAACATTGCTCACAACAACGCCTTCTTCAAAGGGAAGCTTTCCGGGTGGCACTTCCCGATCAAGGATAGCCTTGATCAACTGCTTTTCCGCTCCCTGAGGATATTTAGTTTTAAGCGGCTCAACCTTTATTGAATAGCTTTTAGCTATTATTTTATTCCTCAAAACACTTATAGCCTCAAGTTTATCATCCTCAATACCAATAACAACATTCTTAACTTGCAATATTTTCTGGAGTAAAAGAATACCCTTTAGGACCTCATTAGGGTTTTCTATCATAATTCTATAATCACATGTCAGATATGGTTCACATTCTGCGGCATTGATTAAAAGCGTATCTATCTCTTTCGGCGGGGTTAATTTAACATGTGTCGGAAATGCAGCACCGCCAAGCCCGACGATTCCGGCTTCTTTTATGATCTTGAGCAGTTCATCATTGCTTAAAGGAGCGATGCTTCTGCGTGGTTTAACTGATGCATCAAGCTCGTCTTTGCCGTCAGATATTATAATTACAGCCTTAGAAATGCCTAAAACCGGATGATTATAATCAACAACCTCTTTTACCTCTCCGGAAACACTCGAATGCACATTACTTGAAATCAGCTTATCGCTGGCACCGATCTTTGTCCCAACTTTTACCTTATCGCCCTTTTTGACAAGCTCCTTACATACAGCTCCTGTATGCTGGCTCATAGGAATAATCACCTCAGCAGGTGCCACCATGCTCATAATAGCCAAATCCTGCGTTAAATGCTTATTTCCTGAGATATGCTTTCCACCTGAAAAACTAAGACTCATTTTCCTCTATCCTTATAATTACGAAAGAGCCGATACAAATATCACCCGGCTACAGATTGGTTAATCTTAAATATTTTACTATGTTATCACAAACCAATAAAATTGGAAACAAATTTTATTGACACTCCTTTTTTTTTATGTTATATTTTATGAATAAAGGAGTTATCGATTTTTAGGGAAAAAGGAATTCCAATAAGAGATGTAGTTGACTTTATGTCGAAATGCTTAAGATGCTTTAGGGTATCTCTTAAAAAAGGGGCTTGAATTTCATGGAAAACGAAGAAATAGTTTTAGATAATAGCTGTATAGATATACTTAAAAAAGTAGGACATATCTGCACCGGAAACGCCACTATTGCTTTATCACAAATACTCAATCAAAAAGTTGAGCTAACAATTCCAGATTTAAAACTCATTAATTCAGACAAAGTATTAGGAGAATTAAAAGGCTTACAAGAAGTACTTGTCGGTGTCAACATTCAGCTTTTAGGCCAGCTTTCCGGAAATATTGTACTTATGTTTCCTGAAAAAAGTGCCTATGGTTTAATTGATGCTGTTTCTCAGTACCGCACAGAACTAGGCAATGCCACTGAATACGGAGTATCTTCACTAAAGGAAATCGGGAATATTATTATCTCAGCTTATCTGGCTACTCTTTCAACATTTACCCGGCAAGTCATATTGCACTCAACGCCCAGTTTGATCTGCGGAACACTTGAAACAGTATTCAATGTAGCTTTCAACAATATGGCGACAAAGGTGAAAAAGGTAATTCTGATCGAATCTTTCTTCTCGATTAAAGAGAAAAATATTGATGGAAGTTTCTTCCTGATTTTTGAACCTGAGGCAGTTAAGCAGCTTTTGGAAAAAGCAAAAACTATTCAGCAGGACATTTAGAAATAATTTTAAAACTTCAATTTAAAATTTTACTTTTATTTTGGTACCCTGATCTTTAGTCCTTTAACATTAATCCCTGAACCAGCTGTAGGAATGCGTTCTACCTGTTCACCCAATGTAAACTCACCCTGAACAATTCTAGTCTTTAATATTTCGCATATTTGAAGTGCTTTATAATAACTGGATGATGCTGCCGTAGGAACATCTTTTCCTTGAACCTTTATTATTCCTGATTTCAATTCCTTATAATTAGTCTGGCCTAAGGACTGCTCCTTACCATCAGGATAATCTTGACTATAATCAACTATCTGAGTGAATATCTCTTCATCCTTTACACTAACCTGCCGAGCCATCTCAATATCAAGCACAGGTATCGGAACTCCTATGCCGACTGCCAGACTCACCCCATATCCCTGTATGGAGGCTCCCCGCAGCCATTCTGATGACATTGCCTTCAGATCACCGGTCACCGCGATAGTTCCAGCAGAATTAACAGGCACCCCTGCCTTAGTTCTTTTAACATCAGTAGTATGCTGCGTACCCCTTGAGTAAACATATCCTGTTCCTCCGCCGAGAAATATTTTTGTCCCTATTCCAATAGTTCTAAAATAAGGATCATTCAAAAGCGGTGATAACTGCCCAGCACTGCTATAAGTTGCATTAACAAGCTGCGGCCTTAGCACTCCCATATAAGTATACAGGCACTTTTTAGACAGATTTACGGCAACATTATAATTCTGGGATGCATTACGCGGATTAGTAAGCATTGCCTCATTCATATCCCTGAGGCTTATCAGCGTACGTAATTCTTTTCTTGGATAGCAATCAGTCCCATACCCAACTGCTCTTAAATCAACCTCTTTACCCGAGACCAAATCCTCAATCACATGTGCTCCGCCGTATTTAAATTCTCCCGGGCCATACTCATTAGCATGATCTTTAACTGAAAGCTCTGAAGCCCCGATGATCAAATCCACCGCTGCCAGCCCGCAATAGCAGCCAACATCATTTATCCAGGCATTTTGTATCTTAATTTTTCCTTTAGGATGGCCAATATTAAAAACCGCCATTGAAGAACACATCGGGCCAAAAGTAGCTGTAGTAACAACATCAACATATTCTGCGGATTTTTTAATTCCTTTTTCAGCAACAATCTCAAGCATCTCCTGCTTTGTTACCACAACTGCCTCACCCTGCTTGATCTTTTCATTTATTTGAGCGATTGTTTTTGCCATTAATTTCCTCCAGGTTGATAGTAAATATTGAAAATTTATAAAAATTCCTTTAGCAGATCCTCGGCATTTGCTCCTGCACCGGCATATCCAGAATCCGGTTACTG
>CAYTGV010000042.1:0-8665 GCA_964437495.1 uncultured Planctomycetia bacterium | reverse complement strand
AAATGGCGGAGAGTGAAGGATTCGAACCTTCGGTCCGGTTGCCCAGACAATGGTTTTCGAGACCACCGCATTCGACCACTCTGCCAACTCTCCGCTTTCAAATTTTTTACTTATTTCGCTACTTCAATGGCCTGTCCCGCCGTTTTTCGGCGGGGTTTTTCCCGCACAAAAACTGCGGGATTAATTCAACTACAGGCTTTTCTTCTCTCCCTACGGTCGCTCTAAAAATCTAAGTTTCATTATCGAGACCATCACATTTGCGCCAAGTATTTTCATAGATGTTCTTCTAGCGACATCTCGCCAATGGCCACTTCTCAGTTTCCACTTGACGGACGACCACCCCGCCACGGCGGGGCAAGCTCTGTTTATCCCGCCAAAGACGGCACTAACTCTCCAAATTTTTGCTCTTTAAAATTTTGGATATCGAACCCTGTTTCGCAGGGTAAGATATCTTTATTCTCCAAACTAATTACTGCTTTTATCCTATTGATATTCTATGAACACAAACTTTTTCTTGCCGCTAAACTTCCTGCTTTCACTTAGCGCTTACCTTCGCCCGATTAATCATAAATTGAATATTATCATTAAAGTTTATAACTTCTATCTCTATGCCGGGGTGCTGCGATATCCAAACGCGGAAGATCTCATCAGCAAACCCCTGACCAACAGTATCTATATTTTTAAAATCAAGAATAAGTTTCTGAAACTTATCCAATCCGCTTAGAATCCTACGCGCTTGTGATCTAGAAACATACTCAACACCCGTTTTATAAAGCCTGACATGAATATCCGTCCGGCTAAAAGTAAAGTTATCATCCGTGTATTTTTTAAAAATTTCACTCAAATCCTTTTGTGAAGCACAGTCTATTGAAAAAAATACCTTAGTTCCATTAATATTTTTTATATCTTTTATGAAAATGTCTTTGATAAGATTATTGAAAATCAGCTTTTTACCGCCGCTTTGAATAGTAAAAATATCAGCAATCTTTGAAGTGAAAAAAATACCTTCACCGCTATGAGCCTGAGGATAGGTTGTTTGCTTGCCTTTGAGCAAATCCTGAATTGCCTCCCAAACATTATCCAGCCCTTTTGTGTTCATAATGTTATTAAATATGCCAATACCTTTATCAATCATCCTGAATGAAAGATTATGCTCACTCTTTTCTATAAACACCTCGATCTTGGCAGATTGTGAATGTTCAATAGCATTATTCAGAATCTCTGTGAAGGCATAGTCCACAATCATTGCCAGATTATCTGGAATATCTTCAAAAATAACTGTTCGCATTTTAATATCCTTAAGCACTGTGTGCTCAAAAAGATCTTTATTCTCTAAAATGCGATGCGCAAATCGTACTTTTTCATTAGCTTTTTTTATCGCTGCGGTTGTTGCCGGAACATAATGCGCTTTATTTGCCTGGCCTAGTAGTACTATTTTGCCTTCATCTCTTAATTCTTGAAAAAATCTATTAACAAAAGTACGCGAAAACCCTGTGGCTTTAACCACTTCCGCTGATTTAACCTGTCCGTTTTTTTCTAAAAACTGTAAAATTACAGCCTGAATATCCATTTATCTGCCTTTTCATATTTACTAGCTTTTAAGTTTACAACTTTTACTAAAACCAATAAAATAAGTTGTAAACAGGCTATGCCTTGGGCATAAAAGTTGACTTGTTTACAACTTAATAATACCATAATTATTGAAAGTTGTCAACAAGCTGTCTACCAAAATAGACTCTTTTAAAACAATTAATCGTCAATATCAGATAATTTTGTAAACTGGCCTTGAAATCCAGCCAGCAATTCCTGCGCATTCTCAAAATCATCTTCTGCCACCATAACCCGCATGGGCTCAGCAAAGCTGAGCATGCCCACCATATCCACATTTTCGTTATTGATATAATACAGAATACCCTGCTCTTCAAACAGCGATTTAATAAACACAATGTCCGCTTGATTAAAGGTCCTGATGATTTCTTTAAATTGTAGAGGGTTGTACCTGTTTTCCATAATTGCTCCCCCTTATTTATATCAGAAATATATAGGAAAAGCAATCCGATACAATCATTCGACAAAGGACTGGTGCTTGTTGGCCTGCTTGGACGTGCCGCAAGCCGGGCAGTTTTGCATACTAAGCGGTTTTTCCAGTTTACTGCGACGCAATAAATCCTCATCGAGTAAAATATCTTTTGTCGGGCCATCAGCCGCAATCCGCCCCTTATGCAAAACAATCGTACGCGTGCAAACATCCATGACCATATCCAAATCATGCGTAGCAATGATCTTGGTATGCTGAAATTTTCTAAGCAGCCTGATTAAATCCCGACGCGATAATGGATCCAGGCTTGCTGTCGGCTCATCCATGACCAGAATATCCGGGGACATCGCTAAAACAGCAGCAATTGCTACAGATCTTTTCTCGCCCTGTGAAAGTTTGTATGGAGGGCGTTGCGCTAAATGTTCCATCTGTACAGTTTGAAGCACTTCTTGGACTTTGGCCTGCGCCTCTTCTTTTGTATATCCCAGATTTAATGGGCCAAAAGCAATGTCATCGAATACTGTCGGCATAAACAACTGATCATCCGGATTCTGAAAAACCATTCCTACGCTGCGACGCACAGCCTGAATATTTTTTTTTGTAATAGTATGATCACCAATATGCACGCTTCCCTTTGCCGGCGATAAGTATCCGTTTAAATGCAGCAAAAGCGTTGACTTGCCAGCGCCATTTTCTCCGACAATAGCCACGGATTCCCCGTGCACGATACGAAAGGATATTCCATTAAGACCGACTGTCCCATCCGGATATGTGTAGGACAAATCAACTGCTGCTACAATATGATGACTCATCACCAAGCTCCTATTAATACGCCCCCTAACCACAAAGGCACATTTATACACCGCAAAAAAATAAATATCGTCAGCCAGAAAAGTATAAAAAATATATCAACCTGTCTAATAGACATGGCTTTTATCATGCGAATATGTCCGTCAAAACCCCGGCAGCACATAGCCATATAGATTCTTTCCGCGCGATCAAGAGCGCGCATCAGCAATTGTCCGGCAAATGCCGTGAACAAAGACAGGCCCATTGCCGAGGACCGAAAAGACCTCAAGGCACGCGCACGTATCATGCGTTCCACTTCGTCGCTAAGCACAAAAACATAACGATAAAAAAACAAAAGCTGTAAAGCAAAATAGCGCGGGACACCCAGCTTTATCAATGCCTGACAAACCGCGTTAAATCCGGTCAGCGCCACCAAACTAAGTGCCGCGCTAACGGTTAAAACAAATCTTAATAATATTGATATAAAGGATATCCAGCCGCCGGAAATTGCCACCGGCCCGAGGCGGACCAGGATTGCCGTATCAATCAACGGATTAAATATTCCGATTAAAACCGCAAAAGGCGAGGCAATAAGAACCTTTTTCAATATATATCCCACGGGAAGCCTGCCGAGAACAATTAAAATCATAGGATATAAAAAAAACGGGGTCAAAGCAGATATCGCATATTTATCAAAAGAAACTACGGCCAAAATAAAGCATAGCGTAGTAATAAGTTTGGCGCGGGGATCCAGCCGATGCAATACACTATCTACGCGCGCTAAGGTATCCATGCGTCCGATATCAAAATAGGTTTGACCAATATTATTCATAGTCTATATCCTAATGCCTAAAACATATTCTATGCCAGTCCTCTGCGGCGACGCAGCCCCCAGCCCAAAGCCATAGCCAGAATCAATGTCAATACTCCACCTGCTAATCCGGCAACAGATGTGCCGATATCCACTGCCGGCCAGGAATCTATTGTATCAGCCACAGTATCATTTTCTGTCTGTTTAAACCCATAATCAGGCAAGAGAGCGGTTTTTTTCTGTATTGCGGCCAGAGACCTATGTACTGTGTCCTTGCTGTGCAATTCTTCCCTTCCTGAAGCATGAAACATTGCCCATTCCAGGCCATCAGGATGAGCAGAAGCAAACCAGCTAAAAACTCCACCAATAATAAAGGAGGAAAGAAGCAGTCCTACTAAAACCTTTTTTATTCCAGGCTTATTTTGCGTTTGCCGTCCTTGGGCTGAACTTAAAATTTCCGGCCTCGCGTTCCAAATAAACATCACGACCGCAGCAGTCACCACCCCTTCTATTATACCAATAGCCAAATGTATCGGCTGCATTAAAAGAGTAAACGCCGTGAAAGGCAGGGCAGAAATACCGGATAATAATGTTTCCAGCACTACGCTGAAAGCACCGAGCTGCAAGGCGATGATAGAGGCCAACACAGCACCAGCTATTATCTGATTGCGGGATTTATTTTCACCGGCAATCCTGCAAAAAATTAGCGGATAGGCAATAAAACAAGACCACACACCCATATTAAAAATATTACAGCCCAATGCCAAAAGCCCGCCATCTGCAAAAAATAAAGCCTGGATCACCAATACCGAAGCCATAACTAAAAAAGCAGCATAAGGGCCTAGCAATATCGCTAAAATCATTCCTCCACCCAAGTGTCCGCTTGAACCTGTGCCGGGAATACTGAAATTGATCATCTGTGCCGCAAAAATAAAAGCCCCCAATACTCCCATTAGGGGAATCTTATGCTCATTTGTTTCTTGTTGGACTTTCTTCGCGCTATATCCAATAATACCCGCAGAGACCGCCCACATCGCAATGCCTACCGCAGGAGAAATTAAAGCATCTGCCATATGCATGATTATTCCCTTTCTTTCTATTTTTAGAAATCCACCTGTAGTGACTTACCAGAAACAAACATCGTTGCTACCATTTATACTTCCCTATTTTACTGTTCTTAAGAAAAACTCGATCTCATGGATTATAGCTTAATGAATATTAACGCCTGATTTTATTTTACCCATGTGGTATAACACGTTTTTAAAAATAGTAACACAGTCCCACCCAGATTGTCAAGCAACAAGCTTTGATATATATCCAGCGTTTTCACTGCGCATCGAAGGAAAGGTACGAGTTACAAAAAAGATCACAACAGTGGGAAATTACTCTGATTGTTTTTCGGCTAGCTTTGTTTTTAATTCTATGTTATTTTTTTTCAGTTCAACCATTCTTAGTTCTCTCCCAATGACCAGCTGATTGAACTTTTCAAGCTCTCTGTTCTTTTTCTGCAGCTCTTGTGTCCTAAGCTCTATCTTCCTTTCAAGACCCGCACTATATTCTTGCAACGTCTTACGCATGACCTCCAGGGCCTTTGCAAGGTTACCTATTTCGTCGTTTATGGGGTATTTTACCTGGGTATCAAGATCGCCTTTAGCAATCGCAGAAGCAGCTTGCTCTAGTTTTAATAAACTACGAGCAATAAAATGCGACAAAAGCAATGCCAATCCAATCCCGGCTAAGACAATAATAATCCCCATAAAAACAATTCTGAATAACAATGTGTTTAAAATACCATCCTGAATTTTTAATGTTTTTTTAAATAGGCTTAAATGATATACCTGCATCGCTTCCTGAATTTTGCGAACACCCGCTATGCTCTTATACACTCTTATGACCCGTCTATTTATCTGCTTTTTCAACGCATTATCATAAAGCACCTCATCCAGCAAATCAATATCAGCTTGCGCTTTGGCAATAGCAGTTATCAACTTCGCATTTTCTTTGCCATGCCCATACTGCGCTCCTCTCAGCCTTTGCGCGCTTTGCATTAATTCCTGCATAGTCACTTCAAGCACTTTGCGGGTTGCCTGGCTATGCGTCAGTATATATGTTTCCAGGTTGCTCTCAATACTTGGTGTTAACTCAAGCTGATTTTCCAGGATCTCAATATGCTTAATAATCGGGGGGATGTTTTTAGATGCTTTGCGAAAGCTGCCCATAGAAAAGTAGGTTATCACAATCAAAATTGATGATAAGCCAATTATAGAGCAAAAGCCTAGAAAGATTTTTTGACGTAATGTTCCGTTCAACATATAAACTTATTCTCCCACAACAATAACCGCGTTTCTAAGCAATAACGGTGAAAACACTATATTAAGTCTGTCGGCTAGCCTTAAGTTCAGAGCAAGGTCTCCTTTTGTATTGCTAACCTCAGGAATCTCTGCAGGCTTTTTACCATCTAATATGCGCAGTGCTGTTAGCGCCATATATTCACCTTGCTCAAAAGATGATTCTTCAATTTGAATCAGGCAATAATCACGCGTCCCATCATAGAGCCCGCCTACAGGTATCTTGATGTTTTCTTCTATAAAGACTTTCAGTTCTGCTGCTTGCTCTTCATTCCAACCTGCAAGCCCGATCACATTTTGCAGTATAATAATATCGACTTCTTCCTGCAGCATCAGAAAATCTCGCTTGAATTCAGCCAGGTTTGTCGGCCAGTATTCTTTATCTAAATGCAGCTGCAGCTTTTGCTTATAATACTCCATGTTTTTGCGCTCTGCTGTCGTATCTCCTGAGATAAAACCCACTCTGTTACCTGAAGCATATTCTTGTAATATTTTGATTACCTGCTCTGCCATACTTATCTCTATCATGCCTGTTGTGTTTTTATAAGGCGCCCCATAAACAGATGAATCCCAGTTAAGCCCGCAATAGACAATTGGCAGCTCCGCATCCTTATAATATTCCCTGACCAAATAATTAAAGGCATTGTCATCAGAAACTAAAACAATATCTGGTTTTATTTTTTCAATCAAGGTCTTTGCTCGTATGGCGGCTTGCCTGCGAAATTCTTCGCTGGTATTTCTTTTGGTATCCATCCTATGAATTCTTAGATCTATTCCTGTGTCTTTTAGCGTTTCCTGCACGCCCCGGGTAATCCCATCGCTCCAGGAATATCCCGCGTGATATGAATCAATCGATAGAATTACCCTATCTCTGTAGATAAGGGCTCTATTGTATTTTGACTCCTGCCCTTGCGTTTTAGACCTGCCGCAACCGGAAAAAACCATAAAGAAACATAAAGCAATACAATATATCCTGCGCATAAAAGCCCCTTCTGCTTTTAACCTATTTTAGAGATATTATAACATATATAGTCAAGGCCAAAGTACTTATTATACGCTTAATGTCAAAATTCTGTTATAATATGTTAACCATGCAACAAAGAAGGATATTATGAACAATGCATTTTTCGGACAGTATTTATTAAACAGAGACATTATCAACGCACAGCAACTAGCTAAGACGCTCACAACGCATGAAGTATTGAATAAAAAGATAGGCAATCTGGCTATTGCCCGCAATCTGCTGGATGAAAAACAAATAAAAGCAATACTAGCGCTTCAAAAAAAGAAGATCTATTTTTCGGAGAAGGCGCACAAAAACTTGGCTATCTAACCCAAAATCAAATTGATGAATTAGTAAACATTCAATCCGAACGGCATATATGTTTAGGCGAGGTGATTGTACAGCGGGGATACATAACAAAGGAAAAACGTGATGAAACCCTGACTAAATTTACCGAAGAGCAAAACAAGCGTGACAAAACTCTGCCTCCTTTTTCTTATATTGAAGTTTTCAAAAAAGAACGCCCCGTTATAGAAAAATTCACATCCCATACTGTTAGAATACTACAGCGCATGTCTGGAATTTTCGTTAAATTTGACTGGCATGAAACAGTAAACAATAATTTTACTCTCCCGGAATTTTCCGCGCAAGTTGATCATTTCAACGAACAAGGAGATCGGGTCATCCGCTATATAATGTTGCTTAAAGGTGAAATGGCCCAGATATTACACACAAAAATCTGTAGGCGCAATGGTGTTGATGAAACGCTGGTCAAAAAAAATGAAACGCTTTGTGAATTGCTTAATATCATCTGCTACGCGAGCTGCACCAGCTATCAAGTTTTTGTCAAATTAAATGCCTCTGTGCCGCAAGTTCTTTCCAGTGAAACTTTAAGCCCATTAGATGAAAAAGAAACAAAGATTCTTGTGTCTTTGGTCAACTCGTACGGTCCAATCAAGATTTTGCTTTTATTTACTTGGCAGGAATAAAAATACCTTGCAAGGGCGCAGCCCCTACATGTCATTTTGAGTTAAGTTATTTATAGCCTGTTGCGCGCCTAGACATACCGCCTCATAGCTGTCTTTGGCCCCCAGCGCAAAACCCTGCTTTTCAATTTGTTCAACATCCATCACTGATCCGAACCTGATATGCAATGGATGCAATTTCGGATTTTTTGATGTACGCGGCCAGGCCTCGTACGCGCCTTTTATATAAACTGGCACAAGCTTCGCCGCGCTTTCTTTGGCTAAAATACCAAAGCCCTTCTTAAAAAAGTTAATTCTACCGTCTAAGCTACGCACCCCCTCTGGAAAAACACAGAGATTCTTCTTTTTACTTAAAATATAATAGCTACTGCGCAGTGATTCCAGTAAATGCGTAGAAAAATCCAGCGGGATTATCCGGCCGATTTTTATTAAATTGCGAACAATCGGCACATTAAAATATGACCTAAACCCAAGAAAAAAAATATCCATACGCGCATAAGCAGGGAGCCCTGCCCCCATGATAAACCCATCCAAAAAACTTGTATGGTTGGCAAAAACTATATACGGGCCATTTTTAGGAACATTATGTTTTCCGCTAATCTTCAATCGAAAAAAAATAAATAAAACCGCTTTTACGATCTCTATAAAAACCGTGCCGACCAGCCATGCGCCAATCCCGGGCCGCAGGTC
>CAYTGV010000041.1:0-8965 GCA_964437495.1 uncultured Planctomycetia bacterium | reverse complement strand
ATTTGTATTATTCTTGATTTTGTGATATCTTCTATAATTCTGCTTTATTTTGTATTTATTAAAAAAAGGGAATTGGTATATATGAGGATTATGTTTAAGAATAAGTTGATCTTGATTTTGCTGACAGGGATATCTTTGTCAATGCCGCTTAGCATGTTGTATGGCGGTTCTGAGCATGGGCCAGATAATTTCATATCACCGCGGGTTGCTATTGAAGAGACAGCATTGAAAAATGTGCTTTCCCCTGATGGTCAGAGAGGAATATCTATCCAGAGTATAAAGAAGAGTATTTTTCAGAAAGAACTTGCTTTAAATCAACCGCTGGTTATTGCCAGACGATTAATAGATGAACTTCCCACAAACGCGGCACAGATGGTTCTCAATGAGCTTTCTGGTGATAGACTATGGAAGGTTTTGAAGAAATTGCCTGTTTCATTTATCTCAATAATGCTTGATACGCTTAATCCCCAAGAGTCCGGGCGCATAATACAGCAAATGAGACCGCTGAAGGCAGGGCTAGTTCTTGGAGCTATGTATTCTGCAGAGAGTGTATTTCAAGAGCTTTCTTTAAGTTTTCAAACGCTTTTGCTTAATACACCGGGGCCGCGGCAAATTGTGCATGCAACTATTGAGGAATCTGATTTTTTTCGTTGCGGCGGACTTGCTGATGTGTTAAAGAATCTGCCGCGGGAGACAGCTGAGCAGGGTGATATTTCAAGTGTTTTTATGCCACTGTGGTCAGGAATCAATAAAGAATTTCTTACTTATGTAGGATATTTTACAGTGCCGATTGATTCCAGTAATGGGTATCGGCAGGAACGTATTGATCTTTTTTATACAGAAACTGGGGACATTGTAAAATATCGGGTTTATTTTATTGAAAATCATACCTATTTTGATGTTGGTAAAGATGAGGTTTTTTCAGGTCAGATATTGGAGAGGTTTATTGTATTTGACAAAGCCGTGATCGAAGCAATTCGGTATCTGGGTATGCGCCCTGATATTATCCATTGCCATGAATGGCAGACGGGACTTATCCCTGTATATGTAAAGGCGTTTTACCAGGAAAAAGGGGTTGAGCAGTTTAAGAATACACTATTGGTGTATTCTTCGCATAATCCTGTTTACGATATGAAAGACTCAAGGGATTCTTTTTCAAAAACAGGGCTTGATGCAAATCGATTTTTCCGTTTTGATGGCTTGGAAATAAATGGCTTTTGGTCATTCTCTAAGGCAGGGTTACTGTTTTCTGATATGAGTAATACTGTTAGCCAGAGCATGGCTGAGGATGTCTTGACTCAGGACTTTATCGGTGGGATCAGAAATGACCTCAAAGGAGTGTATCAATATCTGCAAGAGCAGGGCAGATGGAAGGGTATTGTAAATGGAGGTAATGAACATTTTCGGGCAGAGATCAATGCCGGGATAGCTTATAATTTTGATGTCAGCCATCTGGATGCTCGAATAGAGAATAAGATGAGATTGCAAAAAAATCTTGGCCTTGAAGTTAACCCCCATAAACCGATAATCGGGATTATCGGCAGGCTTACAGGACAAAAAGGATATGATCTTTTGCTGCCGATCCTTATGGATATTCTGGAACGCGGCGGACAATTTGTTTCACTTGGCAGTGCTAATCAGACAGATCCCACAGGATGGCATTTGCAGAATCAATTTAGAGAATTGATAGAAATGATAAATACAGACCCGAAATATGAGAAATATCGCGATCAGATCAGTATGAATTTTGTTTTTGGCCGCAGCTTTGATGACGGCACAAACCTTGAAGCACTTATTTGCAGCGGTGCGGATATTGTTACTCTGCCTTCAAGATTTGAACCTTGCGGATTGGTGCAAATGAATGCCGCCGGTTGCGGTGGGGTTGTCGTTGCCCATAAAATACAAGGGCTGGCAGATACGATTGCTCCTTATGACAGGAAAACAGGCAATGGATTAGGTTTTGTATTTGAAGGGTATAGCTCAGATAATGCGTTTAAGGCATTGCTTGAAGCCATGGATCTTTTTCGTGATGAGCCTGAAACCTGGCGGCATATTCAGAAAAACAATATGAATGCTGATTTTAGCTGGGATCCTGTTTTTTGGGAATACCGTAATATAATCTACTCTAGGGCAAGGTCAGCTTTTTTAGCGCTTGGTCCGCAATTTAACGATTTTCTTTTTCTACATAAATCATTGCAGCAAAACCTATCCTTATTTCTGCAAGCAATTTAGGATTTTAACACTATTAAAACTGAATGCAAAGAGGAAACAATCAAATTCCTATCTTTTTTAAGGGGTTATTTTTTTGCCCAGAATGGCCTCCTGAAGCTGTAACAGATTTCTGTATAAAGTCTTATAGCATAAGCAAATGCCAATAATATGAAGTTTTCTATGCCTGATGAAAGTTTGCAGATTTATTTACACTATGCAGTCGCCTCTATCTTTGCACAACATTCCATCCTATGATATACTTAACACTTATTTTGTAAGGAATATATTGATTAAATCAAAACTGTATTTTTATTGGGGATAAAATGAAATATTTCAAATCTAATAATATTACATTTAGACCGTTGTCAGCGTTGTTGACCGGGGCATTTATCCTGCTTTTTTCTTCGCATTGTATCGCGGAAAATAGTTTTTCTTCGGCAATGCTCTCTCCGGCATTACAGATACATACCAGTGCTTTTTCTCAATTGTTCCAAGATTCGGAACAAGTTTGTTCATTTGTTGAATTGTCCAGTGAAGACAATATAAGGCAGAATCTAGAAATATTTTTTGCGGTATCTAAGAGAATCAAAGGAAAATTATTAAAACGCGCATATAGGTTTACTCGCCAGGAAGAAAGAGAGTTTACGCGGTGGTTTTTTAGTAATAGAACAGAACAGCTAATAATTCCCCCAACAATTTTAAAAAAACTTTTTTTAAATTTATTAGTAATGAGATATCAGGGAAATTCTGAAGTTTGTCGACAAGCTGTTCTTTGGGTTCCCCGATTTGCCAAGCGGTGGGGGGTCAAGGATAAGGCATTGAGCACATTATTATCGTGGATAGAAAAAAATATTAATAATTTTGAAGACGTACAAGAGTATGTTTTTTTTGATTTTATGCGGGAGTATATTACGCGCTATAAAAGAAACCACATATTAAATTATAATTTTCGCTATCTGGTATCTTTAGAAACAGATGATGCTATGAAATTTGCTGATGCGGTAACAAATATGCGTTTAATGACAGCCTTATTTACAAAAAGATTTAATACCGGGAAAACTGTTTTTAAGGCACAGATTAAAGGCACGGATTATTTTATTGGCCTAAGATTTGGAGAATATGCAACAAGCAGTACTTTTGTGATTGAAATGCTTTTAGGGGAAGAAATGCATAGCCATAATCCCTTAGCCGGTGTTTTTTTTAGATTAGGGTTTGATACTGAAGGGACAGCAATGACGCGGGTTGTTCAAATCGGCGGTGTTCGCAATAAGAAAAAAGTAATCAATGATTTTACTAAAAAAATCGGGATTTCTCCGGATAAGGCATTGTTGCTGGCTGTGTTGGAACTCAGTAAAGAGAAAGGGTTTAAAAATTTAGCCGGAGTAGATGCGAAGTATTTAGCTAATGCTAAAGAAATAAGGCTTTCCTATCGCGCGCTTTTTAAATCATTCGGATTAACTCGAAAATATTCTTTAGGCGTGATGCGGCCGATTTTGATGCAAGATGGGTTGTTGTCTCGATGGGAAAAGAAAGCCCAGGGGTCGTCTGAGATTCGCGCGGCTTATTCTCTGATACAAAAAAGCCTGAATAATTTCGCAGAAATTCCGGTAATTTTAGACAGAAAAAACATAGAGGCCCTGTATCTACAGAAGATAACAGTAGCTTCATTAATGACAATACAAAGTTCTATTTAAAACAAGATAATTGCTCAATTGTGCCGAGATTTTCTTAGGAGTATTTATGGACAAAGGATGTGGGATGACTACAAACAACAAAATATTTAAATTTGTTACATGTGTTTTAATTTGGGCAATTTTAATGTTGAATGTCCCCGGAGAAAGAGAAAGGAAAAACATACATTCTCTCGCCAAAGCAACGCTTTCGCCTTCTTTGCAAATAGCACAAAGTAATTTTAATGTTGCTGCGTATGTTTTATATCAAGAAAAAACTTACATTGTTCAATCGTTACCTGGATATGAACAAGAACATAAAATCGAACAAATATTACGAGAGTCAATCAGATCGGCCCAGCGATTTGGCTCTAAACCGATCAATGTTTCTGTTAAGCTAAGTGAAGTTCCTTTACCAAAATACATTTTATTTTTCTTGGGACGCAGGATTTTGGCCGGAGTAATAGATCAGGGTGATTTTTACACAATGTATCTTACTCCATACTTATTACACCAAAGTGAAACAGAAATTAGGGCAGCCATAGCGCATGAATTGGCACATGTAATCAGGCAAGATAAAAAAACCGAACTAATTCTTGCAACCCTGATCGAAAATATTTCGTTTATTAGCGCAAAGGTTTTGTTGGTTGTTGGATTTATGGCCAAGAATATTTTTCTGCTATTATTTGGGATGGGGGCGCATTGTTTTTGGCTAGCTTGCTTTTTAATTGTTCGCTTTCAATTCAATTCAGTAGAGGAGCAAGCAGATCTTATCGCGGAAAAAATTTTATCGCAATCCCTACCGCAAGATAAGACTATTTTACCGGGCATACTGAGAGTTAACAATTTCTTTTATCAGAGTGAAAAGAAATTATCAAAAAAGAAAAATTTATCCGCCGAAACTGAAAAAAATGAAGAATTCATGCGGCTTATGCAATGTAATCGTACCCCATATTTCTCGTCAAGTGCTGCAATGCTTTTCGCCAGTTCAATCTAGAATAGGAGGGGAGATATTGTCTGCTGGCAAGACGGGAATAAATGCTGCGTGTGATCAGTCCATCCTCGTTGGATAAATATTTATCATTATTGCCGGATATTTTCTGGCATATAAAGACAATGATTCTGAATTTGCAACTACTGTAATAAAAAAATTTGCCAAAGCAATAAAATATCAGCCCGGGATGAATTGCAGGCATTGGGTGTTTTTAAAATACTGGATGATCTCATGAGAAATGCAGAGCTAAGATCAAATAAGCTCCAGATCTTAAATTTCCATGATATCTTTTTTCAAGCAATCATTGGGCAGTCAATTTAATGGAAATCAAGGAATACTGAAGTATAAATGTATTGATGAGTTCGACAAAACAGCGCAGCCAAAAAAATAATCCCCAGATTTTTCTCTGGGGTAATTTTTTGTATAGCTGTCTTGCATGGTGAAAAGAGGTATGAGAAGTTGTCCTTATGTACGGCTGGTTCGTTGATATTTGAAGAGCACTTGGTCTATATAGTAGACTTTGGCGCATTTTTAGAATAAACTGACTGTTGAGTAGAGTGCAAATTTTTAGAGAATATAGATATCCCTTATCCAGGAAAAGCATACACAATGATAAAAAATTAAGGAACCCTCTTGTGAAAAGAAAAGCAAACAAGGCATTATTGCAAACCGATACAGATATTCCGGCTAATTTTGAGTTCAATGCTGAATTTAGCAAGGCATTTGATTTAATGGAGAATTCAAAGAAGAATTTATTTGTCACCGGAAAGGCCGGTACCGGTAAATCTACCCTTTTGCAGTATTTTCGTAGGCAGACCAAAAAAAACATTGTTGTTTTAGCTCCGACAGGTGTGGCGGCTGTGAAAGTGAGAGGCCAAACAATCCATTCTTTTTTCAGGTTTCCTCCCAAAGCGATACAGGAGAAGCATATTAAAAGGCTTCGCAATAGCCTTGTTATTAGAAAACTTGATGCGGTTGTAATCGATGAGGTGTCAATGCTGCGCTCAGATATAATGGATGGAATTGATTATGCGCTTCGAATAAACAGAGAAGAATATAATCTGGCTTTTGGCGGAGCACAGATAATCCTTTTTGGCGATTTGTTCCAGCTGTCTCCCGTGGTAGGCATGCAGGAAAGAAAAGTTATTGAGGCTAAATATAAGAGCCCCTATTTTTTTAGTGCTGATGTCTGGAGAAAAAGTGAGTTGTTAACTTGCGAACTGAAGAAAGTTTATCGCCAAAAAGATGATGAATTTCTCCATATTTTAAATAAGATCCGCACTGATGAGTGTAACGAAGAGGACTTATTAAAAATAAACCAAAGAGTGATAAAAAATATTGAACATGATGTCAAGGGGATTATAACGCTTACAACTACTAACAAAGCTGCTGCGGATATTAATTTAAATTGTTTGCATAAAATAGATGTGGCAGAGTTTAGCTATCAGGCTTATATTAATGGCATTTTCGATGAAAAACTTTATCCGACTGACTTGAGTCTGAAGTTAAAAGCAGGAGCTCAAATTATGCTGCTTAGAAATGATCGGGATAAGCGTTGGGTTAATGGAACATTAGCTGAAGTAGCTACTCTTGATGAGGATAGAATAGAGGTTTGCGTTGAAGGTGAAAGCTTTTGGCTGCAAAAGGAAAAATGGGAAAAAATAGAGTATTCTTTTAATGAGGAAGAAAATAGGGTTGAAGAAAAAGTTGTCGGATATTTTCAGCAGTATCCGTTGATGCTCGCTTGGGCGGTGACGATACATAAAAGCCAGGGGCAAAATTTTGAAGATGTGATCATAGATATGGGAAGAGGAGCCTTTGCTCACGGACAGACATATGTTGCCTTAAGCCGATGCACAAAGCTTAAGGGTGTTCAACTTGTTAGGCCGGTTGTTTTTAGTGATATTATTTTTGATGAAAGGATATACCAGTTTTTTGGCATTCCTTTAAATGAAAAACAAAGGGCGCGGGGTATGAAAAAGAACCGCGATTATTTTAGTTAAATGCCTGCGTTATTTGAGTCCGGTTTTATCGCTTTATGCAGTAAATGAGGAAATTGATAAAATTGTCTGCAGATAAGTTGTTAAGATCGCAGCTGGTGAATATCGGATAATAAGAGAAGGGTATCTTGGCCAGAAATCAAGGCCACAGGAAAGATGATATTTATGTAACAATATGTAATTAAAATAGATATGTAAATAAATTATATGAGAGCCTGCAAGTGAAACCCTTTTTTTAAAAAAGGGTTTTTTAGGCTTAAAAAGAAGAAATAGGAATCCTAAATATTTATTTGCAAGGATTTGATTTGTATGGTATGCTTGTCAAAGGTAAAATAAGTTAGTTTAAGTTAATATAAGTAATTTAAGGAGTAGCATGAGCGCTGATATTATAATGACTACAAAAGAATTAGCAGCATATATTAAGCTGAATGAAAAAACGATTATTAAAATGGCTCAGAATAGGAATATCCCGGGAGTTAAGGTCGGCAATCAGTGGCGCTTTCACCGCAAAGCAATCGATGCATATTTACAGCAAAATGTCCCGGCGGCTATTGATGAGCATAAAAACTCTGAAACGGAAAAATATGATAACAATATTTTTCTTTCACGGATGATAAATTCGCAGATTATTGATCTTGATGTTGAAAATAACCAGAAAGAAACTGTGCTCAGGCATCTTGTAGATACTGCTTATAAAGCTGAAATAGCAAAAGATAAAGAGCAATTGTTAAGTGAGTTAAAAAAAAGAGAGGATATGCTCAGTACCGCTGTGGGGAACTTTATAGCATTGCCTCATCCGCGTAATCCCGGAAAGAGATTGTTTTTAAAAGAAGGCATTGTGGTGGCAAGGACCAAAAAGGCCCTGGAATTTGGTGCGCCTGATAAAAAGGCAGTACGGCTTTTTTTAATGATTTGCGCGCTTAATGAATCAAGGCATCTTAAGATACTTGCGACAGTTGCTAAATTCTTGCAGCAGGATAATCTGATAAAAACGCTAATGGACATAAAGAATGAAAAAGAGTTAATGCGTCTTCTGCTAGCTTTTGATAGAAACAATAATTTCAATATAGAGATGTGATATGAAGAAGATAATTTTTACTAAACTTTTAATAGCAGTATTGTGCTTGATAATGCTTATTACGGCAATGCCTGTTGAAAATGCCGAGTTTCTTTCTCAAACTCGTTCGGAAAAGGAGTGCCAAAAATTAGAGCAATCAGAGCTGCGTGGTGTAGAGTCCAGGCAGCTAATGCATACAGCAGGATATCTTTTGCTTAGTTTTTTGGTTCATAATACTCTTCATGAGTTTTTAACTTATAATCAGCATAACTATCAGCCTCAACTGATAAGTTATATTCAATCTTCATTTTCTATTCATTCCCCACCGCTAGAGCGCTATTCCTGAGAGTTAAAACTATTTTTTGTAACTTTTGAAATTTTATTTAAGGGAGAGTGCTATGTTAGTTATCGTTATGCATAATAATCGTGAGTATTTGGATCTATTAAAGAAGTTAACTGTTGAAAAAGGCTTTAGCCAGGGAAGTATCCTAGAAGGAAATTATATAGGGACAAAACTTGTCGGCGGCACATACGGAATGACGGCTTTCAGTGGACAAGCAATGAATGTATATAAGATGGCTTTTATTACATATGTAAAAGGTGTAAAAGAAGTCGATGATTTTATACGGATAATCAAGAATGATAATTGTACCAATTTGCATAATATGGATGATGAAGGAATAATCTGCGTGCTGCCTTATTTGGAAGTAGCTCATTTGGATAGGAGCGCAGTTAATAAATCTGGAGATATTGAGTAGGGACATTAGGCGCTATATACAAAAAAGTATTATTGTTGATAATCTAAAAGCGCAGACAAAAGAGCAGGCGATCAAAGAACTGGTGCAGGCGGTTTTTTAAAGCCAGCCGGTAGATTCGTTCAGAATTAAAGTAAATGAAGTTGTCAGTGAAGTGCTTGAGCGGGAAAAGCTGAGCACTACCGGTATTGGGTCTGGGTTTGCTATATCCCACGCGCGCCTGGAAAACTGCGGGGATTTTTTTCTGGGTATCGGGATTAGCCGTAAGGGCTTGATTT
>CAYTGV010000040.1:0-9089 GCA_964437495.1 uncultured Planctomycetia bacterium | reverse complement strand
ACAACGTCGAATGAGCATATAATCATTTAAAACTTACTACATATAATTAATTATAATACAACTGCTTTTCTCCGTGCTCTCTGTGTTCTCTGTGGTAAAAGTTTTGTATTTTTCACCCAACCATTACGTTTAGTATAATTTAGTACACTCGCCAGCATAAGCAGCAGGCTTGAGTATAAATTTTCATTTTTTAAGACCTAACTACTTTTAACCCTATGATCAACTTAATGAACATCCAATAAATTATTCCTTTTTATTGTTTCTTTTCCTCAGCGTTCATCCGCGGTTACTTTATTTTCTGTCAACCTTTTTCAGGATAACACAATCTTTACTATTAGCTATCAGCCATCGACCATTAGCTTATTCTCTTTTTACTTTTTACTTTTTACTTGAATCAGCGTCCTTCGTCCTAGTCTCGCCGTTCTTTGGCGGACGATCGTCCTTCATCCCTCGAGTTTTCCCGCTTTTCATTCGTAATTCATAATTCGTAACTATATTGCGTCTCTCGTCCTAGTCTTTCTCGCTTCTCGCTACTTTTTACAGCTATCAGCCAAAGGCTAATGCGCAATCCCCCTAATAATCTCAACTATCTCATCCGCGGATATCTTCACCTCATCACTCAGGCCATCGCCCATATCAAATGACTTGGCTTGAATACCGATGAAAATTATTGATGTATCAATAGTGCTGGAAATAAGTTCCGTTATAACATTTAAGGGTATAGCGTGAGTACTGATCGTAGTCTCAGGAATGCATTCCTTGGGAATTATGCGCACCTGGCCTGCTTTAGCTTTAAAATCAGCTGCATCAAAAATTAAAATTCTCTTTGGCTTTAAATCAATCACTTCATCAATGATGTTCTCAGGATTTATTCCAGCATCAATAACCTTAAGCCCTTTTATCAGCTTTAGGCTCTTGCCCAGATAAGGGCCGACCCCATCATCACTTCTAAAAGAATTCCCGACAGTAATAATTAAATTACTGCCGGGAATAGATTTAAGTACTTCAATTATATCAGCCGTTAACATATTTGACATTAAGAAAATGTGCCGAGCAGGAAATACATGGGTCATATGCACGTACGAGCATCTCCATTAGCAATGTTATCTCCTCCTGCTTTTTATCAAGCACTTCCGGAATAAGTTTTTGCATATCCTTTTCTATATTATTGCAGTTCTGTCCAGTTGGGATAATACAGTTAGCGTTTACGATCTTACCTTTTTTATCGACTTCATACTCATGAAAAAGTATTCCACGGGGAACTTCAACCGCGCCTACTCCAATGCCGGCATTGACTTTTATCGCGCCGTTTTCATTCAAACCGACTACGATCTCCTGGGAATAATCTACCCCTTTATCCTTGAACTCTTCTATTATCCGAATCGAATCTTCCACTGAATGCACACACTCAACCAGCTGTGCCGCGGTATTCAAAAAAGAATTAGTAGTTATAGGCTTAAGCCCTATTGCCTTTGCAACTGCCTTTGCTTTCGGGTGCAGCTTATCAAAGTTAAGATTAATTCTAGCCAATGCCCCAACCATATAAGATTCACGGCTGGCCTTTGCATGCTTTGCCGATGAATGGGGCACGATAAACTCATTTGTGATTTTTCTGTAATCCCTCTTGTCCATGCGCAGGCCGTCTGTTGACCCAAGATCGCCTGATAACATCGGATATTCATTTGTATCATTGACCAGACCAACATATTCTGTGTCTCGCTCAAACTGTGGGAATACCAGTGTTTTAGCAAGCTCAATAGTAGGTTTCATATCCGCTCTAAGCAGCTTTAAGAGAACAAGCATTGCATCAAGATCTTTTTTCTTAGGTAATTTTGTAAAACCTCCGACAATAGCACTTATCGGATGGACATGACGCCCCACCAGGATATCACAAACATCATTACAGGATTTCTTCATGCGCAATGCACGGCGCACTACATCATTGTGTGTTTTTATAAGCGGCACAAAGCTTTTTACTCCCAGCAGATCAGGCGCAACCAGAAGATATATATGCAAAAGATGCGAATCCAGATTTTCCAGATGCAGCAGCAATTTCCTTAACTGCGTAGTTTGTGCTGAGGGGATAAAACCGATCGCGTCTTCCGCTGCCTGTATAGAGGCAAGGGTATGACCACAAGCGCATATTCCGCAAATACGGCTTGTAATATGCTGCGCTTCAAAAATAGAACGTCCCAAAAGCATGCCTTCAAAAAATCTCGGCGATTCAACAATATCTAAACGGCATTCTTCAAGCTTACCATTTTTAACATTAACAACTATATTCCCATGCCCTTCGACACGAGTAAGATACTCTACATTAACCTTAACATTCCTACCCATCTTCTTTTAACTCCCCAAGTTCTCGCGCTTTGTTATACATATTCATTTTATTTTCAATCCACTCAAGCGAAATTTTATGTTTTTTCAGTATGTCCTTCTGCCCATTAACAGCTGGATTACTGACCATACCGCGGCATCCATAACAAATATTACCGTTATTTATACACCAGGAATTACACCCCGCGCGAGTAATCGGCCCAAGACATGTCACTCCTTTATCAAACATACATTCATTTTCATTGAGCTTACACTCAACACAAACCGAATAATCCGGGACATTATAAGGCAGCCCTGATAAAGCCGCCTTTAAAACCTGCACAAATTCAGGAATATACACAGGGCATCCGGGCACAGTATAATCCACCGGTACTACCTGATGCACAGCACGTGTAGGAATAGTATCAAAATGTTTCGCGTCTTTTTGGTACACATATTCTCTGATATCTTTAAGCTTAAAATTATTTTTCATTCCGTTAATTCCGCCGATCGCGGCGCAAGACCCGTAAGCAATTAAAACTTTTGCTGTTTTTCTTATCTTCTTTATTCTTTCTACCCCATGCGGTGTGGTGATACTCCCCTCAACAATAGCAACATCGTAATCATTGGATTTCTCACTCATCACTTCGCGAAATTCCACCACTTCGATAAGATCAAGCACATCAAGAAGCATCTCACCCATATTCGCGATCTGAAGCTGACAACCCTCGCAGCATGTAAAATCAAAAAATGCAACTTTTGTTTTTTTCATAATTATAATGCCTCGTGTTTTCCTTTGATTTGTTCATAAGTAAATACCGGCCCATCCTGACAGCAATAATACTCACCTACCTGGCAGTGGCCGCATTTGCCAACACCGCATTTCATATGTCTTTCCAAAGAAAGGAGTATCTGCCTCTGGGGAATTTTCTTTTTTAACAGTTCTGCAATTACAAATTTATACATTATCGGGGGACCGACCACCACAGCAAATGTCCGGTTAGAATCCAGATTTACCCCCGGAATAAGCGAGGTAATAAGCCCAACATTGCCCTTCCACTCAGGATCTGATCTATCAACAGTGCAGTGGAAATTAACATCAAGTCTCTCTTCCCATTGTTTTACTTCATCCCCAAAAAGCATATCCTGGGGAGTCTTACAGCCCAGAAGGATATTAACCTTGCCATAATCTCTCCGATTATCAATAACAAAATTTATAAGCGAACGCAAAGGAACAATACCTAAGCCTCCAGCGATAAACATAAGATCATTTCCTTCTAATATCTGAGTAGGGAAACCATGGCCAAAGGGCCCGCGAATTCCAACCGTATCCCCTTTTTCAAGCTTATGCAGAGACCCTGTAAGCATACCCGCGTTTCTCACTACCAGTTCAAAAGTACTTCGTTTAGTAGTAGGCGATGATGATACCGAAATCGGCGCCTCACCCACTCCGGGTACAGAAATCATGACAAACTGACCTGGCTCATGATCCAGAGCTTCTCCATTAGACAAAGAAATCTCAAACAACTTCTCCATTTCAGTCATCTGTTTTGTCCGAACAATCTTCCCTTTTTTTACGGAATATTCCGATTCTTTTAAAGATACTTGTTTCATTTTTTTTCCTCTGCTAAGGCATTAATCGTTTCTTTTAAGTTTATCCCGGCCATGCATGTTCTTGAGCATCGTCCGCAGCCGGTACAAAAATATCTGCTGAATTTTTCAACAGGATAATTAAATTTTCTCATATGTCTATGCAGCTGACGCTGGCCTCTATTTTCGCGAAAGCTCTCCCCTCCGGCTACTTTAGCAAAATCCTCATTCTGGCATGAATCCCAGACCCGATAACGACTGCCTGTATTAAAATCAAGGTTTATATCATCCTTGACATCAAAACAATAGCAAGTAGGACATACATTTGTACAGTTTCCGCAGGAAACGCAGCGCTTATCCAGTTCTTTCCAGACATTGCTATTGACAGATTTTTCAAACAAATCTTTTAATGCTTTATGTCCTACTTTTACTTCATCCTTGAAAATTTTACGTTTTTCCTCTCGCAAGGCCTCCAGATCATGAAAATTTATGGGTTTAGCTTCTTCAAAAAGCTTGATCTTACTGATTATTTCTTCTCCGGCCAGAGTATTGACATGGATCATAAAGTACTTTTTCAGATCAGTGAAGAACAAATCATATCCTCCGTTAGGCAAATGATTATCCATAACAGCACAAGACGCATATTCATCGCAGTAATGATTGCACTCAAGTCCGATAATAACCAGTTTATCCTTTCGAACAATATAATTAATATCTTTTGGTTTGGAAGTAAATACGATATTCAGGCTCTGAATACCGGCAAGATCACAGGTATGCACACCAAAGATTATTTTTTCCGAATATTCCAGTACCGGTGTCCACTCCTGTTTTTTCTTATTAAATTCAAGGATTTTTTCTTTTTGGGGCAGAAAATACTTTTTTGGAGGTAATATGGTCGGAATATAATCTACTGCAACTTCTTTACCTGTAGTGACTTCAGCAAATGCAAAGCTTTTCTTTCCCTTTGCTACCGGAGCAACAACCGGCTTAATTTTGGCAAGTTTTTCAATGAATTCGTTAAAATCTGTCTTCTTTAGGATAACATATTTTCCCATTTTACCGCCTCATTGTTTAATCCATTGACACTTAAATTATAGGAATAAAAAATTATGTTAACATGAAAACTACAAATTGTCAAATAATAAACATTTAGTAGTATTATTTTTAATTACTTAATATTAAAATATCAGGAATTCTATTCGGTCAGGGGTCAAACATATCGTAATCTTCAGGAAGGAAATCAATAAAAATAAACTAATAGGCTTTAACTCAGACATCTTCCTTGACTTTAAATTTTTCAACTGTTTTCTGCAAGGTAGATGCCACCTGGGATAATTCTTGGGTATTGCCGGACATCTCCTGCATCGAGGCAGACATTCCCTCAATAGAACTTGAGGCCTCCTGCGCAGAGGCAATTGACTTATTTGCACTTATCGAAACACCTTCAATAGCTTTATTTACCTCTTTAGTATTATCAAGCTGATTTTGAGCCGCAACAGTTATTTGCTTAACCTGAGCCGCTGTATATTCAGCTGCCTTTAGAATGCTGGACAGGCTTAACTTAACATCCTCAATGATCGAGATTCCCTCGCCTACTTCCTTTGATGCCTCCTGCACAGACTTTACGGCTATTTCTGTTTCCTCATTAATAGAACTTATCAGCCCGCCTATTTGCTCAGCTGCTTTAGCAGAATTTTCCGCAAGCTTTCGAACCTCTTCAGCCACAACAGCAAAGCCTCTGCCGGCATCACCGGCACGAGCTGCTTCTATGGCCGCATTCAAAGCAAGCAGATTAGTTTGATCGGCAATGCTTGTTATTACTCCAACTATTTTAACTACCTGAACAGATCTCTCCCCGAGCTTCCCTACAACATTAGACATTTCATTGGCCACAGAATTGATTTTTTTGATTCTCTCTACAGCTTCTTCCGAAGCCCCTGTGCCCTTTCTGGCTAATTCACTTGTTTGATCAGCCGCATTCACGCCCTCTGCAGCATTTTTAGCTACCTGCTTAACAGAGGTATCAAGTCTTTTAATTATCTCGGAAGTTCCGTTCATGCTTTCTGCATGTTCAACTATCTGCCGGCTAATTGACTGAATAGTAGACGATATTTCTTCTGTAGAAGCATTCATTTCCTCGGCAGTAGAGGAAAGATCCTGCGACATATTATTTATCCTAAAAGAATTCTTCCTGGCCTCAAATACAATATTATGCAAATTCTCTATCATCACATTGAACGCAGAAAGCAATAACCCGATCTCATCACCTGATTTAGCCTCTTTGACTGTTTGCGTAAGATCCCCTTCCCCGGCAGCCGCAGTTGCCACATGTATTAATTCTCGAGTCGGTACTGTAATAAGAGAGGTGAAAAAGAAAAAAGTCATTACCGTGCAAATAATAACTACAAAAACCAATAGCAAAAGATTTGTGATAAGAAGTCTCTGAGCCTGCACATCAATATCATTAAACAGCATTCCAAAACGCACTACCCCGATCTTTTCTCTTGATGTATTTTTATTGCCGATTTTCTCATCATCCATCCCGAACAATCCCATTTCTTCAGAAGCAGCTTCTTGTTTTTTAGAAAAAACAGGCGCAATAAATTCGCAATAACGCTTATTATTAACAAAATACATCTTTGTTTCAGGAGAATTAGATGCTCGGGCCAGGTTTGTTACATCAATAGGAATGTCTGCCATGGGCTTACCGGCTAGTAATTCATTTTCCCCGTCACTTATGGCAATATAAGCAAAATACTTTTTATCAATATCGGCTACTGAATCTGAAGTTATTTTTTTCAGACCTGCGGTATCATTTAAAAATATTCCCAGAACGCTTTGCGCCGAAATACTATCACTTAAAAACTGACCACGTGCAATAAGTGCCCGCTCTAGACTTTCAAGAATCTTCCCTTGCTGAAAAATTGAAACACCGGTAAGTATTATGCCGAGAAAAGACATGGTTAAAATTACAAAGACCATGAACTTGCCCCTAATACTCATCATCAACTTATTTCTCATATATCCCCTTTGAAGGCAAATTATTAATATTTCTTAATCGGAGAATACCTTCCCTGCCGTAGCAAGCACCTCGTCTGAAACAGTAATACCCAGCTTATTAGCTGTATTCATGTTGATGGTCAGCCGCGCATTTTCCGGCCAAAGAATACCAAAATCCTCAATTCTTTTTACTCCTAAAAGGACCTTATTGGCAATATCAGCCATTTGCTCTCCAAGTTTTTTATAACTGACGCTTACACTAAACAGTCCTCCTTTTTTGACAAATATAGCCGCAGGACATACCAGTGGTACTTTATTTGAAAAAGAATAAAGCAAAAGTCTTTCCAGTACAACACTATTAGCAACAACCGGATCGGTAATAATCCAAAAAGCGTCAACCTTTTGGCTTTCAAAAAAATCTATAGCATCCGGAACTCCGCTTTTATCTTCGACCACTTTTTTAACCAGCTTAAAACCATACTTCTTAATTATTTCTTCTGCCTCAATAATCATATTCTCGTTTCGCTCAGCATTATATATCACTCCCAATGTAGTTGCCTGGGGTAATATTTTTCTAAGATACGAGAACTGATCTTCCGGAGAGACATCCAGAGAAATTCCGCTTATATTTTTATCATTGAGATTATATTGATACGGATTACTCACAAGTGTAAATACAAGCGGAATGTCCGGAAATTTAATCTTAACTGCCTGTGCTGCCTTTGGCCCGACAGCACAGATAAGTTTTGGTGAGACCAATGCCACTTCATCAAGTATCTCATCATCAGATTGGGTCGCACTACTTAAGGTAAATTCCTTAAAAGGAAAGTTAAAACCCTCTTTAAATCCCTCCATTGCCCTGGCATAAACTTTAAGATTCTGGCCAATAACAACAACCGCCTCTTGAGCCCAAGCCTGCGTTGCGAAAATAAGCAATAAAAGTAATAAGCTTACTATTATTTGTTTAAATTTAAGAGATAACACTTCCCCTCCTTAAGTAAGTACTCCCAGCCCCTATTAATAAATTGTCCGAATTCCAGATCTTCTTTCTATAACTGCGATAAAGATCATCCAACTTTAGGCTTAAAACTTATATATAAAGGTAGCATATAATGTTCTGCCAATATCAGCTGTGCTCATTCCATAGTCATCAAATTGCTTATCAAAAACATTTAAAGCACTTAAAGCTACTTCCGCATCATTTTCCATAAGATAGAATTCATAACCTATGCGTAGATTAGCAATAAGATAGGCCTTTTGCTTGCCGCCGCCAATAGTTGTGCCGCGCGGATCAGCCCATGCTTCGCTATACGGATAGGTACTCTGGCCGCAATATTGGGCTGAAATATTAGTAGAAAATCCGTTTTCAAAATAAGCCCTTAAATTCGCATTCGCCATATGCTGCGGTGTCTGTTTTACAAATTCCATTGTATCAGAAGCTTCTTCCCACATATTATAATAAGTATAGTTTAATTTACCGGTCAAATAATCCGTAAATGCATATTCTGTTTCCAGTTCAAAGCCATATTGTTTAATATTGTCTAAGTTTATATGCTCATAAGGAGTTGGTGGTGTATATGTCCAGGCGATCAGGTCAGCCACTTCTGTATAAAACACATTAGCATTTACCTCAAGGTCATCAAACCACAGGCCTCGGTAGCCAACCTCAAACATCTCTGCTTTTTCTGCCAGGTTATCTTCATGCCCCTTAGCTGTGTAAGGGCCCCCAATTATCGCATCGTAATAGCTTTCTATAAAATCAGGGTTTCTAAATGATGTTGCCCAGGTAAAACGCAGGCTATGCTCATCATACATGCTATAGAGCAGAGAAACGCGATGCGAAACTGAGTCTGTTGTGTTGGGATGATGATCAAGGCGCGCACCTGTATTTAAGCTGAGTTTTTCATCAAAAGTATAGGTATTATCCACAAAAATTCCGTGCATATCATGTCGGCGTTCACCCCCGAGAGACGGGCCTTCGGAATAAACCTGGCTAAAATTCAAACCCCAGGACAATATATCTCCTTCTATAGGTTCAAGCGTATGCTGCACTTCGACCATACGGGTACCCATTTTTAATTTAATCGTACGATGAGCCTCATCTGTACCTAGGGCCCAACCGCTGTCCCACAGGTCTTTATGACTAATATTAGCCCGAATAACTATGTTCGGCTCTTCAAAAT
>CAYTGV010000039.1:0-9225 GCA_964437495.1 uncultured Planctomycetia bacterium | reverse complement strand
CGGTTAATTGAATTATTTGTGTTTAAAAGTGTAAACTATATTAGGACAAGACAGGAAAAGCATAAAAAGCAGCGGATAGCGATTAGCCCTTCGACTTCGCTCAGGGTAAAGCGATTAGAAAAAAATAAAGAACTGGGGAGAAATCTCTGGTTCTTGTTTTTTTTATTAAATATTACTTTGAAATTGACAGATTTACTTAAATGAGGTATATTTGTAATGCGGATAATTTAATATTGGATGTTAAATATATAGGGTATTAATGAAGATTAAAACACGCTCAATAGAAAAAACGATTTTAAAGGCTATTAAAACATTTCCTGCTGTTGTTTTGACAGGGCCTCGGCAATCAGGCAAGACTACTGTTTTTAAAAAACTTTTTTCAAGAACACATACTTTTGTTAGCTTAGAAGATCCTGATGTAAGAATACGCGCCAAAAATGACCCCAGGGCTTTTTTAAAGCAATATTCTTTGCCTATAGTTATTGATGAGATTCAATATGTCCCGGAATTACTTTCGTATATTAAAAGCCAAATAGACCAAAATCGAAAGCCTGGACAATGGTTAATTACAGGTTCTCAGAATTTTGTTTTGATGCATAATGTTACAGAGTCTTTGGCTGGCAGGGCGGCTATTTTATCGTTGTTGCCGTTTTCCTTGGCTGAACGCGCGGATAGAGGTGATAGCGCTAAAAGTATTTCAGAATGGCTTAATGACAGGGGAACAAACAGCCGATTAAAACATGGAAAATCAAGTCATAGTTTAGAAGAAATTATGTTAAGGGGATTTTATCCGGAGATCGCGAGTAATAAACAGGTTGATAGGCAATTATGGTGCGGGTCTTATATAACTACATATTTGGAAAGAGATGTTAGAAATCTTTCTAATATCGGGGATTTGAGCCAGTTTGAAAGATTTTTGATTGCTTGCGCGATAAGAACTGGTCAAATTCTAAATATCTCTGAGCTTGCCCGTGATATTGGAATAAGTGTTCCTACGGCAAAGAGGTGGCTTTCTATTTTAACAACAGGGTATCAGATTTATCTGCTGTATCCGTATTATAAAAATATCGGTAAACGTTTTGTAAAAAGTCCGAAAATCTACTTTAATGATATAGCGTTGTGTTCGTATTTGTTAGGTTACAGGGATTCGAAAACTATAATGAATGGTCCGGGATACGGGCATTTATTTGAAACAATGGTTGTTTCTGATTTTTTAAAAAGATATTTAAATTTTGGCGAGAAGCCCTCGATGTATTATTTTCGTTCAAAAGACGGGCTTGAGGTGGATTTGGTTATTGAAGAAAATGGGAAGATTTATCTTTTTGAGATAAAAAGCGCGAAGACGATTACTTTAAAACATTCTTCAAGTTTATTGAAATTAAAAAAGCAGTTTAAAAATGAATTTGAATTTGGGGCGCTGATAACTGGTAGTGATGATAATTTTGCTTTAAATGAAAATATGTTAAATTTTAGTTGGAAAAGTTTGTTAAGCTGATTTTATCTAAGCGAGGAAAGCAGATTTAGCTTACAGCTAAATGGCTGATGGCTCATAGTTCTTAGCAAAGGCAAAAAAACATAAAACTGCAAGAAATTAATAGTATAAAAAGGAAAGACATGCTTAGAATTAAAAAAGAGAATGCGATTAAGGTTGGGGTTATAACGGCTCTGTTGGGGGTTATTTATTATCCGGCTTTTGTATGGATGTATGCGCGCTGGAATACTGCGGATACTTATTACAGCCACGGGCCGCTGGTGATAATAGCCAGCTTGTTTTTTTTGTGGAACATGAAGGATGAGTTGGTAAAAATAAAGCCTGTGCCGTCTAATAACGGTATTATCCTTATGGTAATTGCCTTGATCATGCATATTGCCGGGGCATTAATAAAGTTTTATTTTGCTTCTGCTGTTTCCCTAGTGATAATGATTATTGGAATTACTCTTTATTTTTTTGGTAAGAAAACGGTAAAAGAAACACAATTTCCCCTTCTTTATTTAGGTTTTATGATCCCTGCTCCGCTAGTTATAATCTCAAATATAACAATTAAAATGAAGCTTTTTGCAGGCAGCATGGCAACGGTTTTATTGAATAAAATAGGGGTGCAGGCCATTAGAGACGGGAGCATTATTAAAATGTCCAGGTCGTATATGGAAATAGAGGCACCTTGCAGCGGACTTCGGTCTTTGATCTCTCTTTTAGCTTTTGGTGCGGCCTTTGCCTATATGACAAGGCTTAGTTTTCTTAAAAAATGGATTCTTTTCCTTGCTGCTTTGCCTATCGCAATATTTGCAAATGTTATGAGAATTGTTTTGCTTGGATGGGTGAGTGAAGTGTATGGAATGGAAGCAGCACAGGGATGGGTGCATGATTTTTCCGGATATCTATTGTTTGCAATTGCTGCTTTGGGCATGATAGTGGTGAATAGTCTTCTAGCTTCTAATAAAACGGATGAAGAACGCTAGAAGCCTAGTTATGAGTTACGAATTACGAGTTACGAGTTAAAAGCTAAAAAAGCATAAAACCGAAGGACGATCGTTGCTCGCTAGAATACAGCGAGGACACTAGGACGAAGGACGCAAAGTAGTTATGAATTACAAATTATGAATTACGAGTTACGAGTGAAAAACATGAAGATAGTTACGAATTATGAATTACTAGTTACGAGTGAAAAAGAGGAAGTTTGCAATGAGCGAAAAAGTAAATATTGTTGATAGAACTTATGAATTTGCTTTGGACGTTATAAAACTAGTTAATCTATTGCCGCGGAGTACTAGCGGAGCTGTTATAAGTAATCAGATAATGAAAGCAGGGACCTCTATAGGGGCTAATGTAGAAGAAGCTCAAGGAGCTGCGAGTAAAAAAGATTTTACTAATAAAATGTCAATATCTAAAAAAGAAGCCAGGGAAACGAGATATTGGCTGAGGTTGATAAAAGATTCAGGAACTTTAAAAGTAGTGCTTGTTGAAGACTTGCTTAAAGAATGTAATTCTATACTCAAGATACTTACAGCTATTGTTAAAACATCCAAAGAAAATACAGAAAAATGATTTTTTGTTCTTAATAATTTTTTAGTTGTTTGTAAATTGTAATTTATAATTCGTAATTCGTCACTCGTAACTCATAATTTGTAATTTGTAATTTTATAGTTGTTTTTTTGCTTTCAGGGTTTTCACTTATAACTTGTAACTCGTAATTTGTAACTATAAAGGTAACTCATAACTCATAATTTATAACTATTAACTAGGTATTGAAATATGAATAAGAGATTTTTTATAATAGTTGGGATTCTGATTGTTGGTGTGGGGCTGTCGCTTGTTTTTAAGAGCGCTGAGATAGATTTTGGCATAGATGAAAGAGTTGTTAATCTGCCGAAGCAATTAGGTGTTTATACATCTAGGGATGTTGAGCTTGATGCTAGGATCTATGATATTCTTGAGACAAGAAATGTGGTAATGCGGCATTATTTCAAAGAGGGCGAGCCGCCTATTTTATTTTATCTGATCTTTTCGAAAAGTACCCATAAGACTTCAGATCCTCCGGAAAATTGTCTAAGAGGAGAAGGCAGGGCTATTGTTAGTAAGGAACAGGTAGAGGTTTCTGGACTGGATATTTCTGTTAATAAATTGCTGGTTGAAAAATCAGGGGTAAAAGACCTGCATTTGTATTGGTTTATGGCTGGTGATGAATTTTTTCAGAGTTATGTGGGGCAGAGGCTTAAATTGATATCTTCATATCTGAGAAGATCGCCACAAAGCGGAGGTCAAATCCGTATATCTACAGAAATCAATAATGATGATCAGACGGAGGCAATTAAAAGGCTTGAGGCTTTTATTTTAGAGATGATGCCTTATCTTGGAAAATTACTGGAATAGTTCATAGCTGATGGCTGATAGCAAAAAGCAGCGGATAGCGATTAGAAAAAATAAATTAACCGCAGATGGACGCAGAAGAACGCAGATAAAAGCGGATAAATAGTATATGCTCAAGCCGCTACGCGGCTCAAACTATATTTAATGTGAACTCAAGAAGAAAAATTAATTTTTCTTTTGATTCACCATTAAATATAACTAGTGTTTTTCTTAAAACACGTTGAGCATATATGATTAGGAGAATATATTTGTTTTAAACAGCGTTAATCAGCGTTTATTGAGCAAAGCGGGCGGTTAATTGGTTTTTGAAAATTGATTGATTAAATTTTTTGTGCTTAAAAGTGTAAACTATTTTAGGACAAGACAAGCTGAAAAAGGTAAAAGTAAAAAGGTAAAGGTAAAAAGAGGATTAGCTGATAGCTAATGGTCGATGGCTGATGGTGAAAAGCCAGAAAATAGTTATGAATTATGAATTACGAATTATGAGTTACGAAGGAAAAACGGGAAAACTCGAAGGACGCAATATAGTTAAAAAACTAGAGACAGCGACTACTTTTAAATGGACAATTTAAAATAATAAGGTAAGTTTGCTTTAATTCTTTTACCACAGAGAACACAGAGAGCACGGAGAATCCTCCTTCGCCAACCCTACTACGCCAAGGCTACGAAGGGCAATGGGCTATGGAGGACAGTAGGCACTATAATTAATTATATGTAGTAAGTTTTAAATGATTATATGCTCATTCGACGTTGTCGAATATTATTTTATTAAAAAGTGCTAAAAAATAAAAATAAGTTTTTATTTTTCTATCTTTTTTAATAAAAATAAGCGTTAATAATAGCGCTTAGAGCATAGAATTATTTCTCTGTGGAACTCTGTGTGCTCGGTGGTGAGACAAAAAAAGAAAAGCTGAAAAAGCTTAAAACTCAAAAAAACGCAGAAACACTTAATTAATAGCGAATAGCGTTAAGCGTTTAGCGGTTAGTTAAATACAAAAAATGCAACAAAGAGGTAAAAAAAATATATAAACACGTAAACGCGCAACTCGCGAACGCGTTAACTTGAAAAATGGATAATTGAAAAATGCAGGAATATTTAGAGTCGATACTTAATCAATGTCTTGATATCCTAGATTCGGATAATGGGTCGATATTGCTTGTTTCTAAAAGCAGTAGGGAGATTGTTGTGCGTGTTGCCAGAGGCAGAAATGGACACTCTATCCTGGGTAAACGATTGAGATTTGGAGAGGGGATATCGGGCCTGGTTGCTGAGCAAAAGAGGCCGATTCTAGTCGAGGATGTAAATAAGGAAAGCCTTGTTAAGGATAGATGCCGTCAGAATGATTATCGCACGAATTCATTCTTGAGTGTGCCTTTGATGTATTCAGGTAAGCTTCTTGGTGTAATAAACATTACAGAAAAAAACAGCGGGAATCCGTTTACTTTAAAAGAACTTTCTTTCATTAGCGCAATTGCCACGAGTGCTGCAAAAACTGTTGAAAAGATTAGGGAGTGTGAACATCTTGAAAAGCAGCTTAAATGTTTTAAGGACTCGACTGCAATAACGAAATTTACTTCTTCTGTTGCCCATGAGCTTAATAATCCCCTTGATGGGATAATGCGTTATACTCGGCTTTGTCTGAGCCATGTGGGAGATCAGGACAGCTCTTTGAGAGAGTATTTGATTGAGATACAGGGTGGTTTAAAAAGAATGGCCGAGATCATTAAGTCTATGCTTCAGTTTTCTTTTGCCGGGGATAGAACTCATAACCCTGTAATAAGAGAGAATGTGGATATAAACACGCTTTTAGAAAAAGTAGTTTCTTTTAATCGGCTTGAAGCGCATTGCAAGAATGTCGAAATTCAAATGCAGCTTGCCCAAGATCTGCCGAAAATAAGTGATTGCGGGCTTGAGCAGGTTTTTATGAATTTTATTAAAAATTCTCTGGATTCTATAGATAAAAACGGAAAGATCACAATAAAGGATTATCGTAGTAATGGTCATGTTTGTATTGATTTTATAGATTCCGGGATAGGTATAGACGAGAATATAAGGGAAAAGATTTTCGAGCCTTTTTTTACTACCAAATCTAAAGGTAAGGGGCTGGGTCTTGCCATTGTTAAGGAGATCATTGATTGTTATAAAGGAAAGATTGAAATGGAAAGTGTCACTCAAGGAGGAGCTAAATTTACAATTAAAATTCCTATAGGAGGGCTCTCATGAAGACACATGTGCTGATTACTGATGATGAACCGTTGGTGCGTAAATCATTGAAAGAAACCCTGCGTTATCAGGGATACAATGTTACTACCGCAAAGGATGGAGCTCAGGCTCTTGAGATATTAAAGAATTATTCTGTGGATATCCTGATGACAGATATGAAAATGCCAAATCTCGGAGGCATGGATCTTCTTAGGAAAGTTAAAAAACAGTATCCTCGTACCCAGGTTGTTTTGATGAGTGCTTATGGTCAGATTGAAACTGCGGTTGAGGCGATGAAGCTCGGAGCGGCTGATTATATCTCAAAACCTTTTGGAGATGATCAGATTGCGGAGCTGCTTAAAAAAATAGATACTAACGGCGGTGCTCAGAGGGTATCTGGTGAAGATAACGGTAATAAAAATAATATAGCTGTCTTGCCTGAAAAGAATGAAACAGACCGATATCGGTTTCATACGGTATTGGGTAAAGATCATAAAATGCTGGAGATCTATTCTATGATCGAGGCTATTGCCGATACACCATCTACTGTTCTTATCCATGGTGAAAGCGGGACCGGAAAAAGAATGATCGCTCAGGCTATTCATCAGGCAGATGCACAGCGTTGCTCAAGGCCATTTATTGAAATAAGCTGCGGGGCCTTACCAGAGACGTTGCTTGAAAGTGAATTATTCGGCCATGTAAAAGGATCTTTTACTGGTGCGATAAAAGACAGGGCTGGCAGGTTTGAGCTGGCAAACGGAGGAACGATATTGCTTGATGAAATCGATACCTGTTCTTCAAGTCTGCAGGTAAAGCTGCTTAGAATATTGGAAGAAGGAAATTACGAGCGTGTGGGCGATATTAAAACACTTACTTCAGACGTAAGAGTTATTGCCGCGACTAATCAAAGGCTTGAAGAGCTGGTTAAGCGGGGAGGTTTCCGGGGTGATTTATTCTGGCGCCTGAATGTTATCAATATAGATCTTCCTCCGCTAAGAGATAGAGTTGTCGATATTCCATTGTTAGTGCAGCATTTTCTTGATAAATACAATCTGATGCGGACAAATAGAAACGGCGGTATTATTGAAAGCGTGTCTCAAGATGCAATGGATATGCTTTTGCAGTATTCATGGCCGGGAAATATCAGAGAGCTTGAAAACACTGTTGAAAGAGCATGCATACTGGTTAGAGGTAATTGTCTTCAGATAAAAGACCTACCGGATAGCATTAAGGCCTCAGGGGCCATAACTCAAGTCAATATCGCCAGTACGGTAAAAGACAGCTTTTCCCTAAAATCAGCCTTAAAACATCCGGAAAGAGATATCATCCTGGATGCCTTGTCTCATACAAACTGGAATTGCACTAGAACAGCGGCGTATCTTGGTATTAACCGGACTACGTTGTACAATAAAATGAAGCTTTATGGAATAAAACGGGGTAATGGGAATTTAAGAGATACTAATCATTTATGTTCAAAATGTGATAGCAGGGCGTGATGGATTCTGGATTTCTTGATTTAATAGATGAAAAAAGGTGGCAGGTCATACAGAATTACTTTTCCGATGTTATCGGGGCAGGGGTTAGGGTCATTGATACTAATGGAGCCCCGCTTACTGTTTTAAGTAATCCTCATAAGTACTGTTTTAAAAATGTTTCATCTTCTCCCAGGGCATTTTATAAATGCAAGGATTGTCTGGTGTTTTCACCAAAGCCAATGTCACAAGACAAGCTTCTTTTTGACCCGCAGTTTTTTATTGATGTACAATCGCAGATTCATTATGACTCTTGCGAATTTTTTGCAAATCGAGTAGTAATCCCGGTAAAAGTTCCAAATAAAAGTGTATGTGCCTATATAGTTATCGGGCCTATAATTCTTGGCAAGAGAAAGACCTATCCTGAATATTTTAATATGTGTAAGTTGTTGGAGCTTGATATAAGTACTTTGATCGAAAGTGTTGAGCAGATAAAAGTATTTTCTTTTAATTCCATAAAATCAATAGTAAATCTTTTTCAGGAAATAGCTAATTTTATGATCGAAACCGGGACGGCAAGGTTAGAGATAGAGGAACAGAAGAAACACAGCTTGGAATTAATGAAAGCAGAAGTGCCTTTTTATATAGATAAAATGCTGCAAGCCTTGTTTGAAACAGCCGGGGATGGAGTTGGAGCTGAAGGCGGGTCTGTAATGGTGGTTAATGAGGATACAAAGACATTGTCTATTAAGTTTTCTAAAGGCATTCCGGATGAAGTAGTCTCAAATACTGAGGTCAAACTTGGTGAAGGATTGGCCGGCTGGGTGGCTAAAGAAGATAAGGTTCTATTTGTTGATGAGGGCTTTAAAAATCCGCGTTTATTATCTCGTTTGCACAAGCCTAAATTAAGCGCTTCATTAATGGTGCCCATAAAGACCGGAAACTCTGTGTTTGGAGTGCTGAACCTTAATACTGAAAATCCTGAGCATGGGTTTAATAAAGAAAATATAAATTCAATTGTTCAATTGGCAAAGATGGTGGATTCCGCACTTTGTAACATCAAGCAGTCTAAAGCTGAAAAAGCTTGATTGTATTGAGTATTGCGTATCGAGTATTGAGTGAAAACAGCAAAAATGACGGATAGGATGAGAGAAACTAAATTAACCGCAGATTAACGCAGATGGACGCGGTTATAAGTAAAAAGTATATTGGCTCATAGCTCTTAGTCAAAACTGAAGGACGATCCTCCTTCGCTACCTACTTCGTCAAGACTACGAAGGTCAAGAAAGCTATGGAGGACAGGGGGACGATCGTCCGCCAAAGAACGGCGAGACTAGGACGAGGGACGAAAAAAGCATAAAGCAGAAAAGACCGAGGGATGAGAGACGAGCGTTGCTCGTTAGAATACAGCGAGGACACTAGGGAGAGGGACGCTGATTCAAGTAAAAAGTTAAAAGTAAAAAGTAGAAAGGGAAAAGCATGAATATAGTTACGAATTATGAATTATGAGTGAAAAGAAGATTTAACTTACAGCTAAATAGCTCTTGGTTTTCGCTGGTGAGAGGTGGATTATTGAAAGATTTTACCACAGAGGACACAGAGGGCACGGAGAATCCTCCTTCGCCAACCCTACTACGCCACCTCCTTCGCCAAGGCTATGGAGGTCTTGAAGGCTACGAAGG
>CAYTGV010000038.1:0-9944 GCA_964437495.1 uncultured Planctomycetia bacterium | reverse complement strand
CATCATTCTCTGATAAAACAGCCTGCCTTCATCAGATAATTCAACTTTATCTTTCATAATTTGCACTGATTGCTCTCTCGATATTTTTTTTCTTTTAAAAATTATTTCTCTTTTGTCTTCTCTTTTTACTAACCTGCTTTTTTTAAGCGATTCTATTTTTTGTATCAGCGGTCCACTTATACCAGCCGCGAAGATAACATTAATTTGATCATCAGATTTCGCAAGGATTTTCTCTTCCTTGGACCTCTTAAGGATGACCTTCTTCTCCTCAATCTGGATATCCTTCCCGGAAATCCGAGCAGCAATAAGAAGCAATAATTGTGATGCAGACATGTTATGATTAGCAAGTCTAGGAGAAGAATATAATTTTAACACCGCCTCAGCATTTTCCCTGTAAATTTTAACTGCCTTTATTGCCTTTTCCTTACTTTTCAGTTTAAAAAACATCTGCCAATACTCATAATGCATAGGAAGAGCCAGCCGCTTGTTTTCCGCATACATATAATCCGGCATAGTTTTATAGATCAGAGCAAGATTTTTAAGATTACCAACTATTGCAGGACGCAGCTCAGTCTCATCCTTAAGGCTATTAAGATCTTTATATATTTTCAAATAGGCCAGCCCGCCTGTCTGTAACATCAGAAAACCAATAATACTTTTGATGCTTGATGTATAAAGAAAATCTCTGCGGGATTTATTAAAAGATATTTCAATAGGTCTGTACATATCCTTTATTCTTTTAAAAATATGGAATAAAGTCCAACCGGAGATAATCACCATTCCCAGAATAAAGGCATTGAGAAAATTATATTCACTTGTAAATTCCATCGGGATAATATTTAAGGCTGTTCCGATTACCTTGGCAGATAAAAACTTAGGAGCAAAAACCATTGAAAAAGCCGATAAAATCAAGGCTGCCTTCGTGATTTTTAATTTAGGATTTTTATCCTTTTTGATCTTTTTATCTTCCCTGGCCTGAATCTTACTAAAATCTATCAATTCTTTCATCTTTATATTCGAACCTTGTTCAAATACGCCATTTTTAAATTCATAAGTCGAACGCATAGGATTTCGAGTTGTCTCAAAATCAGCCACATCAAAATACTCTTTGAGCACAGGATCAATATCAATAAATTTACTGGTATTTAACTGGGTTACTATATTTGACAATGCAATATTTTTTATATTACGAAATACAATGGGTTTACCGTCTTTCCAGTTAATGCCCTTTATCGTAAAGCTTCCTTCATTAGAAAAAGATAAAAACGTAAGAATATCATCTTTGATTATTACCCGGTATACAGTATAATCCTGTCCCGCATAATGATAAATACCACTTAAATGCTGGTAATAAACCGAATCCCCGGCATTACCAAAGCTCAAATAAGCAGGCCATTTTTTAATATAATCAGGCCTAAAAAATAAAAAATCTGAACTTTCATAATCAATATCTGCTTCAGACACCGATAAATCATGTTTGAAATCAGCTCTTAGAACATATAGCGGGTATGAAGCAATAGTCTCATCCATAAGCTCAGGAGTTTTTTGCTTGATCTGATATCCTGTGCCCGTTGCCTGGGTCACCTGATTTACTTTTAAAAGCGTTGTATCAGAATTATAGGCACCAATATTAAGCTGTACATTTTTACGCATACTTATGCTATGCGATTTATCAGCAAATTTATTTTCAACCAGATTCCGTGTAACATTCCTACAAAACTCTGCGCCTTCTTCAATATCTGTAAAATAAATCGTCTGCATTTTTTCATGTTTTCTAATCTTAGGGATAATAAGCCTCTCCTTAGCACCAAGGACATATATCTGCTCTCCTCTTCGCTCAAATACCACCCGGTTAGCCGGATTAAGCTTATCCACTATGGCAATAAACCGACCTCTTTGCTCTCTGTCTCTGAGAATTGCTATATGCGAATGTTTTTTGAGATTCTTTGAAAAAGTTATCATGTAATCCTGAGAGAAAAAAGCCAGATTGAGGGGCATATCGCTTTTGAGCTTGGGATTAATCAAACTAAGATCGTTTAAAGCCGCTACTACTTCATCCGGTTTTCCCCTTTTAGCTTGGCCGATACGCAGTATTCTGTCTAAGAAAGATATCCCAATATTTGTCCTTTCAAGAAATGAGTCTTGCCTTTGCATAGAGTCAAAACCCGCATTTCTGCCAAATGCGATCGTTTCTATCTTTTGAGGCAGCCCAAGCTGCTTTAATTTCACACTTCCCTTGTCTTCAAAAATAAGCAGCTGATTGTCAGCATCATAAATATTAACTAAAATAACAGCAATAGTTTTTTTCCTGCGTCCGACACCAATACCCATTTTTTGAAAGGTGAAGCCTCTGCTGTTGATAGCCGTAATATGCACACGAACAACTCGTCCGGCTAAGTACGGAGGTACTCTGAAATTATGACTGCCTATTTTAAAATTCGTTGTTTTAGCGCTTATCAATGTGCCATTGTTTTCGGCATCGGCAATGTTTATAGTACTTTCCCCAGAAAGTAGATCTATATCTACTAATCCATTGTTCACAAAGCTAATATATAAGTTCTGAAAAGCACTTGTACTAAAAGAGACCTTAGGTGATAAAGTACTCTGATCTAATTCTCTTGCAGTAAATGCATAATTCTGCGCATTTACTAAAGCAGCATTGCTCAGCAAAATTGCTTGGATTAAAAGCAGTGAGATTATTTTAAATATTTTATTCAATTAAGGATCCCCGTTTAAAAACCATTAAGTATCGGCAAACAAAGCTGTTAAGGCCTGTTATCAGCATTAAAAAAATGTTTTAAAGTATACCATACAGCCTGGGATTTTACAAGAAAATGGAGAGTTTTTTTAAATATGCTATTTAATCTTAACCACTTGAAAAATAACAACTTAAGACATAATGACACTTGAATCGCCTGATTATTTATCTCAATTTCTCTTACATTGCGCAAAAAGCCGTCGAAATCAAATTTATTACTATTAAGCATTTGTTGTTATAGCGGTTTTGAGGAGTACCTATTCGAAGAATAAGAAACAAGCTTATCGATAAAAACTAGAGTTTTTTAAATAGCTTGATTTATAAATTTAAAATTCTCCAGGGTAGTATAAATTGTATAATTAGTAACATCTGTTGTTTTAGGCAATTCATTGGCTGATCTTGCATTTAATGCTTGCGCTTTTCTTAAGAGACCAAGGTCTTCGATGGCTTCATTTTTTAAGCGTGTTTCCATTTCTACCCAGGAATGTTCAACAATATCATCATATTTAATCGCTACATTAACACCCCTTTTGGGCATTGTATTATCCTCATAAACTTCCTTTGTTCTGCTAATGCGCTCAACCACATTTCCTGCGTTTTCTTCAGCACTTTTAAATCGGTCCCAAATCACACGCATTTGCCCAATTTTAATCCGACTAGCTTGGTTAAATTCATTTCTAATAATTTCCATAAACTGATCAAACATTTCTCCAATATCTTTTTCCGTTAACTTTTGATTTTCCATGGAATTGATCGGAACCAAAACAAGCATCGGCCCCGCCAGACCACCACGCTCAACAAACTTAAGATTAAAATATTCAAATAATTTAAGATTATCCCTATTTTTCATAGCTAACATTCTTAAAAGAGCAATTATTTCATCTCCCGCAATATAACCATGCGCTTCATTGTCAACCTTAAAATCTCCATTATCTACTCGCTTATCTCTTACCGAACCCGGATCTTCATTATAAGCTTTTTTATATGCTTCAATTTCCCCGGTTAAATCAAAATAATCTAATGCTTGCAATAAGCAAATAATTGCTCCGCTAAAATCAGTTTCCCCGTTCTCTTGATGTTTCGCAATTACCTGTCGTAATGCATTTTGAGTTGAACAATACTTTGCTTTAGACCCCTCAACATTAGTTCCTCTAAAGTCTTTCATTCTTTCGAGTTCGTTTGCTCTTTTTTGTATTTTAGGAAATCTATCAATATAATTCTTAGTTTGTCCAATAATATCAATAGCACTCTGACCTTCATTTAAATTAGTAACATCATCCTCTTTAACAACAATAGTTTCTCCTTCTTTCTCTCTACCCTTTACTCTTCCATCATCAGCGACTTTTGAGTAACCTCTGGCTTTAAATTCTTCTTTAGCCTTATCCTTCCCTGCTGCTGCAGTTTCTAGCGCTTCCATATAATTACTACTCTCACTAACGCCTACAGATAAAGTAAATCTTGCCTGGTTATTAATAGCCGTTTGATTCAAAGAAGAACTCTCATCCAAGGTAATAGAATTAAGTGGTTCATTTTGAACAATTGATTCTATTTGTTTTAAATTGTAAATTTCTTCATTAACTTTATCTAAAAATTCTTCTAAACGTTCTCTGCCTTGTTTACCTTGTTCTAACTGCGGGACAATTATTGTATGCTGCTTACCCACAGTATCAATCCTGCCACCATTACGCTCAATTATTCCCACAACACGATGGTTAAGATAGCCTTGGGCTAAGTCTCCCACAGCAAAAATAGTGTTCTCAACTGCAGTTTTTATTCTCTGAGCAACTGCTTTTGCATTCTCTCCTGTAACACTAATTGCTAAAACAAATTCATCCCCGCCTCTTCTTAAACTAACAGCATTTTCATTTCCTGATCTTTCCTTTTCCTCTTTAATCGCATTTTGTAAAACATCTAGCAAAATATTAACATTTTGCTTACCAATGATTTTATTCCAAAGCCGCATTAAATCAATATCTATAAACACCACACTATTAAGATCTCCTTTACTAAATCCTTCACCAATATCCATCTCTGCTTGTAAAGCATCCGCAGGTTTTATAGCTATACCTAATTTCTTAGCAACCATATCTTTCATGTTTTGCCAATCTCTATAGGCAGACTGAAAGATCTTTTTTACCGGAACACCTGAAGGCATTAGCTGAGCCGTTTGAGTGCTTTGTAAAGCAAAATAGCCCATAACTTCTAATAAATTTTCATTATACTCGGAATACTTATCCGAACTCAAACTTAAAATTGTTAGAAAATCCTCTTCATCGTTATCATAATCAGACAAAAATTCTTTTTCAAAGAAAAATTTAAAAGTTCCCGAAGGTTTGATTAGAGGACTTTCATTATCCAGTCCATCAATTTCTTTACTCAAACCAGGAATAGTTTCATCTTCATTCATTTGGGCAGTACAATCGCTGTAAAATCCTGTTTGGTCTGATGCTTCTAATAGAGAGGAAAGTTGATGGATTGAATATCTGCGATCAGACTCTACACTACTTAGCGCTAATAAATAATTTAATTCTATCTCCCTCTGCCGTTCTAACCAAATCCTATTCGTTTCTTTTTCCTTTGCATCTAAATTACTATCTGAAGTTAACTCCCCTAAAATCTGCTCATATCCACTCTGTAAACTTTTTGTAATGCCTTGCAAATCTTTTGCTTTATTTTTTCTAATTTCTTTATCCATTATTCTTCTTAAATTCTGCGCAAGTTCTTTATACTGGTCAGCTGGAGGAGCAATAGAACCTTCTCTATTTGCTGAGGCAAAATCTGTTCTATAAATTAAAGTAACAATTTCAGAAAATAATTTTTTAACATTATCTTCTCCTAAAAACCCTCTTATATTAGTTTGCAGGTTTCTTTTTGTAGCATCATCAAGTAACTCATATCTAGCATTAGAAACAACCTTGCCTTTATATGTCTCCACCCCCTATTAAATCCGCAATTTGTCTAATAGTTTCTTCAACATATGCCGGAGTACCTTTTCTTTTTTCTATTTTTTCTCTTAAATGAAAATCATGAAAAAGTGCAGCCAGAAAAGCAACTTTTTTGTAATCTTTAGAATCAAGATTAAGTATTTCTATCTTTCTCAACATTCCAAAAACAGTAATTAAATTATGTACATGATTATGATAATGTTCTACTGAAAGGCCCATCTGATTATAAAGTTTTGCTACTTGTACCAAAACTTCCTTAGCCTGATTTATCTCAGCAGTATCAAGTCCCAATGCTTGCAATTTTATTTCAACCGCAATAGGCAATACCTTTAAACCCTGTTCCATAGATTCATAGATATGATTAGCTGAAGCTAGTCCTATTATTGAATCAGCTGAAGAAATATCCTCTTGGATATCTGTTTGTCCGGCAATAAACAATTTGAATGTATCATTGGCCAAATGCAGCCTTGGCGCAAGCATTTCTCTTTGACTTTTATGGCCATCACCTTTAACAGAATCTCCCGCCCAAGCAAGATTAACCACAAAAAATGCTTGCAGCAAGCAAATCACAATGATTTTTAATTTAAATTTTAATTTTTGTTTTTGCATAACAAACCTATTTTTTAATTACCTTAAATTGACTGCTCCACAATAAATGAATTCAATAAATTATGCTTATTAACTAACCCCAACCCTGAAGGCATACCCGATTCTACTGGCTTAGTCTTATTTTTTATATCTACCTGAGAATCTAAAGCAATTATTTTTCTTATTTTACTAATAACTTCTTCAGCCGAAAGATCACTAAATTTTACATCAGAATATATTTGCGCTAGTTTTATGAATGCAGTAGAAATTTTATTAATTTCAGCAATTCCCAACAAATCACCTAAATCATCAAAAAGTAATTCTTTAATAATTTCTTTATCTCGATAACTTAAATTATCAAATGCTTGCCCTTTTAAAATTCCGACATTAAAAACATGCTTCGCTAAAAAAATTGGCCCGGCATTCCCGGCATCTGCACTCAAAGCTAACTCATTATTTGCCTCATCGGAAGCAATTGGCAATGATTTGGTTTCTTCATCGCTAATTATTGACTGTAGTTTTTTATTTAGATAAATCAAAAAAGCCACAACTAATAAAATACCGGTATTTAATAAAAAAACCCCATTTGTAATTTCTTGAGCTGTCCCATCAGCTGCAGAAGAAATTAAGGGCTCTAAAAAATCTTTTCCCATTATAGAGAAAAAAGCAAACATAAAAAATCTAACATTTCCCTTGCCCTTTCTAAAAATTGTATTCTTAACTTTTTGCCAAAAAGAAATATTTTGTTTATATTTCGCTCCCGAGCTTCTTTGCTGGCGCATCTTTGTTTTTTGAGAAACTGTTTGGTTTTTGATTTTTTTGTTTACTGCCTTGGGCTTTGCCCCGAGCTTAATCCGCCGGCCAATAATCAATATTGTGCCTCCTGTAAGCAATGTCAATACTCCGGCAATTCCTAAACGTGAACCCCAGTATTTAATTGCCGCTATTCTTTTTTGGCTTAACTCCCCATCTCTTAGGCGCTGTGCTCTTTGTTCTTGTACAAGGATTAACCCTTCTTCTGATTTATATTTTTGAACACTATTATCTAAGGCCGCTAAACTTGCTTCATAGCCTTTTTGCTTTAAATAACTTCTCAGCTCTTGACCTGCAGCATAATGTGGCGATTTTAGATCATCAATCCTGCTAACAGCTAAAAGATCAAATGTCGGCGAACCCAAATAAAAAATTTCCGTTTCCCACCGGTTAGTTCTGATCCCATAACTCAGTAAATAGCTATCCACATAACCACTGCCGAGTATCCGGGCTAAGGATGCCGCTAGATTATAATCAAAAGAATCTTTTCTTGTATATTCTTTATACCTTCGCATCCCGTTTTGTCGAGTTAATTGCGAATATTCCCGTAAAGAATTTTTTTTGATATATAAACGTTTATAGCGTTCCTGAATTAAGTTTTTATGAATAATATAATTTTTTCCGGAAAGCGATCCGGTATTTTGGAATTTATCCTCTAAATACATTCTTAAATAATTTATCGGCTCTCTGATATTATTTGGATTTGCGCCAACCATATTTTTTATCCATAAAGAAACGCCCTGGTTATCGGTGGTATTCCCAAAATTTTCTAATGCATTAATTACTGTACCACGGCCGGAATTATAGGATGCCGCGGCAGCTAATATCTCATCAAATTTACGTGATTCTGATGTCTGATTCTGGGGATCTTTTTCAATAAACTCAAATTTACCATTTGAATTTTTTCTTAGATCTAATCTACGCGCCCAATCCCACATAATTGTTAAATAAATATAGCCTAATCTTTGGTTAAAAACTTTATTTTCTCTAATCTGCTTTCTAAAATGAGCCATTAAAGCATTAAATCGATCTTTATTGTTTTTATATCTATGAATTATAGATAAAATAAGTTCATCTCCCACAACATAATAAATCAGATTTGCTCTAAAATATTCACGGTTAAATTGAAGTTTTGCCAAGGAATAACTCTCGGGTTTATATCCACCCGGGCCAGATTCAATCAATTCCTTTATTGAGTCTGATATTTCACTACTTAAAGAATCATTGATTTCTATACCTAATTCCTTCTTTTGGGTTAAAAATTCCCAGACTGCCAAAGCATAATAAAGATTAACTCCAATAAGTTTATTATTTGCTAGAATTTTTCTACGAATTTTATTGGCAAATTCCCTTCTTTTTATCAAAGAATTTCTATTACTAATAAAGTCTTTTAATTCACTATGAACTGATTCCGGATCATTCAAATATTCTTTATTAATAATTCGCTCCAGTTCCCTTAAAGTATCTGCATATTTAAGTAAACCACCTTTGTGCATAAGAACCCAGTTAGCAATTTGTTTAACTGCCTGGGATTCTATTAGTTGGGTTACGCCGATTGCATTAGTATAGGACTTTACCGGCTTAACTCTGCCAATTACATCTTGTTGCCAATGCTTAAACTTACTTTCAACCCAAGTCACACCTTCATATAATTCAATCAGTTTGCCTTCACTTATCTTTTCAAAACCTAATTTCTGAGAAACAGTCGAAACCTGTTTAGAAATTAATTCCATTGTTTTATAGGTAACTGTATTTTTCCAAGTTGTGACACTGGACTGGATTTGAAATTGCTTATCCAATTTTTCTTTATTTAATAAATTATTTAAATTAATAATCTCCTGCTCAGCATTTAGAGGATACCACCCTTCCATAATTAAAACCTTACCTTCTCTTGTCGCTTTTTTTTGGTAAAAGTCTCCTAACCCTTGTTTACGAATAATATTAATATATTTATTTATTTCTGAGTCACTGATATTATTTTCGAAATTTATTGCTAAATCCTTCAATTTTACATCAATAACTTCCCTTTCCGCAGCACCACTAATTCCTTTTAATAAAGCAACTCCTGTTAAGACTTCTGCAATATTTACCGGCACACGAAAAAAGTTTCGTCTTGATATCGGCTCTTCAAATGTTTTTTTTAACGCCAGCAAAGGATTATCTATCGTTTCAATTAGCTCAGGAGAAGTTTTTGAAAAATAATTGTAGAAATTCTGAATGTCAATTCCTTCTAAAGTTAACTTCGGAGCTAAATGAGCAGTATCTATTTTTTTCGAGCAAAATAAATTGCTAACATCTCCGGCCCAGGCAATATCCATAACCAGAAATGCCTGAATAAGCACCAAGGATATAATATTAAAAATAAATTTTTTCTTAATATGATTCATCTTCTTTTCTCTAATCCTTCTCAACTCGAGTATTTTATTAATTCAAAAGTAATGGTCCCTATATTTGCGAAAATAAATATAACTCTACCTGTTCGTCATCTTTCTTTTTTTTAAAGATCACTACAACAGGTAAATCCTGTTAGAGAATTTTCTCTAACATTTCGCATTTGCATCATTACTCTCTAATGAGGGTAAAAATTTTAAAATTCTAAACGTATTGCTACGTTATTAGTTGCATTTTTTTAAGACCGTTATAAAGACCTGAAAAAGACTATAAAGTATAGCATATGCACTTATATTTTGCTAAGAATTTTCATGTTTTTTTAATGCTGCAAGTATAATATTCACAATATGTTACGTATTAGAGACACAAAATTTTCTACTTGATTTCCCCTTCTTCGTTTTCAATCATCTTTTCAAACGGTGTTTTTCTGCCTTGAAGAGCATTAATAT
>CAYTGV010000037.1:0-10204 GCA_964437495.1 uncultured Planctomycetia bacterium | reverse complement strand
ATCCCCCTCCACTAAAGACAATAGTCCTTATAATAACTTTAGCAGATTTGCTCTTTTTAGTCAATATTTAATAATATAATATATAAGAGTTTGTGCGAAGAAATTCCTATTGCACCGGAGGTTCTTTAATGAGGACAACTACTTCGGCGGCGGATTTTCTTGTTTTTCTTCTCCTGCAAGCAAAGTTCTTAATTCAAGTTGACATTTTGCATCCTGGGTACGGTTTAAATGCTCCAGGCATTGGACAATATAAGTTCCCAATTCTTTTTTTAATTCTGTTTGCGGATACGCAATTTCTGACTTATAAAAATAACTTACTGCCCGCACATAATCTTTTTCCTGATAAAACGTTTCTTCTAACAAATAATAAATATTGGAACAAATTGCAGCAGAAATTTTGCCAGAATTTAAATAATCCTCAAACTTTAATTCTTTCCCCGATTCCAGCCTTAGGCTTGTAACAAAACATATCAACCGTAGCAGCAATAATTGAGACGACGATACTTAAACAAAAAATACTGGTTAAAAATATTTTTATCCTTATATTTTTTATGCGCAAAAGTGTTCTCTCTTTCTCATATTGCTATAGCATATTAACCCTTAAACCAAAATTAAATTTAAATTAAGATTTCTTAATGTTAGAATAACTCCTTTGCGCGTATTAATACTCACAGCAACACAAAAAACACCCATGAGCAATAAATAGAATCTCATGTGTTAATTTTTTTACTTATATCATTGAGTTGCTGGTGGGCATATACATTGTTTTTTTAATCTTTCAAAATTGATTTTATTGATTACCAGGCTAGAATTATCTACTTTCCCATTAATAAAAGCAGTATTGTCTCCCGCAAGCTTAACATTTCCTGACTTATTTTTATTATAAACAGTAATTACATCACGCTGATCCCCTCTGGGATATAAAATATATTTAGGCGGGATTAGATTATCTGTTAATAACATCCCCGTAAAAAGGGAGAGAGTAATTTCACCAGAAACCAAACCAATAATGCTATGATACAGATCCGTTTGCTGAAAAGCTTCTGTTATTATTTTCGGATGGCTCTTACCATCAACAACTATTAAAGGGATTCTTGCAAATATACGATCTTTGTATTTTTTCACTTCCTGGCTTCGCACAGGAGTCATACTTCTGTGATCGCTAACTATGATTAAGAGGCTGTTGTCAAAAAAACTTGTTGTTTTTAAGTAATCATAAAAATCTCCTAACTGTTTATCTGCGTATCGAAAAACATCTTGTTCTTTTCTGCTTTTTTTTATCGGATCCAAAAATGGATGATGGGTAGAAACGGTTTCAGCAAATAAAAAATATGGCTTTTCAGAACCCAGGTCTTTGATCCTTTGCTTCAGCCTTTCATATAAAGCCTCATCTGGAGCAGCATTGAAATGAAATCTCTCCCAGTTTTCATAATATGGATGAGTACTGCCTTCAATGTAATTAAAACCTAAACTTTTAAGCCACTGCCCTTTATTGTTAAACCTTAGATCTCCTGTAGTAATAAACTCGCTTCTATACCCATAATTCTTAAGCTTTCTCGGTAAAGATGGCTGGCTCTTACAAAAACTAAAAAATCCCATCCCATTATTACAATATTTTTTCACTTTAGGAATAAGACACTCTCCTCTCAGCATGGCCACAAGCCCGCTTTCTGTCGCAAAGCCATTAGAGTAAAAATTTATAAATGCGCTATTATCTTTAGCAATTCTGTCAATAGCAGGAGTGAAATCATTAAGCCCGGAAAAAAACTTGCTATGATACATTGACAATGATTCAAAGCAAAGAATAATAATGTTTACTTTTTTTGGTTCTATTTCTATTGGATCCTGCGCTAAAATATCCTGCGTCTTTTGCAATGTATTTTTTTTAAACTCTTCACTATAGGGAATTTCATTTCCATTTATACGATTCAATTCGAAAACATTTTTGTACAACCAAGAATGAACATATCCCTTTTCGCTACCTGTAACCCCTATCAGTAAAAATATGGCTGCTGCAAAAACAATACTGTTTTTAAACAATTTTGATGGTGCTGTTTTATCCGAAATAAATAACCATCCGCCAAACACCCCAACTAAAAATAAGCAAATTATTTGAATCTTCTCGAAAAAGTTAAAAACATCGGTAAAGAGATATTGTACTACTTTTATTTCCTTAATATTCTTAAGAATATCTACTATTGTTAGCCTTGTAAAAAACCCTTTGAAAACTATTATGTCCGCGAAATATATTATCAAAATTACTATCACACAAAAACGAAAAAAAATCCGCAACGAAGCACCCCGGGGAAAAAAAGAACAGAAATATAGAAAAAAAATACCGGCTAATATGCTCGCGTCCTAACTGAAAGTTATCCACACAAAACTTCCTGAACAACCAGTAAGCCAACTTAAGCAATTATTAACTATGTATGGTCTGTATAAAAATGGGGCGAGCAAAAAAACATAAAAAATCCTTCTTAATAAAACATTTCTTGCTATCATAAACTTAAAATATTATCTCCTAGCCATTAAACTATTTTCGCATTTTGATTATTTGCTTGGGCAAAACAACTTTAAAGCAACTACCTTGATAAGGGGCACTTGTAAGAATTATTTGCCCCTGATGTGCCGCAACGATCATTTGAACAATGCTTAACCCTAGTCCCACTACGCCTTCATTACGAGAACGAGATTTATCCACACGATAAAAACGCTCAAATATTTTCTCTTGTGAGAACTTTCATAATCGTTTATTATTACTCTACTGACTCACTTTTGTTTTCATTTCCACAAATATCCGCATTACCATTTTTCGCTAATTTTCGCACTGTCGGATGACATGCGATTTTTTGCGTAAAATCGTCAACTATCGCGTAAAAACAAGGCATGGCAACAAGGGTTATCCCGGTAGCAAAGGCAAGGCCCCAGGAAATTGACAGTGCCATCGGCCGCAGAAAAGGATCAAAGCCTCCAATGCCGTAAGCAACTGTGCTCAGGCCCGCAACTGTTGTAAGCGTAGTCAGCATTACCGGACGAAAACGCAATATTCCGGACTGCACTATAGAGTTGCGCCGAGACGCCCCTTCACGCCGTAATTTATTTATAAAGTCTACAAGCACAATTGAGTCGTTTACCACAACTCCGGCAAGACCGACAATACCAATAAACGCCAACATACTCAACGGCTCCCCATGCAATAACAGCGCTACAACAACCCCAATCAAGGCGAACGGAATAGCCAGCATTACGATGAACGGCTGTATAAGCGACTTGAATAAAGTAGACAGAATCATAAAAATAGCAAGTACGGCAATTAAAAAAGAGATCATCATGTCCTTAAATGTCTCGCGGTTTTCTTTTTCTTCTCCCCCGATACTTATAATATATCCGGGATATTTTTTTGCAATTTCTTTAAATTTTTTAAGTACTTTGCCTGCCATAGCCGTTGATTTTATTTTTTTCTGGTCTACGCTTGCAGCTACCTGAATATATCGTTTGCCGTCAAGATGGGTTATCGCACGCAGCCCTTGGGCTAATTCTATATGCGCCACCTGTTTGAGAGGCACAAGATTACCCCGAGCATTAGTAATCATCAGCTTATCAAATACAGCCCGGCTTGTGCGCTGGGAGTTCGGCACGCGTACACGAACATTGATTTCTTCTTCGGCTTTTGCCTTACGAATCGATGTCGCAATGCCTCCTTCAAAGGCATTACGCATGCTTAGAGCAATCTGCCCAACACCTAATTGAGCTTGTTTTGCTTTTTCCCGGTCCACAACAATCCGCAATTCACGATTACCAAGACTCAGGCTATCGGATATATCGGACACCCCGTCAGTCTCCATCATATATTGTTTAATAGTTGAGGCAAGCTCACGCAGCGTATCCATATTATCCCCGCGGATATTAAACTCAAGATCTCGTCCAACAGGAGGCCCTTGTTTTAATTTATAAAAATACAGCTTTTCAAAACCCTTGATCTTGGCAAGCTCAGGGCGAAGCTCCTCAGTAATCTCCTCAGGGCCTTTATCGCGCTGCTGCATAGGCGTGAGATAAACATGAATTTGCGCAACATGCGAACCAGATTTAGCACTCGGATCACCCATGCCGCGGCCGGCTTCTATAGAGCCGACTGTTGTAATAAATGTTTGAATATATTCCTCCGGCATAGTCCTGAATAATTCTTCCACCGGTTTAAGCATTTCATTGGTTTTCTCAAGCGGTGTACCAACCGGAGCTTCCGCGCGAAGGATCATCTCTTCCATGCCTTTGTCACTAAACAGAGCCCTGGGTAAAACAAAAACAAGCATAAAAAGACATAGGACTAAAACCCCTGTGATCCCTGCAGCAACAGCATATCTTTTGTGCAAAGCTTTCTCAAGCAGCTTTTTATAATACGCTATCATCGCATCTAAAACGGGATATTTCTTCACAACCATGGAGCATGCCCCGACTAATAAAATCAAGAATATAACGCCTATGGGGCTGCTGCCGGTCATTATGGAGGCAATTGCTCCGATAATAGCTGAAATAATTGTAATGCCAACTATTGCTTTAAGATCTTTGCGCGTTTTTTGCCTTTCCCCGCTTTCAGTTTTAGAGGGTTTTAGAAAATCCCCTAAGTGTGAAGGCAGAATAAAAAACGCCTCCAAAACAGACGCGCAAAGCGCAACAATAACCATCAACGGAATATAGCGTATAAACTTACCCATAATACCGCCTAAATACATTAGCGGAAGAAATGCAGCAATCGTCGTAATTATTGTAGCCGCCACAGGGGCAATGACCTCGCCCGTGCCTTTTATCGCCGCCTGTTTTGGGCTCAGCCCCTTTTCCACATAACGGTACACATTCTCAGCTATTATTATTCCATCATCAACGATCATCCCCAAGACAATTATCAGCCCAAACATGGTCAATAGATTTATTGTAAGACCCAGCACCTGCATTAACCCTAAAGTCGTGGCCATTGCTATGGGGATCCCCAGAGCGGTAAAGATTGCCGGACGGGAGTGTAAAAAAGCAAACAGAATAAGCGTTACCAGTATAAATCCGATAATACCGTTGGCACTTAAAACATTCAATCTTCTTTTAATATAATAAGACATGTCATCGTAGGTATTCATGCTTACTTCTTTAGGCAATTTTCGTTTAAAAGACTCCAACACCTTATATGTATGATCCACAACATTTATAGCATCGCCTTTTTCTTTTTTGTACACACAAAGCAGGACCGCTTTTTCGCCAAAATTTTTATTTATCTGGGTTTGTTCCTTAAACGTATGCCTTACAAAAGCAATGTCTGAGACCCTCAACCAATTTCCCGCGTCATTGGCCCGAATAATTACATCACCTATTTCTTCTTTTGTCGTAAATTCTCCTGTTGTCTTAATCACAAAGTCTTCGCTAGGTGTTTTTAAAGTCCCGGCAGGTATTGTTACATTGCGGTCTTTTAAGGCAGCCATTATTTCTTCTATTGTTACATGCATTTGCATCATTTTTGCTAAGTCAGGCTCAACCCAAAATTCCTGGTCCCGATACCCTTGGCGCAGGACCTTGGCAACTCCATCGACCTCTTCAAGTTCATCCCTGAGATTATCAGCAAGTGCCTGCAGTTTAAATTCATTGACCTTCCCGCTTAAGCCGATGTTGATAACCGGAAAAATTTTACTATTCATTTCAAGCACAATAGGGCGGTCTTCTATATCATGCGGTAGATCTGAAACTCTATCCACTGCCTTTTGGATATCATTGACTATTTTTCTGCGTCCATTTTCATCAACATCCGCATTCATTTCCAGAGAGATCGTGGAGAGCCCCTCGCGGGAAACGGAAAGCATCTCTTCTATATCATCAACCTCGCGCAGTTCAGTCTCAAGCAGGGTCGTTACCAGCTTTTCCACATCTTCTGCCGGAGCCCCCGGATATATTGTCTGCACAGACACCTGATCAAAATCAATTACCGGAAAGGCCTCTCTGTTTAATGTGTACATAGAGATTACTCCGATTATAATAACCAGAACAGATATAAGATTAATAAATAATGAATTTTTGACCGAAAATTCCGCAATTTTCATAAGATTATTTCCTTTATATAAAGACGACTACTATAATTCCCCTTTAAAATGATCCTCAAGCAAGGAATTTTCCACCTGCTTCAATGCTACAGATGCCTGTTCATATTCGAAGAGACTTTTAGCTAAAGTCAGCTGCGCATTGAGCATATCCTCCTGATAACGAATTAATGTATCACTGTTGGAACGGCCTGAGGCAAAACGCTTTTCTTCAAAATCAAGCTTATGTTCCTGCAGTTTAGCTATCTGCTGATTAAATTTTATGCTTTCCGTTCTGTTATTAAGAACGTCAACGGCATTGATAATTTCCACCAGTATTTTATGTTCTATTTTCTTGAAGTCCACGAGCGCTTTTGTCTTTTCAAGTCTTGCTTTTTCCCTCTGACTTTTTGCGGCCCTGTTTTCAAGCGACATACTCACACTAAGACCTAAGAATAGTTCCGGATTATTTTCATCCGTTACATTATTCCATGCCCTTGTCTGCTTAAGCTCCAGACCATTATCCGCAAGCGATACCTCAAGGGCTATCTTCGGCCATATACTATTGTTTTTCATGCTTAGATTGATTCCCTTGGCCTGCAAGCTGTTTTTAGCCTGTAAATAGTCTCTATTGTTCTCCGCGACTTGTTTCATTCGCTCTTGCGCAGTAATTTTCATGTCTTTAATTACAAAAATATCCCGCGGGATAATCTGCATATTCAAATCCTCCTCATGCAGATCAAGCAATAGGATATTGTTGGCAATACGCAAGCGGTGCATGAATGTTGCCACATTGTTTTTTCTGTTTAAGACATTCGCCTGTGCCGCAAATAATTCAGCTTTCTCGATCATTCCTAAATCAGCTTGCTTTATAGACTGCTCATAAAAATCCTCTGCCATGGCAAGCATTTGTCGCCCGATTTTCAATTGGCGATAGGCAAGCACCAGAGTCCAGTAATTAATCTGTGCCTGCGCAAGTGACCCTTCGATCCGGTCTAATGCCGAATAATCACTACTTGCAATATCCAGTTTGGTTATTTTTATGCGTCCACGATCAAGCAGCCCAAAAAAATTATTTCCTATAGGCTGATGCAGGGAGAATTTAACACTGGCTTCATGCGTTGGATTAAGCGTTGTAAAGGCAGAGTTATTGGATGTACGCATATCACCGATGTCTACTGACAGAGTTGTTCCTGTGGGAAGCCTTTTGGACAATCCTAATTGATATTCATTAAGCATCGTTTTTGTGCCGGCAAATGTGCTTCCTGTTTTACTCTGGTCATTTAAGTAAACAGCCTGGGCATTTAGCATTGTATCAAAAACTGACTCTGTGTCTTTACCCCGGGTTCTTTCAATATACGCATTATATCGTGCCATTTGAATATCCAAATTATTCTCAAGCACAAGATTGCTAAACCCCTGCAAAGACAAGGAAGCCACATTAAGCGCTGCCTGTTGCCCCATTGTCTCTTCTGCGCTCGATTGTACATTAACCCCTAATAGGCAAATGCAAACAATAATTACCCCCATAAGACCCTTATTAGTTTTTCCCACTTTTATTTATCCTTTTTTTTGCAGGCAACTTCATCCATTTTTCTGAGAATGCGCAGATAATCCCGTCGGTCCTTTTCGCTAAGACTAGCAAATACTTCTATCAGCGCCTGTTTTCTCTGCTCTTGAAACTTTTTGACGATTCTTTTTCCTTTAGGCATAATGGTAATGCTTATAATCCGCCTATCCTTTATCCCTGGTATACGTTCGACAAGACCCAGCGCATAGAGCTTATCAACCATGCGGGTTATTGCCGGCAGGCTAACGCGCAGTTCCCCTGCCAAGTCGCTCATCTTCTGCGCTCCGTTGTCGCAAATAATCTCAAGAACAAAGAATTGCGCCGGGTTTATCTGCTGACTAATAATAGCATGCGCCCGGTTCAAATGAAACCACCTTATTATTCTAGGCAGTAATTTCGCGATTTCCTCGGCAAAGCCGTTAACATCTTTTGTCTTCATCCACTTAACCTTGTTAATCATTAACTAAGTTAATTATTGCACATGTTAAATATATATGGTTTATAGTTATTTGTCAAACTGTTTTACCTAGAAAGCAGTCAATGTAATAATTGCTTGATTTTTCCCCGCAGACGCTTATAATAAAAACATGACCCGAAAGATACATTTATCCTCAGGATTCACGTTAATTGAGCTGATGATTGTTACGATTGTCATCGCTATTTTACTTGGCATTTCCATCCCCCTGTACCTTGTGCAGGCAGAACGAGCCATGGGCGCAAAGGCCATGGAAAATCTACAGGGCATTTTTAATGCCGAGATAATCTATATGGCAGAAAACGAGACGTTTACAGCAGACCGCGTAGAGCTGGAAACCTATTCTCCTATCGGCCCAAATGATACAGACTGGAGTTACAACATTGGTACAGCAACACAGACAAAATTTACAGCTACTGCAACAAGAATCAGTCCTAACGGCCTTTACAACGACAACACTATCAGCATCGACCAGGATTCAACAATCAGCCCCCTAACTTACCCTTAAAACATATAATCAACGCACTATCTGCTTTATCCCGCTAAGCAAGCATCATATATTTGCTGTGTTTGTTTAAGCATATTATCTGTACGAAAAACCTGACGCTCAAAAAATGCTCTGGCCCTTGTGCCCATAAGTTCAGCTTTATCTGGATTCTTGAGCAAAAAATCAACTTTGCTGCTCATAGCAATAACATCTCGCGGCTGAATAAGATAACCGTTAACGCCTTCTTGAATCATCTCCTTTACCCCGTCGCAGGCATAGGCAATGACTGGCCTGGAAAATGCCATAGCCTCTAAAAGCGCAATCGGCATCCCCTCCCACAAAGAGGTTAAAACTATAATATCAATTATACCCAGGCAGGCTTCTATATCCTGACGCCAGCCGCAAAGCTTGATCCGGCTTTGTAAATTTTCTTTCACTATTAATGACTGCATTTGATCATGCAGTATGCCATCCCCAATACTGAGAAAAACAACCTCCGGATATTTCATGCAGACATTACGGGCCAGACGGACAAAGTCCAGGGGATTTTTTTGCGGCTTCAGACAGGCGATCATACCTATGCATACTTTGCCCTCATCAATGCCCAGCTCTTGCTTAAGCCTTACTTGTTGTTCAGCCTTTATATTAACATTTACTTTTATGCCGTAGTGTATGAGATGGTATTGTTGCACCTGGCCAATTTTATACTGCAATCCCTTGCGGATATCACTCTTCGAGACAGCGATAAACGCCGTGGTTATTGTCGCGGTTAGTCTCTCCAGTAATATATATATCCACTTTAAAGGCATGCGCAGATAATCATTAAAACTCCAGCCATGTATTGTGTGAATAATTGCCTTGACCCCGGCAATCCTGCCTGCCCATCGCCCGATAATACCTGCCTTTGAGCTATGGGTATGAACAATCTGAATATTATGTTTCTTTATATATTGTATTATAAAAAAGAGACTTTTCAGATCATTGACCGGGCTTATGCGACGCTTAAGTGTCGACAAAAGACAGAGGTGAACATTGCCTAAAGATTGCGCATCCCCGAGCAATAAACCCTGCGGCGCGCTGATAAGATGCGTCTCATATTTTGAGCTATCCAAACCCTTTGTTAAAGAAAGGACATGCTTCTGCGCCCCTCCCAGTTCAAGGTTTGTGATTATTTGTAAAATGTTTATTTTTTTTATTTTTTCCATAATTACCTTTATTGCCTGCTATTATAGCAAACAATCCAGCAAAGACAAATAAATACTATCTGCCCCCCCTCATTTTTTGCTTATACATTATGTCTAAGACAATCCTCAGCAGGCAGATAATCACAATAGAACGCTTAACCCCTTACAGCTAAAACAGTTGCTTTTGTTGGCAAAAACAGGTATACTTATAGATAAGTAATAATATACTGTTTTTCTCATTGTTATTATTTTAAATATTAAGGGGGTGCGCTTATGCGTAAAAATAATGCTTTTAGTCTTATAGAGCTAATGATTGTTATTTTGATCATCGGAATTCTGGTAGCTATTGCCATGCCCAATTATTCACGATCGCTGGAGCGCGCCAAATGCTCACAGGCAATGCATATACTTAAAGATATGCGCTCAGCCGGATTT
>CAYTGV010000036.1:0-10779 GCA_964437495.1 uncultured Planctomycetia bacterium | reverse complement strand
AAAAGGCGGCGCTTGATCTGGCAAAGCTGATAGCCAGGATTCGGTGTAAAGTAAACATTATCCCGTTTAATCCAGTAGGTGAAACGGGTTTCAAGCGTGTGAATAAAGAGACCCTGGAAGAATTCATCCAAGTGCTTGAAAAAAATAAGGCGAATTTTACCCTAAGGCGTTCCCGCGGAACAGATATCCAGGGGGCTTGCGGGCAGCTGAGAGCGAATAAAAAAAATAGCACAGCTAAACTATAATTTATAACTCGTAATTCGTAATTAATAACTAAGGTTCCCCATGTCAGTACATTATATAATAGATGGATACAATGTTGTAAAGCAGGTTACTTTTCTCTCAGGGAAAAAACTGAGGGATGGGCGGGAGGGCCTGGTGCGATTTATTGAGCAGTATCGGCCGCAGGGGTCAAAACGCAATCAGGTAACCATTGTCTTTGACGGGAAATCGGAAGTTCTTAGCCCTGCAATGAGAACAGAGATCAGGATAATATTCAGCCAAAATGGCTCAGCTGACGATGTAATAAAGAGTATGATAGAAAAGGCTTCTAAGCCGGGTGAGTATATTATAGTCAGCGATGATAAGGCTGTGGTGTTTTACTGCCGTTCGATTGGAGCAAAAGGTCTTAGCGTAAGGAATTTTATCGCTAATACCGGCTTAAAAAAAAAGTCGCACAAGAAAAAAGCTTATCAGTCGGAATCAAAAAAGCTGTCTCAGGATATAGCGGATAAGATCACAGATGACCTTAAAAAACTCTGGGTTAAGGATGATGAGCCGGAAAGCTGGTATTAGAGTAGTGAATAGTTATGAGTTACTAGTGATGAGTTATGAATGAAAAAGGGAAGCTGGTTTTTGGTTGTGGAAGCTGGAAAAAAATAAAAAATATATAGAGATTAAAGAAAGAAAAAACTAGATAGAAAAAATGTAAAATAGTGTAAGTTTGCGATGGCAAAAACTGTTTTTACACATCCATGTATTAGCAGCTTTTGAATCCGCAAAAATAGTTATTTTCATCCAAATACTTTAAACACCAAGTTACAATAATACAATTAACTTGTAATTTATAACTCGTAACTTAGAACCTGAGATTATTATGAATGAATCGTATGATGTTATTGTTATCGGAGGCGGGCCGGCAGGAATGATCGCAGCCGGACGCGCGGGAGAACTGGGAAAAACAGTCTTACTGCTTGAGCGCAACAATGTCCTTGGGGTAAAATTGCGCATTACCGGTAATGGGCGCTGTAATGTGACGAATATGACTGATTTGGAGAGGTTCGAAGAATATTATTCTGATAATCCAAAATTCCTGCACAATACCTTTAATAAATTCTTTAATAATGATCTCAGGCAGCTACTGCAGAAATATGGATCAAAAACAAAGATCGAAAATAATTCCAGAGTTTTCCCTGTTACAGATAAGGCAGGCGATATCATAAAAGCTCTGCAGCTGTATCTTAATAGGCCGAAGGTGATTATTAAATGTCGCATGCTTGTAACTGAGCTGGAAATCTCCTCGGGCAGGATAAGAGGAGTTAAAACCCAGCAAGGAGATTTTTTTCAAGCCGAAAAAGTTATAATTGCTACAGGAGGAAAAAGCTATCCTAGATTAGGGTCTAATGGCTCTGGACATCAGTGGGCAAAAAACTCAGGCCATGCTCTGGTTCAATGCCGTCCCGGGCTTACAGGCATTGAAATTAAAGAGACCTGGATAAAGAAAATGCAGGGAGTCAGTATTAATACGCAGATCAGTCTTTATGCCAGAGGAAAAAGGAAAAAAAAGATGCAGGGTGATATTGTGTTCAGTCATTACGGGATATCAGGCCCGGCAGCTTTTGATATGAGTATGTATATTGACTCCACTGATGCTGTGTTGCATTTTGATATAATCCCAGAATACACACAGGAGCAGGCAATAAAGCAGCTTGATGCGCTTGTAAATAAAAGCCCTAAGGCTAAATGTTCCAATATCTCACTTGGCAATGTCTCGAAGAAGCTGATGTGTGTATGTCTTGGTATTGCAGGCATTAGCGAAGATAAGGTCTTGGGCCTGCTGAGTAAAAAGGAAAAAAGAAACTTGATAAATACGCTCAAAAGTGTACAATTGACTGTACGCAGATTGCGTCCTCTGGAAGAGGCCATGGTTACCAGAGGAGGAGTAAGCACAAAACAGATAAATCCGAAAAATATGGAGTCAAAATTGGTAAAAGGTCTTTATTTTTGCGGAGAGGTTATAGATATCGCCGGATTAACCGGGGGATTTAATCTTCAGGCGGCTTTTTCAACTGGTTATATAGCCGGGGAGAGCAGCGCTTTAGAAATAGTCTAAGGGTTTTAAGGGATAAAGAGGGATTAAGGACATTGTTTTTTTATCAGATTTTAATAATAAGAGAGGTAGTTTAAGTGATGAGTCCAGGTTTTAATTTCTTAAGAATAATAGGCAAGGCAGCTTATTTTATCGGAGTGCTGTTGCTTTTTAATTTTTTCTTTGGCCTGCTTTTATTTAAGTTTTTGCCTTGGCTTATTATGGGGGTAATTCTGTTTGTTTTGTTTGCGGGTACGCTTTCCATAGGGAAAAATATTATTTTTTCCGGTTTTGCAAAAACTAATAAGCCAGAAGCCCGGAGTCATGATAGAGACCAAGATTATACAAAGGGCGAAGTTATTGATGTTGAAGCACAGGTGTTTGAAGATACTGATATTCGGGATTAGATTTTAATTTTTTGCAGTATTCATGAATTGACAAGCTGCGGATTTGCATATTAAGATAAGGCTAGAAATCCTAATTTTGCCATGCTTATTTTTTAAATCATATGACTAATAAGGACTCTATTCATGGGACGGATTATTCGTATCATTTTATTAATTCTTTTAGTATCTCCTGTAAATGCAATAGCTATTCCATCTGAGGGAAACTTTGTGCCTGAATCGGGTAAATCGATTTGGGGATTTCAATTTAATAATATTTTTTTGCGCGACTTTAATAAAGTCCAGGGCAAGGGAAATACAAAACAGTATTTTCTTAAAGCAAGCTATGGCCTGAGCGAACGGTTCTTCCTCGACGGTAAAATAGGCATGGGCAGCGTCAGCTTTAGGCGCAATGACGGCCTTGATCTGGATTTTTCCAGCGGATTTGCCGGCGGTTACGGATTTCGCTATTTTTTACTTGAAGATGATCAAGGCAGCTGGGAATCAATAGTGGGATTTCAGCATATAAGCTGCCACCCGTTTAAAGATACAATAGCAGATGTCAACCATCGGGTTATCTGGGATGAATGGCAGGGGACATGGCTGTTTATAAAGACATTTAAGAAAGCGGATCTTTACTTTGGCCCTCAGTATAGTGCTGTGCAGCTTAAATATAAAGTAGATGATTTCAGGCGCAGGTTAAAGACAGAGGATTCCTGGGGAGTTCTGTTTGGAACGGATTATTTATTATCTGAGAAGACAAGCATAAATATAGAGATTAGGCTGATCGATGAATGGGCTGTTAATACGGGGATTAGCTATAAATTTTAAGGGGTTATGTCATGCAATTTAAAAAATTAAGATTATGGGCAACATACCCGTTTGCTATTGTCTATATAGTATTTGCTTATAAACATGGGATTGAGCTTATGCCCGGAGTATGGTTTGTGCTCACCGGTTTACTGGTACGTTGCTGGGCTGCCGGATATATAAAAAAGATAAGGGTATTGACTACTGCCGGGCCTTATGCATATGTTCGCAATCCGCTTTATGTCGGCAATTTCCTAATGGGGCTTGGTTTTTGCCTGTTTGTGCCTTATCCAATGCTGAGCTTTTTATATCTGATCTTGTTTTTCTTCCTTTATATAGGAACCATGAAAAAAGAAGAGGCAGTTCTTAGAGAATTATTTAAGCAGGAGTATGTGGATTACAAAAATAAGGTGCCTGCTTTTATCCCCCGCATCTTTCCTTATAATGCCGGTCAATTAGCTCATTACAGTTTTCAGCAGGCGCATTATAATGGCGAGCTCATCAGGGTAATCGTAAGTGCGGTATTGCTTTCTATTATTTACTTTGCGGTTAATTATTTCAAGAATGGATCTTTTAATAAGTACGATCTGCTCAAGGCAGTCATGCTTATTGTGCCGCAGATAATAATACTTTTTGTAACGATACAACATAGAAAAGAGTTTGTTAAAAAACAAGATAAAAAAATAAACTGCTGAGTGTAGGATAATAATACGGGAACAAATAATGCAAAAAATCTGGAATATAAAAAAAATTAATACAAAAAAACAGCGCTCGTTTGCCAAAGATCTTGGCATCTCTCCTACACTTGCCCAGATTCTTTTAAATAGAGGGATTCAGACAAAGGATCAGGCACGCAGTTATCTTCATGATGATATCAGCAAGTGCTTTGACCCTTTTTTATTTAAGGGAATGAGAAAAGCGATTAAGCGTACGCAAAAAGCAATAGCCGCAAAAGAAAAAATTTTCATTTACGGAGATTATGATGTAGACGGGGTCAGCAGTACTGCTTTGCTGTATTTTGTTCTAAGGGATCTGGGGGCGGATGTTGAGTGTTATATACCGCATAGGGTAGAAGAGGGCTATAGTCTAAATGTTCAGGCCTGTGTAAATTTAAAAGCCAAAAATGCAAAGCTTGTAATAACTGTCGATTGTGGTATAAGCAGCTTTGAAGAAGTAAAATATCTAAATTCAGAGGGCATCGATGTTATCATAACCGATCATCACCGCATTCTTGGGGGAAAGATACCCTTGGCTTATGCCGTGATTAATTCTATGAAAAAGGGGTGTTCCTATCCTTATAAAGATCTTGCCGGGGTAGGAATTGCCTATAAATTTGCTCAGGCGCTCACAAGGGGCATTATGGATATAAGCCAACATCTTGATCTTGTGGCCCTGGGGACGATTTGTGATGTTGCTCCGCTAACAGGTGAAAACAGGATATTGGTCAGACAGGGGCTTGAGGTCTTGAGTAAAACAAGCAAAATCGGATTAAAGGCCTTGATGGAAGTAGCCGGTATATTAAATAAGAAAATCACAACCCAGCATGTAGGTTTTATCATCGGGCCGCGTATTAATGCAAGCGGCCGCATGGGTTCAGCGGAAAAAGCATTGGAGCTTTTTCTGAGCACAGACTATGCCCAAGCTCTGAAGCTTGCCAAAGAACTGGATAATTATAATAAGCAAAGGCAAAAAGAGGAAGCCAAGACTTTAAGGCAGGCTACTTTGATGATGCAAAGTGAAATAAATTTTAAAGATCATCGCTCTGTAGTCTTGCATAACGATGAATGGCATCCCGGGGTTATTGGTATTGTGGCCTCGCGTATTGCCGAAAAATATTATCGCCCGACAATTTTGATCTCTACTAAGGATAAGATAGGCAAAGGCTCAGGGCGTTCTATTAGAAATTTTCATCTGTTTGATACCCTTGCAAAATGCGATCATCTATTAGAAGGATTTGGCGGGCATGAAAAAGCAGCCGGAATAAGTATTTTGAAAAACAATCTGCTGGATTTTAAAGAGTTCTTTAATGAAATGGCACGCAAGACCTTGTCCGGCGATGAGCTTGTGCCTGTTATTGATGTGGATATGGAAGTATCTCTCAGCGCTTTGTCTAAAAAATTAATAGATGAGCTTGAGCTATGCGCTCCTTTTGGCAGGGGAAACCCGCGCCCCGTATTTGCCTCACGTGATCTTAGGGCAAAAGATAGGCCAAAAACTTTAAGAGGTAATTCTTTTAAGATCTGGCTTACTGACGGCAAAATGACTTGTGAGGCTCTGGGCAGTAAGTTTAATGATATTGATATAACGGATACAAGCAACGGATTTTCTGTTGTATACTCTCCATCAATAAACGACTGGCAGGGTATTAATACCATCCAGCTAAAGCTCAAGGATCTGCAGTTCTCTTAGTGTTAAACCCCAAAATTTGCATTAGTTTGCAGCGAATAGCTCCTCACTTAAGCGTATTATAAAAAGCCTCAACGTACTCAAGGGGGTATGTCTGCGTTTTTTGTGATTGTTTTATCTAAAAAATCGCAGCACTCTTTATTCGCCTTTAATACAAAATCGTGTTTTCTTTTAAAAAGTTTACCCATATGTTTAAAGCAGCTGAATTTGTAATATTTGGCAAAATTAGAATATCCCAGTAAAAAATTATTTATTCCATATTCATAAATCGTTTATTATCAATTGTTTGCATTAAAAAATTAAATTTCCCCTCCTCTTGCAAAGAATATATATGCATGGTATACTTTAAAGAATTTTCGAAACTCTTAAGAGCGAATTTATGAGTTTCTTAAAAAAGTTTTGAAATAGAAAACTATTGCTTATATTAAGTTTGTCAATTGAAAGGAGTTTTTATGTTTTTAGCTGCAACGTCAAAGTTCGAGGTCAAGGTAACAAAAATCATTTCGCTTTCTTTAATCCAATTCTTTTTATTTTCAAGTCTTTCTTTTGCCGGAGCAAATTCTTTTTCGAATACAGGTCATGAAAAAGAATTACTTTCTCCAGCAATTCAAATCAATGTTTTACCATTTACACAAGAGTTTCAGGCACAACCAAAGAATTTTTATCTTTTTGGTCGCGATTTAACAGGAAAGTTACTTACTGAAGGTCGGGCAAGTCAGGTTGATTTACTCGGTGGTAAGGGAGCAAATTTACATGAGTTAACTCGGGATGAATTAAAATATGAAGTAGATGGTAAGGAATATTTTATTAAGGTCCCCCCGGGAAGTGTAGCAACAACAAAGTTATGTGATAAATATTATGCAAATGGCCAAAAGTTGCTAGATGAAGATATTGCAGATGTAAAAGCTCAGATTAAACAGTTAGAAAAAATGACAGGCCGTAAATTTGGTGGAGATGAATTACCCTTATTAGTTAGCTGTCGTTCTGGTGCGAAAATTTCTATGCCGGGAATGATGGAAACAGTACTTAATGTAGGACTTAATGATCAGTCAGTAATTGCTTTTGCTAAAGAATTAGAGACATTAGGGGTAAATCCTACCGCTGCGTATGATTGTTATCGCCGCTTACTTAAAATGTATTCGAATGTAGTATTAGAATTAGATGCTGAGGAGTTTGAGAACTTTTATTCACAGCAAAAAGATTTACTTAAAGATGGGGAAGAATTAACTATTGAGCAATACGAAACTATTGTTGAGCAATCAAAAGCTTTAGTTAATGAAAAAACCGGCAGTGATTTTCCGCAGGATGTTTATGAGCAAGTATTACGGAGTTTAGAAGCAGTGTTTGCTTCTCGTGATCATCCACGTTGTTTATCTTATAAAAGACTTAATAAAATCCCCCTAGATTTACCGACTGCCGCAACAATAGAGGTAATGAAATTAGGAAATTTAAATCCAAATTCAGCTACCGGCGTATGTTTTACTCGTGATCCGGCAACTGGTGAGAATGTATTTTACGGGGAAGTTTTATATTTTGCTCAAGGTGAAGATGTTGTATCTGGAGAAGTTACTCCGATGCCGATCAATGAAATGGGTAAAGCAAGATTTTTAGCAAAACATCCAGAATATATTGGACGTGAACATGAACTTGTAAGTTTAGAAGAAGCAATGCCTGAGCAGTACAAGCATTTAGTTGCTATATATAAAAAGCTAGAATTGCATTATAAAAATATGCAGGACATGGAATTTACCATTGAAGATGGTGAGCTTTGGATGCTGCAGACAAGAAACGGAAAACGTACAGCTGCTGCTGCTTTAAACATGGCAATAGACATGGTTGATGAAGGTTTAATTTCAGAAGAAGAAGCAGTTATGCGTATTAATGATAAAGATTTAGATTCTTTTTTACATCCGCTGTTTGATCCTAAGGATAAAGCTCGTGCGAAAAGAGAAGGTCTCGTGATTGCGGTAGGGCTTAATGCTTCTCCTGGTGCAGCTAGTGGAGAATTAGTTTTTGATAAAGAAACAGCTTTAGCTTTGAAAAAGCAAGGTAAAAAGAGTATCTTAGGTCGTACCTTTACCGTAGCTGATGATATTGAAGGTATTGATGCTGCAGATGGTACGCTTACAGCTAAAGGTGGTTCAACTTCGCATGCAGCTGTAGTTTGCCGATCAATGAACAAAACCGCAGTAGTTGGTTGCAGTGCTTTATCTTTTGATGTGGATAATAAAAAGCTTTGGATTGAAGGCGAAAAAGACCCTATGCAAGGAAAAATAATTCTTTCTATTGATGGATATACTGGTGAAGTTATTCAAGGAGAAGTAGCTACAATAGAATCTATTATTGTTCGTGGTAAAAACGGAGAATCTCTTAGCCGTGAGGAACAGATATTTTTTGATCGCTTTCAACGGTTTGAAGGTTGGTTAGATAAATATAGACCAAAGGGCAGTGTGCGTGTTAATGCAGAAACTCGCCCAGAGTTAGAAGTAGGGTTAAACCAATTTAATGGTGATGGCGTTGGCTTATTCCGTACAGAGCATCAGTATTTTCATGATGTAACTCCGAAAGAAAGACGTTTGCATACACTGCGTAAAGTTTTACTCAGTGGCAATCCCGAGGGATTAAAGCAATTAGAAAAAATACAGAAAAATGATTTTGTGCATTTAAACAAAATATTAAAAGGTAGACCAGCTACAGTTAGATTATTTGATTTTCCAGCAATGGAGGTTTTGCCAGACTTGGAATCTGAGGATGGTTTAAACGCAATTGATGAGCTAGCTAAAGATAGCGAACTTAATATGAGTAAAAAGCAGATTATTGAAAAGATTGAAAGTTTGCAGGAAAATAATCCGATGTCAGGAAAACGGGCAATTCGTTTTTTAATTGATTTTCCGGAATTTTTAGACGGGCAAATTCGCGCTATTTTAGGCGGTTATAAAGAGGTAAAGGATGAAGGGTTGTCTCCAAAGCCGATAGAAATCATGGTTCCTTTTGTGCAGATTGTTGAGGAATTTAAATTTGTAGTGGATAGAATAGTAGAGATTGCTACAGAGGAGTTTGGTCTTGAGCGTGGTGTAGATTTCACAGTGGGGCATATGGTTGAAACTCCATCAGCGGCAATTCTCGCGGATGAGCTTTCTGAAATTTCTGATTTTGGCAGTAATGGAACTAATGATCAAACTCAATTTACTTTTTGGTTTAGCCGTGAAGATGCTGGTAATATTGTAATTCCTGCTTACTCTACAGAAGAATTACCAATTTTACCGGACAATCCATTTGATGTTATTGATCCAGTGGTTGGAGAAATTGTTGGGATTGGCGATGCTTTAGGAAAAAGAGATAATCCGAAATTCAAAACAGGTTTATGCGGAGAGCACGGGGGAAACTTAGAGTCAAATGAAGATTATATTATTCCTTACGGATTAAATTATGCATCATGTAGTCCATTGCGGGTGGTTATTGCTAAATTAGCTTGGGCTCAGAATGCGATTAGAGCAAAACGCGCAGGCAAGAAATCATCAGTAGAAGTGTATGATTTGAAAAAAATAGAAACGAAGCCTTTAGAATTAAATCGAGTAAAAGTTCAACAGGTAGAAGAGATGATGCAAACAACACAGTTACGTAAAAACCTGGTACGAACAATTATTTTAAATGCTAATGAAGAATCAAAACAAGCAGCGATTGAAAAACTAGCAGCAATTATTCAGCCGGATTTAGAAAAAATGTTGCAAGCGGATAATCAAGCTTTAATATCTATATTTAATCAAGATCTGGGTGGTTTATTTAAAAGTATATTAGAATCACAAAAAGTTGTTGATGAAGATACTCCATTAGGAAAGGCTGAAGAATTGATGTACTTAAGCCTTCAATTAGATAGAGATGCTAATGAGATTGAGAGAGAAATTAAAAAGCTTTATGAAATCAATCCAGCTAAAGGTAATGTGGGAGTGCGTCAGATATTAACCGGAACAGACGGTATTTTTAAAGCACAGGTTACGGCGTTAATTAGTGTGTTGAAGAAAAGCCGTGCTTATAAGCCGCGCTTAATTGTGCCAACAGTAGCTTTTGCGGAAGAAGTTGAAATGGTACAGAAAATGGTTGCAGATATGCTTGTAGCAGAAGGTTTAGATGCAGATCGTATTGAGGTTGGAGCATCGATTAGAACTGTACGTGCAGCTTTAAAAGCGGGTGAGATTGCAAAGACAGCAAAATTCTTAGTATTTAATTTAAAAGGATTAACTGAATCTGTAATTGCAACGACAGAGGCAGACGCTCAAGTTTTCATTAAGAAGTATTTGGAATTAGGAATCTATAAATACGATCCTTTTAAAGTACTTTCTATGAAAAATGTGGGTAAATTTATGGCAATCGCTACACGCCGTGCACTTGAAGTTAACCCGAGTATTCCTATTTATGCAGCTGGAACAATGTTGTTAGAAGAAGAAGTAGTAGAATTAGAAGATGCGTCTAAAGATGTTGCGTCAGAGGGAAAAGCTTTAACTGCTTTGAACCAGGCAATATAATTAGATTTTAAAATAGTCATAATAGAAATCCACAGTCAGTTTTTATGGCTGTGGATTTCTAACTTTTTTATTTTTTAAGGGTGTTTTAGCATGCTACGAAAAATTTCACTGATTTTATTAATTAATCTATTTTTTGTAAATAGTATTTCTTTTGCGTTTGAAAAAGAAATACTCTCGCCTTTGGTAACGCTGGATACCCTTTCTTTAAAAACAGTATTTTCCCAAGGCATAACTCATAAACTGGATGTGTCTTTACTGGAAAATATACACCCAGCATTAAAAACCATTGTAATAAAATTTAAATACGAATATCCTGGTTTTTTGAGCAAAATAATAAAAACTGTAAATA
>CAYTGV010000035.1:0-11719 GCA_964437495.1 uncultured Planctomycetia bacterium | reverse complement strand
ATATTAATGCTCTTCAAGGCAGAAAAACACCGTTTGAAAAGATGATTGAAAACGATAAAAAAATCGCAAAAAAAAATAATTAAGGAAAACAATAGGAGGAAAACAATTAATATTTTTGGTCATAAAATGTTTAAATATAATGGCTTGCGTATTGAAGAAACCATTAAAAATTATTAAGGCAGGGGCTTGCAAAATAATATCCTATCAGGTATACTTTGCCGACCATTTTTTTAGTGAAATAATAGGGTTTTTAGGATTTAGGTTATTTAATATAAAAAGATATAAAACAAGTTTTGATAAAACATTAGATTTTAGCTAAAGGAAGAGTGAATGTCTGTGATTATACAAAAAAAAGGTAATGCAGCTATAAAAGTGATTTCAAGTTTAATTCTGCAAATATTTATTGCAACAACTATAATGCCTGCCTATGCTTTTGTTAATACAAAAGCAATTGAAGGTTCATATCTGGCACCTGAGTTTACAATCCAGACAAATGATTTCCAATCAGGCGTGGATGCAAAAATAAAGGATGAAAACGCATTAACAAACAAGGTAGATACATTAGATGAGTTAGAATCTAATCATTCTGATTTATATCGAGAAATACAAGAGTTGAAAAAGGAATTCGAAGAATACGTAAGAACAGTCGATGAGGCTGAAATACAAGACCAGCCAAACCAAACTAATAAACATGAAATAATTTTAGCTATGAAAAAAGAATTAAATAGTCTTGAATATCAGATAAAAAAAATAAGTAAAACCGAGCCTGAAGAGACAATATTTACTGCTGAGGAATTAAGTAAGTCTGTGTCAAAGCAGAATGAAAATAATGACAAGCTGTTAGGGGAGATTAAAAACTCCACTGATTTAAATCAAGTTCAAAAAAATATAATTACCAGATGGGCAACGTATTCGCTTAAGACAGAGTTGCCTTTGGCAACCATAGACATGTCTGATGAAGAGAGGGCTGAATATTTTGCTCGGATCAGAGCAGGTTTGAGGGAGATAATGGTAGGGATTGTTGCCTACAGTAAGATGCTGAAATTAGGAGAGGTAAACCCTGATGCAGTACAACTGAGAACTTCTCCAAATGATAATACGGCTGAAGTAAAAATTGGAATGGTTAATACTCCTGATGGCCAAAGGCGTGCAAATATTGTTTCTTTTCCGGGCAAAGATGACAGCAAACATTTAGGCCATATTATTACTGCCTTGAACGTATTAGTTGATGGGAAAACTGATAAGTTGATAATGGAAGTAGACAATTTTGATTATCGCAAAAAATCGATGACAAGCTTAGTATTGCGTGAAGTTCAAGGAAAATGGGGTGCGAAAATATTGAATGAACTTTTCGGCAAAGAGGTTGTTGTTTATTCTCCATGGATGAAAGAGGATCGTACTCTTGCACCTGATGGCGAGCATATACTACCTCTAATTATTGAGCATAATTTTAAGGCCAACCCTTGGGGTGTGATTAATAATGCTGTTTGGAAGCATTTAGCTGGAAGTGACCATCAGCGTGTTGTTTATCCAGAAAATAAAGATGCCGGGCTTGATACTATAGGTAAAGTTAAATGGATTAGAAAAGAAGTGGTGAAAATACTTAAGAAATTGTTAAATGAATTGGAGGTTAATAATCCTCAAAAACTTAGGCTTCCTAGTGATGTTGAAAAACTTGGAATGGGTGCTCATTTTAATGGACGTCCAGGAGAAGTAGCAAGCGAATTATTAACTGCGGTACAAGCATACATAAGTGGATTGAAAATAACAACTTCAGTGCAAGGTTTTCATGTATCATCTTCAGAAGTGCGCGAACGTAACATTTGGGCTTTGGGGCCTGAGGAGATATCTAGGTATATGGACTGGATTAGCAGTACTCGTTGGCAATTTGAAGATTCTATGGGTGTAGATTATGAAAAAGAAGGCGGCCTTAAAAGATATAAAAAAGGACAGGAAGCAATTGCAGCAAAGGTTATAAATTATACAAAGGGAATTATGGCCCAAACCTCCGTCAATGATACGCAAATCGAACAAGAAATGGCTAAACTCCTTAATGGCTCAAAGGGGATTGCATTGCAAACAGCAGATAGATTTTTAAGTTCAATCCGAGATGCGCTTTTGAGGCTTCCGGAAGGCACCAAACAAATAGATTTGAAGCAAGATTATGACTATGATTATTCTCTATATATTTCAGATAGAGATTTATCGATTAAACGAGTTGAAACTATCCGAGAACAGTTATTTGATTATGTCGGTAAGCAATGGGAAATAGCACAGAATGATTTTACGATCGAAGGGATAGCTCCTAAGGATAGGGCAGCTATTCTGAGTAATCCCAAGGCTATTGAAGGCATGATTAAGCAAGGGTTTCTTGAGTTTCGATCTCCTTTTATGGCTTTTCTGGTCAATATTATTGCAATGACAGATCCGAAAATTGTTGAGCAGAAAGGATTTATTGATATCAGAACGACTGCTCAAGTTGGATTTGCAATTTGATGCGTTTGCGGGCCATAAATGTTTTTCAGAGTAAAGGGCAAGGCTGAAATTTTTCCTTTGCCCCTTGCCTAAACAGTTTTTATAGGGTATACTTTGTCGGACTTTTAAAAGGAGCTTAATTAGTGTAGTGATAAAATGGAGAACAAGGAATATGAAAACAGTCACTAAAAAAAATGAAAGACGCAAATCAATAAGAGTGAATACCCACAATTTAGTGTCAAATTGTCGGCTCTTTTCAGCAGATAATGAGGGCAGGGCTCAATTTACGGTTTGGCCGATAAAAAATTTAAGTACTCACGGCACAGCAATTAAAAATGATGAGTTGGTATCTCAAGGGGCTTTGGCTTTTTTAAACATTGATTTAGATGTTATTAAGAAAACCGTAGGTGTTATCGGTAAGGTTGTCTGGTGCCAAGCGCGTGAAAAGGGATATGACATCGGGCTTAATTTCTCCCGCTGGCCGAAAGAGGATGACCGGGAGCTTTTGATTGATTTTATTAAGAATAAAATTTCTTCAGTCGAAATAATAGAATAAATAGTAAAACGCAACCAGCGAAAAATGATTAAGGAGTTTTGAAGAATATGAGAACAAACAGGATGGTGCATAAAATCATATCATATATACTTATTCAGGCTTTTATCTGTTTAGATCTTTTTATTGTTGGAGCGATTGCTAAGCCTGTGGATATGAGTACGCTTGCGCCGGCAATGATGTTAAATAAAGTGGATTTGCAGATTGTCTTTGATGAAATAAATGCAAAAAATAAAAATGAAGAATATGATCTTTTAAAAGATATAAATTTAAATGAAGATGCTGAAGTTGCAGATATTGAAGAAGATAAAGATGAATTAGAGCAAGATTATGAAATGTCAGCTTTTGATAGCACAGGGGATGGCCAATCAGCAGGGGCTTCCTTTGCCGGTCAAGGTGGTATTAGCAATACAGGAGCTGGTGATATAGGTTCTTCTCCTAAAACACTGCCTCCTCCTGATACCGATATGATTCAAAGTGTAACATCAAACATATCAAGAACCTATGCTGTAAACAGAAATGAGGATTTAGAGGATGGCAGCGATATTACAAATCAGCAGCTTATGGATGAATATGATTTGGCTTTAGAGGATATTGGTTTTAAACAAAATTTAGTAGATGTTATTGTTAGGGATAATTCAAGTTCTTTTGATAAAGTTATTTGGGCATTACCGCATAAATTATCTAAAGACGAGCCTAATCGAATGGCTCAAGGTCCATTTAGAGTTCTTGCGAATACTCGTGCTCAAAATGCGGTTGATTTGGCCGCTTCTGGATTTACGATCGGCATGCCTCTTGATCAAATCTTAGCGAAAATGGTTACTGTTTTTAGTTTTAGTGAAGATGTTTGGTCGCGAAAATATGAGGAAATAATTAAAGTATTACATGCAACGGCTTCTGCCATACATTCAAAAGGCAGGATAGAGCTTTCTGATGTTTATTTTTTAGCAACAAAATTAGTGGCTGATTTAAAACAAATAGAAGTGAAAGCAGTTGATGAGGGGCCAAATAGAAAAAGGGCACTATGGATTCGATCGCATCTTGTTCCTTCTTTAAGAAAGGAATATGCGAAGAATCCGGAAAACATGATTAAATATTTAAAATTCATGGTGTTGCTGCATGAAGAGGGACATACACTACCTATGGGTGTTCTGGCGCATCATCTCAAATGGCCAGCATTCAAAACAAAAGAAACAGCGTTAAATATATTTAGGAAATTAATTTTAGGTGATTGGCCTTCAGAATTACAAAATCTGGGATTTTTGACTATTATAAATAGGTCTGAGTATCGCACCCAGGCAGATGTTATTATGCAAAGCCAATGGCTGTATGGCTATAATCCTCTTAAAAAAGACTTTAAAGATGCTTATTGGAAAGAGGCCATTGCAAATTATTATGCCTTTTTAAAGTTAGTAGAAAAGGAAAATGGCGATGATAGCTTAGCAATTGAATCTTTGGCTTTAGGCACGCATTATTCAATTCAGCTTAATCCTCCTAATGAGGATTATCTGGAAGTGAATTTGGTTGATACTATTAACTCATTTTTTCCGTTCTTAAATAAAGAACAATCTGATAGATGGATGAAAAAAGTATTGAGTTTACAGTTGGAAGGCGGTGCTTTAAAGCATAAAGCTTCAGTTCTTTTAAAAAGCATGGATACATTAAAAACAGTTGGAGGAGGGAAACTTTATTCTTTAGCTATACCCGCTGTTTTTACTTCAAGTGCTGTTGTAAATCAAGCAAATATACCTAGTCCTGGTGATATGCAATACTGGATAATCGCTGCAGCTGTTGTAGTTGGTGTATCAGTGGGTGCCTGGCTTTGGAATAAACTGCCCTGGGGCAAGAGTACTGAGCAAAGAACTGAGCAATTAGTCAACAAGGCAGTAAAACAGCATGCAAAAGATGCGCAAAATATTAATTTAATTAATTTGCAAAAATTTTATAACAATTTATTATTTAGAAAGCAGGGTGTTATTATCAATACGATAAGAGCCCAAATTCTCTCAAAGCCGAATAAGATCGATTCAACTATATTTGAGCCTTTCTTTAAAAATATTTTAGAATTCGGGCCGAAAACTATTCTTCAAAATATGCAAAGCATTGTATATGAAAAAATGAAGTTTAAAAACTCGGATAGTTTAAGAATCCCTGTGGTATTGATGGATTCAAGGGTTGTAGAGGTCTTGAAGATCTATAATGAACGTTCTCTGCCTCAAGACCGAGTTGATGTAAATGCGGTTTCTCTGAGGCTGGCAGAGCTGGTAGTGAATTTAGCTGCGCGCAATATGCTGCATGATAAATCTGTCTTTGTGCAGTCCTTGTTGAATAATGCGGCTGGGGCAGACTATATCAACGCAGCTCAGGCGGATAAGCTATATACGGTGATTGTAGATGGATTACCTAATTCCTTTATTTCTAAAAATGAATTTGCTTCCAAAATAGTTGAAAAGGAACTTAAAAAGCTAAAAGCGAGGATTGATGCAAAACAGGTTGCAATTGATATTACGCCTCATTTAACCTTGAGTCTTTCCCATCTGCAAAGCACTGTTAAGGCAGACGGTTTTTCAAAGGCGTTGCTTGCATCATCAAAGTCTTTGCGGGAAAGCTCTCTAGAAAACAATCAATTATATGATTTCCTTTCAACTATTGATGAAAAGCTGATAAATGGTGTGGCGATGCGGTTAGCATTTAGTGATAGTTTTTTTGTGATAAATAGTGAAATAGAAAAACTTGGATTAGGTATTGATGTTTCCCCGACAACACTGGCATTGTTTCCTGCTATAGCACGCGCAGGATTTTTTGATAATGCAGACATAGATTATGAGGCATTGCAAGGTGAAGCGGCATATCAAATTTTTTATAGAAAGCTAGAAAATGAAACAGATAAACTGAAATTTTTCGCAGTATCCGCACTGGAGGATTTTTCTACGATTGGACAGGGTACTGCGGGATTGGTCGCATACCTAAAAGAATATTTACGCACAGAGGGAACTAATATAAGTTTTTCACTCAAAGACAGGATTAGCGTAGTTGTTGAAACATTGAGTGATAAGGATGTCAGTGTGCAATTGTCTAATAGATCTGATCTGGCTGTCAAATCAGTGCAGATTCAGAATGAAATGCCATTGCAATCAGCCACCAGGAGATCTGCCAAAAAAGAATCTCGATCTGGGGGAGAAGATGTTCTAAAAGCAGCTCCTGAGCTTGTAATCAGCAGCCAATCTTCCCAGAGGCGGTTTGTAAATTCAATAATAATTGAATCCGCAATTTAATTTCTCGTTTTATTTAAATTACTATCAGGGCAAGCGGAAGCATATAATTTCATTAAAGATGGTTAAAAAGTTATGAAAGAAAATAGCGAAAGAAGAAAATACAAAAGAATCAAAGTATCGAAAATTGGAGCTGACTATCAACTTGTTGATTTTAACTTCTGGGCGGAAGCTCGTTCTAGAGGGAGTAATCCTCTAAAAGATATAAGTTTGGGAGGCATGGCATTAAGCACACATGATACTATGCCCCAGGATTCACTAATTAGCCTTAATCTTAAACTCGGAGATGTTGTCAAGATAGGTGATGTTTATGGCCGGGTCGTGAGGATGAAAGAGATTGAAAGCAATGAATATGAAATAGGTATAAATTTCTCCTGGTGGGAGAAAGAAGAAGATAAGAAGAATCTTGCTATAATGCTGGATCATTCTTAATTAAGTTGAATAAATTTCTATAACTCAATAATTTACAAGTTATTAAAACAAATTAAGAATGCCCCATGATTACACAGATTATTAAAAGATTACGGAGATTAATTTATATTAGTATATCTCTGAAATCAGGTTCTTTCAATCAACTTAAATAAGAAAGAACCATAATGCTTGAAGATAGGCCTGTTTTTTCTAAATCAGGATGACGCTTTGTCAAAAGTAGTATCACCCCTTCCTTTTTATAGATTTGAATTTTCTTGAATTTTTCAAAAATGAGCATATAATAGAATATTAAGAGGTGATTTAATTTAATATTATGCCAATATCATATATAATACTAATTATAAGTTTTTCTATTGTTCTGGTAGTAGGGATTGTAGTCGGTCTGTTTATAGCGCGTAGGCCGAAAATGATTTTTTCCCATATGGAATCCTTGACTGAAATGGCTATTGGAATGCCGATGCAGGGATTTGACAAAGAAGGGACTATCTTTCTCTGGAACAGAGCCTCCGAACTTCTCTACGGTTATCTGCGTAAAGACGCGATTGGGAAAAAAATCACTGACCTTATTAAGTTTGATTCAGAAAAAGATGTATTTTTGGAAACTATTGCTCTTATTTATGATAGTGGAAAACCTCCGCCGCCAAGGAAGTGGCTGATAATTACTCATTCCGGCAAAAAAAGAACCATGTATTCAACAATGTTTCCCTATATGGTTGCTGAGAAATGTAAGTCTATATTTTGTGTAGATATTGATGTAACGGATATGCAGGAACACCAGGAAAGGCTTGCGGATTCAAGAGCTGATTATGAAGCGATACTTAATGGTATTGAAGAAGCGATTTGTGTTGTTGATCCTCATGATGGAAAAATTATATTTGCTAATGCCAAAGGCTGTGAATTGACCGGCTACAGCGAAGAAGAGCTTTTGAAGATGCGTATTTCCGATATGGGCTGCGGTGATAAGAAACAAGCGGATACTAGCATAAAGGCTTTAACTGCCAAGGCGTTTTATGAAGGCTGGCAGCATTTTGATATGTCATTGTTAAGGAAAAGCGGCGAGTGTTTTGATTCTAAAATATATCTTAAAAAGAGCATAATTACAGGTCGGGATTGTGTTATTGCGACTATAATGGACTTTAGTTCCTGGAAGGAAAAGAACCAAGAACTTAGAACAGCCCAAAGACACTATAAAGAACTGATGTGCAATTCTAATTCCCTGATCTATCATCTGGATCAAAATGGGATAGTGATAAATGTTAATCAAGCGGCTAAAAAGATGTTTGGTTTTGAGGTCAATGAAATGGTGGGAAACCATTTCAATGCTTTTTTCCAAAAAGAAGAGCATCAAAAAGGAGAGGACGCGTTTAAGCATGTAACTTCCGGAGGGCTTATAAATGGAATGGAATTGCGTGGCATGGCTCGAGGTAATCGGGAGATAATTCTAAAGATGAATATATGGCCTGAGTTTGATGAGCAGGAAAATATAATTGGTATGCATGGTGATGCAATTGACATCACTGATCAAAAGACACTTTTGAATAAAATGCGTGAAATGGTTATACAAACCATTTCCATGCTTTCAGAAACAGTATCAGTTGCCGATAGATATACAGAAAAGCATTGTGAACGATTGCAGTATTTATCTCTTAAGCTTGGAGTGCAGGTAGGTCTTGAAGAAAAGCAACTTGAGCATTTAAAATTTGCGGCTTTATTACATGATGTAGGCAAAGTGGGAGTGCCGATTCATATACTTATTAAAAAGGGCAAACTTACTGAAGAAGAATGGCAGAAGATAAAGGAACATCCCAAAAAAGGAGCTGATATTGTAAGACAGCTTAACGGATTTGAAGACGTGGCTCTGATCATCGAACAGCATCAGGAGAGATTTGACGGAAAAGGATATCCTCTTGGTCTGTCGCAACATAAGATCAAAAAGGAAGCTGCGATTATTAGTGTTGTTGATGCTTTTGATGCTATGACTTCAGATCGTCCTTATAGAAAAGCAATGAGTAATAAAGAAGCCATAAAAGAACTGAAGGCGAACGCGGGTAGTCAATTTGACCCTGATATTGTCAAGGCCTTTATCTTTATTATGGGGCCAGAGTCAAAAGAAAATGCTGCTTAGTATATCTTGATGATAATCCATAGTTTCTAACCCCATCTAAATCTGAACCATAATTCCTAACTTGTTTTTTTTCAATGTGTTATATCAGCATGGTAATGCTAAAAAAAACATCCAATCACTTGTAAATATATCTAAACTATGGTATACTTTAACATCTTTGCAGTTTTTTCTTAAACCTGTATATTAACATACTGAAAACAAAAGACTTACGTAAATAATTTAGGGGGATAGATGAGCAGGATTATAATCAAGACATTTGCTAGATATATCAGCATTTTACTCATAAATGCTATATTCGCATCAGGTATTGCTTTTGCCTCTGAGGCTCCATATATTTGCCGTTCTACTCTTAGCCCCAGAGTGTCGATAAATGCTGCAGAATTTTTCCAGGGATTTCAGAACAGGTTTGCGCTTGATATTGCTCTTCTTAGAAAAAGGGATAAAATTGATGAGCGTAAAGACTTTGCCAAAGATTTTTACAAACTGTCTTTTCAAACTCTTTTTCCTAAAGCTATACAGAGTCTTTTGGTTAACGGTATAAAATCAAATATACTTTCCAGTTCTAATTTGAAGGATATAAAAAGTATTGATGTCGAATTTAAAGAAACAGAAGCTCCTTTTGTTAATCAGGCTTATAAGTATTTTAAAAATACCGGTCCCGGCAAGCTTAATGACCTTGTAGATAATGCGCAGCTTATTGATTTTCTTCTTAATACAATTGAGGGTAAACGCATTGACATGGTTGGTTTCCATCCTCCAAGATATAAAACGGAAAGCGGAAAAAAAAAGCGGGATAATTATTTGCGTAAGTGGTATGCAAATTCAATTGCTGCTGTAAAAGGCGAACCTGTTGAAAATTTTCTTAAATTCCAACCTTGGTTGCTTCGTAAATTATATCATCGCTATATACTTGTTCATAGATTTGGGGAAGAACTGCGTAAAAGCTTTGTTAAAGGTTCTGCCGCTACTTTTTTGGTTACTATTACTCAGAGTAACGGAATTTCAGTAACAGAGGAATTGACACTGTCAAAGAAAGAAAATCAGATCATTGTCCGCTCTTCAGCAGACAGAGAAGAAACTAATGATGAATTGACACTTGAGGGCGGGTCTGAATTTTTGTTTGGCGATCTTGATGCAAGTACCAGAAAACAACTGCATATTCTAAGTGATCAAAACAATCTCTTTAACCATGTTAGTGCTTTTCAAACAACTGTACTTATTTCCAGCTCTATTTTGAAGGCATTGGAGATTTTAAGCAATAAAAAAGAATTGAAGCTGATACAAGCAGATCGTAGGCAGATAGAAAAGCTATTGAGTGTAGCAATGGATTGGGCTAAGCGGACTTTAAAAAAAGGAGGGGTTCAGGAAAAGAAGCGGATAAGCAAACTTTTAGAAAAAATTATTACTTCTGAGGGTCAGTTGAAAAAGGGTGACACTAAACTAATAATTCCTGTGCTTGAAAAAATTGCTGGTTTAATTGGACAGCGCATGAAATGGCTGGTTGAGCGTATACAATGGCGTAATAATATTATTTTAGCCAGAGCTATTAATAGTAAAGATAAGATTCTTTATTCTGAAGGGTTAAAAAATAAGATTGTTGAAATTCAAGGTCATATCCTCTTGAATCAAATTGAACAAGCTCGTATTGCTCTATCATTTTTTGAGAGAGCTTTGTTATCTGAACAGGAGCTTTATGGCCGTGAGGATCTTGGTAAAAAGCTGAGGGATATTAGTAATACTCTTGAACAGGTAGACTTGCAGCAGACACCTGAGCAGGCACTGGCTCTTATAGAAGAAATTGATTTTTATGTAAAACAGCAGGCAGATAATCTAAGGTCTATTTATAAATGGTTTACTGATAGAGGATTTGACAGATATAACTCTGATACTGAAGTCAATTATACAGCAATTCTTAATCAAGTGATTGAAGAATTGGATTTTATCCAGACGCCTGGAAGAAAATACCTGGAGGTTCTTAATAGTGTTATTTCTAAAATAGATACTTTAGGTAAGGCTATTAATTTGCATGCTGAAACATCAAGGAAGATTGTGGGCGTACAAAAGCAGATATTACCGCGTTTAAGGGGAGTGCGCAAAGCACTGATGTTAAACAGGAGAAAAGTGCTTTTGCGAAATGCGAAGCTTAAACAGATGCAAGAGCGCAGTTATCGATTTGCTGATGTTAATGATGCAAAAGCTCAGCTTAAACTTGCTGTGCAGGTTAACAGGGCAACAAGGGCTTATAGCCAATTGTTGGAAAAAATCCATGAGGGTTTGAATACGCTCTATCTGCAGGTACAAATCGTGCAGCAGAATATCCCAGATCAAAGGGGCCCGCAGTCAACAGGGAAAGTTGAGAAACAAAAGTATATGGAAGCAGTAAATGAACTTGTTTTACAGGCAATATAGGGGAAAGTCACAAGACACAAGTCTTAACCATACAACAGAAAGAATAGGGAAAAAATAAAAATGAAAAAATGAAAAAAAACAATAGACTCTTAGCATTAATCGCAATTCAATCTTTATTTCTGGTGAACCTATGTTTTTCCGGAAATCTTTCTGCTGAACAAATAAGCGCAGGTTCAGCTGTTTCTAGTCTCTCACCTCAATTGACTATCAATGACTTTAGTCCTATAAATCAGATGTATCAGTCCGTAGCTGCACAGGGAAAAAAACAAGAATACTTTTCCTCTGAAACCGTAAAAGGCACAAGGAACAGCTTACATGTTAAGCAAGCGGCTTTTAAGGAAATGATAGAGGGAATTGAGGATGGTACAGAAATACATTTTGCCGCACCAGGGGGCGGAGGAGATACGCTTGGAACAATATTTTTAATAAAGATCTTAAAGCGTATGTTTTTGC
>CAYTGV010000034.1:8400-13812 GCA_964437495.1 uncultured Planctomycetia bacterium | reverse complement strand
ACATTTAAAAAATGGCCTGCCATCCGAAGCTCAAGGTTAACATCCTCCTTCGCTAACCCTACTACGCTACCTACTTCGTCAAGACTACGAAGGTCAAGAAGGCTACGAAGGGCAATGAGCTATGGAGGATACCATCCTTCTCCTATAAAATCAAGTCTTTGAGCGAAGGATGGTACCGAAGGTGGGATTTGAACCCACAAGAGCTTACGCCCATCGGTTTTTGAGACCGACGTGTATGCCATTCCACCACTTCGGCACCGAATAATTAAAACCTATCTCTGTATAGGAAAACCCTTTATGTTCAAAGGAGCTTTGCATCGTGGCGATCCTAACACAATAGACCATATTATACCTTCTTTGATGCCACTTTTCAAGCCCAAGCTTTGTTTTTTTATAGGCTTGTTTTGTGAAGGGTTAGGACTATATGCAATCTCATTATTATTTTCTTTAAAGAGCTCAGACATGGCAGGTTCTGTTTTTTGCTTGGCTTTGTTGTCTTTTATTGCCTTGGCTTTTTGCCTGCGCATTTCTAATTTATGATCATTCGCTATCATTGCCATATCAGGCAGAGCAGCTGTCTGAATATTAGTATCGAAAATACCCTCCCTTGCCGGAGCTTCGGAGGTTTTTTCCTGAATAGATTCTTTAAAGTCTTTATAAGAAGGTACCGGATCTATTGGTGAATCTTTTTTTTCCTTCTTTTGCTGCATTTTGACATTATTCAGTATCCAGAAAATAATTATTATTAAATAAAATATAAATTTAAGCAAGCTACCCATTGAAGTGCCTTTTTTTTAGTTAGTTTTGTCTTTGTCGCTTTGATTTTCATTTTGTCCAATCTGATTTCTCATGGTCGTATCAGCCTGAATATTCTTGATATTATAATAATCCATGACCCCAAGTGTTCCTTCACGAAAAGCATGCGCGATCGCTTTTGGAATCTCTGATTCAGCTTCAACTACATGCGCCCGCATTTCCTGTGTGCGTGCGCTCATTTCCTGCTCTTGTGCTACAGCCATGGCTCTGCGTGTTTCTGCGCGGGCCTGAGCAACCTTTAAGTCAGCATCTGCCTGATCAGTCTGCAGTTTTGCTCCTACATTCCTGCCTACATCAACATCAGCAATATCAATAGAAAGTATCTCAAAAGCTGTACCGGCATCAAGGCCTCGATCAAGTACGTTTTTAGATATTTTGTCCGGATTTTCCAAAACTGCTTTATATGTAGCAGCAGAACCAATTGTAGTAACAATCCCTTCGCCTACACGTGCGATAATTGTTTCCTCAGTTGCGCCTCCTACAAGGCGTTCTATGTTCGCCCGTACAGTTACTCTGGCTCTGGCCCTTACTTCAATGCCGTCTTTTGCTACAGCAGAAAGCAGTCCGGATTTAGGAGCGTCAATGACCATTGGATTAACTGATGTTTTAACTGCTTCAAGTACATCACGTCCGGCAAGATCAATAGCACAGGCCTTTTCAAATTTAAGGCTTAAGTTAGCTTTATCAGCAGAAATCAGGGCTTTAACAACACGAATTACGTCTCCACCGGCCAGATAATGTGCTTCCAATGGATCACTGTTTAGACTAATACCTGCTTTGTGTACCATGATTATTGATGGTACGATTACAAACGGATCTACTTTGCGAAGCCGCATGCCGACTAAACTGAATAGAGAAATCTTTACCCCTGAGGCAATGGCTGAGATCCACAATCTAACCGGGATGAAATATACAAAAAAGAAAAAAAACGCAGCAATAAAAATAATAAGAACAAATAACGGCATAATATCCTCCTTAAGGTTTTGACTAACTTGTCTTGGTTACTGTGATTTTATTTCCCTGAACATCTTTTACTTTTATATCGATATCTTTTTCAATAAATTCGTCAGCTGATACAACGTCATAATGCCTTCCTTCGATCAAAACTGTTCCGCTTGGACGTAATATTGTGAGAGTTTTTCCGGTTTTACCCTTTAGCTCTTCAAGTCCAGGCGTAGCGACTTGGTAGCCCATTTTTTTGTTTTGAGTCAAGGCCAGTCGAGTTTTCTGCCATAGGGCGGTTTTGGGGAGAATTTTGAATAGCCCGAATACCATAAGCAGGCTTGCCAATGTTACCAAAGCGCCAAGTACAGGGCTTAAACTGGTAAAGGCAATATAACAGGCACTAAAAAGTGAAATTGATCCCAAAACTCCGGCAAATCCAAAACCAGGGATAATAACTACCTCAACAAATATCAGACAAAAGCCAAGGATGAAAAGGGATATAATACTAAATAATACTGGCATTTTATTAACTCCTTTGCAGGTCTACGAAAACCTTGTTTCCTTCGATTTTTGCAATTATAACGGTTTCACCTTTAGGGATGAATTCTCCCAATGTGGTTACATCAAGGATTTGTTCATCAAAAATTGCTCTGCCGCTGGGTCGCAGGATAGTTTTTGATTTGCCGATCTTGCCTACACAGATGCTCTCTGGCAGAGACTTTGTTTGAAAACCCATATTCCTCTTTTCACTTGCTTGTAAAATGACACGTTTGAATAAATTTGTCCTTGGCAGAAATTTAAAGCCTAAAATGGCTAAGACGAAAGTAATGATAAATGCCCATGATATAGTCAATATTGCGGAGTTGATCTCAAAGGATGGCAGGGTGAAGGGATGCTTTAATAAAGTTAATATTAATCCGCTTATGATAAATGCAAACCCTGTAATGCCGATAATCCCAACCCCAGGCACCACAAGCAATTCAATAAGCAAGAGGATAGTTCCAATCACAAAGATAGCAATATCCAGCCAGTTAGCAAGGCCGACAAGATAGTGACCCCAGAAAAACAAGATAAGAAATAGAACTCCCAAGGTTCCGCTGATGCCCCATCCCGGCATTTTTAGCTCAAAAAGAATTCCGAGAAATCCCAGACTAAGTAAAATGGAACTTACGATTGGATGAGTTAAAAATCGTACAATATTTTCCGACCAGGTTGGCTTTGGTGTTATTTTTTTTAAAAATGTAATTGATTTTGCATCAAGCTGGTTTTTTAGGTATGAGAAAAATTCTTCTTCTGACTTTACAGTTTCACTTGATAAACTAAAGCTTTTAGCCTCATCTGCCGTAAGGTTCAGCAGTTTATCTTTTGCACAAATTGTTTTCTGGTTTTTGAAGAATTTTTTGTTTTCCTTTTCTTTTTTGTCCTTGAGCTCTGCTGGAGTAAGAATTAAAAGGTCATTTTTAAAGAGTACCTGTATAAGCTCTACTTCTTTGTCTACCATAGCCTCAGCCAGATTAGCCGAATGGTTGTTAGCCTGGGCGGTTGCTTTGAATTTTGCCCGAAGGGCAGACACGATCTTTTCGTCAGTTGCCTGCTGTCCTTGTCCGAGGCCCATCATGCGCGGCTCAGCCGAACCGATGGAAGAGCCTTCGTTCATTACGATTGACTCACAAGACATAGCAATTAGAGCGCCTGCAGACCAGGCGGAATGGGTTATATAGGCAAATGTGGGGCCTGTTGCCAGTTCCTGGACATTATTGACTATTTCATCCGCGGCATCAACGCGTCCTCCGAAAGTATTGATTTTTAGGACAATAGCAGCAGCTTGTTCTTCGTTTGCCTGCTTTAAAGCGCGTTTGATAAAAGCGGATAGGCCAAGATCAATAGTGCCAACAACGGGAATGATGAAAAGGGATTTTCCTTCAGAAGCTTTTATCTTATCAGGGGAAAAGAGGGATATAGAAGCCAAAACTAAAATGCATAATATTAATGCAGTTGATCTTTTCATGTCAGCTCCTTTTTCTAAATATTTTAAGGTTTTCCATTGGCATATTATAATACAATTAAACTGGTTTAGAAAGAGAGTTTTTTTATTTTTTTATCTTGAATAGGCATAAAAACCGGAGAAAAGATGGATGATATCGTAAGAAAGTCTGTTGCTTTTAAAAATGGTAAGCACAAAACATTGGAAGGCTTTAAGTGTAAATTGTACTAGAAAAACTATTTTTACTTCCTCCATAAAGATTGGCGGACAGGCATTTTCGATAGCCATCCTTGGCTATCTGCGAGGGAGGGATTGCTTTTGCTCATCCCCACGCCTGTAATGCGGCGGGGCAGACATGTAAAAGCAATCTTTAAATCCGCAAAAACAGTTCTCCTAGCCCAACTGCTTAAAAAAACAACAGAGTTTTTGACATTATGAGACGGATAATGGTATAGCTTTTTATTTGTGCTTGCTGTATACTACACAGGTAACTCAAAATAAATTTTTAGGTTGAAAGGAAAGGAATTTTGCTTATGTTTAGTAAAAACAGGTTTTTTTTAATTGTAATATTAATGCTACTGGCTTCAGGTTTGACCGGTTGCGGCATGAGAAGTATAGTTGCCAGGGGATCAAAATCAAATTTACTTAATAAAACTAATATTGCAGTCCCTGAGTCCAATATTAGAGAAAATGTGATTGTACAGATAACTAAATGGGGTCCTGAATCCAAGATAATAACTGGGTATACTGAACGTACGGAACCGATAGTTACTACATTGCGGAGTAAAACTAATTCAGGATTGTCGTCGATTACTATAACAGAGTCTGGAGAGCCGAAGCCAATATATAAGTCGGTATGGAATGAATCTAAAAGTTTGGTTACAGCTTTAAAAAAAATAGGATATGCTCAGGCAGAGTTTGGTTGGCAATATCAAATTGAAGAAGGCCCGGAAAGTCCGGCTGCTCCAGACTACTCAATAGAAGGGATTTATCCTATGAGTCTTGGGCCAAATATTGCCCCGATAATTGTCTGGGATATAATTATGGGAGCTCCATCTGTATTTTTACCGGTACCGATCCTGGGTAACTATACCTGGACTGTTGATATGAAAATTCATGATGGAAAAACAGGTGAATTATTGAGTGAAATCAACAAAAAATTTGATTATAGGATAAAAGGCCTCTGGATTTGGGGCTTTATTAAAACAGCATTGCCCTCATATGAAGAGGATATCTATAGCGTTATAACAAAGACGATAGATGCGGAAATAATACGTCTTGAATCAATGCGAAATTGATAGTTTATTTTGGCTTAAAAAAAGAGGAACCTTTATAGGTTCCTCTTTTTTATTATTACTTTTCTTTAATAATTTGGTGGTTATGACCAGAAATGATTTTTAGCAAAAGCGTGTCCAGAACCGGATTTTAAATATATTTCAAATTTTTTTGCTTGTTCTAATTTTTCAAATGCTATATAAAGCTTTAATCTCCATGGGCGAAAATTAGCAGTGTGTGTGCTTTTTCCATTGTTATGAATATTTAAACGCTTTTGTAAATCAGCTGTATGTCCAATATAATGTTTAGTAGAGTCTACTTTACTTTCAATTATATAAGTATAGTACATGGCCTGCACCATCCTTCTTCTCTTAAAAATTGCTTGAGCGAAG
>CAYTGV010000034.1:0-8300 GCA_964437495.1 uncultured Planctomycetia bacterium | reverse complement strand
ATGAGTGAAAAATCAGCTTGCTCCCTGTGTTATGCTTATGCTACAATAAACTTTGTTCCGCATAAAATTAATTCAATGCGGGGATTTTATAAAAAACCGGAAGGAATGCTTAACCATGATTGATTATGATTTTTTGAATATTGAAAAAAAATGGCAGGAATATTGGACGAAAAACAATACTTTTCGTTCAACCGCTGATGAAAATAAAGAAAAGTACTATGTGCTTGAAATGTTTCCATATCCATCAGGTAGAATACATATGGGGCATGTGCGCAATTATACTATTGGGGATGTTATTGCCCGCTATAAAATGCAGGCAGGATATAATGTTTTACATCCAGTCGGGTTTGATGCGTTTGGCCAGCCGGCGGAAAATGCGGCTATTAAACATGAAACTGATCCAAAGATGTGGACTGAGAAATGCATAGGCTGGATGGTTGATGAATTAAAGGTTATGGGTTTTTCTTATGATTGGGACAGAGAACTCTCAACACACAGAGATGAATATTATCGCTGGAATCAGTGGATATTTCTAAAAATGATGGAAAAAGGCCTTGCATATAAAAAGGCTTCTAGTGTTAACTGGTGCCCATCATGCGAAACAACACTTGCTAATGAAGAAGTGATTAATGGAGGCTGCTGGCGCTGTAAAACTGAGGTCAGGCAAAAGGATCTTAATCAATGGTATTTAAAGATCACTGATTTCAAAGATGATTTGCTTAATGATCTGATAGAGCTTAAAAACTGGCCAGAGCGTGTAATTACAATGCAGAAAAACTGGATTGGTAAAAGCTACGGGGTTGAGATATTCTTTAAAGAAGTAGAGTCAAAAAAAGAAATTCCTGTTTTTACTACCCGTCAGGATACTATATTTGGCGCTACATATATGGTGGTAGCTCCTGAGCATCCAATATTAAAGGAAATCATTAAAGGGAAAAAACAAGAGGCTGAGGTTCTTGAGTTTATTACGAGGGCATCTAAAAAAAGTAAAGTAGTCCGGGTTTCAGCTGATGTGAAAAAAGAAGGGGTTTTTACCGGTGCTTATGCGGTTAACCCGGTTAATAATGAAACAATACCAATATGGACAGCTGATTATGTGCTGATGGATTATGGCACCGGAGCGATTATGGCTGTGCCAACGCATGATCAAAGGGATTTTCTTTTTGCTAAAGAGCATGGGCTGCCTTTGAGAATTGTCATTAAGAGCAAAGACCACAGACCACAGACTGTAGACCAAATGACTGAGGCGTTTGAAGAAAATGGAGTGCAGGTCAATTCAGCTCAGTTCGATGGATTAACAAATGAGGATGCCAAGGCAAAGATTGCTGAGTGGATGGAGCAAGAGAAAATCGGTAAAAGAACAATATTCTTTCGTTTGAGGGATTGGCTGATATCAAGACAGCGCTATTGGGGTACACCGATCCCAGTGATTTATTGTGATAAATGCGGCGTAGTGCCTGTGCCGGTTGAAGACCTGCCGGTTGCCTTACCTGAAAAAATTAAGATCACAGGTGAGGGGGGAAGCCCGCTTTCAAAGGTTGCGGATTTTGTAAATGTTAATTGTCCAAAATGCAATGCCCCGGCTATTCGTGAAACAGATACTATGGCAACTTTTATTGATTCCTCTTGGTATTTTCTGCGTTTTTGCTCACCGAGAAATGACAAGGCAGCTTTTGATAAAAAAGAAGCCAATTACTGGATGAGGGTGGATCAGTATATTGGTGGGATTGAACATGCGGTATTACATCTACTTTATTCAAGATTTTTTACTAAATTTTTAAACAGTATTGGAATGCTTGATTTTAAGGAGCCGTTTGATAAATTGCTTACCCAAGGCATGGTTTTAAAAGACGGGGAGGTAATGTCAAAATCAAAGGGTAATATCGTGGATCCCGATGCAATGATAAAAAAATTTGGCGCTGATTCACTTAGAATATGTATTTTGTTCGCAGCGCCTCCTGAAGCAGAATTTGATTGGAATGATCGGGGGATGGACGGAGCCTGGCGTTTTTTGAACAGGGTCTGGACTGCCGCAACAACGCTGGTTGAGATGAAGAAAAGCTGCAAGTGCCTAGATGAGATGCCTGAGGATAAAGATCTGGAATTCAAGATGCATGCAACGATTAAAAAAGTTACGCAAGAGATGGACGGCGGATTTAAATTTAATACCGCGATTAGCACAATGATGGAACTAACTAATTCTATTGTACCGGCTTTGCGAAAAGCGCAGGAAAGTGAAACGCTAAGCCAAGCGCTTATTGATGCGATAGAAATGCTGATTATAATGCTTGCTCCAATTACGCCGCATATGTGTGAAGAATTATGGCAGCTTTTAGGCCATGATCAGAGTATTGTTAAAACCCATTGGCCTTTATTTGATGAAAAAAAACTTGTCCAGGATCAGATCACGATAGTTATCCAGATAAATTCTAAAGTGCGCTCGAAAGTCATAGTGTCTGCTGATATCAGCAATGATGAGTTGAAAAACATTGTTCTTAGTGATGAGAAAGTAAAAGAATGGATTAAGGACAAGCAGATAAAGAAATTTATTATTGTTCCCAAAAAATTGGCTAATTTAGTTTTGCAGTAAAAAAAAGGCCCATTTCTATTTAATAATTAAAAAATGGGGCTTGATTACACCGATTAATAAGTATTGCAGCGATTAACTATTTCTTAATTTCTGGAATCAGGTTTTTTGTTCTTATAATAGAAAAGAACCTTAAAAGCACTAAAGTGCATACCAAAATGTAAAATGAGCGAACTGCCGGTTCAAAAAAGAAAAGCAATTCTTTTAGTCATTGCTTTATTATCACTGGCTCTTGTTTTAGGCTGGTTCAAGCGTGTTGTCGGGACGTCCTCAGACAATATGCTTAATCTTGATTGCCAAATATCCCAAAGCCTTAACTCAATTAGCAACGGCGAAAAAAAACCATCCCCCATATCCATAAATATCGCAGATGTTAAGGCACTATGCTTATTGAGCGGCATCGGGGAAGTTAAAGCACTCAGAATTATAGAATACAGACAAATGCATGGAAAATTCAATTGTTTAAAGGAACTTATCAATGTCAAAGGCATTGGGCAAAAAACTTTTGAAAGGATCAAAAACAATATAAGTTTATAATGAAGAAACCCCTTGTTTTCTTTACTATTTTTTTTATTTTCGGCATTGTTTGGGCCCGTTTTGTAAGCGTTCCAGCTTGGGGATTGCTTATAAGTCTTTTTATCGCTGTTATCGTGGCATATTTTTTTCTTAAAGATGCAAAGTTGTTTTTTTTAAGCGCACTTGCCTGTTTTTTTCTGATGGGTGCTTTTTTGTTCTGCCTTTCTTTAATCCTGCCGCAAGATCATATAAAAAACTATACTCCCTCAAGCGGTGTTAATGCAGTATTAACAGCAACTGTGATCAGCGAGCCGGTTTATAAGAAAAACAAAAGTGTTTTTGTCGTAAAGGCTCAATATCTTAAGCTTTTTGATTCTATACTCAAGGTTAGAGGGAAAGTGATTGTTTGGTGTTTTAAAGATGATCAAATTAATATGCATGGTCAAATCACAGCACAGGGGAAACTCTATAAGCCTTATTCGTTTAAAGCTAAGGGAAAGCTTAATTACCGGGATTATTTAAGGCAAAGGGATATATATTCTCAATTGAGTATTTCAGGTGATTCGTTCTTGAGGCAGGAGAAGATAAATAAAGCGAATTTCATGACTAAAGGCCTCAGCTCAATCAGAACAAAAACCCGATATATTATAGATAATAATTTATCGTTTTCTGCGGCTGGTTTGATCAGTGCGATGATCTTAGGCGACAGGAGCCGGGTGCCGGATATATATAATGAATCTTTAAAACGCTCAGGAACAGTGCATGTGCTTGCCGTATCCGGATTGCATACCGGGATTATTATAATAATAGCTCTTTTATTTTTTAGTTTTTTCCCGCTACATTATCGTATTAAGTATCTACTGGTAATGCTGGTCCTTGTGTTCTATTGCTGGTTCACAGGCTGGCGAGTGTCGGTTTCAAGAGCGACAATAATGGGCAGTGTTTTTCTTTTGGCAGAGATCATTAATCGAGATTATGATTCGCTTAGCGCATTAAGCCTTGGCGCGCTTATTATTCTTTGGCTTAATCCTGCGCAGCTTTTTAATGTCGGATTTCAGCTTTCTTTTTGCAGTGTGTTTTCAATTCTGATTATATCGCCGCGGATATTTGATTGCTTTTCTTTTGATTATAAAAAGGTTAAAATACTGCGTTTTTTAATGCAGGGGGTCAGTGTCTCTCTTGGGGCATGGATAGGTACTCTAGGAATAGTAGCTTATTATTTTAATATTTTTACTCCGATTTCTGTGTTGGCAAATCTGCTTATTATTCCCATTCTTTTTCTGATAATTTTAAGCGCTATTCTGTTTATTGTTTTAGCGGGAATTTTTCCGGTGAGTGCGCCATTGTTAGCTTTGAACTGTGAGTTTTTTACGGTATTTCTTTATAAGGTAAATTCCTTAATTATTTCGATCCCCAAGGCTTATATATTACTTCCAAACATATCTTTGAAATATATTTTTGTCTATTATGGTATTCTGATAATAATCTGCTTTTATATCCTGCATAAAACAAGCGTAGAAAATCTAGAAAGCATTGTTTAAACTAGCCTGGTTTCGGAGACTATGTGTGAATCGCATTGTTTGACATCCTTATAGTGTTGCTATATAATACTGAGCTTAAGTATAAGGGAGATAAAATAATTAATTATGGAAAAAGTAATTTTTTTAGACAGAGATGGCGTAATTAACCGGGATAAAGAAAATTATGTACGTTCTTGGGCTGAGTTTGATTTTTTGCCTAATGTATTTATTGCCTTGCGAAAACTAACAAAGCTTGGTTATAAGATTATAATAATTTCAAATCAGGCTGGTATTGCTAAAGGGCTTTATACTCAGGAAAGTCTTGCTGAAATGACAGAAAAAATGCTTGAGAGGATAAGAAGAAATAGCGCCTATATTCATAGCGTGCATTACTGTCAACATTGCGATGAGGATAATTGTGTATGCCGCAAGCCTAAGACCGGCCTTTTTAAACAGGCCCTTTTGGGAAAATCGGTTGATTTGAATGAAACTTTTTTTATTGGTGACTCGCAAAGGGATATTGAAGCGGGCAAGAATTTGGGCTGTAAAACTATTCTTGTTCTAAGCGGTCATACTAAAACAGAACAGGAAGTGGGAGATTTTAAATTCAGGCCTGATTTTATCGCAGTGGATTTGCTTGATGCTGTTGAATCGGTTTTAGAGAAAAAAGAAGAAGCTAATAAGGAGATTTGAAAAACATGGGAATAATCGGAAAACTGATAGCAAATTTTTGTGCCTTTTTTCTTGCGATAAATATCTTAGGACAATTAATCGCATTTTTATCAATTTCTGAGCAAATGCAGCCTAAACAGGCCAGAAAGACGCTGCTTAATTCGGCTTATTTTATTTTCTTTGTTTCTTTGGTGATTATGTTTATTGGCTGGATTCTTTCTGCTTTGACAGGTATTAGGCCTGTTGATATGCAGATTTCCGGAGGAGTATTGTTGTTGGCCTTTGCGGTTTTAGCGCTTATTCGTCCGGATGAAGAGATTTCTATAGTTAAGGACTCAACTTTCTTTCCGGTAACCGCGCAGTTGATCGTAACCCCGGTTTTTTTTATAATGCTTCTGGTTTTGATGAGTTTGAATGGTTTTATAATCACTGCTTTGTCTTTATTTTTGAACCTTCTTGTTGTAATCTATTTTTTCATAAATAGTTCAAAGATTGTCGGGCTGGTGGGTCCTGGTGGGATTAGAACAATATCCAGGATTGTAAATATTCTGATATGCTCATATGCGGTAATGTTGATCAGAGTAGCAATAACAGCAATGTTTAGCTAACTTAAGCTTTAAGATGAATAATGTGAGGTAAAAATGGAAAAAAAAAGAGTAGTGCTTACCTTTCCCCAAGAGTTGTTGGATAAGCCGATAACGTATCATTTGATAAAGGATTATGACTTAATAGTAAATATGCTTAGAGTCAAAATCACTCCCAAAGAAGAGGGAGTAATGGTTATTGAAATTGAAGGTGAGGATCAGAAGCTTGAAGACGCGATAGCATATCTTAAAAAGACCGGCATAGCCATCGAATCGCTGATCGAAGATATAAAATGGGATGAAGAAAAATGTGTCCATTGTACGGAGTGTGTAACGGTTTGTCCTACGAATGCTTTTGTTCTTGATCGCAAACAAATGAAAATAACTTTTGATAAAGATAAATGTATTGCGTGCGGTTTATGTGTTTCTATTTGTCCTTACAAGGCGATGGAAATTATTATTTAAATTAGGAGCTTGAGAATGGCGATAAGAAAGACGAATATACTTGATGCTAAACAGATACAGAATTTAATTAACGAAGTCGCTAAAGCACAAGAGGTTTTGCCTCGTTCTTTAAATGATATTTATGATAACCTTAGGGACTTTTTTGTTTATACTGAACAGGACAAGATCATGGCATGCGCTGCTTTGCACATTTCATGGGAAGATCTGGCTGAAATTAGATCGGTGGTTGTTAAAACTGAAAATCGCGGTGCGGGTATTGGTAAAGAGATTATTGAGGCTTGTGTGCGGGAAGCGGGAGAGTTAAAAATAAAAAAAGTGTTTTTGTTGACGCGAAAACCTGATTTTTTTAAAAAGTTCGGCTTTAATGAAATTGAGAAATCATCTCTTCCGCATAAGATATGGAGTGACTGTACAAGCTGTGTATTATTTCCTAATTGTAATGAAATAGCGATGATAAAGGAAATACAAATAGATAAAAGATGAAATCTAAAACAATATAATTCAATGCAAAAAGTACTTTATTTATTGATGCTTTTGAGTTTAAAATTTAATAGTTTTGGTTTATTTAGAGTTTAGTGTTTAGAATTTAGTGTTTAGAATTTAGAATTTTTAAAATAAAAGAAATTCTTACAATACTTATTTCTAAGGAGGAATAATGGGATATACGATTACGGAAAAAATTTTTAGTGCTCATATGAGGGGTAAAAAAATTAAGGCGGATGATTTTGTGTATGCGGGGATTGATCTGACTTTAGGGAATGATATTACCGCTCCGATTGCCATTGATCAGTTTAAAAAGATTGGTTCAAAAAAAGTCTTTGACCGGAAAAAAGTTGTGCTGGTGCCTGATCATTTTATGCCGGCTAAGGATATTAAAAGCGCTGAGCAGGCAAAGGTCTTGCGTGAATTTGCCGCAGAGCAGAATATTGTTCATTATTATGAGGTGGGCAGAATGGGCATTGAGCATGCGCTTTTACCTGAACTTGGAATAATCGAACCAGGAAAGCTTATTATTGGCGCTGACTCTCATACCTGTACTTATGGAGCTATGGGTGCTTTTGCTACTGGGGTAGGTTCTACTGACTTGGCTGCAGCCTGGGCAACAGGATACTCCTGGTTTAAAGTTCCTAAAACAATTAAATTTGAATACACTGGAAAATTTAAAAAATGGGTCTGCGGGAAGGACCTTATCCTGTATACGATTGGAAAGATCGGGGTTGACGGAGCACTTTATAAGGCAATGGAGTTCACTGGCCCGGTAATAAAGACACTTAGTCTGGATGAACGTCTGACTATGTCTAATATGGCTATTGAAGCAGGCGGAAAAGCTGGGCTAATAAATCCTGATGATAAAATTTTTGATTATCTAAAAATAGTTAATGCAAAAAAGTATAAGGGTAAGGCAGGAGAAAAGAAATTCCAAAGTGATGTAAAACGCTGGAAGTGCTTTTGCTCTGATGCGGACGCTGACTATGAAAAAGTTATTAAAATCAATGTTTCTGATATTGAGCCTCAAGTTGCATTACCGCATTTGCCGAGCAATACTAAAGGGATCAGTAAAGTAAAAAAAATGCATGTTGATCAGGTGGTGATCGGATCATGTACTAACGGCAGGATATCTGATCTTAGGATTGCGGCCAAAATACTAAAAGGAAAAAAAGTGCATCCTAAAGTCAGATGTATTATTTTTCCGGCTACGCAGGCAATATATCTACAGGCCATGAAAGAAGGACTGCTTGAGATATTTGTTAATGCCCAAGCGGCTGTTTCTACTCCTACCTGCGGGCCTTGTCTTGGAGGACATATGGGTATTCTGGCTGAGGGAGAGCGGGCGGTTGCCACAACCAATAGAAATTTCGTCGGAAGAATGGGGCATAAAAACAGTGAAGTAGTTTTGAGCTCTCCGGCAGTTGCCGCGGCAACGGCGATAAGGGGATATTTATGCCATCCTGATGC
>CAYTGV010000033.1:0-14913 GCA_964437495.1 uncultured Planctomycetia bacterium | reverse complement strand
AGAGATTACCAGATTAACAATTGAAGATAACTAATACATAATTAAGTAAAAAGTAAAAAGACCAAAAACGGTCAATGGTCAATGGTCGATGGTCGATAGTCTATGGTCAACGGTCCATGGTCAATGGTCAATAGTAAAAAAAAAGCATAAAAAGGTTACCGGTTAGAAATTGTAGGGGATGGGCTTGTCTCATCCCGGAATAAAATAAAATTATTAAAACGGGTTAGCGATTGAGATCGCAAGGAAAAAGTAAAAGTAGAAAAAGCTGGTAGTTTAAAGCTTTGAGATTTAAACGCAATACTCAATACGCGATACGCAATACGAATCATAAGTAAAAAGGAAAAAGTAAAAACTACCAAAAATATAGTTAGAATATTAAAGAGTTAGGAAAAATATTGTTTTTGTTTGTAACTATTAGTAACTGGAAAAAATAACTATTTTATAACAAGACAGTATAGGGACGGCTGATGCGCAGAGCAAAAAAGCGATTAAATGAACTATTGCTGGATTACGGACTTATTGAGGAGAAGGATGTTATTAAGGCCTTGGAGATTCAGCGTCAAACCGGATTTCAACTTGCTACAATCCTGATCGAGGAGGGATTTGTACAGGAAGATGATATCCTTACCTGTTTTTGCCGATACCTGAGCATACCGCCTATTTCCCTTAGTAAATTCAAGTCTGATGAAGCGATAGTTAAAGTTATCCCAGAGCATGTTGCGCGCCATTACCGGCTGATCTGTGTATCTAGAATTGCTAATGTTCTTACTGTAGCTATGAGCGATCCGCTTAATGTATTGGCTATTGATGATATAAAGGCTTTGACAGGTTACGATGTTATCCCAGTTGTTTCACGTCTTTCTGAGATCACAGAAGCGGTGGACAGGTTTTACCATCATAAAGCAGTGGCAAAAAAAGAGTCCTCTTTTGATGATCTGGTCAAGGAGATCAGCGATGAAGACATTCAGATTGTCAAGGATATAGAGCAGGTTGATATTGGCGAGGTAATCCGGTCAAGCTCTGAGGCTCCGATAGTAAAAATGATCGATGCTTTAATTGCAGAAGCTTTAATTAAGAGAGCTTCGGATATTCATATCGAGCCTTATGAAGAAAATATCCGGGTGCGCTATCGTGTTGACGGAGCATTGCATGAAGCCGCGATTTTACCCAAGAAAATACAGAATGCTATTACTGCGCGTTTAAAGATAATGTCAAATTTGGATATTACGCAGAGGCTTATCCCCCAGGACGGGCGCTTTAAAGTAAGACTAGATAAAAAAGAAGTTGATTTTCGAGTTTCCATATTGCCCATATCTAATGGAGAAAAAGTAGTAATGAGAGCATTGGATAAGGCAAATTTAAGTATAGGCCTTGAGGCACTGGGTTTTCTGCCTCAGGCAATGGATGGATTTTCATATGCTGTCTCCCGGCCTTATGGAATGATATTGGTTACAGGCCCAACAGGGTCTGGAAAATCCACAACCTTATATTCTGTTTTAAATAAACTTAATCAGCCGGAGAAGAATCTGATTACTATTGAAGACCCTGTTGAATATCAGGTTGAAGGGATCACTCAAGTACAGGTTAAGCCGGATATTGGATTGACCTTTTCTCAGGGGCTTAGGTCAATTTTAAGGCAGAACCCGGATGTGCTTATGGTCGGTGAAATCCGTGATTTTGAAACAGCTGATATTGCAATAAAGGCGGCATTAACCGGAGCATTGCTTTTAAGCACACTGCATACAAATGATGCCCCTGGTGCTGTGACTCGTTTAATGGATATGGGTATAGAGCCTTTTCTTATTGCCAGTAGTGTTATAGCTATAGGTGCACAGAGGCTTGCTAGAAAGATTTGTTCTGAATGCAAGGAACCCTATGATATCCCCCAATCGGTTCTTGATCGAATGGAGATAGATATTGATGCCTCTACAATTAAGGTCTATAGAGGGAAAGGCTGTGAAAAGTGCGGCGGAACCGGCTATAGAGGGCGTTTTGCGATTCTTGAAGTTTTGATTATAAACGAGGCTGTAAGAGATATGATTATGAAAAGGTGTTCCAGTGATGAAATTAAACGATATGCAAAAAAAGAAATGGGAATGCTTACTTTGCGTGATACCGGATTGCAGAATTTTCTAAAGGGCCAAACTACACTTGAAGAGGTTTTGCGTGTAACATCTAAAGATTAAATTAATTTTATTCTAATTTTTAATATTTTAATGTATAATATTTATGAGTTTTGAACCCGATTAAAAAGACTAATTATTCGCAAGGAGGAAATGATGCCAATTTTTAAATATGTGGCTAAAGACGATGAAGGCAATACTGTAAATGATTTTATAGAAGCAAAGGATGAAATGGTTGCTCTGGACATGCTTCGGGTAAAGAATCTCATTATAATTTCAATAAGTCAGCAAAAACAAGTAAAAGTCTCCAAAAGATTCGGCAGTAAAGGTGTAAAGGGTGAAGAGCTTGTAATTTTTTCCAGACAGCTTGCGACTATGGTAAATGCTGGTATCCCTCTTGTGCAGAGTCTTGATATCCTGAGTGAACAGATGGATAGTATTAATTTTCGCCAGGTGGTTACTACAGTGAGAGGTGATGTTGAATCTGGATCGAGTTTATCAGCTGCTTTAGAAAAGCATCCAAAAATATTCACATTGCTTTATACGAACATGGTGAAGGCCGGAGAGACCAGCGGTATGCTTGATGAGATACTTGATCGCCTTGCTGGCTATCTTGAAAAGAACGGCAGTTTACAGCGTAAGGTAAAATCAGCCATGGTTTATCCTGCGGTTGTTTCTCTGATGGCTATGAGTATTACACTGGTTTTGCTGCTTAAGGTCATCCCGACTTTTAAAGAAATATTTTCAACTTTAGGCGGCACACTTCCTTTGCCTACGCAGATACTTATTGGAGTATCAGATACATTAAGGAAATATTTTTTATATGCCGTGATATCTTTGGGCCTAATCGGTGTCGGAATAGGAAAGTTAGTGCAGACACCAAAAGGCAGAAGAAAATTGGATGAGCTTAAACTTAATATTCCTGTTTTCGGGCCATTACTGCGTAAGGTGGCAGTTGCACGTTTTTCACGTACATTATCCACATTGATCAGAAGCGGTGTACCTATTTTAGGGGCTTTGGAAATTGTGGGAAAGACTTCAGGCAATGTTGTGATTGAAGATGCCGTGGAAAAAGCGCGTATTGGTATTCGTGAGGGGGAAAGCATTTCAGCGCCTTTGGCCATGAGCAAGGCTTTTCCGCCGATGGTAACAAGAATGATTTCAGTGGGAGAAGAGTCTGGCGAATTAGAAAAGATGCTCACCAAGATCGCGGATTTTTATGAAGATCAGGTGGACGCTGCGGTAAGCGGGCTTACTAGCTTAATAGAACCTTTGATCATTGCATTTCTAGGTATTGTTGTCGGATCAATTGTTATAGCTATGTTTCTGCCGATATTTAAGCTTACAGAGCTTATTGGGTAAATATTGTAGAAATATTAGTAGGTTTAATATTGCCTTAAAAAAATAAATCAACTGGTTATTAAGCAGGAAAACATATTCTAAGAAAAAATACCAATAAAATTATGGCGCTTTTAGCGGGGAATTAAAACATCCTCCAAAGAGGGAGAAAAGTAATCTCTTGATGAGAGGAGATTTTTCTAGGTTTAAAGGGGTTTAAACTGTGAGTACGCTAATTTATGAGTAAAGCCACAGTGCTAAGTAAGTAGAACATAACGGGGATTAGAAAAGATGACGAATAGTCTTTTGTGCTTTAAGGAATTAAAAGTTTGAAAAAAAACGAGAAATCTTTTACTTTAATTGAGCTCATGATCGGCACGGTGATTATTGGAATAAGCTTATTTTCTCTGTTATCCGGATTGGTGGCTACTTATAAATTAAGTGAATCTACAAGAAACACGATTATTGCTGCGGAAGATGGGCGGCGCGTAGTTGAGCAAATGCGTAGTTTTTGCGGTGACTCTTTGAATCTGATCGTGAATGAAGACTGGAGTTTATGGGCTGCAGCTAATGGCTGTAGTAACCTGTCACAAGAGCAAATTTTGGTTGCATTTATTGACAGGGATAGCTCAGGTGACCCTTTTGATGATAATCCTTTAGAAGTAATCGTAAACGTAACTTGGCAAGAATTTGGCCGCTGGAGAATCTTAAATTTTCATAATCTGTTTACGCATAGATAAACAGGAGCAGGCCAATAGGTTTTTAAAGATACGGATTAAACCTATGAACAACAAAATCATACAAGGTGTTGTTTTTATATGCGAGCTTGTAATCCGCAAATATCAATCCGCGAAAAAAATATTTGCTGTGCATATCTTAGGCGATTCAAACGGTATTTCTTCTAATCGCCATGGCTTTTCACTTTTAGAATTAATGGTTAGTATGAGTGTTTTATTGGTTCTTCTTGCAAGTGTCAGCGCTGCTTTAACTTCTGGAAATCGTTTATGGGGGATTAGTCAAGCACAGACAGATATTAGTGCCTCAGCACGTAATGCTCTTTATAGAATGGCCGAAGAGTTATCTCAGGCAGGGCGCAATACGGTAAATATTAGCCCAGGGAGTGATATTATTACTTTTCAAACTCCAGCGTCTTTTACAGGGGGAGACATATCCTGGGGGAATCAGATCCAATATTCATTAGGTGGCTTAAACGGGCAACAGCTTTTACATACAGATTTAGTGACCACAGACCTGGAAATTTGGGGAAATTATATTACACTGCTGCGGTTTAATCGAATAGCGGTTGATACTATAGAGATACAGCTTTCAATAAGTAAGCAATCGGTAAAAGGCGATATTTTAACTATGCAGCTGGGATCACAGATACAGATGCGAAATTAACAGGCGGTTATAAACAATGAAGAAAGTGGGTATTTTTCTTAACAGGAAAAAGGGTTTGAGCAATAAAAGGGGGATTGTCTTAATCGGTGCTTACTTTATGCTCTTAGTTCTTACAATACTGCTTGTTTCTTTCATGTATCGAATTGTTGCTGAAAGCCGCGCAACAATAAAAAATAAAGAAGCGATGGAGGCGTTTTATTTAGCTGAGGCTGGACTAGATCATGTAACTAAAGGGCTATATAGTGTATTTGAACCTTATTTTATTTCACAAGGTCAAAAAGATAGCTCATTTTCCTGGTTTAATGATTTGCCTAGTGACGCTAAATATATTTTGCCGGTTAATGAATTTTTAGGAAGCGGTCAATATACGGTTCAGATAACCAATATTGACACCTCAGTCACTGCTCAGGTAGATGTCACCTTGGTTTCCACGGCTCAAGTAAATAATATCATAAAACAAGTGACCGCGGTTATTCGTTATGAATTGGTTCCTTCAGATGTATTTGACAATGCTTATTTTATTAATAATTTTGGCTGGTTTTGGGGAGACTCAATAACAAATCAAGGTGATGTCAGGGCAAATGGTAATTTTAGCTTCGACACTTATTCACCAACAGTAAACGGAGATATCCACGCAGCAGTAAATGATGAGTTATCGGCAACGGGAAGTATAATCGGCAATAATGTTTTTGATGCTATAGACGACTATCGTGATGATGCTGCTGCTACAGCGCGGCCGACAAATCCCAGCGCTGATCCGCAGGATATTAATGGGGATGGGATTATTGAAGAATTTCCCTATGAGGATGGTTATGATGGGGATAGCGAAAAACTTGCCAATTTGGAGTCATTAAAAATGCCTTATCTGGGTGATTTGCAGCAATATAAAGATATAGCTATAGAGCAGAATGGAAAGATTGGGCAAGGCGGGGTAGTGCTTGTGAATAATGTATGGGATACTGGTGCGGGTGACACAATTGTATTGATCGGTACAGCAGCAAATCCAATCGAGCTTAATGGCCCTGTAGTGGTCGCGGGTGATGTAATAATAAAAGGCGTAGTCAGCGGGCAGGGGACTATTTATTCGGGAAGGAATATTCATGTTGTGGGTAATATAAACTATCAGTCGTCTTCTTCCTGGCCAAAGCCAGACATAACTTCTGAGTTGACTGATACGCAAAATGACACAAGGGATTTTTTAGGTCTTGCGGCAAAAGGGAATATTGTCGTCGGTGATTATACAAGCGTTAATTTTAACTTTGTGAAGGATTTCTTAGAACCCCCCTTTACACAGGCATACAAGGTTGACGTTACAGACGGCGATAATGGTTATATTGATTATTATATTGATGGGGTGCCTTATTTTGACGGTAATTATTTGGATGGTGATGGTGGCAGGCAGATAGACATTGATGGTAATGACACCGGAGCGCGTAAATATTACGAATCATCATTTGAGGACAGCTATTTTCGCTCATTTTGTGATCACGGATTTGTGACAAATCTTGACGCGGTTTGTTATACTAACCATGCCTTTACAGGAAGAATAGGGAAAACGGTTATAAATGGGATAATTGTTTCCCGCGATGAGGCGATTATTTATTCTTCAAAACTTACGTTTAATTATGATGTACGGGCAAATGAGAACAGATTAGGGAAAAAGATTTATTTGCCCAGAGAGCTGGCTTTTCCGCGCACGGTATATCTTAAAAAAGAGTGATATTGCAAATAGAAAGGTCTTAAAAATGAAGGGTATAAAGTTGTGGATGGTAGTCATTATACTTCTTTGCCGGATGCCTGCGGCTTATTGTCTTTATCAGGAAACCGGAGTTGATCCGACTGAGAAAATAGCAGAGTTATCTTCACAGCGGCAAGCTATTAGAAAAAGCTTTGTGGAATTTCAAAAACAAAAAGCATTAGAAAAAGAAAAAAGAAAAGAACGTTTAGCTCTTACAGAATCCAGGCTTCAGGAAATTCAAAGTAATTCAGGGAAAACAATCAAGCAACCCCAGCCGGAAATACAGGTAAAGAGTGAGGCATTAAAAAGCGGGGCTAAAGATAAATCAGTAAAAATTATTTATTTCCTTCTTTTAATCATGGCCATGATTGGCTGTGTGTATAGGATTTATAAAATAAAAAAAGGAACTGATTAAAGCTGCCTATTTTTGAGGAATATTTATTGTAAGGGCAATATTTTTAATATTCAAAATAGTAGGATTATGAATTTAATGTTTAAGTTTTTGATTTGCAGTAGGTTACAAAATAGAAATAGTTTTATAAATTATTGACAAAGTGGTTTGCTGAAGTTTTCTCTAGTCTTAGAGGCAAAATATTTAATAAATCTTAGATAATGCCTTGTTATCGAGAAAGGCAAACCCGTTGAAAAACGGGGGCGTTCTGATGGCACTCAGGTGTTGAGTGTCTAGGAACTCCGAAGAGCATTAGAGTTTAATGCGTAGCATTCGGAGCAAAGCCACGGGTCTAATGGAATTTCTTAAAGATGGCCGGGTTACCGAACAAAAGGAAAAGCCAATGATAGCCGAGCTACCGAAATAAAAGGTAGGTCGGTTTTTTGTCGTCAAAAGGAGTGGATATGAAAAAGAAAAAAGGATTTACTTTAATTGAAATTTTGATTTCCACAGCAATCATGGCTTTTACAATAACTGCAGTATTGCAGACTTTGAACAATCTGGTCAGGGCTCAATGAGACTAATGATAATACTGTAGTGGGAATGAATGAGATACAGGGAAAAATGGATCAGATCCGTAATGTGCCTTTTAATGATATAGTGTCTGTCTATAATGGACAGAATTTTACTATTGATGGTCTTACAAACAGAGGTGTCGATCATATGGGAACAATTTCGATTATGGTTATGGATCCTGACGTATTGCGAGTTAAGATCGCTGTTTGTTGGAAGCAGAGAACTAGAGTAATAGGTGAGGACCAGAATTTAAACGGAGTGTTGGAGGGACCTGAGGATATTAATGGCAACGGTGAAATTGATTCTCCTTGTATGATGGCCGGGGCTGTAATCTTTCACTAATGGTTAATATTACTTAAATAGGAATTGAAATAGAATGACGAAATTGAAAAAAATAAAATCACTAAAGGGAAAATCTTCCGGCCTTTTGATCAAATCAAGACAGGGGTTTACTCTTGTTGAATTGTTGGTGACAATGGGTATTTTCAGTATTATCATTGGATCTCTTTTTTCTGTGCTGATTTCTCAAAATAATTTTATTGGCTTATGTAAAGGAAGGTGGAATGTTTCCACTAGAGCAAGAAAAATCATGAATATTCTGATCAAGGAAGCGCGGATGTCTAATCGGCTATATGTCTCAGTATATAATATTCCCATGGACCAAGGGGGGTCATTTAGCACGGATAAAGGTGCAAGCCTGGTATTTCAATTGCCTGTAGATTATGAACCTGACGGTGATTTTGTCGATATAAATAATATTGTAGAATGGGGGGCAGAGAATGCACTGGGCTGGTCCATAGAATATTGCTGGGACAGTGTTCAGGAAGAGGTTTTCAGGCGGGTTTGGGATAATAGTTCAACTCTTGTTTCGCAGTCTTTAGTCGCGGATAATATAAGCGCATTTCAAGTACAGGGAATCAAATATGATACGGCAACTAAAGCATATCTTCCGGATGCTGCTATTGAAATGGTAGAGGTGACGATGACAAGCGTGCAAAGAACGAGTGGAGGCAGAACCCTGGCAGTGCCATTAACTTTCGAACTTAAAAACACTATTGACTTTCGTAATTAAACTATTTAAAAGGGGGTAGCTATGAGAAACTTAGCAAACAATAGAGGTACTGTCCTGATTGCTACGTATCTGGTGCTTTTTGTTATTTTAGTGACCACGGCAGGCATTTTTACGATGATCTTAAATGAAAAAAAAACGGTTATTCGTAATACTGAGGAGAAAAAAGCTCTGAGCAATGCGGAAGCGGGCATGAGTTATGCAGTTTTTGAATCGCAGAATTTAGGATGGCAGTGGTATACGCATAAGTGGAAGACTGATGAAAAAAAGGAGCTGGTTGTTCTTGAGGCATCTGATGTCGGATATCAGCAGCATATTATGGCTGACTGTAGTTATAATGCTAATGGTTTCTTTGTTGCCAATAACGGAGAATTCAAAGTTAAGGCATACCAAAATGCAGATAATGAAGATGAGACCATTATTGTGGCCATGGGTATGAGCGGAGAATTCAGCAAAGTGCTAAAGTATACCCTAAGCCGTAAAGGAATTTATGATTTTTTCTATTTTAGTCCCTATGATATTGATCTAAATGATGCTGTAGGTACTTTTCCGCATATGAATGGTGGAGGGATCCATACTAACTCTAATATTTATTTTGATGGCCCGGTAAGATTGGAAAATATATCTGAATTGAGTACAGGGGAAAACGGATCAATATATTATAAGAATACGAAGAGATATCCTGCGCCGCGATATCCTGATAGTTATGACGGGGAATATGACGGCAAGGCGCCTATTGTCAGGCTGGATGATTTTAATAATGTTTTTCAAGATGATGCAGCGAATGAGCCTGGTCCGTTTCGTTACTACTATTGGGATAAGCATGGCACCAGGCACTCTAATTGGAAATCCTATGCTTATAGATTTGCCCATACCAGCAGCTGGCCTACGGAAGCATACTGCAATTCAGAGTGGTACTTTGCCGGTAACAATTGCCCCTGGAATGATATCGCTCCCGGATCCAATGATAACCGCATAAGTGGAAGCATTAAAAACGATAATACGATTCCTTTAAACGGGTATAATGTCTGGATCAAGCCATATCTGGGTGAAGATGAAGACGGAAATATTTTTTCAGATCCATGGACTCAGATTCCTGCAGAATTGCCTGAGGCATGGGATTGGCGTAAATATAATACGACCAATTCTAATGACCAGCCGGTTGATTTTTATACCTATGATGATGCAGGAAATCAGGTGAGTGCTGATAATAGTTATTGGGATATTGTTACTGGCAGTGTGGTTATGGTAGATCCGGCAGACCTGGCGTCTCATCCCGGCGCAAAAACATACTGGGATATGTTCCAGAGTCAGGAATACTGGGATGCGATAGGAGGGATCCAAGCCCTGGGTATGACTGGACAGATCATTTAGATAAAAGAATATATGACGGAACTTATGGAGATGAAATTAATGATACCGGGAATATCCCGGTTGAGCATACATTTTCCAGTAAACAGCCGACTGCCTGGAATGATTTTCTGAATGTTTCCGGTCTGGATGGTATTGTTAAAGATGGTGCTACCGGAGGACAAGATCTGGATCCGCCGGTATTTGATGTTACCTACTTGCGCCTGGCTGAACATGACGGATTATTTATTCCGCTTGATGTTTCATTTGATGGTGAGTTTAGTGTCTTTCCGGAATGGCAGGATATGCTTGAAATAAGTATTGACACAGCAGCAGCTAAATTGGGCGGAGAGCCTGTGGCAAAAAAGGTATTTTTTATAAACACCTTTACCGGAAAAATGAATGTTGTGCTTGAGATAGATCTTGAAGAAATGCAGCTTGCCAATAAATATCCTAACAATGGTATAGTTTATTCACAGGTTCCTCTAAGGCTGACAAATGCAGCCAAATTACCGCGGAAATTTGCAAATAATGGGTTTACGGTATTAGGAGAAGAGAATATTTATCTAAAAGGGGATTATAATAAGGATGACTGGGTAACCAGTGCTATTATCACAAAGAAACGTGTATTTACGCTGTCTGATGATTTTAATGACCCGCAGGTAATACCGGCAACAGAGCATTACCGTGATTATCCGCAGATGTATGTTAAGGAGAATCCAGTGACCTTTAAATGGGAAGAGGTAGATCCAACGCTTGGTGGCGGAATGTGGGTAACTCGTGATCGCTTGAATCATGACATCTGGGATTATTATGGAGATATTCCTGATGCTAATGAGCAGGAGATCAAGGATATAATTGATGTAAAAGATGCGACATACTATGATTTGTTTAAGCAACAAGATCCTGGGGGTGAATTGGCGAAGACATTTGAATGGGCGCCAAGTGGAGAAAGCTATACCTATGGCATGATGCCCAACCATGTTTATCAGGACCATTACTATAATACCCTGATAGCCAGTTATCGCGGTGCTAAAGGAGATTCGCTCGAGGATTGGCGATATCGTGAACATGGGGAGGATTATAACCGGAGAAAGTATCTAAATGGTGCGTTTTTTATCCTGGATGAAAACGGTGACTTCACTGGCGAATGCAGGGATTTTGTTGATTATGAACCATTTACAGAAAACCCAAGCCTGCCGGGCGATCTTTGTCTGGACCGCAGAGGACGCTTAGCCGATGGGACTACTTATGAGGATGCTGATAACGGGATAACAGCACCATGCACTTATATGTCATATGATCAGAGATTTAAAACTGCTACGAGATCTCCTTCTGATGTTTTTTTTGGAGGAGCGCAGGCATTATGGATCGAGAGTACGATAGATTTCTTCTATCAACTTGATTTTATTTAAAAAATTGTTTATTTTAACTTTAGTATGCTTAATCATAAGCTGATAATAGGGGGATAGGGTATGGATAGAAATATGAAAATTTCTGTTGCCGGTATTATAGGTATTTTGATTTTATTATCGTTTCTTTTAATGCTGAACAAACAGTCAAAATCTGCAAAATCAGGCTTATCGACGACTCAAATGCTTAATGAATCCGCTGATGGGAATAAGGCTTTCAATTCGGGAAGCCCGGCAAATGCGGTAAAAGGGACAAAGGCCAGAGTGACAACTCGCAGAAGAAAACATAGCTATTATTTTCCGCCGAAAAAAACCTCTGTTGAGCAGCCGGTTCCTGTAGAAATTGAGCCTTTAGAGGAAGATCCCGATGAGGAAAAAGTGGATGCCCAGGGCTATAAGATATTTAAACAGGAAGAAATAAAGGAGGCCTTGTCTTTAATGCAAGCAACACCTATTAGCATAGACTCAACTGATGAGTCATTGACTGATGCGCCGATGATGGATACAGGTATGGTAAAAGGCGAAGATGCTCGGTCTGTTGAAGAACAGGTAAATGAGCAGGCTCAGGCGGAATAGGGGTTTTAAAATGGTTGTTTTTTTATGTAAACATTAATTTTATTAAACGATGTATTCTTATTGAATAAACAGACGCAAAAATTTCAAATCAAACTGATTGACTTTCTTGCGTCTGTTTCCTATAATATTCTCAATGCTCAGAGCTAAAAATTCCCTATATTCCTTAATCTTTTTGCGTTTTGCGCTTGCGACGGTTATTCTGATAATCAATACCACTCTTTTTGGATTGGCCCATGCTCAAGTGTACTCCCTGATCTCAGCGATATATATTTTTACGATTATATATTTGCTGTTGGCATTAGTAAAATTTTCCAGTCCGTCATTTTTATTTTTGCAGATCGTTGTAGATATTGTCATTCAAACACTGCTTATTCACTATACCGGAGGGGTTGATTCAGTGCTGAGCATACTGCTGCCGCTTTCGACTATTGCCGCGGGTATTCTTATCTCCGGCAGAGCTGCGATTCTAATTGCTTTTTTGGGCAGCGCAATGTATGCAGTTATGGTTAGCCTTGAATTCTGGGGGACCGTTCCTTTTCCGGCTGAGATTTTAAACGATTTTAATCATCAAGGCTCATATGTGTTTTCCTTGCTCTATTTTCGGGTAACTGTATTTTGTGTTATCGGTTTTCTAAGTGCTTATATATCAGAGCAGCTTAGTAAAAAGAACAAAGTGCTTTTGTCGCTAGAGCAGCGTCTGCGCCGTGAAGACAGGCTTTCTGCTATTGGAAAATTAGCGGCAAATACAGCGCATGAAATACGCAATCCTCTGGCTTCGATTTCCGGTTGTGTGGAAGCGTTAAATGAAAGCCTTATCTTAGAAGGAAATAATGAAAAACTGTTTAAGCTGATAATGAAAGAAACCATGCGCTTAAACGATATAATCAACGGATTGCTTGAATATGTTAAGCCGCGGCAGCTGGCTCTTGAAGAGGTAAATATCCCAGAGCTTTTGGATGAGGTTATATTCCTGATTAAAAACAGTAAGGATTTCAAAAAGAATGTTTTAATAAAACAAGAGGCCCCTAATGAGTCCTTTAATGTTGTTTGTGACCCGAAACAAATGAAGCAGGTGTTTTTTAATCTGCTTATAAACGCGGTTGAAGCTGTGGCTGAGGATGGCCGTATAACTATCGATTTGATCAGAGACACTGAGAATAATGAGGCGGTAATTGTTTTTTCTGATAACGGATATGGCATTTCTAAAGAGCGGATGGAGATGCTTTTTGAACCTTTTTCCAGCGGTAGGGATACAGGAGTGGGATTAGGGCTTGCTATAGTTTTGAGCATAATAAAAGAGCATAAAGGAAATATTAAAGTTGAGAGTAAAAAAGGCAGGGGGGCTAAATTTTCTGTCTTTTTGCCATATAACCTAAAATCTGAACCAGGTCACAGTGAATAGCACTAATTTTTGTAGTTAAAATTTGTTGCAAAAATCTTAGCACTCATCATCAGCGGCTGATTCAAAATCTAGGTTAGCAAAAAAGAATATAGGTGGAGATAATGAAGGGAAAGATACTTTTAGTTGACGATGAAAAAGATTTAATGGAATGGCTGAGCGTTGTTTTGGAAAAAGAAGGTTATTCTGTACGCTGTGCTGTCAGCGGAGGTGATGCCTTGAAAATTTTCAAGGCTGAAGTATTTGATATGATTATCACTGATATCAGAATGACACCGCTAAGCGGTATTGAATTGCTTCGGCAGGCTAAGAATCATAACCCGGAGATTATTGTTTTAATGATTACAGCTTATGCTTCGGTTGAGACGGCAATAAAGGCTCTTAGGTACGGGGCATATGATTATTTGATCAAGCCTTTTAGGATTGATGATATTAAGCTAATAATTAAAAAGGCTTTTTCTCAAAAAAGAATTTTTACGGATGATAAAAGTGTCCAAAAAAAGTTAAAAGAGCGCTACCGGTTTGCTAATATAATAGGTAAAAGCGCTTCTATGCAGAAAATCTTTGATTTGATCGATAAAGTTGCTAGAACCAATACAACTGTGCTGATAAATGGAGAAAGCGGTACAGGAAAAGAGCTGATTGCCAAGGCAGTTCATTTCAACAGTTTGAAGGCCAATAAGCCATTTGTTTCTATTGACTGCGGCGCCTTGCCTGAAGACCTATTGGAAAGCGAGTTATTCGGGCATGTGAAAGGCTCTTTTACAGGTGCGATTTCAACTAAGCAGGGGCTGTTTGAGGTTGCCAGCGGCGGAACTTTGTTTTTAGATGAAATAGGCGAGACATCGCAGGCAATGCAGGCAAAGCTTTTGAGAGCTCTGCAGGAAAGGGAAATAAGGCCGGTAGGAGCAACAAAGCAAATTAAGGTTGATGTTAGGATCATTGCGGCTACTAACCGAAATCTTGAAGAAGAGGTTAAGCGGGAAAATTTTCGTAAAGATCTTTTTTATCGTATTAGTGTGATAAGCTTATTTTTACCACGTCTTGCGGCGCGAAAGGAAGATGTAGCGCTGTTAGTGAATCACTTTTTGCGTAAATATCAGGTGCCTGGCAAGCCGATAAAAACAGTTTCACAGGAATGTATGGACTTATTTATGGAATATAGCTGGCCGGGTAATGTGCGTGAACTGGAAAACGCAATAGAGAGCTCAGTAACTTTATCTGATAATGATAAGATCGCACTTGGGGACCTGCCGGATCGAATTAAAAGAAAAGGTCAGTCTGGGGAAGATAATAGCGTAGATCAAGAATCCCTAAAGGGCAAGGTTGAGCTGTTTGAAAAAGAGCTGATCTTAAAAACAATGAAAGAAGTTGGCGGCAATAAGAATCTTGTTTCTAAAATACTGAAGATGACCAGGCGAAATCTGGATTATAAGATCAAAAGATATGGGATATAACTAGGTTAGAAGTAAAAAGACCAAAAACGGTCCATGGTCTATTGTCCATAGTCGATAGTAAAATAAAAAGCATAAAAAGGTTA
>CAYTGV010000032.1:13395-15379 GCA_964437495.1 uncultured Planctomycetia bacterium | reverse complement strand
CGTAAGATTAAACAGGTAAAAATATTTGAAATAGGCAGTATCTATGAAAAAAATATTAATAAATTCAAGCAGACTGAATTTGCCTCTATAGTTCTAACTGGCACAGCCTATGATAACTGGAAGGACCATTCCAGAAAAGTAACTTTTTATGACTTAAAGGGTATAATTGAATCGCTGCTTGATAGTTTTGGTATAACTGACTATAAACTGCAAAATAAAAAAATGGATTATTTTTCTTTGAGCCTTTCAGCTGTTATAATTGTTGATGATAAGGTTATTGTTGAGCTGGGGAAGATAAGCAGAAAGGTCTGTAAAAATTTTGATATTTCTGAAGAGGTATTTTTTGCTCAGATAAATATTGCCGCTTTTTGCGAAAACCAAAAAAAACATTATCGATTTACATCAGTTCCCAGATATCCTTCAGTTCTTAGGGATATAGCTTTGGTGGTTAAGAAGAATATTGCAGCAGATGAGGTAATGGATATTATAAGGGAAACTGCCGGATCTTTAGCTATAAAAACAGAGCTTTTTGATGTCTATACAGGGGATCAGGTTTCGGCTGAGTGTAAAAGCCTTGCATTTTCTATTGAGTATCAAAGTCCTGATGCTACGCTTACCGAGGAACAGGTAAATTCAGTGCATTCAAAAGTGCAAAAACAATTACTTTCGCGTTTAAATGCCAGTTTAAGATAGCTGGCGCAATTTCTTGAATTTTATAGGCTTTTTTTATAGAAAAAAGGAGGTTGAGTGTGGAATGGACGGTGCTTCTCAAATCAATTCTTATCCTTTTTGCCATTGTAAATCCAATTGGCAGTATCCCTATATTTCTTGAACTCACCAATAATATTACGCATAAACAAAGAAGTGATGCTTTTAAGATCGCTATAATCACATCACTGGTAATACTTTTTGTTTTCGTTCTCATCGGAAAAGGGATACTTACTGATTTTTTCCAGATAAATATGTCTGATCTGATGGCTGCCGGAGGATTATTGCTTTTGATTATTGCAATTGATCATCTGGTTTTCGGGGGGCTGGTAAAAGGAGTTTTAAATCAAAGCGACAAAGACGCACATCATATCGGAGCTGTTCCAATAGCTTGTCCTATTCTTGCCGGTCCTGGAGCAATGCTGAGTGTGCTGGTTATTTCTTCAGAACATGGTTTAGGCGTAGCCGCAGTATCAATAATTGTTGTATTTACACTTACCTGGGTGATGCTGATGTTTATAGATAAGATTTATCAGGTGCTCGGGAAGGTGGTTTGCATGGTTATATCTAAGATCTTATGCCTTTTTATTGCTGCAATTGGAATTCATTTGCTGATGCAGGGATTATTGGTTTATTTTAAATAGTATGTATTTTACATAAAAAAAGCAAACGCGGAGGGGAAATGAATATAAAAAGATTATTACTTATTGTAATTATATTTATTACAGCTGTTTCTTTGCCGGATATTACTTCAGGCAAAGATGTAGTAGAGGGAATCCCTCTTTCACAAGTTCCAAAAATGGTAACTGGTGCGGCTAAAAAAGCTGTTCCCGGTATCAGGCTTCTTGATGGAAAGATTATTAAAAAAGATGATGGCCAGATATTATATTTGCTTGAAGGAGTCGTGGGGCAGAAGGTATACGAGGTAATGGTTGATTCAGAAGGAAACGTACCAGAGGGTGGTTTGGAAAAAGAAATAAAAAGAGATATTCCCATCGCTAATATCCCTGGGAATATGATTCTCGAAATTAGAGAAGAAGTGAAAGGGTTTAAACTTTTAAAAGCCAAAATAGTGGAAGGAAAAGATGGTGGAATAATATATGAATTAGAAGGAGCGGCAGATCAAAATTTATACATAGTAAGGTTTAAAGAAGATGGATTTTTTTTAGGAGCTAAAATCATAAACAAGAGTTCTGAAATGACAGAGATAAAAGGAAAAGAAGATTAAAGATAATATTCATGTATTGCGGCTTTGGGAAAAGAATGGCCTTGAAAT
>CAYTGV010000032.1:0-13295 GCA_964437495.1 uncultured Planctomycetia bacterium | reverse complement strand
AGATTAAAGATAATATTCATGTATTGCGGCTTTGGGAAAAGAATGGCCTTGAAATAAGAGGTTTGAAATGCCGATATATCTAATAATTGATGTTCAAATTTCCAACAAGGATTCATATTCGCAATATGTGCAAAAGGCACAGGTAATAGTGAAAAAATACGGCGGTAAATATCTGTCAAGAGGTGCTAAAATAACACCGCTTAGCGGCGGATGGAATCCGGAGCGTATAATGGTTATTGCTTTTGATTCAAAGGAGCAGATGGATAACTGTTTTGGAAGCATGGAATATTTTGATATAGTCAATCTTAGAAAAGATTGTACTAGTTCTCGTTCTATTATTGTTGAAGGCAGTATAGACTAAAATGATGTTAAAGCTAAAAATAAAAAAAATATTTATGATTTTTATCTGGCTGCTTATCTGTAATATTTGCTATGCTCAAACTGAACTTGCAGATAAATCCAAAGAGGCAAAACAAAGCGATCTTATTGGTTGCTGGAGAATGACCTATCAGACAGTAAGTCTGTTATTTAAGGACAAATCGCTGTTTTTTGCTGATTATCAAATATTTCAGTTCTTTGAAGATGGCTTTGTAAAAAATATCGCGTCAAAGAAAAGGCTAAAAACAGAAGAAATAAGTCGTTTATTGCAAAAAAGTCCTAAACTTATCACGTATGAATTTATTGGTAAGGGCTTACTGATTATTGAAAGACCAAAAAATAATTTTGATGATATTGCTATCTCCATCACCGTGTATGATTTTAATAAAAAACTGCGATCTACTGCTCCTTTACTCAAAAGAGGAGACCTGATAGTTTCTTATCGTGATCGAGAGCAGAATCTGTATATGCAGAGATATTTAAGACGATTGGATTTAAGTCTAAATTAACAGCAGAAAATCTGTGATTAGGGGCTTTTTTCCCTTGCCTTTTTTATTGTTTTATGGTATAGTAATTTTAATAGAATTTTCCCTGCCATGTTTGTGTGCACTTGGTAATATTTTGAACCATTACAAGATTATTGGGAACCTAACTTTAACCGGCTCTTGGGCTGGTTAAGAGGGTACCCACCTGGAAACCGGGTTCAATGATCGCAAGTGTCTACGGCTATGAGCGGGGAATTTTTTTTCAGAAAAAAGGCATAAGGTGTTTATGAATGCTAAAAGTGATTTGTTTGAAATAGGAAAGACAGGCCAAGAGGCAGGGATCTCAAAAAATGCTCCGCTGGCTTTAAAAATGAGACCAAGAAATCTTGATGAGTTCGTTGGACAGGAACATGTTCTTGGGCAGGGCAAGCTGTTGCGCAGATTAATCGAATCCCACCGGATAAGCTCACTTATCCTTTATGGACCATCTGGTACAGGAAAAAGTGCATTAGGGTATATCATCAGTAAATTGACGAATTCTGAATTCGACTCTGTGCATGCGGCTGCTGCGGGGGTCAAAGAAGTTAAAGAAAAGCTATTGACGGCAAGAAAATTGAAAAAAAGTCGCAATATACGTACAATTCTTTTTGTTGATGAAATCCACCGTTTCAATAAAGCACAGCAAGATGTATTTCTAGACGATGTAGAATTGGGTAATATCATTCTGATCGGAGCGACAACTCATAATCCTTTTTTCTACATTGTTCCTGCGCTTATTTCTCGCTCGCATGTTTTTGAGTTCAAACCGCATACCCCGGAGAATATTTTATCAATAGTAAGATCAGCGCTGAAAGATAAGGAAAAAGGACTGGGTGCTTTATGTGTTGAAGCGGAAAAAGAGGCATTAGAACACATCTGTCTCATGAGTAATGGAGATGCAAGGCGGGCCTTAAATGCTCTTGAGGTCGGAGTATTAACAATTGAGCCTGATATTAATGGCAAAATTTATTTCAGTAAAAAAATAGCTGAGGAATCTATTCAGAAAAGAATAGTTTGTTATGACAAGGATGAGGATAAGCATTATGATGTTATCTCAGCTTTTATTAAAAGTATGAGGGGAACTGATCCGGACGCAGCTCTTTATTGGATGGCAAAAATGCTTTATGCCGGAGAAGATCCTCGTTTTATTGCCAGAAGAATTTTAATATGTGCATCAGAGGACGTAGGCAATGCCGATCCGCAAGCACTTGTGCTGGCTAATGCTGCTTTTCAGGCAGTGGAGGTGCTGGGTATGCCTGAGTCGCGGATTATCCTGGGGCAGGCAGCAGTTTATGTGGCTTGTGCACCAAAAAGTAATGCAGCTTATTTAGGTGTTGAAAAGGCATTGCATGATATTGCCAATGCTCCAAATCAAGATGTACCCGATCATCTAAAGGATGCCTCATATAAGAGTGCAAAGAAGCTTGCGCACGGATTGGATTATAAATATGCGCATGATTTTGAAAATCATTTTGTTTTGCAGGAGTACATGAAAATACAGAAAAAGTATTATCAACCAAGTAACATGGGCTATGAGAAAAAGATAAAGGCGTGGCTTGAATATCTTAAAGCGGTGGAAAAATAATGAAAGATTTTTTACTGAAGATTATATCCGGAAAAAGCAGGGATGTTCTAAGTAATGGTTTTAGGTCAATGCTTTATTTTTTATCTTTGATTTACTCAGGGGTTCTTTTCGTAAGATTTTTTTTATACCGCTTTTGTATTTTGAGGGCAAGCAAATATGACATAAAGGTTATCAGTGTGGGGAATCTGACGGTAGGCGGCACAGGTAAAACGCCTCTTGTTGAAAGAATTACCGAGTATCTCCTAAATAAAAAGAAGCGCGTTTCGATAATCAGTCGGGGTTATAAGGGTATCCACAGTGATCATGGATTTATTGCGGATGAGCCGCAAATGCTTAAATCGATATTTCCAGAAGTACAGGTTATTATTAATAAGGATAGAGATGCGGCATTAAAATTGGCCCAGGGAGAAGGGGGCTGCGAAGTTGCTGTGCTTGATGATGCCTTGGGGAATTTGAAGATTAAAAAGGATCTTGAGATTGTTTGTATCAATTGTCTTGATCCTTTTGGTTTGGGTTATGTTTTGCCGCGTGGATTGCTGCGGTTGCCTTTTTGTTATATTAGCAATGCGCAGATTTTTGTTCTAACGCATGCGGATCTGGCTTCGGAAAAAGTTGAAGATATTGTAACTCGGTTGCGCAGATATAATACAAAAGCAGAGATATTTAAGAGCGCTCATGTGCCGGAGTTATTATACAATATAGTAAATACTGAAAGATCTGAACTTTCGTCTTTGAATGATGCAAAAGTAGCATTGCTGAGTGCTATTGCCGGGCCTGAATCATTTAAAAAGACAGTGGAATCTTTGGGTGCGCGCATAGTTGAAAATTTTTATTTTGATGACCATCATGTTTTTACAGACAAAGAGCTGAAAACTATTATTGCCAGAAGTGTTGAGCTAAAAGTACATTCGATTATAACTACAGCAAAGGATGAGCCAAGAATAAAAGCTGTTATGAGAAATAAACATCTTGGTATTGAGATGCGGGTGTTAAAAATAAAACTAGAGGTTGAAGAAAATGAGGGAAGATTCTCCAAGCGCATATTTGCTCTATTTGCCGATTAGCTTTCTTGTCCTGATGACGCGTATTCTGCCGATTGAAACAGTAATTAATTTGGGCAGCGTTTTCGGTACGGCGGCGTATTATATTCATGTTAAAAGAAGAAGGATAGCTAATGCTAACCTTAAGGCTGCTTACGGTAAAAAGCTAAGCAGGGGAAAACGTAAAAAAATTATATTGAAGATATTCAGAAACTTTGGGAAGAATATCATAGAATTGCTGCTTATGCCTCGCATGAGTGATAAGTATTTTGGTAAGTATACAAAGGTCAGAAATATTGAAAGAGTAAAGGAATCGCTTGATATAGGTAAAGGAATTGTTTTCTTAAGTGCACATTACGGTAACTGGGAGCTTTGCGCGAGCATTTCGGCGCATTATGGCTACAAGATGCATGCACTAGCTCGAGTCCAGAAGCCTTATTTTTTTAATAATCTGCTCAATTATAGCCGTCAGGTAAGGGGGACGACTGTTATTCAAAAAGGGATGCAGCTTCGCGAGATCGTTAAAAATCTTAAGAATAACGGTATTGTTGGCATGATCGGCGATCAAAGCGGTAAAGAAGGACAAATGATGGATTTCTTCGGCAGACCGGTATTTATTGCTGAGGGGGCATTTAGAATAGCCGGAAAAACAGGCAGTCCGATTCTGCCGGCATTTAATTTGCGGCATGGAAATGGCTTTAATCATGAGCTGATTATTGAGGAGCGTATACAGATACGCGATGGGGAGGATATTGAAGAATTTGTAAAAAGAGGCACGGCTGCCTATCGTGACTTGCTTGAAAAGCATATCAGAAAGAAGCCCTATTTGTGGCTTTGGGGAAACAGACGCTGGAAACATACAAGTGCCAGGACAGTGCTTATTTTAAAGGATGGAAGAACCGGGCATTTGCGACAGGCACAGGCTGTGGCAAGATCTGTGCAGGAACAGATAAGTCCGGTAAAAATCCATGAGATCGATGTTATTTTTAAAAGCAGCCTTGCGGAAAAGCTGCTTAATTTGAGTATATTTCTGTTTGGAAAAATCATGCAGGCTCCGATGCAGTGCCTTAAGATAGCCTTAACGGCAGATTCATTTAATAACCTTGAGGCAGTTTATGCGGATATTATAGTATGCTCCGGTTCTTCAACCCGGGCCGCGGCTCTTTTGCTTGGCAGGGAAAATTTAGCCAAGACAGTGAGCTTGATGAAGCCATCGCCATTTAGAGAAAATGATTTTAACCTTTCGATTATCCCTTATCATGATCAGCCAAAAGTACGGGGAGATGTGATCATGACGCATGGGGCTTTAAGCATGGTGTCTGAGGCAAACCTGGTGAGGGCTAAGGAACGCTTAAATGAATATGCTGGCCCGTTTCAAGGCCAGATGATAGGTGTTTTAATCGGCGGGGATTCAAAGTATTATTCGCTTGATATAGAGCTTGTGAAAAATATGATTTTTGAACTTAAAAAATTTGCTGATGAGCATGATACCGGGATTTTACTTTCTACATCCAGGCGCACGCCTAATAATGTTGATGCGTATATAAAAAAGAGTCTGGCAAATTATCCAAAGTGTGTTTTTAAAATTTTTCCAAATGAAATTAATTTTGATTTTGCAGTAAACGGTATTTTAGGCGCATCTGATGTTGTGGTGGTTACGGGAGAAAGTGTTTCGATGGTTTCTGAGTCAGCGGCTTCTGGTGTGTACACTATTGTACTGCCTTTGCTTAAAAAAAATACTCTCAGAGCAATAAAACATGAAAAATTCATTGGGCATCTTGAAAAAGAAAAAATTATACGTATTGCTTATCACGATACGCTTTATGATGAGTTAATGAATTTCAAAAAAGGAAAAATTTGTCTTAAAAAACTTGATAACAATGAAAAACTTAATAAGGCTATCAAAGAAAGAATTTTATAGAATATGAATATCTTGCAAATTCTGCCTGAGCTGGAAAGCGGAGGTGTAGAAAGAGGAACTGTAGACCTTGCTGCTGCGCTGGTTAAGGGTGGGTATAAGTCATTTGTTGTTTCTGCGGGGGGAAGACTTGTGCGGGACCTTGAGGCAACAAATTCATGGCATTATAAGCTGCCGGTGCATAGGAAATCACTGTTTTCAATAATCTGGTGTGTGGGTAAGCTTAAAAGTATTATTAAAAAGGAGAAGATAGATATCGTTCATGCCAGAAGTCGTGTGCCGGCCTGGATTGCTTTTTTTGCTGTTATGTTTACACAAGCAGAATTGATTACGACTTGCCACGGATATTACAGCAAGCACTTTTTTTCATCTGTTATGGGCTGGGGCAGCAGAGTAATAGTTATCAGTCAGATCATCGGCAGACACATGATAGATAACTTCGGAGTGAGAAAGGAAAAAATCAGACTTATTTACCGAGGGGTAGATCTGAATGAATTTAAGTTTGAAAAAAGAGAAATTATGCCGCCAAAGCGTAAGCCAACGATTGGAATTATCGGCAGAATAACTCCGCTTAAAGGACATGTCCATTTCATTAAGGCATTACCGGGTATATTAAGTGAATTTCCGCAGGCAAAGGCTTTGATCATCGGAGAGGCTCCGCAGAATAAAAGCCAGTATCTAAAAGAACTTAAAATGCTGGTCAATGACCTTTCCTTAACGGGAAAAGTAGAATTTCTGGGAAATGTGAAGGATGTGTCAGGAATATTGAAAGAACTTGACCTTCTTGTGCTTGCCACAACAACACAGGAGGCCTTTGGAAGAGTAGTTATTGAAGCCGGAGCGGTGGGTATTCCGGTTGTGGCAACAAAAGTGGGTGGTGTAGTTGAGATAATTGAGAATGGCAAAGATGGGCTTTTGGTTGAACCGTCAAATGCGCACGAGATCGCCCAGGCGGCAGTGCGGCTTTTAAAGGATAAGAAGCTCATTAATGAATGCGTTAGGAACTTAAGAAAAAAAGTTGAGGATAATTTCTCTTTGGATGTTATGGTTGGCAAGACCATAGATGAATATCTTGACCTGGTAAATAAAAAAAGGATTCTGGTAATTAAACTGGGTGCTTTCGGTGATGTTATCCTGATAACCCCGTCTTTACGGGCGCTACGTAGTAAATTTCCTAATGCCCAGATAGAGGTGTTGATAAAAAATGATTTTAAGGATGTCCTGCAGTTATGTCCTTATATCGATGATATGATAATTTTGAAAAATAAGGGTCTTTTTGAAATAATAAAAAATATTATAGTGATCAATGGTAAAGGGTTTAATTATTCTGTTGATTTCCAAAATAATAATTTAAGCCATCTAATTGCATATGCGGCAGGCATAAAACAACGCCTCGGATTTAAAAATAAAAAATCGGGATTCTTACTTAATCGCGGTATTAAAGACACAAGGAAAAACTGCGATCCGGTAACACATCAGTTTCAAGTGCTTAAAAGTCTTGGGTTGGAGGGCAATCAGGATAAGACTCTTGAACTTTGGCCAAGCGTTCATGATCAAAGTAATATAAGGGAATTTTTAAAACATAGCTGGCTTAGTAATAATCAAATGCTTATCGGGATAAATGCTCTGGCAAGTCCTCGCTGGGTAAGCAAAATTTGGAATCTTGAGTCATATGCCCAGGTTGCTGATAGGCTTGCTTCTAAATTTAATGCAAGGATTGTCTTTACAGGAACAAAACATTCTAAAAGTGACATTGATGAAATAATAAAGCACACACAATGTAAACCGGTAAATGCCGCTGGTATTACGTCATTAATGGGGCTTAGTGTTTTGATTAAACGCTGTTCAGTGTTGATAACAGTTGACAGTGCTCCGATGCATATTGCTGCGGCTCAAAATGTGCCTTTTGTCGCCTTGTTTGGCCCCACAGATCCTACGCGGCATTTGCCATTTGCCGAAAAATTTGCTTTAATAAGAAAAGAATTAGCATGTTCCGGATGCTACAAACCGAGATGTTATAGAAAGAATTGCATGAGAGATATTACGGTGGATGAGGTTTATGAAGCAGCGGTGAGCTTAATATCTAAAAATAAATTTCCAAATAGCGTTTAGCTCTTAGCGCTTAGAAAAAGATTTTTTAATACAATACTTGATGCGCAATACGCGATACAATATCCCTTTAACTGGTTGCTGGTAACTGTCTAATTGGAAGCTGATAAATTATGAAAGTACTGATGATAACAACACATATTAATTTTGGTGGAATAAGCTCATATACATTTTCGCTGGCTAAGGCTTTAATCAAAAATGGGCATGAGGTAGTTTGCGCATCCTCATTCGGAGAGATGCTGCCTTTGTTTAAGCGACACGGAATACGTATTATAAATATCCCGATAAATACCAAAAGTGAATTAAATCCCATGATAATCATAAGCCTGATCAGGCTGCTTATGCTCAATAGGACAGAGAAGTTCGATGTTATCCATGCTCATACGCGTGTTACGCAGGTGCTGGCCAGTTATCTGAGCCGAATTACCAAGATTCCTTTTGTATCTACCTGTCATGGTTTTTTTCGGCGCAATCTTGGAAGACAGCTTTATCCATGTTGGGGGCAGAGAGTGATTGCTATAAGTGAGGCAGTGAAAAAGCATTTAATGATTGATTTTTATATAAAAGAGGAAAAGATTAAACTGGTACATAATGGAATAGATATAGATCAGTTTAGGGTTTTGGCAAAAAGATCGGATTTGGATCATAAAACCAGAACTGTGGGAATTATCGCCAGGCTTTCTACAGTCAAGGGACATAAATATCTTATTGAAGCAATGGCTGAGGTTGTTAAAGAATTTGAAGATGCGCGTTTGTTTATTTTTGGCCAGGGTAAGATCAAGTATGAACTTATTAAGCTGGCACAAAGTTTAAAGATATCTAAACAAGTATTTTTTCTGCCGTCTGTTTCAAATACAGCGGAAGTATTGCAGGAGATAGATATATTTGTGATGCCTTCTATACAAGAAGGACTTGGTTTGTCCATATTGGAAGCATTGGCTTGTGGAGTTCCTGTGGTGGCTTCAAATGTGGGGGGAATACCCTCGATAATAAAACATGATGTTTCCGGCTTGCTTGTTGATCCAGCAAATCCCATGGCATTAGCGGGAGCGATTATGCATGTAATGGAGGACAGAAGTTTAGCTATTCGTCTTGGTCGGAAGGGAAGGCAACAGGTTGAGGAGAAATTTAACTTAGGAAAGATGGCTTCGGATATCGAAAAGGTATATGCGGAAGTCATAAAAAAGGATTTATGAAAACAAAGATAAAAATAATAGTTATTGCTGTGGCGATTATTTTCATCGGCATATTTCTATATAATGTTTATTCCGTGCCAGTGTTGATGTATCACAGCATAGGCTCAGGTGCAGAGAATTCGCGTTTGGTAGTAAGCCCTGAGAGTTTTCAAAGGCAGATGAATTTTTTGAAAAAAAGAAAGTATCAGATTCTTACACTTGATGAATATGTAGAACTGCTGGAAGAAAATAAAAAACCCAACAAGAGATCTGTAGTGATTACTTTTGATGATGGATTTCGTGATAATTATACAATTGCCTATCCAATTTTAAAAAAATACGGTATACCAGCGTCAATATCAGTTGTTGTTGATTGGGTCGGGCGTGATGATATGATGAGCTGGGAGCAGATAAAAGAGCTTAGTGATGAAGGGCTTATTGAAATAGTAAGCCATAGCCTTAAACATTGCCCTTTGGATACACTTAGTAAAGATTCTACTGTAGATGAGCTTAAAGAATCGAAACGTATATTGGAGAAAAAACTTAATACCGTTATTAACTATCTCTGTTATCCATGCGGCAACTTTACTCCTTTTGTAAAAGAGACGGCAAAGCTTGCCGGATATAAAGCGGCATTGGCTACACATCCTGATGCAAGCGTTGATTTAAACGATACCTATGCAATACGCCGGATAAGGATATCTCAAAGCTCGGATAATATGCTGGTTTTCTTTACACAGGTTTCCGGCTATTATACTTTTTTCAAGGACAGGCGTATAAAAAGAAAATGAAAAAAATTTTAGTTATAAATGTAAATTGGCTGGGAGATGTAGTATTTTCCACTCCTGTGTTTAAAGCTTTAAGAGAAGCGAATTCGCAGGCACATATTGCCTGTTTGGTCATTTCCCGATGTGAAGAAGTTTTAAAAAATAATTTGCGTATTAATGAGATAATAGTCTATGATGAATATGGCAAACATCATTCCTTAATAGCTAAGCTGAAGTTCATAAGATACCTGAGAAAAAAAAGATTTAATGAGGTCTATGTGTTGCATCCGTCATTGCGAAGAGCGATGATCGGCTTCCTGGCCGGTATTCCCAGCCGTACGGGCTATAATACGAAAAACCGCTCTTTTCTTTTAAGCCGTTCTATTCCTGCTCCAGATAAGCTGATGCATAAAATTGATTATTTTCTTAATATTCTGAAAAGCTGCGGTATTAAAGCCCAGGATCGCAATTGTGAATTTTTTATTGATGATACCGATATCCAAGAGGCACAGCAGATACTAAAAAACAAGGGTATTGCTCTTGGGGAAAAATATGTAATTATCAACCCCGGTGGAAACTGGTTGATGAAGCGCTGGAGTACTGAGAACTTCGCAAAACTGGGTGATATGTTAGCACAAAAAAATAAGTTGAAGGTAGTTATTTCCGGGGCAAAAAAAGATAAGCACTTGGCAGATGAGATACAATCCCTGATGAAAACAAAAACAATAATAATCACCGGTCAAACTACTTTGCATCAACTGGCTGCGATTATGAAGGCATCAGTTTGCGTTGTAAGTGCAGATTCAGGGCCTATGCATATATCGGTGGCAGTGGGCGCAAAAACAGTGGCCATTTTTGGTCCTACTTCAGCTGATCTGACTGGGCCTGTAGGGGCGGGTAAAAAGGTAATTTTACAAAAAGACGTAGGCTGTGAAATACCTTGCTACAATAACGACTGTACAGATAATCGCTGTATGAGCGAGATCACAGCGGATGAGGTTTATGCGCAAGTAGTCAAGATGATTTAGATGAAGGATTCCATGAAATTAAGAAGTTTATTTTTGATAGCATGTCTTATACTCATCATGAGTATTAGTGGATGCAGTTTTTTTGAAATGCGAAAAAAACCAGCCGGATGTCTGGCTGTTTCCGGTGAAACAGAGATTAGACAAAAGATAGCCGCTCCGATCGGGATACTTATTCCGGGAGAAAAGCTTACCTATAAGATTACCTGGCTGGGTATACATGTGGGTAAGGCTACTTTTCAGGTTAATAAAGACGAAAGCCAGAATAACGGAAAAACATGCAAGGTAGTTTTAAAGGCATGGACAAATAGTTTTTTTTCGTTTTTCTATAATGTCCACGGAACAATAGAATCTATTGTTGATGCCCAAACATTTAAACCATTGAGGTACAATTCCAAAACACAGATAAACAAGAAATTCATATTCAAAGAAATGGAGTATGACTTTCAGAGGCAAAAAGTATTTGCTGTGGATAAGAAAGGCGAATACGAAGTTGACATTACCGCAGATACTATGGATCCTTTGGGAGTTTTCTATTATTTCAGGAAGAACCAGGTTCTTTTAAACGAGCCAATCGAGATGCTTGTAAACGGGGGAAAGAAAAATTTCCCGGTAATAATATACGCGCGACAGGAGCGGTTTGTAAAAACGCCTGCAGGACGCTTTTGGGCTTTTCAGGTGGAACCGACAAAAGACTCTGAACGGCAATTTGACGATTCTCTGAATGCTGAAGGAAGCATGCGTATTTGGTTCAGTGCTGATATGCGCAGGGTGCCTTTGATAATATTGCTCAAGGTCCCGGTTGGTTCAGCACAGGCAACTCTGATAAAGATGGAGTTACCGGAATCCTGATTGACTCTGCATAAGCTCTTGTGTTAAAATAACGCATACATTTCAAATAAAGAAGATAAGGGAATATCTTATGAGTATTGATAAAATAAGATTTAGGGAGTTGCTTAAAAAATTCAAACAGGCAAAGATTCTTGTTGTCGGAGATCTTATCCTGGATCAGTTTATCTGGGGAGATGTAACGCGTATATCTCCGGAGGCGCCTGTTCCGGTTGTACATGTCCAAAGGGAATCTTTCATGCCAGGCGGAGCCGCCAATGTTGCTTGCAGCGTGAGAGATTTGCAGGGCAGTACGGCGATTGCAGGTACTATAGGAAACGATCTTTGGGGCAGAACTCTTAAAAACCACTTAAAACGTAAGGCGGATATCAAAGGAGTTATAGTTGATCGCGGACGTAATACAACATTAAAAACTAGAATAGTGGCGCGTCACCAGCAGGTCGTAAGGGTGGACAGAGAGCATGTTGCTACTTTAAGCAAAAATACAGCAGATAAAATAATTTCATATATTAAGAAGAATGTGAAAAGTTTTAAAGCAATAATAATAGAAGATTACGGAAAGGGTGTGATTAGTCCGTATTTAATTAAAGAGATATTGAGGATAGCAAAAAAAAGAAAACTGATTATAACGGTTGATCCTAAAGAAGAACATTTCTTAAATTATAAAGGAGCCACATGTATAACACCGAATCAGTTTGAGGCCGAAATTGCAGCTGGTATAAAAATCGTAGATAAAAAGACTCTGGATATTGCCGGGAAGAAACTGCTCAAAATAATGAATCTCAATGCCGTGCTCATAACTCGCGGTGAAGCAGGTATGGCATTATTTGTCAGAGATAAAAGGCCGGAGTATATTCCAACGCGTGCGCAGGAAGTTTTTGATGTCTCAGGTGCAGGTGATACTGTAATCGGGGCTTTTACGCTTGCGCTTTCAAGCGGAGCAAGTTTTTTTGAAGCTGCGCATATTTCAAATTACGCAGCAGGCATAGTTGTCGGAAAACTTGGAGTAGGATCCTGTTCTCAAAAAGAGCTTATTGAAAAATTTGATAAAGATAGCTGAACTTAAAGACCATAGACAATAGACCAGAGACTATTTGGTAAAGATTAAACTGATAGGAGAAAGTAATGCTTACAATAACGGAATTGCAGGAAATACTTCCGCAGGAATATCCTTTTTTACTTATAGATAAGGTTTTGGAAATCCAAGAAGGAAAAAAAATTATAGCAGTCAAAAACGTAACAACAAATGAACATTTTTTTGAAGGGCATTTTCCAACTAATCCGGTTATGCCCGGTGTGTTGATACTTGAGGCAATGGCGCAGGCTGCGATTGTTTTATACGCGAAAACAAAGCATGTGGAAAAGAGCAAGGTGCAATATTATTTTGGAAAAGCTGATATAAAGTGGAGAGCGCCTGTTGTTCCGGGTGATCAATTGGTATTAGAAATAAACACTATGAAGATGCTTAATACCGGCGGAATTATGGCGGCAAAGGCTATGGTAGAGGATAAAATAGTGGCTGAGGCAACTCTTGGATTTAGCGTAAAACAGCTGTCTTAAAAAAAATTAAAAAAGTTAAAAAAAACCCTTGACAGTATTCTCAGTAAGTGGTATATTTTCACTTACGCTTAAAGAAATAATAAAGAAGCACATTGACAAAAAAGTAAATTATGTACGAAACCGTACAAAGATCCACTAAAGATTACAAGGCAGGATTAATCAATAATTAATACTCGCCGAAATAATAAAAGCAGTAATTTTTAGCAGAGGCATCTTCTAGGTGTCCTGTTTTTTTTTATGTCTGTTCTTTGTCAAATTAAAAAAAATATAACCAAGCTCTAGTCAAAGCCAATGAGCAAACTTTTTTATTTGGAGAGTTTGATCCTGGCTCAGAACGAACGCTGGCGGCGTGGATTAGGCATGCA
>CAYTGV010000031.1:0-15421 GCA_964437495.1 uncultured Planctomycetia bacterium | reverse complement strand
TATAATTAATTATAATACAAATGCTTTTCTCCGTGCTCTCTGTGTTCTCTGTGGTTAATTTATTTTCTGTCAACCTTTTTCAGGATAACACAAGGAGCTACTTATCCTTTTCCCGCTTTTCATTCATTATTTAAGCTCTGGCGGCATTTGACGTAAATGCTTTGTTGTATTAAATTTACCGGTAAAGTCCCTGAATGCACGTTTCACCTGTTGTTCATCTAATTCCATTACTTCACACACTCTTGCCATTTCAATATTATTTACCCAGGCGTAAAGCAACAAATCCAATTTATCAAAAGGGATACGAAAGTAAAATTCCTCATCACTTACCGAAAGGCTAAAAGTATCCGGACTAGGCGCCCTGTCAATAATCTCTTTTGTCACCCCTAAATGATTTGCAAGCTGGAAAACCTGAGTTTTATAAAGATGTGCAAGTGGCTCTATATCCACCCCCCCATCCCCGTATTTAACAAAGTCTCCTTCTAAAGCCTCAGTTTTATTGGTCGTCCCGCAAACAATTGAGTTCAGCTTTTCTGAATAATAATATAAATGCATCATTCTTGTTCTGTGTTTTGTATTAGTTGCTGCTACAATACCATTAAGCTGTGCTTTGCTAAGCCTTGCTTTTTGAGTATCGCCTTTAGCGTCACTTATTATGATACTAAAAACATTATAGGCATCTTTGCCAAGCAGGTCTGCCGGCAAAGTAATCTTTGATTGATAGCTGGTATCATAATCAGGGAATATTGATTTTATGACTGCATCTCTTTTGGCATAGGTGCCAAATCCCTCAAGTGTCTTAGTGATATCTATATATTCTGTTTTTATATCAAGTTGTTCAGCTTGTTTTTTCGCATATTCGGCACTTATTGGACTTGAATCCTTTTCCGGAAGTATGAGGCCAAAAACCTTATCTTTACCCAAGGCCCTGACGGCCAAAGCCGCAGACAAAGCAGAATCAACACCACCGCTTAAACCAATTACTATGCCATTTCTATGCATATCAAGAACTTGTGCTTTCATAAATGCACAAATACGGGCTGCTTCTTTTTCAACATTTAAGTCTAAAATATTTTTATTAAATTCCATTCGTAGCTTTGCTCCTCCCGATTAACACTGATTGAACTCTATGATAAACACTGATACTAATTGCCATGATAAGCACTGATATTACTTGCCTTCATGAACATAAATTTATAATACTATTCTCTTATACTCCAAATTTTGTTTTTGAAAAGCTTACTTAACCGCCCGTTCATAAAACACATTCACTCGATAAACGCTGATTAACGCTGTTTCAAGCATATATCTTTCTACTAAACGTATATGCCCAGTATTTTTTCAAAAATACTGATTTTATTCAATGGTGAATCAAAAGAAAAATAAATTTTCCTTGTTGAGTTCCCATTGAATTAAATTACAGCCGCGCAGCGGCTTGAGCATATACTTCTTTATCCACGTTCATCCGCGTTTATCTGCGTCCATCTGCGGTTAATTTTAAAAGTCACAAACCATTGACCATGCGTTTTATTTCTAGTTTTGGCTTAGCAAAATTAAGGATTAATCCTATTTTTTTGTTCGTTGCCTTAAGATAATTCAACAACTGTGCTTCCTGTATTGCTTCAATTTTATTAATTGTTTTTAATTCCACAATGACTGTATTCTCGACAAGAATATCAGCAAAATATTCACCAACAATCCCGCCGTTATAATAAACTTTAATCGGCTCTTGCTGTTTAAAAAACACCTTCTGTCTTTCTAATTCAATACACAAGGAATTCTCATATACTTTCTCTAAGAAACCGCACCCAAGAGTATTATGCACTTCAAAAGCAGCTTTTAAAACCGCTGCAGTCAAGTCACTATGCCTATAATTATTTTCTTTTTTATTTATACACATTTACTATCCTTATTACAAACCCGACTTAACCGCCCGTTCATAAAACACATTCACTCGATAAACGCTGATTAACACTGTTTAAAACTAATATCTTCTCTTAAGTATATATGCTCAACGTGTTTTCTTTGAAAACATTGGTTTTATTCAAAATGAACTCAACAAGAAAAATGAATTTTTCTTTTGATTCACCTTTGAATAAACTTTAGCCGCGCGTAGCGGCTTGAGCATATACTTTTTATCTGCGTCCATCTGTGTCCATCTGCGGTTAATTTATCTTGCTGTTAGCCTTTTTAGCTTATTTCTAGTTTTTTCTTCGCGTATTCAATTGTTGCATCATTTCCTGCTTCAGTCAGTTTTTCTATACCATATTCCCTTGTCATAACTCCGGATCTTACCATCTCAGCTATCTCAAAGGCATATGGATGAAAACTATATTTATCTATATGCACCTTGTTTGCCAGTGAATTGAGCAGGCAATTAGTTGAGTTACCGTCAACATCAACTGGGGCAACCCAGCCTAGTTCTTTTATTTTGTCTATAATTTTTTCTTCATCATAATCCATAAATGCCAAGGGGCTAACATTATAAGGAAATTTTTCTTTTTGCTTAAACTGCTCATCTGTTAAGAAATATGCATTAACCTCTTCACCCGCAGCCTCAACCATAGGCTTACGCAATACCTCCTGGGTTGCCTTGAACATTGCCGGATTAATTTTCATTATACTCGAACGCAATGGTGCCTGTCCCGGTGACCACCCCCAACCCATCATGGGAATATTTTTTTCAATAGCAATTTTTAAAAATATAAACTTTATCAATCCAATACAAGATGTACATATTGTACTTGCGCGTTCTAAAGTCTTTGGCGAATACATGGGATTTTCTACCGCATGGCAAAATATACTTTTCATCAGCCTAAAATTTGGCTTAATAATTTGACAATCTACCCCTAATTTAGATGTTAAGGAATCAATATTCACAAAAGCCTGAGGGGATATAAACCCATTATCAAAAACAAGTGCTAAAACCCGCAATTTAAAGACTTCCTTAAGCACATATAATGTATATGAGCTGTCTTTGCCTCCAGAGTAGGATACGGTACAATCATAGTCTGATTTTCCTCTCATTTGTTCTATCAAGTCTTTGAATTTAATAAGATAGGCTGCCTTATCTTCCTGCAACTTCTCCTGACCTTTGAATCCTTGACAAAAGTTACATACCCCCTCATCATTGAAAGAAATATGAGGAAAGCTCTCAGGTAAAACACATCTAGTACATCGTCGCATTTATGGCTCCTCGTACAGCTAATAGCTAATGGCTAATAGCCTATGGTTGAATAATTATTGTTTTAAATGATTCCTAAAAGCATGCAGCATTTTAGAAATACTTTCACATCTTTCATACAGGTTATTAAATTGATTTTGATTAATATAATTTTGTTCTAAAGATATATATAATAAAGTTACTACCTCATTTAAGGAACCTATCGCTATTTGAATAAAGCGAGCAAAATCATTATTTGCCCTTCGTCCTTCACCTTCAGCAATATTTAAGCTTATTGACACTACCGCCCTATTTAATTGGCTTGTCAGTCCAAACTGTTCAGCTTTAGGAAATGCTTTTGTTACCTCATAAATCTCACTAGCAAATTTAACTGACTTTTCCCAGACTTTTAATTTTTCAAACTTAAATGCCATTTTTTTATTTTCCCATCAGCTATTGACCATTAGCCATAAGCTGTTTTAATTCTTCTCTCTTGATCTTCCCACTCGCTGTTTTCGGCAGTTCAGCAATGAAGACTATTCTTTTTGGTAACTTGTATATAGCTAAATTCTGTTTACAATAAAGCATTATCTCCTGCTCCTTTATATCCGAGCCATCAGTCACAATAAAAAGGACAATTGCTTCTCCTAATATTTCATCCGGAATGCCTACTGCCGCGCATTCTATAATCCCGGGAATCTGACTTGCAACATCTTCTATTTCAAAAGGGCTTATGCGATTAGCCCCGCTTTTAATCATATCCCTTTTTCTACTGATTATATATATATACCCTTGTTCATCTATCCTGGCTAAATCTCCGGTGAATACTTTATTGTCTTTTAAAACTTGTTTTGTCTGCTCAGAATCATTCCAATACCCTTGCATGATATTTCTGCCTTGAGCAACAATTTCGCCAATCTCACCAACTTCGACTAAATTGCCATCATTATTTAAAACTTCTAATTTTACCCCAGGGATTGCTTTACCAATCGAACCCATTCTTTGTTCTAAATCATCTGGCTCTAAGTAGCTTAGCCTGGCTGATGCCTCGGTCTGCCCATACATCACATAAAACTTTATATTAGGAATAATGTTTAAAAATTCCTTGATCTTAGCCGGCATCATTGCCCCGCCAGCCTGAGTCACATATCTAAGTTTGGGAAATTTATAATTTCGAATAGCTGATTTACTAATTAAAATCGCAAAATTTGAAGGTACACCGGCAAAGCCAGTGACTTCCTCTTTGATCATATTCTCTATTACGATATTTGGATACATAAATCGATTATCAATTACTAAAGTAGCACCCGCCTTAATATGAGTAGTTAACAATGAATTGCCATATGAATAATAAAAGGGCAAAACAACCATAATCCGATCATCAGCTGTCAGCTTTAAATACTCAATAATTGAATTAGCATTTGCAGAGAGATTTTCATGTGAAAGCATTACGCCCTTTGGCTTGCCAGTTGTGCCAGAGGTGTAAATGATTAGAGCTAAGTCCTTAGCTCTAAGTCCATGGTCGATAGTCGATGGTCGATGGTCTTTTTTAAAATCTAGGTTCTCAATGAGCAATACATCTATCTGAGCGCATGATTTTAGAGTGTCTTCTACTGTTTTAGAATGCTTCTTGTCCGAAATAATTACCTTTGGAGTGCAGTCATTCAGCAAAACTGATAATTCTCTGGGCACAAGCTGGCTATTTAGAGCAACAATTACTGCTCCTACTTTCAATATTCCAAAATAAGCAACCAAATAATCACATGAATTATCAAGAAAAATAACAACTCTATCGCCCTTTTTTACTCCCTTGCCGATTAGCATACCGGAAAAAGCATCTGAACGCTCATCAAGCTGCCTATATGTTAAAGAACCCTTTTGATGAATTGCTGCCTTTTTATCAGGGTACTTTGCAGCACTTGTTTTTAGTAAATCGTGTAAAAGCATTTAATTCCTTTGTATGTGATAAACACAGATACTAATTGCCAAGATGAACACAGATTTATAATACTATTCTCTTATACTCTAGCTTTGGTTTTGAAAAGCTTAATTAACCGCCCGTTCATAAAACACATTCACTCGATAAACGCTGATTAACGCTGTTTCAAGCATATATCCTTCTACTAAACGTATATGCCCAGTGTTTTTTCGAAAACACTAATTTTATTCAATGGTGAATCAAAAGAAAAATTAATTTTCCTTGTTGAGTTCCCATTGAATTAAATTGCAGCCGCGCAGCGGCATGAGCATATACTTTTTTATCCGCGTTTATCTGCGTCCATCTGCGGTAAATTTTAATCTAGACTTCTTCCTTTTTACTTTTTACTTCCACTTTCTTTAATCAGTGTTCATCATTCTTTTTATCAGTGTTCATCTCTAGCTTGCTTTTTATAAATTTCTCTAAATTATTCAAAGAATCAAGATTGTCCGGCATTAATTCTTCATCTTCAATTTTTATTAAAAAAGTATCTTGAACAAATTCTACTAATTCCAATATTCCGGTTGAATCGATAATCCCTTCTTCTAAAAAAGAAGTATCTTCCTGAATCTTTTGCGAATCAGCTCCCATTAAAAAATTGTTGATTATGAATTCTTTTATCTTTCCCTTAATATCCATGAAACTCTCCTTATGTGCCCATCCGTATTGTCAAAAATATTTAGTTAATTCTTATCTATCTGTAATAATTACAGAGCTTTTAGTAAAAAGTTCTTGCCTCCCTGAAAATATAAATATAATATCCACCACAGAGATCACAGAGTTCCACAGAGAAAACATCTAAACATAACTAAAAAATTATCAGTCCAGTTATTAACTAGAGGCTGTAAATGGCATTGTCTGCCATCTCATTTTAAAATTCAGGGCAACAGAAAAACTTGTTTTTCTGATTGACTATGAATTGGTAAAATTAGCTTTCGACTTTGTCGAAACAGCATATAGTTAATCTTTTTCGTGTCTTTCGTACATTTCGTAGTTTAAATATATATTATTTCTTACCTCTGTGTCCTCTGTGCGCTCTGTGGTAAATTCTTGCATATCCTTTCATGCTTTATTTGACACTACCTCGCAATCGCTTCTTTTAACTTTTTCTTTCTAATTTTTACTCTTACGACTCTAAATAATAATACACCAAGACAAATACCTATAAAATCAAGCCCTAAGTCCATTGCATCAACACTTCTACCCGGAACAAAAGATTGAAAAAACTCATCCGTTCCTGCAACCGTCATTCCACAAATAATTGTATATACAAAAGCCCTTGAACCTGTTCTTAAATGTTTAAATAAAACAATTAAGAAATAGCCCAAAACCCCATACAAAGGAATATGCGCTAGATTGGTAATAACTTCTTTAACAAAAGAATGCTTAGCTATTCCCGGATGTTTAAACGATAATAAAAAAATAATCCCTATATATATTAGAGAGATACCAATCCACTTAATCTTTTTTGTAATTTTCATATAAATTCCGTTTTTAAGTTATAAGTTACGAGTTACGAGTTACGAGTTACGAATGAAAATCGTTATTCTTCGTTTACCGGTTGCGCCCATTCTGCCTACCTACGGTAAAAAAAACTGTATCACGTTATGCGTATTACGTATCAAATTTAAAAACTTTATTATAACCGCCTCCTCCACACCACACGGCGGACAGGCGTTCATAAAATACATTCGCTCGATAAACGCTGATAAACGCTGTTTCAAGCACATATTCTTCTTCTGAACGTATATGCCCAGTGTTTTCTCGAAAACACTGATTTTATTCAATGGTGAATCAAAAGAAAAATGAATTTTCCTTGTTGAGTTCCCATTAAATTAAATTGCAGCCGCGCAGCGGCTTGAGCATATGCTATCTTTTCGATACTTTTTCATCTTTTTGCTTTACGCTTTTTCGTCCTTCATCCTAGCCGCAGCGATCGTCCCTCGGACTTCGGCTTTAGTTTCCCGCGTTCATCTGCGTTTATCTGCGGTTAATTCCATGCTTTACTTTTTACTTTTTACCCGCTACAAATCTAGCGAGGCTCGCCATAGTTATCTTATCCTGTCTACTTGGCGGCTTTTACCTTTTTACTTGCTGAATTTTCTAATAATTCAGCTAATTGCCTCTATTAACGCAGCAAACTTTCAAATGTCTTTAACTCAAGGAACTCTGCCTCTTCGCTGCGCTCAAGAAAACGGCTAACATCGTTCCTAACCTGTGAAAAATCAAGGTTATTTACAACTCTTCTCATCTCTTCTCTCCAGTTATCTGGACGAAGAATCAGCGGTTTTTTTTCAGTCTGCGCCATGGCATTGTTAAGCATAGTAAAATTCGGTTCCAGGCCTTTAAATTTGCTAAGATACCAAAAAAGATCATACCAGTCGCGGCCTTTTGTATATTTGCGGCAAAGGAGCGCGTGCATTTTACCGGCAAACAATGACGAGAGATCGTAGTGAACCATATAAAACATAAATGTTGAATTATACAAAGTGTGTGCCTCAATTCCTCCTTGAGGAGGGTTGGAATCAATTTCGACTTTGACCATTAACTTTTCATCTTTCAACTGGCTTAGGCCTGTTTCAAATAGAATCTCGGAAAATCTTAACTGAGCGCTATGCACTGTATTTTTTATTTTAGATTTAACCTCAACACTATATCCAGCTAGTTTAAACTCCCGCTCAATATCTTTCATCATCAAGTTAAAATCATAATCACGCGCACTAGAAGATAGGCTAAAATCTAAATCTTCTGAAAACCTTTTGATTCCATGGATAAACCGCAAAGCGGTTCCTCCGGTAAACACTATATTATTATAATATTTTTTACGATAGCTGATGTGTAAAAAATATGTCTGAATATATTCCCTAATGCGGTTAAGGTTCTCATCATTGTCTGCTTCTTCTTTGACAATTGATTTAATAAAATCTCTCATTTAAGCGCCTTCCAGTCTTGTTTTTCCCTGACAATAAACTCAATAAACGCCCTTGCAATAGTCTTCACTTTTTTTGTAAATTTTTTACTAAATTCCTCTAATCTTGCTGTATCAAGCCTATCTAAATTCTGGAAGCGCAATGACTCAAACTCCCCTGCTTTGCCTTTAAACTCTTTACGAAAATAAAAAAAATCAAGAATCGCTTTTTCCGGCTGTGCAATAAAAAAATCCTGGCCGTTATCCGTTGCCTTAGTATAACCAAAAAACAAATCTTCCTTAATAGAACGATACTCAAATGTTCCAAGATAATTCCGACAAGCGGTTGTTTTTTTCGTTGTGAGTGAGGTATAAACTGTTACCTTTTCCGGAATAAGATCATAAAACCCCAACGCGTATTCCAGGCTAAGATAGGAAGGGTTAATAAAAAAATTAGCGAGAAAACGCTTAGAGGGATTAATTTTTCTGTAATTATCACCTAAAATGTACATTCCCTTCTTCAGAGCAATCAAATACCCTTTTTCAACCCAATATCTTACCTGACGCCTTACATCCTGCGGTTTCTCAGAAAACCAGCTATATGTTGAGGAATCAATAATCATACTATCTTTATATGTTTTAAGAAAATCATCAAATTTCATACTGTTACATTTCTCCATATTGATATTTTTATCAATCTATAGAAATAATATCATATATAACGTATTTTTTCAAGCCTTTTAGCAAACATTAGGTTACCGGTTGTATGATTAAACATCGTCTTAGGTTACCGGTTGCGATACCTCCTCCTTTGTAGTCGGAAGTTATGAGTTATAAATTACTAATTATGAATTACGAGTTAAAAACAACTATAAAATTACAAATTACAAATTACGAATTACGAATCATGAGTTCATCTTGGATGTTTTTACAATTGCTGTAAGTATTTTTAGTATTTCATTGCATTCGTTAAGTAATTCTTCTACTTGCACAGATTTCAGCGTTCCTGAATCTTTTATCAATCTTAACCAATATCTGGTTTCTCTAGCTTCTTTTTTAGATATTGTCATTTTATTAGTAAAATCCTTTTTGCTTGATGCTCCTTGAGCTTCTTCTACATTAACTCCTATAGATGTCCCTGCTTTCATGATCTGATTACTTATAACAGCTCCACTTGTACTCCTCGGTAGTAAATTAACCAATTTTATGATCTCCAAAGCAAACTTATAACTCCTATCAACAATATCAAATTTTTCATTCATTGTAAATTCAGCTTTTCAATTTATAATTCATAATTTATAATTCATAATTAATAGTTCAGCTTCAGTAGATCTTCTTTTAATTTGTCCTTCTTGAAATAATTATAACGCCTTTCAATTTTTTCATCCTGATGAGAAAAAAGCGATTTTAAAAATAGGCCTAAAACTCCAGGAGACACCTTGTATTTTTGCATATATTCGACTGCAGCATCGCGGGCCTCAACAGCTTCCTCATTTTTAATAAGATAGGTTATCCAGCTAAAATAGTTCTTTTTAATTTGGGATTTCAGTTCTTTTTCATATTTCTTTTTGCCTATGGCAAAATCGTTCAGCAGATAATCAAGATACACAATCTTCTCTTTCATATTATAGTTAAGATAATATGAAGTCTTGTTCTCATCATAAAATTTACCCACAAGTACTTTTTTAATACAGCCTAATTTGTAATTACCAAGCATTTTAAATAAAAGATCAAAATCAGCATAGCCGTTCATCCCGTCATCAAATGGGCCATAGAATAAATATGCTTCATTGCGGATAAGCATCATCGAAAACAATTTGTAGCAACTGTTAATAAAGTAGCTTCTCGCTTCATCAATAAAAAATGATTCGCCGGTTTGCTTGTCTTCAAAATAATCCTTAAACTGAAAAAACGAATCTTTGATGATCCCTTTTTCATTAAATACATCAAAATCACTGCAGACAGCTAAGGCATTTTTGTTTTTCTCAAGAAACTTGAGTTTCTGAAAGAGCGCTCCAGGCTGCCACACATCACCGGCAGCAAGCACGGCAAAATAACTCCCTGTTGACATTTTTAGGCATTCATTGAGTATTCTTGCTTTGCTATGCTTGTCTTGGTTAAATGTAAAATTTATCCGATACTTATAAACACCCAGATCTTCATGCAATTTATTACTGCTGCCATTTAGGATAAGAAAAACCTCAATATTCTTATAAGTCTGGTTTAAGATGCTCACCAAAGTACTCTTAAGAAGTTCTACTTGATTTCTACTAAATATTATGAATGTTACCTTACTGTCTTGATGTGACATCTACGATTGTTCCTTCATTGTATACAGGTTAAAAGTAATTAAAAATCCTCTTCGTTTGACGGTTGCGCCCATTCGACTGCGCTCAGGGTGTCCTGAGTAAAATCGAAGGACGATGCCCATTCTGCCTACCTACGGTGAAAAAAACTTTATCGCGTTATGCGTATTGCGTATCGAGTTTAAAAACTTTATTATAACCGCCCGCTCATAAAACACATTCGCTCGATAAACGCTGATTAACGCTGTTTCAAACACTTTCCTTCTCCTGAACGTATATGCCCAGTGTTTTCTTAAAAATACTGATTTAATTCAATGGTGAATCAAAAGAAAAATGAATTTTCCTTGTTGAGTTCCCATTAAATTAAATTGCAGCCGCCAAGCGGCTTGAGCATATACTTCTTTATCCGCGTTCATCTGCGTTCATCTGCGGTTAATTCCGTGCTTTACTTTTCCTCGTCCTTCATCCTAGCGAAGCGGTCGTCCCCCTGTCCTCCATAGCTTCAAGCGAAGGAGGATCTTCCCTCGGTTTTATACTTTGCAATGCTACCGCTTACCTTTTTGCCACAAGCAACTTCTTACTTTTTACTTGCCAGCGTATAGTTAAATCTTCTGCTGGCTCTTAAACCAATCAAATGTTACCTTCATGCCCTGCTCAAATGTAAATTCGGGTTGGAAGTTTAGTTTTTCGGTTATGTTTGTCACGTCAGCCATGGTCTTGAACACATCGCCTTTTCTTATTGGCAACAAATTAGGCTCAATAGACTTATCCGCAAACTTGTTTATGACCGCTACTAATTGCAGAATACTAACATCACTGCCAAGCGCGACATTGAAAACCTCTCCAGAAGCTCCCGGAGTAGTCGCAGCTAAAATGTTTGCCTGTACAACGTTTTTTACAAAAGTAAAATCTCTTGATTGCAGGCCATTTCCGAATATCGGCGGCTGGACATCTGTTAAAATACAGGTTATGAATTTGGGTATTACAACAGCATATTCATCATCAAGTGCCTGTCTTGGGCCGAATACATTAAAATAACGCAGGGCCACAGTCTCCACGCCATAATTTTCGCTGAATATACGGCAATAAAACTCTGTTGTTAATTTTGACAGGGCATAAGGAGATATCAACAATGGATATGCATCCTCCCTTTGCGGGAACTTATCAGTATCGCCATACACGGAACTTGATGAAGCAATAACAACTCTTTTCACGCCGCACTCTTTTGCTGCTTCAAGGACAGTTAAGGTACCATCAATATTGACCCTATTATAATCATGCGGACTTTCCATTGATTTAGGTACACTTCTCAGCGCTGCCTGATGTAAAATGTAATCTACGTCCTTACATGCATCAAGACAAGCCTGCTTATCACAGATATCCCCACGAATCAGCTTATAGCTAATGGCTGATGGCTGATAGTCTTTTACAAAACTCAGGTTAGACTCCTTACCAGAGAAAAAGTTATCTAAGACAACAACATCCTCGCCTTTTTTTAAAAGTTCTTCAACAATATGTGATCCGATAAATCCTGCACCGCCTGTAACTAAGTATTTGCTCATTGCTTATCTCCTTGTTTTAGTTGCGCAAATAACCAATAGTCTATAGCTAATGGTCAATGGTTAACAACTAGTTATCAATCGTTAATAGTTAATAGTTAATAATTAATAGTTAATAGTTAATAGTTAATAGCTAATAGTCTATGGTTGATAGTAAAAAAAATCTAAAAGCTAAATCTTCACTTCGAACCAATAACCAATGGTCAATGGTCGATAGTTAGTAGTCTATAGTAAAAGATAGAAACTAAAAGCTAAACCTTCAATTCTACTGTTTTTTTAAATAATTTCTAAATGCATGTAATTGTTTTGAAATGCTTTCACATCTTTTATACAAAGCATCAAATTCAACTTTGCTAATATATTCTTGTTCTAACGTTATGAATAATAATGTCACTACTTCGTTTAATGAGCCTATTGCAATTTGGATAAATCTGGAAAAATCATTATTTGACCTTCTGCCTTCTCCTTCTGCAATATTCAAGCTTATTGAAACCACAGCCCGATTTAGTTGGCTAGTCAAACTAAATTGTTCATTCTTTGGAAACTTTTTTGTTACCTTATAAATCTCATTTGCAAAGTTAACAGCCTCTTGCCAAACTTTCAATTTTTCAAATTTAAATGCCATGATATTTCCCCCTATAAGCTATCGGCTATTAGCCATTGACCAAAAGCGCTACGCGCTTTTAAAAATTTCCCCTTCCTACACATGTATATTCAAAACCTAGTTTTTTCATTCTCAAAGGATCATAAATATTTCTGGTATCCACTATGACATTTGATTTTAAAAGTTCTTTTATCTTGCCTAAGTCCAGTTGCCTAAACTCATTCCACTCTGTAAGAATTACCAAGGCATCGCTTCCTTCTGTGGCTTGAAAGGCATTTTCGCAATACTCAACATCCTTGATTACTTTTTTTGCCTCTTCCATGGCCACTGGATCAAATACCTTTATTTTTGCGCCTAATTTCTGCAGTCCTTCAATAATAGTAATCGACGCAGAATCCCTCATATCATCTGTATTTGGTTTAAAAGCCAGGCCAAGAATACCTATGATCTTACCGGAAACATTTTTCATGGCCCTTGATATTACCTCTATCATGCGCTTTTTCTGAAAATCATTAACCTCAATAGCAGATCTGACGATCTTATTTTCATAGCCGGCTTTTTTAGAAATATATGTTAGGGCCTGTGTATCTTTAGGAAAACACGAGCCGCCATAACCAGGTCCGGCATGTAAAAACTTTGTGCCGATCCTCTTATCCAGCCCCATGCCTTTGGCGATCATGTTTACATCTGCTCCGACTTGCTCGCAAATGCAGGACATTTCATTGATAAACGATATCTTTGTTGCTAAAAAAGCATTTGAGGCATATTTTATTAATTCAGCTGTTTCAAGATTTGTGATCACCATGGGAGTTTCAAGCAAATACAACGGCCTGTATATATCTTTCATTATCGCTATTGCCTGGTCGCTGTCTGATCCGATAACCACTCTGTTGGGCCGCATAAAATCTTCAATCGCTGAGCCTTCCCTTAAAAATTCTGGATTGGAGATCACACTGAAAGTGGGCATATATCCATTACTCTCTGGATTTTTAGCCAGATTCTCAACTGAATTTATATCATCAAGCCTTTCAGAAATAATAGAACGAACATGCGCACATGTTCCAACAGGAACAGTGCTCTTTAATATCACCACCTTGTACCCATCTATAGTCTCAGCTACACTCCTTGCCACAGCCTCTATACTAGATAGATTTGGCGTACCGTCCTCTAAATTTGGAGTATCTACAGCTATATAAACTGCCAGGGATGACTGTATTCCCTCTTTAAGATCAGCTGTAAAACTCAGGCGCTTTTCCTTTGTATTGCGATGAATCAATTCTTCAAGTCCCAATTCGTATATAGGACTTATCCCCTTATTTAAGCTGTCGATTTTCTGCCTGTTCTTGTCTACACATACAACATTATGCCCAAAATCAGCCAGACAAGTACCAACAACCAGCCCTACATATCCTACCCCTACAACACAGATGTTCATGAATTTGATCTCCTTTTGTTAGTCCATAGCCAATAGCCAATGGTCGATAGTTAAAAACTATTTCAAAAATAATATTTAAATATTTACAGCAATTTCACGTTTTTGATGTAAAACATCAAATTAAAATCTCTTAATTCTATTTTTTCCTATTAGCTATAGGCTATCAGCCATTAGTTAAAAGTGCTGCGCACTTTTAAAGCTTCCAGTATAGAATATTTGAATTTTTAAATATTTTCTCATCAAACATTCCCTTAACATCAACAACTACCCCTTTTTTATCTTTGCCGGCAATTAAATGCCTTTTTAGTGCACTAAGCGTCAGATCTCTCTTGAATATATCATGATTGACCGCTGTCACAATCGCATCTACTTTTAAATCCCGTTTATACTTCTTTATCTCTATGCCGTATTCATGCCTTACTGCCTGAACATCCGCAAAAGGATCAGTTACTATTACATCAATTGAATACTCTTTTAGCTCATTGATAACATCAATAACCCGCGAATTTCTAATATCAGATATATTTTCTTTAAAGGTTATCCCCATAACTAAGACCCTTGCTCTTTTAACAGTCTTATTAGCCTCAATAAGCAGCTTAACTGTCTGCTCAGCAATATACTTGCCCATGCCGTCATTGATCCTGCGCCCGGCAAGGATGACCTGGGGGTGATATCCTAGAACTTCGGCTTTAAAGGTAAGATAATATGGATCTACCCCTATGCAATGGCCGCCTACAAGGCCCGGGAACATCTTGATAAAGTTCCATTTTGTTGACGCTGCCTTAAGAACTGCAAGAGTATCAATACCCATTTCATGAAAAATAATTGCCAGCTCGTTCATCAGAGCTATATTCAAATCTCTTTGAGTATTCTCAATAACCTTTGCAGCCTCAGCTACCTTTATAGATTTAGCCTTAAACACCCCTGCCTTAACAACCAAGGCATATATCTCAGCCACCTGTTTTAGCGTCTGCTCATCACAGCCTGAGACTACCTTTATAATACTTGTAATATCATGCTTTTTATCCCCTGGGTTAATACGTTCAGGTGAATATCCGACTTTAAAATCCCTTTTATATTTAAGACCAGAGAATTTCTCTAAAATCGGCACACATACATCCTCTGTAACTCCGGGATAAACAGTTGATTCATAAACAACAATACTGCCCTTAGAAAGATTATTTCCTACAAGCTCAGAAGCACTCTCAAGACAAAAAAGATCCGGCTGTTTGTTTTTGGTAATAGGAGTCGGAACAGCAACAATAATAAATTTTGCCTGTTTTATTTTTTTCGGATCACTTGTAACCTGAAGCAGCTTAGCTGCCTTTATTTCCTCTGTTGCTGTCTCACCGTTAGTATCATCAGACTTTTTAAGGTCTTTCACCCTCTTCTTGTTAAGATCAAAGCCTATGGTCTTGACAATCTTACCAAATTCAACTGCCAAAGGAAATCCAACATATCCAAGGCC
>CAYTGV010000030.1:0-15519 GCA_964437495.1 uncultured Planctomycetia bacterium | reverse complement strand
ATTGAAGCAAATAAAGATTTTGGATTTGAAATTACTTACTTTGATGTACATCTTAATAAACAAACCGTTTCTTTAAGCACCAACTTTGATGGTATTTGTGCTTTTGTTAACGATACCATAGATGGTTCTGTTATAGACGATGTTGTAAAAAATGGAATTGAAATAATCGGTTTGCGTTCTGCGGGATATAATAATGTCGATTTTAAGTCGGCTTATGAAAAAGTACATGTGGTTCGTGTTCCTGCATATTCACCTTATGCAGTTGCAGAGCATGCTGCTGCTCTTATTCTTTCTCTTAATCGTAAAACCTACAAAGCTTATAATCGAACACGTGAAGGCAATTTTTCTATAAACGGACTTTTGGGATTTGATATGTACAATAAAACTGCAGGTGTTATTGGAACTGGGAAGATAGGTAGATGTCTTATTTCTATTTTAAAAGGTTTTGGGATGAAGGTATTGGCATTTGATCCATTCCCAGATGATTCTTATGCAAAAGAAAATAACATACAATATGTTTCTCTTGGAGAGATATATAAATTATCAGATATCATATCTTTGCATTGTCCGCTAATAAAAGAAACAGAGCATATGATTAATGCTCAATCTATAAAAGAAATGAAAAAAGGTATAATGATTATAAATACAAGCCGAGGAAAACTGATTGAGACAAAATCTTTGATAGCTGGGCTCAAATCAGGTCATATTGGTTCTGCCGGATTGGATGTATATGAGGAAGAAAGCGAATATTTTTTTGAAGACAAGTCAATGGAACTTATAACTGATGATATTCTTTCGCGTTTGATGACATTTCCAAATGTTCTGATAACGTCTCATCAGGCATTTTTTACATATGAGGCTCTTCATAATATAGCATTGATAACTTTAAATAATTTCAAGGAATTTTTTCAAGGTGGTTATTTGAAAAATGAAATTTGCTATCGATGCAATAAAATGTGTAGAAAGAAAGAGCATAAACGTTGTTTTTAAAAAAAATAAATAAAAATACATGACAAATCGCTTTAAGCAAACATAATGGCTTATGGTCAATAGTAAAAAAGCAGGGAGCAAAATAACTATTAGCCATCGACTATTAGCTATCGACCACATATAATATATAATAACGCAATCTGATTGACGCTGCTCAGTGGGCATCGAAGCATCCAAAGGAAATAAAATGAACGCTACTTATTTAATAGATAAAAATTTAAAAACTGTTTTTCTGACTATTGCAGGAGAAGTAGAATTATTTGATATAATAAGCCCAGTTAAGAAAATGCTTGAAGATCCTATGTATAAGCCAGGGCTTAATAACTTTACAGACCTCTCTGATGCTCGACCATCGATTACAGTAAATATTAAAACAATTAAAGAATCTGTTAATTTTCTTAAGTCTGTTGAAACCTTAATAGGTAAATGTAAATGGGCTGTATTCACCCCTGAAGATTATACATATACCATTGCCCTTATCTTTGGAAAATTATTTCAAAGTGATGCTATAGACATGCAGGTATTTAAAGATAGAGATAAAGCACATAAATGGTTGGAAATCTGACAGCAAACGGAAAAGCAGGGGTTAGCGGTACGGTTTGTTCAAAAAACAGACAAAATATATATGGTAAATATAAATACGTAGGGGCCGCGCTTGTCCCGGCCCGTAATAATATAAAATTAAACAAAGAGGTTGAGATATGGATGAATTTTTAGCGGCTGCAATTGAGGAAGCGCAAAAGGGTCTTTCTGAGGGGGGCATTCCTATCGGATCAGTACTTGTTGTTGATGGGAGAATAGTTGGCCGAGGTCATAACCGGCGACAACAAAAAGGAAGCGTGATATTACATGCAGAAATGGATTGCCTGGAGAATACGGGACGGCTAAAGGCAACTGATTATCGCCGAGCAATTTTGTATTCGACATTATCTCCCTGTGATATGTGCAGCGGTGCAGTGTTTCTTTATGGGATTGCAAAAGTAGTGATTGGGGAAAATCGTAATTTTTTAGGTCCAGAGGATTATTTGAGGTCACGCGGCGTAGAAGTGGCGGTTATTGACAACAAAGAATGCCGTGATCTTATGGCTTTATTTATTAAAAATAATCCAGAACTGTGGAACGAAGATATTGGGGAGTTGTAAAAAAATAGATAATAAATAAATGGAATTGAAAACCAATTCTGGTCTCCTTTGCTTCTGACACACAAAACCTTAGACTTGAGCCTCAAGAGGACATCGTCTGACAAGTCTTTTTAATTTACTGTATAGTCTTCTTATGAATTTTATCTTGATACTTTCCCTCATTTACCTCGACAAAACCCCCTTAAAATACTACAATAAGATATTATGAATGACAGGCCTTTAGATAATGTTGCTCTTAACAAAGAAAGATGTCCCTTATGCGCAGCAGTTGATATACAGAGATTTTATGCTGATCGAGCGCGAGAGTATTTGCAATGTGGTATATGTTCTTTGGTGTTTGTGCCTTTTGTATATTTCATATCTCAAGACAAAGAAAAGCAAAGATATGATATCCATCAAAACTGCTCTCTTGATCAAGGATATCGAAAATTTCTAGACCGTACATATGGTGCCATGCAAAAAATTCTAAAGCCCGCAAGCAGCGGCCTGGATTTTGGCTCTGGTCCCGGGCCAACGCTTTCATTAATGTTTAAAGAAGCCGGGCATAAGATGGCTATATATGATTATTTCTATGCGCAGGATAAATCTGTATTTGAAAGACAATATGATTTTATTACAGCCACTGAGGTATTAGAACATCTGCATCAACCTCGGCAAGAGCTGGAAAGATTGTGGGCATGTCTAAAACCCGGCGGAAAATTAGGTATAATGACAAAGCTAGTCTTAAATAAACAGGCATTTTCATCATGGCATTATATAAATGATATGACCCATGTTTGCTTTTTCTCAAAAGAAACTTTTCAATGGCTAGCAAACAAATGGCAGGCTGAGATCGATTTTATAGACAAAGATGTTATCTTCCTATATAAAAGGAATGTAGAATGAAAAAAATAATTCATATGAGTGATATCCATGTTGGATTCAGAAACTTTGATGAGCGTTTTCGAAATATTGCACAGCGACTGATACAGCATAAAGATATCAAAGCCCAAGAGAGTATTATTGTTATTACAGGTGATATTATTGATAATGCGAATAAGCCTGATAATTTTAAGAAAGCAAAAGCAACTATTGATTTTTTAAGGGAAAATGGTTTTAGGGATATCCTGATTGTTCCGGGTAACCATGATTATGGCACAGGTAGTAAGGGGAATAAGAAATTTGTGAAAATATTCAAGCAGGTCTATTTTAATGGAGAGGTTAATTTTCCTAAAAAAGATATTATTGATGAAATTGCTTTTATCGGCCTTGATTCCATGGCTGAGGAATTGAATTGGTATGACAGGCTTTTTGCCGAAGGACAGCTGGGAGATAGGCAGCTTTTAGGATTATCGCAAATGCTTGCTGATGCGGATGTGCAGGCTTGCCGGAAAAAAGTTGTATATTTGCATCATCACCCTTTTCAGTTCAGGCCATTGCATCAGCTTAAAGACGCAAAAAAGCTAAGGCATATTTTGCTTGAGGCAATGAAAAAGGGCATTGCTATTGATGCTTTATTGTTTGGGCATAATCATGAAGGTAATGCTCATAATAATGTCTGGGGCATAGCGCGTTGTTATGATGCGGGAACCGCGACATTAAAACCCCGGCCGAGGATTTTAGGCAGAACAGACTGGTTCCAGGTCAAGGCATCAGTGAGATTGATTGATCTGGAAAACGGGGATACTTCTTTTGATAGTGTTCTTACTCTGCTTTAATTAAACCGAACATTCAACCTCGTAGGTTGAATGTTGGTCACTTAAAGTCCTTTAATGAACGACTCAATTTCCTTAATTATATAATCCGGAGTGGAGGCTCCGGCGCCTATGCCAACCTTGACCTTATCCCTAAACCAGCTTTTCTTGATCTCAGTTTTAGAGTTTACCCAGTAGGTGTTCTTATTGATCTTTTTGGATAGTTCATATAGGCGTTTGGTATTTGCACTGCTTTTTGCCCCGATGATGATCATGATATCCTGAGTAGATGGGAGCTGCTGGATCTCTTTTTGCTTAAGTCGTGTAGGCTCACAGATGGTATTACAGAATATAAGCTGCTTTATATGTTTTTTTAATTCAGTTACAATATCCTGTACTTTTTCCTGATTTTGAGTTGATTGCACGACAACAGCGGCTTTTTTGATATGTGTTAATTTTAAATTTTCAATTTCTTTTTTGCTGGATAGAATAATTGGTTTGTTCTTTAGATTGCCTTTTATCCCAATAACCTCATCATGTTTTTTATCGCCGATGATGATTATTGTATAGTTTTTTTTCTCATAGCCTTTGGCAATGGAATGGATCTCTTTGACCATAGGGCATGTAGCGTCAATGATCTTATAGCCTAGTTTTTTAGCCTGTTCATAAACACTTTTTTGCGCTCCGTGGGCGCGAATCAGTAAAACGCCATTTCCTTGAGGTTTAAGTTTGGTGATCTTTTTTATGCCGGTTTTCTTAATATCACTAACAACTCTTGGATTGTGCACGATATCGCCGAGCATATAAATGTTTTTATGCTGCTTTGCCGTTTGCTGCGCAAGGCGCAGAGCGCGCAGAACACCGAAACAAAAACCCGCACTTTTAGTAATTGTGATTTTTTTCATAAGTTTAATCAGCCCTTAATAAAAGAAAGCATGAAATCCTCAAAAAGTCTTCTCTGTGTTTGGTTGATCTTCAGGCTCATAATGATCTTTTTGGATTTATTCAGAAGCCTGGAGATCTCTGCTTTTGTTTTGGCATGTGCGCCTGTTTCAATAATAATCCGTCTGATATGCTCAAGGTCTCTAAGCTTTAGCTGCTTATTGCCAAGACATTGGTCTATGAATTTCCGCTTTTTTGCAGAGGCGCTTTTATAAGCTAGGAATATCGGCAGTGTTTTTTTTGATTCTATTATGTCACTTAATATTGATTTGCCGATTTTTCGGCTTTGTCCAAATATACCCAGAAGATCGTCCTGTATCTGAAACGCTTCACCTAAGAGTTCTCCTAAAAGGGAAACTTTGGCAATCTCAGATTTTGGGGCTCCAGCGAATATGCAGCCGCAGACAAGCGGTGACTTAAAGGTGTATTCAGCAGTTTTAAGCAGATAGTTAAGGCGGATATCCTGAAGACGGATCTTTTGTATAGAAGTAAAGCCGTTTAGCACATCGATGAATTCACCTGTGCCGGTTAAAACAGTAGAAGAGAGAAATATCTTTAAGGCATTGTTCTGAATCCCTACAGGCATATCAGCGCTTAAAAAAGCCTCAATTGACATAGCGTAAATAATGTCTCCGATTACAATGCTCAAATCCTTACATGTATGCTCTGATAAATTAAGCGCTTTTTTAAGCACCATATGCATGGTTGGCTTGCCGCGGCGTGTTTTGGAATTGTCAATAATATCGTCATGTACAAGCAGAAAATCATGCAAAAGTTCAAAAGCAAGAGACGATCTTATTATGGCCACCGGCAGCGCCTTTTTTTTCGCGTAAGCCTGGTAGGTGAGGAGAAAAAATATAGGCCTGATCCGCTTACCCTCACGCATTGCGAATTCCTTAATGCAACTGCAGATAAGCGGGTTGATATCCGCGAGTTTGCGAGAACGAATTGCTGAGTCAAGAAAAAGCTTTAGCTGGCTGTTTATTTTGGATTTAAGCATGGTTTTCATAAAAATCATACTAACATATTGAAAATTATTTAACAATAAATAATTGAAATGCTAATGGTTTTGTAATACAATACATTAATTCAACCCAATACAAACAGAAAGGAATTAAAAAATGCTGGATAAAATGAAAAATATGTTTGAAGCTCAAAAGAAGATGAAGGCGATACAAAAAGGACTGGAAAACATCTCAGTGGATTATGAGGGAGCTGGAGGCAAGATCAAGATCAGCATGAGCGGTACTCAAAAGGTTCTTTCAATGGCTATAGATGAATCATTATTGTCTGTGGATAAGCGAACATTTCTGGAAAGAGAGATCGTTAATTCGATTAACAGCGCTTCCACCAAGGTTCAAAAAGTCGCAGCCCAAGAGTTGAAATCTGCGATGGGAGATCTGAAAATCCCTGGATTTTGATTATTTTAAAGGGTTTTCTTATAAGGTAGAGCGCGAACTTTGTTTCGGCCAGAATTTTTAGCCTCATAAAGCTGCCGGTCAAGCGCACGTATGACTGTATCAACATCCAGATCATCTTTGCTGTCAAAGCTCACCATGCCAAGACTGACTGTTAATTTTATCGGAATATCTTTTGTGCCAAAGTAGTATTCTTCAACCCTGGACCTTAAACGTTCGGCTATTAATTGAGCTCCATGGAAATTTATATGTGGCAGGAGAATAACAATCTCTTCACCCCCGTAGCGGCAGATGATATCCACGGATCGGAGACTCTTCTTTAAAAGCGCTGCCAAGTTTTTAAGCGTTGTATCACCCTGAAGGTGCCCGTATTTATCATTTACTTGCTTGAAAAAATCAAGGTCAAGCATCAGCGCGGAAAGCGGATATTTATAACGCCTGATCCTATTAAGTTCCTCTTCCAGGCGTTGCATTAAATAGCGCCGGTTGAAAATCTGCATAAGATCATCGGTGATTGAGGTCTGAGAAAGCAGTTTATTTGTTTCCTCAAGCTCTTCCTGTAACGCCTGCCTTTGCAGGAAAACATTCGCATAGGCAGCAAGTTCCTCGATATTTATCGGCGTAGTGAAATAACCATCAATAAGCGCAGCTTGAAACAGAGATATTTTCTCTTTGAAGTCCATATCACTGGTTAAAATGATTATCGGTACAGTCTCAGTGTCTATGCGTGAACGAATCGCAATACATAATTCCTGGCTGTTATTGAAATCCGGAAGATGGTAATTTAAGAATATCAGACTTGGTTTGTACTCTATGACCTTTTTAAGCAGTTCCTGCGCGGTACGTATGGAATATAAATCAAAACTGTCCGCAAAGTAGTTTTTTAATGATGCAACAGTTTCTGTATCTATGCCGATACATAGGATATTTTTTTTAGCCATTTTTTAACCTCAGGATTATTTTACTACAAATTTGAAAAATAGCAAATTTACCTTAAAGTTTTAAAGATAAGTTCTTGACGGCTTTATTTTTCTTTTGTTAAAATGAACAGAAAATAGCTGCTAAGAAAAAATCGGAGTAATTATTTTATGGGAAAAAAACAAGCGCATATATTATATAGTGGTACTGTGCAGGGTGTAGGATTTCGTTATCGAACCCAGAGTATTGCCCAAAGCTTGAATATTAAGGGCTGGGTGAGAAATCTGGCTAATGGAAAAGTGGAGATAATTGCTCAGGCCAATAAAAAAGAGCTTGATGAATTCATTGTGGCCGTTGAGGACTGTTTCGGCGATTATATTAGAGATAAACAGTTAGATTTTCAAAATGCTGCTGAGATTTTAAAAGGTTTTGATATTAGTTTTTAAAAGCAGTGGTTTAGAAGCCTTCAGCTTTCTGTTAAAAGAAACATTGTTTTCGGAAAACGCTAAGAAAAAGCTTGTGGTGTTATAAGGCATAGGCTATAATATAAAAGGTAATATAAGGAATACGCAAAATAGGACTTGCGCAATTTTAGCCTAAAGGCTGGAGTCAGGGATGATGAAACAATTTATCTATTTGATTTGCTGTGGATCAGTTTTGTTTTTATTGACAGGGTTTAATGCTGGTATCGAGGCTGAAAAGATTAAAGATGCCGAGGTGAAACCCTCTGGTCGCGTTGTTAAATATGAGGAGCCTGTTGTTCCTCAAGAATCAAACCAAGATCTATACCTCGAATATCATCTGCTTGTGATCACTTCCTTAGAGGAATCAAGTATCTCTCTATCTGAAGATCCGACCCAGTCAGTTTACATGGCTGAAAATGCCTGTAATTACATTAAGCTTATTATTAAGTTGCTCAAAGAAGAGCATAAGGATGTGTTCATTAAAAAAAATGAAGCCCTTAATGCTTTAATGGCTGATTTGATTAAGCCTAAATTGCCTGGTTCAAAACTTAAAAAACTTTCTATTTCACTTAATGCCCTGTCTGAGGATTTAGAGGACAATTTTAATTTCGAGAAGGTACAGTCATGGATAAGAAATTAATAGTTGAGCCTATTGTTGTCGGAGAACTTAATACAAATTGCTATGTTCTGGGCAATAATAAGTCAAAACAGGCTGTTGTTATTGATCCGGGTGCGGATGCCGGTAGTATTAAAGCTGTTTTAGAGCGCAATGCATTAAAGCTGAATTCAATAATCCTAACGCATGGACATTATGATCATATCGGAGCATTGGATGATTTTGATGTACCTGTATATATTCATGCGAATGATCTTGAATTTATGAAAAATTCTGATATGAATCTCTCTGCAAACTTTGGACTGGATAAGAAATTTGACGCCAAATTTCTGGTAGTAAAGGATGGGCAGACAGTTGTTGTGGGAGATATGCATATAACAGTTTTGCATACTCCCGGACATACTCCCGGAGGTATATGCCTAAAGGTGGGAGCAATGCTTTTTAGCGGGGATACTTTATTTTGCAGGGGTATTGGCCGTACGGATTTGCCCGGCGGATCATTTGAGCAAATAAAGCGATCAATAAAAGAAAAAATATTTTCATTAAATGATGATATAATAGTATTTCCAGGGCATGGACCGGCAACTACGGTCAAAGAAGAGAAAGCAGGAAATAATATTTCATGACACTTAATCGCAGAGAAATATTCCTTATGTGTTTTTATCTGGTTTTGGTGTTGGGAGTTGGGGCCTATTTTTTCTTTTTTCAGATTGTTGCGCCTCGTTATAATATGCTCAAAAGCAAGATTGCTTTAACAGAAGATGCTTTGCTTAGGGTAAATAAGATCGTAACCAGAAGCGATGTTATTGCTAAAGCATTTAAGGTCTTTCAGGATAAGTTTTCTCCCGGGGAAATCAAGCAAACTGTTTCAACAGATATCTTGCAGGATATAAAAGTCAAGGCTTCCCAGGCGGGGCTAAATGTGATCAATCTAAAACCGCTGAATGTCAAGCAGGATGGTCTGCAGGGGGAATTTGATTTTAAGCTTGAAATAGAAGGGCATTTAAAGAACTTTGGCAAGTTTCTTTATGATCTTGACAATTCACCTTATATTTTCGGCATCAAGCATACTCAAATCAATGCCCAGGAAAGAGGATCACCGCTGAAATTGCAATTATTGTTAAGTGCAGCATTGGCAAAAAAATAAGGTATAAGTATGAGAAAAACACTAACAATGGCTTCATTTGATAAAATCGTAGATCATGTAAATCTTGGTCTTGCGGTGCTGATTTTTGTTTTTCTATTGAGTGTTTTGTTTCTAAAATTCTCAGGACCTAAAAATATTGAACAGATAATTGCTTTAAGTCAAAACGCAGCGGCTGAAATTCCCCTGTTGAATTTATCAAAAAAATCCAGCAAATATTATCAGCGTATACTCGGACGCAGAGAATTGTTTATAGCTCAGCCTGGTCTGAAAGTAAAAAAAACAGGCAGTAATGGTCAAGTAATTTCCGCTCAAATAGCCGGAGATGATCTGCAGCTTTTGGGTATTGTTTCCGGGGGACAAGGACCGCAGGCAATTATTATGGATTCAAAATCAGGGCAATCGTTTTACTGTTCTGGTGGTGAAAAAATAAACGGTTTTACGGTAAGGAATATCCTGGAAAACAGTGTAATTCTTGATAATGAGGGCCAGACGAAAGAGATCAGATTATGAAAAAAAAGATACTGTTTTTCGTATTGTTAATTTTATTCACTTTTAATGTGATCGCCGGAGCTGATACTTTGCCGGAAGAGAATGATGTTGTGCGTATTAACCTTGATGTCAAGAATATGGGCATTGATGATGTTTTGCGGCTTTTGGCTGAACAGGGGCAGGTTAATATTGTGGCCAGCCGCAATGTGCAGGGAAGAGTTACGGCAAAGTTAAAGGATGTTACTGTTAAGCAGGCTCTTGATGCTATTTTGGACGCTAATAATTATATGTTTGAAGAAGGCAATGGAATTATAAGGGTTTTTACACATCAGGACGCGCTGCAGAAAGAACAAACAGAACTTCTTGTAAGCCGGGTCTTTTTTATGAGTAATGTAAAGGCCTCTGATCTAAGGGCAGTGCTTAATTCCATAAAATCAGCTCGAGGGCGGGTTGAGATCAATGCTATGTCTAATCAGGTAATAATTACGGACACTATTAAAAAGCTTAATGAGGCTGAAGAGGCTATCTTGGTTCTTGACAGAAGACAGATTACTCAGGTATATGATTTGAATTATGGAGACGCCAAAGAAATCCAGGTAAAGCTTTTGGAAATGATCCCTAAAGAAGAGGGAGAAGTAATTATAGATGAAAGAACCAATAGCATTATTGTCAGGGCAATCCCAGAGATAGTCTACAAAGTTGATGAAATGATCAAAAGCTGGGATCAGAAGCCGATGCAGGTATTGATCGAGGCAAAGATCCTTGAGGTCTCTTTGGATAAAAGTAAAGGGATCGGAGTTAACTGGGAATATTCACGTAATGATGGGGATGGGCTTGGTCTGTCTGCGACTTTGCCGGCCTCTGTGGCAACCGGTGGTATGCTCAGAGTGGGAACTTTATCAGCTGATCAATATCAGTTTACATTACAGATGCTTGAAAGCTCGACAAATACAAATATTCTCTCCAATCCCAGAATTGTGGTTATTGATAACCAGGAAGCAAATATCCTGGTGGGAAGTTCAGAGCCTTATCTTATAACCTATATCGACAGTGAAAGTAAAACCCAGACTGAGGAAACAAAATTTATCGATGTTGGTATCAAGCTTAATGTTACGCCTAAAATAAACAATAACGGCTTTGTAACTTTAAAGATCCATCCTGAGGTCAGTTCAGCCCGGCGTGTGGCTGAGGTAAATAATTCTCTGGCTGTTGACACTACTCAGGCAGATACTACGGTTGTTGTAAAAGACGGCAAGACCATAGTGCTTGGCGGGCTTATTAAGGATTCTGTGTCTGATATTGTAAATAAGATACCAATACTAGGAGATTTACCGCTACTGGGAATTTTTTTCCGAAGTAAAGGAAAGACAACAACTAAAAGAGAAATCGTTGTTTTTATAACTCCTCACATTTTAAAAAACAAGGATGATCTCATTTTAGAGAAAAATAAGCCTATGCCTGAGAGCAATTATCGTGAGCAGGCTATAGATAAAGCTTTGAACAGCGCGGCAATAAAGTGGCGTGAGTGGGAGGCTGAAGTGAATGGGAATAACTAGGTTCATAAAAGGGATTTTTATTTCCGGTTTTTTAGTTTTATTTATATGTAGCTTTGCTAATATTCTAAGAGCAGATCAGTCTGCAAAAAAATCATTCATCCTGGATATCAACTCTAATTTAGTCAGGACAACAATAGATGCAGTGGATGTAAATCAAATTAACGGCTATAGCAGAGTACGAATCACGGGATTAAATAATTTTGGCCAGCCAGGTGAGCCCAGGCTTCCGTTTAAAACAGTTCGTTTTCTTTTGCCTTATGGCAGGAATCTTAGTAATGTTAAGGTAAGCTGGACTAATCGAAAAGTTGTATACGGCTCTTATATTGTTGAACCTGGGCAGGAACCTATGCCACTTAGTTATAAAGGGGCTGTGAACCTAACAGCACCGGATTCAACTGTGTACAATTCGGTAAGCCCTTTTCCGGGAAAACAATATGAAATTGTCTCTATCCAGAATTTGCGCGGTTTTAGAATCGCAGTTATAAATTTATTTCCGGTTGAGTATATACCGGCAACAGGCCAGCTTGCTTATTATGAAAACATGTCCCTAAATCTGCAGCTTGAATCAACAAGTGAATCCCTACCATACAATCTGTACCGGGGCACTGAAAGCGATCGTCAAATGGTAAGTGGCTCAGTTGACAATCCAGAGGCAGTAGAAACCTATCCGATCAATACAGCAGCACCACTGGCAATAGTAGATTACCTAATAATTACAAATGACGCCCTTCCTTATTCATTTGCTAGTTATTCTGGAGCGAATAATCTTACTGATTTGGCAACGCATAAACAAACAAAATGGGGATTAACGACTGCAATTATTGATGAAACTACCTGGAGTTCCTATAGCGGCTTACGCCCGGACAGAGCCATTGATAATGCTACAAAAATACGTAATTGTATTTTGGATTATTATACAAACTATGGCACTCAATATGTTTTGCTTGTCGGTGATGCAGATTATGGCGACAGTGATTCTGGTGGTACGCTTAGCGGGGAAAGACAGGCCGCGCCGATAATCCCCGTAAGAATGCTTATTTCCGATTCAACAGAGATAGCGGCTGATTTGTATTATGCCTGTTTAGGCGGTGATTTTGACAGCGATAAAGATGGTGTTTACGGAGAGACAACTGACGGCCCGGGAGGAGCTGATGTTGACCTTGAGGCTGAGGTTTATGTGGGCAGGGCTCCGGTTGACTCAACTATAGAATTGGCTAATTTTGTCAGGAAAACTATTGCCTATGAAAATTCAACAAACGCATATCTTAATAAAGTGGTAATGGCTGGAGAGGATTTGGCGTGGACTCCTGCTACATACGGCGGGGATTATATGGATGAGATAAAAAACGACTCCAGTGCTAATGGATATACTACCAGTGGAATGGCAAGCACAGGTTTTTTCGGATTTGATATACTTTATGATAAAAATAGTGTTTGGGCAACCTCAGATCTTGTTACTAAAATAAATTCTGATATCGGAGTTTTAAATCATTTAGGGCATGCGTCAAATACAGTTTTAGGAAAGTCATTTTCTAATTCAACTGCGGATGGGCTGACTAATACTAATTATTTTTTTGGCTATACTCAAGGGTGTTATTCCGGTGCTTTTGATAATCGCGACTCGAGCAATGACGATGATACGGAAGATTGTATTTTGGAGCATCTTACAACCCAAAGCAGTGGAGCAGTGGCTTTTATCGGTAATAGCCGCTACGGATGGGGGGTTATGGGTAGTACTGATGGTGCTTCACAGCGTTTTCACCGGGAATTTTGGGATGCTATTGTATCAGAGGGGAAGACCAGCTTAGCTCAAGCTATGCAGGATTCAAAACAGGATAATATCGGGCTGGTAACAATTGACGGAACGGATCGTTGGTGTTATTTTGAGATCAATTTATTGGGAGACCCTCATACCCCGGTAAACGGAGAATTTTTGGCGCCCAATAATTTTTTCGCTGCTAATGTATTTGTGGGAAATAAAAGCTGGGTTACTTTGAGCTGGAAAAACTCCAGCCTAAATTCTTTTCAGCAAACTATGATAAGATACCGCTCTGATGGGGTGTATCCAACAAGTAGCACTGACGGTACACTTTTGACTCTCCGAGCTGCGAGCCCAGGATCAACCGATATGTTTAACCATATCGGTGTTGAAAACGGTAAAACCTTTCATTATGTTGCTTTTGGTTATGACGGCACAAAATATGAGGGGAATAATGCCCAGAATAACCGCGCGTTTGTGACAGTAATTGGCGGAGACAGCGGAACCAGTACCGGCAGAAGTGATTGTTTTATTGCCACTGTATGCTATGGCAGCGCTGAGCATGCCAAGGTAAAGACGCTCAGAGATTTTAGAGATAGGGTACTTGTAAATACATTCGCGGGAAAACAGTTTATTAGTATATATTATGCTATTGGTCCTAAAATAGCACATTGGATAGATGATAAGGAAGATTTTAAAAAACTAGTTCGCAAATGTCTTGATCCAATCGCAGGATGTGCTGCTATGCTAATGGGGGAAAATTAATGTTAAAGTTATTAAGATTAAGCGGATTGCTTTTTATATTTTTAATTATTTGTTTGATTTTTTTGCCTAAGATAACTTTTGCTGCCTATGGCGGTGCAAGGCCTATTTCTTTAGGCGGTGCTTTTGTTGCTGTTGCAGATGATGCCCATGCGGCAATATGGAATCCAGCAGGCCTGGCCTGGCAACAGTACAGAGAAATATCATATAGCGGAATTTTCACCAAACGCGGTGATTATATTCCCGGAGATTTTATCAGCAATGATGCCATTTTTTATGCCCAGCCCCTGCATTTAAATTATCGGGGTGATTTTGATGAATTTGGCGGCATAGGTGCCTACTTTCTTAATTCAGATTATGAAAATGATACGACCAGGGCTAAGCAGACTTTATGGCAGCCTGGAATTGCTTATGGCAGAACCTTTAGCTCAAATGAATTAATGGCCTGGGGGGTAAGTGTAAACTTCTATATGTACGACTCTGAGTTTTCTGGCGCATCAGCAACTGATGAGGCCTTGTCCTTAAACCTTGGCTATTTATGGTATTTGAACAATAGTGTAACACTGGGATTAATGGTGGAGAATATTAATGAGCCAATGATATCCTTGTATGGGGTCGGTAGCAGGATAGTAAGGATTTTTCGTCCGGCAATTGCCTATTATTTCAGTGACTCGACAATGATCACTCTAGAGATATATGATTTGACTGGCAATACAAAAAACAGCGGTTCAGACTACAGCCAGAATATTCGATTAGGACTAGAACAGTATTTAACTGATGAAGTCTCTATGAGATTGGGTGCGCATAATATTAATTCTGAGGTTGATTCAAGTAGATATCTAAGCCTGGGTCTGGGCTGGATGCGTACTGACTTTTTCAATTTAAAGCGGATCAATTACTATTTAGATTATACCTTTGTTTATTGGACTGATCCAATAAGCAGTATGGAAGATTATACCCATCAGCTGGGTTTTTCGGTTAAATTTTAAAATACACTATTTTTTCATATTTTCACCTTCAGTAATAGGCCTGGATATTATAAGAAATTGTGTTGCTTTTTTCATCCCCAAGCCTATAATGCAGCGGGGCAGACAGGTGTCAGCAATTCCTAAATCCGCAAAAACAGTTATAGTAGCACAAAGCAGCAGAGTTCTTGACACTATGTAGCCCCTGGGCATTATTGACAACTTATTAGGGGTATGATATACTTATTGCAGGATAAGTTTTTTTTATCTGGATATTAAATACTTTTATAATGTATAAATAATGATGAAAGGAGGTTACGATGAATAGGAATAATCTTTTTATTCAGCGTAAATTTCAAGTACAGCAGAACAGATACAGCGATACTCTTAATTTTATCGGGTCATTATATATAGCTTATTATTACTTTGTTGGAGATGAACTTTTTGTCGCAAAATATGCTCTTTGTGTCAGGCTTACGAAAACTAAACAGCAAATAAAAGAGCTCTTAAGTAAATAATAGTTAGGGTCCAATTTTCAAGATTAAAGCTTCTCAATTAGAGAGGCTTTTTTTTGCCTATTTTCCCTAGATTTGAACAAAAGAACCTGATTCCATTAATTTAAGGCCTGATTATCTGGGGCATTCTTGTTTTTTTTAATAACTTTCCGACTGAAATTTA
>CAYTGV010000029.1:0-15846 GCA_964437495.1 uncultured Planctomycetia bacterium | reverse complement strand
AGTTCTTATATTTTTTGAACCTATGTCTTGAATTCGTTGTGTATATGTATTTCTTCCTTCTTTTTACCAATAACCCGTTATCCCTCAGTAAGTTGAATAAGCTGTCTCTTCCTACCGTTACGTCGATCATCTTTTGAAGCTTTCGTCCTCCTACCTTCGGTTGTCGATGTCTTATCTGCTTTACTTGCCTAAGTACTAATTCCTGGTCTTTTCTTTGCCTTACTTCTACTTTCTTTCGTTTATAGTAATTCTGCCGACTGTAACCATACACCTGGCATATCTTTTCTGCGTTCTTTATTTTAGATTTGCTTCTTTCTACCCCTTCGCAGAAGAGTTTTTTTTAAAGTCTACTCCATAACGTTCTTCGGCTACTTCCATCAACGATTCTAAAGCTATTGTCTTGATTCGCTCATTCGCTAATGCTGATTCAAGTACTTTTACTTTTTTCTTTAATTCCTTAAGCTTATCTGCTTCGTTTTTCATCTCTACTCTCACCACTTTACCTATTAATTCATTCTTCCCTAGTTTCCTGATCCATTTTGCGATCGTTCCATTGCCCTTTATATCATATACTCGTTTCGCTTCGTTAGCACTTCTTATCCTGCCGGTTTCTATATCTCTAACTACTTTTTTTTGAAAGGCTAAGCTATATTTATACATTATCCTTCTTCCCATTGGTTGACTCCTTTCTGTCAACCTATTTCAGGATAACACAGTTTGTCCATTAGCTATCGACCATCGGCTATTAGCCTATTCTCTTTTACCTTTTTACGCTTTTTTTGTTTTCGCGTCAACTCGTTAACCCGTTAACCTGTTTTACTTTTAGCTTAAACTTGCGCCCCAAGTCCTTCCCAAAACTGTAAACACAAGGAATAAGCAGCAATGTTATAAGCGTTCCAAAAACAAGGCCCCAGGTTAATGCCAGCATCATTTCAGCCAGCATTGCGTCATATCCGGCAAAACCATATGCCGTAGGCAGCATCCCGGCAACAGTGGTCAATGTTGTTAGAATTACCGCCTTTAATCTAGTCTTGGCAACTTTTGCTATTTGCATATTTGAATAAACATGCTCTTTATTTTTATCATATTCCTTGTCAAGCTTCACAAGCATTATAATAGAATCATTTATCACAACCCCAGCCAAACCCAATGCGCCTATAGCCGCGTAAAACCCAAACAGGGTTTTTCCATGCAGCCAGAAAGCAAATATTATGCCTACTATTCCAAAAGGAATTGCCAGCATAATAATCAATGGCTTTGTCAATGAATTAAATAAGACCGCTAAGATAATATATACAAGCAGAATAGCCATAACAATAGCATTTGTTAAATCCCCCTCAGATTCCCTGGTATCCTTAACCTCTCCGTCAAACGAAAGAGTTGTGTTGGGGTATTGAGCTATAATTTCCGGAAAAACATTTTCTTCAAAATATTTCGCTATTTCAACAGGAGTCTTTTTTACGCCTTTACTAATATCCGCATCAATAAGTGTTGTCCTCTTTAGGTCCCTGCGGCTAATAGCACTAGGCACCTCGACTTTCTTGACATGCACAATATCTCTTAAAGGCACCAAATAATTCCCTGTATTTTCAACCGGAAGATCCAGAACTTTTTCAATATCATCTTTTGCCGAATCGATGGTTGTAAAACGCACCTGTATATCCTCATCCCCTCCGGAAAACTCATACAATATATTCCCCTCCAAAGCCGCACGGAAAGTCGAGGCAATATCAAGCGGGTTGATTGAAAGCCTTTTGATTTTCTCCTGATCAATAAAAACCTTATATTCTGCTATACGTAAATCACCGTCAGTTTCCACACTGGTAAGAAAAGTCGAGTTTTCCATTGCCTTGACAAGTCTATTTACAATTATCTCCCTAGTCTGATCATTATTCTGCTGCACAACCATCTCTATCGGGCTGCCTGAGGTACCCCATCGGCTCTTTTGAAATGTTAATTTCTTAAAACCTTTTAATTTATCAATATCCTGCTTGAGCTCTTCTATTATCTTATCCGCAGATTTTTTTCTTTTTTCCTTTGGGACAATTTCAATTATCATCCTAAATTGATTTTCTTCTGCCGCGGCACCTCTTCCGCTTCTGGCTATTTCCGTTCTGCAGCCAACCACCTCTTTACCCAAATACCTGCCAACTATATCTTCTATTTCTTTTGTTTTATCGGCGGTCTGATAGCGACTTGTTCCGGGAGCAGTTTTGCCCATTAAAATAATATTTCTTGTTTCCTCATTAGGGAACATAACAAATTTCATTGTATTTTTCGCAATCAAGCCGGAAAATATTAAAAGAATAATAAAAATTAAAAAAACGATATTCTTTCGCGGCAATATTTTTTCAATCAATTTAGCGTATTTATCTTCAACCGCTTCAAACCAATGCGGTTTATTTTCAGCTTCTGGTGTTTTTCTATCTTTTTTAAACAAATTTTCCAAAAATGGAATAGCCAGGCTCATATGCCCAGGCAGGATGAATATGGATTCGAACAGGCTTGCTCCCAGCATGAAAAATATTATGGGAGGAATATGCTCGACAAACTTTCCGAAATGCCCCTCAAAAAAGAACAAAGGCACAAAGGCTATACAGGTGGTTAATATACTCGCGCAAATTGCTAAAACAACCTCGGCTGTGCCTTTTACTATTGCTTTGCTCTCCTGCATCCCTTTATACTTAAGCCGCGTTATATTCTCAGCCACAACTATCGCATCATCAACAATCATACCCATAACAATTATAACTGCGGCTAAAGTAGTACCATTTATCGTAAAACCAGCCATGGAAGCAAACATCATTGTAAAACATAGTGTAAAAGGAATGCCTATGGCCACCCAAACAGCAGAGCGTAAATTAAGAAAAATAAGCAAAGAAACAATAATTAAAATAAACCCGATAATTCCGTTTGTGGAAATAAGCGAAAGACGGTTACGAATATCAATAGACTCATCATCAAGCGCGGATAATTCTATAGAGACATTAGCAAGATTATTCACTTTAAAATTAGCAATGATTTTGTTAACAGAGTCCAGAGTTTCCAAAATCCCGGATGAACTATTTTTAACCACGCTTAAGATAATGCCTTCATGCCCGTTAATCTTAGAAACTGAGCTGTTTTTTTCATAGCCCTCGATAATATCCGCCACTTCACTCAAGAGCACTACCTGGCCTTCAAATCCCCCCTGGATAACCAGATTTTTAAGTTTATCCACAGAGTCAAATTCTGATAAAAGGGTAACCTTAGGCTCATTTTGAGCCTCAATCGTCCCGGCCGGCTGGCGCACATGATTACTTTTAATCTCTCTCATTACAGTATTAAAAGGAATTTCAAACTTAATGAGTTTTTCCGGAGACGCCTTCACCTGTAATTCCTCCTGCAAATAGCCGCGTCTATTAACACTATTAACCTCAGGCAGATTCAATAATTGATTTTCTAAATCCAAGGCATATTTTTGCAGCCTGCGCCTTGACTGAAAATCCAGTAAATGAACATCTTTATCCAGAAGGGCAATATCTAAGATAGCTTTCTTTGAGGTTTTAAAAACGCGGACAGTTGGATCGTTAATAACATCATCTGGCAGGTTAACATCTAAAACAGCGCTTCTTATTTCAGTTATCGCTTCATCAATATCAGAATAATTATGCTCAAGCTCCACACTAACATCAGATTGCCCTGCACTTGACGTACTTGTAACACGGCGGACGCCGTCCAATCCGCGCACGGCTTCTTCAATAGGCTTTGTTATAAAATATTCCACATCTTCTGCCGGAGCGCCCGCATAACGCACATAAATACGCAGACGGTCAAAAGTAATATCAGGCAATTCTTCCTTGTTGGTATGGCCCCAGGCAAATATCCCTCCGACAAAAACTGCCAGCAAAACAAGATTAGTGAGAAAGTGGCGCCTTACAAAATATTGGATAATTTTTTCAAGCACAATAATATACCCCTACTTATATTTTTATGATTTAATTATATAGATTTTACCACATGGAAGAATAGTTTGTCTGCTTTTTTAATTGCAAGGATTCTATGCTGTTCTTTTATTTGCGGATTATCTCTGTCACTCTCGGGGTTTGGACATTAGGGGCAAGGATTACTCGATCTAAAAGCTACTACCTGCTATTTTTAAGCTATTGCCATACCCTCTGTTTATTTTACGCCCCACACTTGCGACAATTTCTTCAACGCAAGCCGCGCACTCTATTGGATTTTCATCCACGCAGATTTTATTGGGATATATCTCATATTTAGCCCGGTATTGAAGCGGAGTCAGATTGAACATTATAACATTTGCCCCATATAACAGCGCTTGCTGCCTGCCCTGGGAATTTATAGTAGCAATTGCCGTTGTTGCCGGCAAATGCGTATTACCGGTAACTATTCTAACCGCCGCAATAACACGCAAAGTCTTATCTAGGCTGCCGTTTTCAAAGTTTGCTAAAGGCGTATCCGGATGCGCGATAAAAGGACCGATGCCGATCATATCCAAATCCAGCTTTTGCAAAAGCTCTATATCCTCTATAAGTATCTGCTCTGTTTGCCCTGGCAAGCCGACCATCATACCAGAACCAGTTTGATATCCCAGTTCCCTTAGGTCTTGGAGGCATTGCAGTCTGTTTCTATATGAAGAATCAGGCTTTAATTTTTTAAATAAAACCACATCGGATGTTTCAAATTTAAGCAAATAACGTTCGGCCCCTGCCTGCTTTAATCTGGCATAGTCTGCACGTGATCTCTCTCCTAAGCTAAGCGTGATAACGCAATCTACCTTCTCCTTAATCTTGCGGACCATTGAACATAAATCATCAATAGTATAAGCGCTGTCTTCCCCTGACTGCAGCACAATTGTTTTATATCCAAGATGATCAGCAAAAACAGCCGCTTCAACTATCTCATCCGGGGACATCCGATACCGTGATACTTTTGTATTATCTTTACGCAGTCCGCAATAACAGCAATTACGCTGGCAATAGTTTGAAAACTCAATTATCGCACGCAAAAAAATATCATCTTTACACCAGCGACGCCTTTCTCGCGTTGAGAGATCCTGAAGATCGCTAAGCTCTGTATTTTGCGTTAAGCAGACAATATCATTTCTTGTGTATTGCTGTGAATTTTTCATCGCACCTCTTGATTAAAAATACAGATCACGTTCGCCTTGCTTTATCCTCTGGTAATAACTAAGCAAATTAGGATACATTTGCGGCACCTGTTCTTTTATTTCACCCAGCTCTTTATTGATCAAGGGCTCTGCATAAATTTTAGTAGCCTCGCTGGCAAAATCATCCAGCCACTCACGAAAGGTCAAAACAGCATTAAGCTTACAAAAAACGCCTTCTTTTCCTGTCTTTAAAAGCTCCATGATGCATCCGCCTGTTCTGCCGCAGCGATAGCCTGCAGTACAAAATGAAGTGATATATCCCATAAGGCTAAGCTTGCCGATAAATTCATCAAGGCTGCGTGTATCGCCCAGCAAAAACTGCTGCGCGTCTTTTTGCTGATAATCAAGGCTTTGAGAATAAGCGCCTATGCCTATCTTAGTCGAGGCATCTGTCTGAGTACAGCCAATCGGAATAACCTCTTCTCTTATAGCAGCAGATTCACGCGCAGTAATAATCATGCCCGCGTAAGGAACGGCAAGCCTTAAAACAGTAACAATACGTTTAAACTCATCATCAAATACCTTGTAAGGTGAATTCTGCGTATATGGCGCCTCTGAAGCCGGCTCCAATCTTGGAAAAGATAGGGTATGCGGACCAACACCAAATATCCGCTCCAGTTCCAATGCATGCGCAACAAGCCCCATTACTTCAAACTTCCAATCATATAATCCAAATAACGCGCCAAGGCCCACATCATCAACCCCGGCCTCAAACGCTCTATGCATCGCATAAAGACGCCATGCATAGTGAGACTTGATGTCTCCTTTAGGATGCACACGCGCATAAGTATCGTGATGATATGTTTCCTGAAAAACCTGATAAGTACCAATACCGGCTTTTTTTAGACGCCTTAACTTTTCTATAGAAAGCGGCGCAGCATTTACATTCACTCTGCGAATCTGTCCGTATCCATGTTTGGTTTTCTGTTTCACGCTGTATATTGCCGCAATTGACGATTCCATATACTCTATATCGGTACGCGGATGCTCACCATAAACCACAATTAGGCGCTTATGCCCGATCTCACCAGCCAGCACTTTAGTTTCCTGCTTAATTTGATCTGGGCTTAAAACATCCCTGTTTACAGCATCATTATCCCTGCGAAAACCGCAATATACACAGTTATTCACACAAAAATTACCCAGATATAAAGGCGCAAAGGTTACAATACGGTTATCATAGACTTTCTTCTTAACCTTTGCCGCAGTATCTTTCATTTCATCAAGAAGCTGCGGATCAGTAACATTTAAAAGCTGCGCAGTTTCTTCCAACGTCAGCGCCTCTATGGACAAAGACTTTTGCAGAATATCTCTTATCTCATGGGCATCCGGTTTGCAATAAGTTTTTACTAAAGCCTCTATATGAGCATCATCAATAAAATCCCTGCCATCTTTTAAATACTTTTTAACCTGATCTTCTTTTATTGTCTGGGCTCTATATACCCCCAGCTGTTCATTTACAAGTGCCATGACTCACCACCGCCTCATCTTCTTGTTTTACATTATTTAACATTGCTAAGGCCTCGGGAAAAGGCGATAAAACCCTTTCTAAAATTCCCTGCGTCTGGGCAATACACATGCCGTAATTTGTTATCGGCACATTCTGCTGCCTTGCTTTTTGGATTCTAAATAACATTTCTCTGCGTGTAAGCATACATCCGCCGCAGGAAATAATAACTTTATATTTTTTAAGATCATCAGGGAAATCCCTGCCCGCACAAGTATCAAAATCAAGCCTGCCGCCTGCAAACTCTTCCAGCCACCTGGGTATCTTTTCTCTTCCGATATCACCTTCTATCGGATGATGTGAGCAACTCTCGGCTATCAGCACTTTATCCCCGGGTCTAAGCTCCTTTAACTTTGCTGCACCTTGAGCCAAAGGCGCAAGGTCTCCTTTATACCTGGCAAATAAAATAGAGAATGTTGTGCAAGTAATTCCCTCTGGTGTTTCTCTGACCATTCGCTCTGATACCTGCGAATCACAAACCACAATATCAGGCGCCTGTTTAAGCCGCTTGAGCATCCCCGCATATTCTGTTTCTTTGACAACTATTGCCGCGGCATTGCCATCAAGCAGACTGCGAATAACCTGTACCTGCGGCAGAATTATTCTACCCTTAGGCGCCTCAAGATCAATAGGTACAATCAAGACCGCCGTGCCATTTCCGGGAACAAGGTCTTCGATTAATGCCGGCGCGCTTAAAAGAGCGTCCGGAGAAATTGCTAATAAGTTTGTCTTGAACTCATTTATATATTCATTGCGCTTTTTTGCGTCAATGCTTGAACACAACATATACCGGCACTTTTTATTACTAAGATTATCAAGCAATTCTGCGCAAGGGCTTTGCTCATCTATTCTGTTTACTACCACAAAATGCGCTAATCCTCTTTTTCTTGCTTCATCAACAATGCGCTGCTCATACTCGCTCCAGCCATCCGGGGTTGCGATCAGAACAATAATATCAGCCCGGTCAAATATCTTTTCTGTTTTCGCTCTGCGTTCTGGCGCCAAAACAGAACTATCATCTATACCGGCTGTATCCAAAAAAACTACCGGCCCGATCGGCAAAAGCTCCATGCATTTTTCCACCACATCTGTTGTCGTGCCGGCTACCGGAGAGGTTATCGCTACATCCTGAGCGCATACCATATTCAGAAAACTTGACTTGCCGACATTGGTTCTGCCGAAAATACCGATCTGCAGCCTCAATGATTTAGGAACTGTGTTCATAATCGTAATCTTCTCTTTCTCTATTCTTGCTTAGGCAATATTGGCTCTTATAACCTCAAGCAGTTTTTCCGCCTGCACAGGTTTTTCCAATACTGCTTTTACCGGCAGCCATTGTTTATCCGGATTGATATCATAGCCTAAATCCATTTCCTTTTTAACGCCTGTAACCATGATCACCGGAATATTTTTTGTTTTTTCATTTGCCTGAAAATCTCTGGCTACTTCAAATCCTTGTGTTTCATTCGCCATCATAACATCCAGTATAATTAAATCGGGAAGTTCTTCCTGAGCTTTTTCAAACCCGCTTTTACCTTCAGCCGCAGCAGCAACCTCATAACCCTTTGATGTCAGCAAAGTAGTTATTGCCTCGCGAAAATCAGCATCATCATCAATAATTAAAATATTTTGCGCCATTACCCCCTCCTCCTGGTATGATTTTCAGTTCTACACTGAATTATACCTGAATAAAAATTGTCCATTATTGTCTCAGTTAAGAAATCTCTCTCAGTAATCACTGTCATCTTTTTTATCTATGGAATCAAGACATCCTCCTGCTTTCTTTTTGTGGAATGTCTTTTTTATGCTTTAAAACGCGTATGTTTCCAACCGTTTTGTTTATTTTTTGTACATTGATTTAGGCTTATACCTTGTATGCAAAAGCTTGTGTGACTTCTCGCTTAATGGCTTACCCAAAAACTCATCATAGACTTTCTTTATATACGGGTTATTATGTGAACACCTCAATCTTTGACCGCGGTCATCTTTATATAGCCCCTGTGTTCTAACCATGCGTAAATGGTCGGTAACCCCATAAGGCTGTCCGCCTCCCCCCACACATCCACCGGGACAAGCCATTACCTCAATAAAATGATACGGCAATGCCTGTTTATTGGCAACGGCTTTTTGAATTTTTTTAAGAACCCACTCAACATTCCCAATCCCATGTGCAATGGCCACCTTAACCTTTGTGCCTTCGATTTCTATATCTGCCTCTTTTACTCCAGTCAATCCCCGCACATCCAGAAACTCAATATTTGCCGCTTCTTTTCCGGTCACCAGATAATGCGCAGTTCTAAGCGCCGCTTCCATGACCCCTCCGGTAGCTCCGAATATAGTTCCTGCTCCAGTATATTCACCAAGAATATTATCCGCCTTTTCATCTTCCAGATTGGCAAAGTCGATCCCTGCCTGTTTGATCATACGCGAAATTTCTCTGGTGGTCAAAACAATATCAACATCCTGCACTCCAGATGCAAACATATCATCAGAACGCTTTATCTCATACTTTTTAGATGTGCAAGGCATCACGGAAATCATGCAGATATTCTTTGGCTCCACGCCTATTTTTTGCGCATAATATGTCTTCGAAAGCACCCCAAGCATTGCATGCGGTGATTTTGCAGATGAAAAATAATCAATCATATCCGGATAAAAACGTTCCATAAAATCCACCCAGGAAGGACAGCAACTTGTGATCAAAGGCATCTTGCCTTTTTTATGTAAAAAGCGTTCTGCAAACTCAGAGGCCTCTTCCATTATAGTCAGATCCGCTCCGAAATTAGTATCAAATACCGCCTTAAATCCAAGCCGGCGCAAAGCCGCATAGAGCTTTCCTGTAAGCAATGCGCCGTCTTCGAATCCAAATGCCTCGCCTATGGCTACACGCACCGCCGGAGCGATCTGCACCACACAATATTTAGACTCATTATACAATGCCTCCCAAACAGCCCGGGTCTGATCAAACTCAAATATTGCTCCTGTTGGACAATGCGCTGAACACTGCCCGCATTTAATACAAGGGCTATCGCCCAGCTTAATATCGCCGGCCGCGGAAATTCTCGTTTGATTGCCTCTTTCTAAGAAAGAAAGCGCCCACACGTTCTGTTCGTCTTGGCAAACCTGCACACAGCGTCCGCAAAGAATGCATTTTTCCGGATCAAGCGTAATAGTTTCAGTTGAGCTGTCTTTGGGCAGATCGCGCAAAAACTGAGGAAAGGGAAACTCCCTTATGCCAAAATCAGCTGCCAACTTCTGCAGCTCACAATTATTATTGCGTCCGCATTGCAGACAATCATCGGGATGATTGGATAATATCAGTTCAATCGTACTGCGCCTTATTTCCTGAAGTTCGCGGTCATGGGTAATGATATCCATGTTTTCTTCCAAAGGCGTACAGCAGGAACGCAGCATTTTATTACTGCCTTTAGCTCTTACAATACAAATACCACAGGCCCCTGTGGGTTTAAGATCCGGATGGCGGCATAAGGACGGGATTTTCACCTGTATATTCTCAGCTGCCTCAAGGATAGTTGTTCCGGGTTGCACCTGCACTTCAATATTATTTATTTTTGCCTTTATCATTTTATTACTCCCGTGTTATCACATCAAATTTACAAACTTCAAAACACTTACCGCATTTAATACATTTTTTCTGATCAATTACATATTTTTTATCTACAGTTTGGGATAAAGCCCCGACAGGACATGCCCGCGCGCACAAACCGCATCCCACACAACGCTCAGGCTTTACCATGTAGCGCAAAAGATCCGTACATTTTTTAGCCCGGCATTTTTTCTCATCTATATGTTCATCATATTCTTGGCGAAAATATTTCAAAGTGGACAAAACCGGATTCGGCGCTGTCTGTCCTAAGCCGCAGAGTGATGCTTTTTGCATTGCCTTACATATTTTTTCCAACATCAAAATATCCTGCTGTGTTGCTTGTCCGCGGGATATTTTTTTAAGATAGCCAAGCATCTGCACTCCGCCGATACGACACGGCGCACATTTACCACAGGACTCATCCACGCAAAACCGCAGATAAAACTTAGCAATATCTACCATGCAGTCATCCTCATCCATAACGATCATTCCGCCAGAGCCCATTATTGATCCAAGTTTCTGCAGATTTTCATAATCCACCGGAGTATCCAGATAATCCTCAGGGATAACCCCCCCCGAAGGCCCGCCGGTCTGCACAGCTTTTACTTTTTTATTACCCAGCACTCCGCCTCCGATATCATATACTATTTCTCTCAAAGTAATTCCCATCGGAACTTCTATTAGTCCGGAATTTCTCACCTTTCCAGTCAAGGCAAATACCTTTGTTCCTTTTGAAGTCTCGCTGCCAATGCCGGCAAACCATTCTCCTCCTTTGCGAAAGATAGAGGGAATATTTGCCAGTGTTTCTACATTATTTATCACCGTAGGTTTTCCCCAAAGACCGCATACTGAGGGGTATGGCGGGCGCGGCGTAGGGCAGCCTCTTTTACCTTCAATAGAAGCAATCAGCGCTGTCTCTTCTCCGCAGACAAATGCTCCGGCGCCAAGCCGGATCTCCAGATCAAAGCTAAAACCACTACCCAATATATTTTCACCAAGAATCCCGTAAACTCTGGCTTGGTCAATTGCCTTTTGTACGCGTTCAATAGCCAGCGGATATTCCGCCCGGATATAAAAATATCCGGTTTGCGCGCCAATAACATAACCGCCAATTATCATTCCTTCCAGTACAGAATGAGGATCCCCCTCAAGCACACTTCTGTCCATATACGCCCCCGGATCACCTTCATCGGCATTACATATCATGTATTTTTCATCAGCAGCTGTTTTATTGGCAAAATTCCATTTCATCCAGGTAGGAAACCCCCCGCCTCCGCGGCCTCTCAAAGCACTGACTTTAAGTTCTTTAATAGCATCATCGGGGCTGTATTTATTTAACACTTTCTCTAGCCCCTGATAACCATCACTTGCTATATAATCCTCAATATTTTCCGGATCAATTGCCCCGCAATTTTTTAATACAAGCTTTAGCTGCTTAGATTCCGCATGACAACTAAGCTTGGAGATGACCTTTCCTTTTATTATTGTCTGCTTTACAATATCCGCAATATCATCTTCGGAAATATTCGCATAGATAATATCATTAGGAATTATTTTAACTACAATACCCTTATTAAACAGGCCCAATTCCTGTGCACGTACAATATGCACGCTATCTTCTATTGCCTGATTATGTATTTCCTTCAGAAATAGATCGTAAAATTTCTGGGTGAGAGAATTATTGTCCGTATCACATACCAATATTATATTTTTTTGTTTTGCCTTTGCCATTTAGATTCACCTTAATTTAAAAGTTAAGAGATTTTATAGATTCTATCCTGTAATAATTTTTTATTACAAACATGCCTTTCTATTATAGCTACCGCGTCTTTTGCATCTATCTGCCCATAAGTCACTCTCGGCAGGCCGGCTATCGCTACCTCCACAAGCGGCTCAGCATAACACTGCCCAACACAGCCGCATCGCTCCACGCTGATATCCAGATTTCTTTTCGCAACTTCCTCTTTTAATACAGAAAATACCTTATCCGCTCCCGCAGCAATACCGCATGTACTCAGGCCCACACGGATCCAGTCTCCTTTGCGGCCCTGCCTATTGTGTTTAATTGCCGCAAGGTCAGTTTTTGCTTTTTTATTTTTATTGTTCATACTAAAACTCCTTCTTCTTTCATATAAGGGGTCAGGATTTCCATTATTTCCTTTTCATTGATCTTGCCATAAACCTTGTCGCCTATGGTCATAACCGGCGACAGCCCGCAGCACCCAAGACAGCGCACTACCTGCAAATGAAATAATCCGTCTTCTGTGGTCTGGCCTTCTTCTATTTTTAATATTCTTGTCAGCTCCTTTAATATCTGCTGTGCTCCTTTTAAATAACAGGCTGTACCCATACATAGAGATATCTGATTCTTTCCCGGAGCTTTAAGCTTAAAGTAACTGTAAAAAGTAATAACCTCATATATGCGCGCCATCGGCAGATTGATTATTCTTGAGAGTTCAAAAGCAACATCCCTGGGCACATAACCATAATGGTTCTGCACCGCATGCAGAATCATTATCAAATTCCCCTTTTTCCCCTTCCATTTTCCAGCTAAATGCTCCAACTCTTTGCGCATCTCGGTATGAGATTCTTCCTTTTCCCCAAACAGATTGTTCATCTGGGCGAGCAGCTCTTCAGGCTTAACCGGCTTTTCCAGTATCTTCTTAACTGTCAGATTGTTCTTTTCCTGGGCCATGCGCAGAGCAGTCTCAGCGCCCTTGATTGCTCCAGTGATCATAATTATCGGGATATCCTTACTTGCCGCATCATCTGCTATAGCCTTTGCAACATCTAAGCCCTCGTTCTTATAGCTCATCATCATATCCAGCAATACAATATCCGGAGATTCCTGCTTAACCTTAGCAAATCCATCCTGGCCGTTTGATGCAGTGATCACAGCATATCCTTGAGCCTCAAGCAAAAGCCTTGTCGCCTCCACAAAATCATCATCATCATCAATTATCAATACTCTTTTCAAACACATAAACGCCTTCCTTATGTTTTATGGTTCTTTCTTATTTTTGGTGAAATTGAAAGAACCTTTGTGATCTTTTAATAATCTTAGCAATTTATTCTCATTAATAAAAATAGCTGTTTTTTATTAATTGTTTGCTTTTAATGAAATAATAAATGCATTACCGCCTGTGCGCGGCTCAACTCGAATGCTGCCTGCATGCTGCTCAATAATACGCTTAGTTATAAAAAGCCCTATCCCCGTACCTTTTACCTTAGCCATCCCTGCATAATTCAGCCGGGAAAATTTTTTAAACAATTTATCCACATCCATAGGAGCTATCGGCTCTCCATCATTATATACCTCTATGATTAATTCATTAGCTTTATTTTCTTCTGCCTTTATCTGCACCTGACCTCCAGTCACCCCATATTTCAAGGCATTAGAGATCAGATTATTGAACACAATTATCATCAGGTCTCGGTCTAAGTCAAGAGAAATTGCTTCTGATACATCATTACTAAGATTTATCTCCCTGTCCTGCGCCAAACGAGAAAACGATTCAACCGCCGCATCAATCACGTCTTTTTTAAGATATACCTTGGTTTTCTTCAAAGCCATCTCATCTTTCTCAATCCGGCTTAAGTTCAAAAAATTGACCACTATGGCATTTAAATAATCCAGATTACGCGAAACCGAGCTCAATGTTTTTTTCTGAGACTCATTCATCGGCCCAAGCAATTCCTTACTAAGATTATAAATATTGAGCACAAGGGATGAAAGAATTCCTTTTAACTCATGCGAAACAAATCCGACGAGATCAAGATAGTCCTTATTTGTATTCTCAAGTTTTTCATTACTCTTGCGCAGGCTTAGCTCTCGATCATGCAGTTTATCAGCCATAGCATTAAAGGCCGTATGTAAAAGCTGCAACTCAGTAATTGAGCTGTCATCCTTTAATCGGTAATGCAGGTCGCCTTTAGACAGCTTCAAATTAGCTTTAAGCAGTTTCTGTATGGGTTTATTCATCGCAGATATAAGCAAAACTGCCAGCAGACCTGCCAAAACACCTGCCCCGGAGATAATCCCCAGAAGACTAAGAAAAAGCTGTCTTTCTCTCATCCTGAACGGTTTCTCAAGTGTTCCCACATAAAGAATGCCAATAACCTCATTTTTAATATTCTTAATCGGCTCATAGGCAGTCAGATACCAATCGGTAACAACAAAGGCCCTGTTTACCCACATCTTACGGTTGTTTACCACTGCATTATAAACCTCTTTAGAAACCCGCGTGCCTACTGCTCGCATACCTTTTTCATCAATCACATTAGTAGCAATCCGAACATCCGACTGAAAAATAGTTACTGTTCCCAGTGACTTACCCTTATAGAGTTTATTTTCAAAAACCAGGTTCCTGATTTTATCCACAAGATCAAAACTGCCGTTAATAATCTTTCCTCCATAAATAACACCGCTAATGCCTCCTTTATTATTAAAAACCGGCTTAGCATATTCCAGAGCCATAGCCTCTTCCAAATGTTCCCTTTGCGTGGGAGTTGAGTTCATTGTATCTTTTATCTTTAACTGCGAGCGTATATTTATTTCTGTACTCATTTGCGCTAATTCTTCCTGATGGATTATCCTTGTGCCGCCGACTCCTTTTCTCTGTTTCAGGGCACTGATGGCGATCTCACTTTTTAAATCAGCAAGGTTTTCGGTAAACACAAGATAATCCACATCTATTTTATCTTTCTTTTGCAGTATTTCCTTGTATCCGCCCAGCAGTGAAAAAGAATTTTCTATGGAATAAATTATATCCTGATAAACAGAACGTGCTGTATGCAGGTCTTTACGCACCTGTTGCTGGGCTCTTTTAATAACATCATTTTTTATAACGTAAAATCCCAAAATCGACAAAGCAATGCCGATAAAAATAATGATCAAGGCAAAAGATTCGATCAGTTTTGATTTAAAGGTCCTCATCTTCATTTTTTTTCCTCATCCTTGGTAAAATAGATTACGCTTTCTAGTTCAGGGATAAGATTAACCGAATTAATAAAACACCCCTCAGGCGCATTCAGTCTAATTGAGGCAAAATTCAAAATCCCTTTTATCCCTGCCCCGATCATACAATCAACAATACGCTGTGCCGCCATATCCGGCACAGCAATTATACCTATTTTAATCGCATTGTCTTTAACAAAATTCTCAAGCTTATCAATATGTAAAATCGGAATCGGCGCATGCGGGGATAACTTAGCTGTATCACTGTCAAAACCGGCAACAATATTTATAAGCTCCCTTTCAAAACCATTATAGCGGATTAAAGCAGCTCCCATATTACCCACGCCGACTATTATCACTTTTTTAATATCCTGCTTCCCTAATACGCTGCGTAGCTGCTCCATAAGCGCATCGATCGGATATCCGCCTCTTTTATTTCCAGTAATGCCAAATAGAGAAAAATCTTTTCTCACTTGAATAGAGGATACACCCACCGCTTCAGCCAGGTTATCTGAAAATACTCTTGATAACCCCAGCATTTTAAATCTTTTCAATGCATTCTTATATTTTGATATGCGAACAATTGTCTTCTTATTCTTCAT
>CAYTGV010000028.1:0-16845 GCA_964437495.1 uncultured Planctomycetia bacterium | reverse complement strand
TAAGACCCTAAAATCCCTGTAGCCCCTGTCAAAAATATTGTTTGCCTTTTAGCCATGATTATTTTTTCTCTAATGCCTCTTTAACCACCTCTATTGCCTTGGCAACAGTTGTTATCTGAGCAACCTGCTCATCCTTAACCCTGATCTTGTATTTCTTCTCTATTGCAACTGTTATCTCTATGGCTTTAATTGAATCAACCCCCAGCTCTTCAAAATTCACCTCAGGCTTGATCTCCTCAACTTCGCGTCCGCTGATCTCAGCGATCATTTCCCTTATTTCCTGCCCTAATATCTCTGCAACATCTGCCATATTTATCCTCGCTTTCATAGTTTATTAAATTATTGATCTTTAACTTTCTTCATAACTAAACAGGCATTATTACCGCCAAAAGCAAAGCCATTATTTAAGGCAATATTTACCTCCTGCTTTCTTGCAATATTCGCAACACAATCAATATCGCATTCCTCATCCGGTGTTTCATAATTTATTGTCGCCGGTAATATGCCCTCTTTTATCGCCATACAGCAGACAATCGCCTCTATAGCTGATGCCGCGCCCATGGTATGCCCAAGCATTGACTTTATTGAACTGACCGCTACTTTTCTGTTTTTAAAAATTTTGTTTATTGCCGCACTTTCTGCCCTGTCATTCAGCCTTGTCCCTGTGCCGTGCGCGCTGATATAATCCACATCATCAGCACTTATGCCTGTACGCTCAAGCGCGTTCTGCATGCAACTTGACAGGCCTTCAACCTGTGGATTGGTCATATGAAATGCGTCACAGCTTAGGCCATAACCCATGACTTCCGCGTATATATTTGCCTTGCGCTTTTTCGCTGATTCAAGCGTTTCCAAGATCAATATTCCTGCCCCTTCTCCTGGTATCATGCCTTTTCTGTTCTTATCAAAGGGCTGACAGATTTCCGGAGCAACCGCCCTTACCTGATTAAAACCAGTAAAGGAAAGATAGGAAAAGGCATCCGCACCTCCGGCAACAACCATATCTGCCTTGCCCAGCTGCATAAGATCAAATCCATATCCTATGGCATAATTTCCGGCAGCGCAGGCAGTAGTAAAAATCCGGTTCTTTCCCTTGATTTTAAATTCAAGCGCAACATTGGCGGAAATATTGCTGACCGGATATTTAATAACTGATAAATTAGCTATAGCATCAACACCATGTTTCACCCAAACAGCGTCCATATCATCTATTATTTGTGATTCGCCGCCAGTTGTCCCCATCATAACAGCAGTGCGTTTGCTGTCTATTTTCTTAATATCCAATCCAGCATCCAAAAATGCCAGCTTTGCTGCAGATATAGCCAAATGTGAGGCCCTGCCCATTATTCCTGCTTTTTTACTGCTTAGGAATTTTTTTACATCAAAATTTCTTATCTGTCCGCCAAAATGTGTAGAGTGCTCGGATGTATCAAAGGCGTCAACTTCTGAAATGCCAGATTTTCCTTTTAATAAATTTTCCCAAAAATTACCCCGGCCTATGCCAATTGAAGAAATCACGCCCAGGCCTGTGACCACAATCCTTTTCGCATTGTTTTTCTTTTTTTTCATTTTTTATATCTTCCGATTATCACGCTTGTATTTTTCCCGTTCGGGCTAAAGCTATTGACTAATATCTTAGAAACCCTCTTTTTATAATTTGCAGCAGTAATACAATTAAGATCACAATTCTTGTCTTTTTCCCTTAGATTTATCGTAGGCGGGATCAATCCTTTTTCTAAAACACCTAAAGCCGCGGCAATTGCCGCTCCGCCTGCATTACTCAGAGATTCTCCTAGCATAGATTTTATGGCTGTAACCGGTATGTCTTTTGCTTTTGCACCAAAGACCTCTTTAATTGCCAATGTCTCGATCGCGTCCGCTCCTCTGGTTGAATTGGCATTAAGCAGTATGCAATCAATATCCTCACATCCTATGCCCGCGTCTTCCAGAGCTATCTGCATAGACTGTTTCATTCCTTCGCCTTTGGGATTATAACGGTAAAACCGCGCAGGATCAAAAGTCGAACCAGCCCCCAGCACCTCCCCATAAATATCATTTTGTCTATCAGCTGCTTCTTTAGCATCTTGTAAAACAAACATTGTCGCCCCTTCAGAAAAAACAATTCCATCCCTGTGCCTATCCAATGGACAGGAAATAGGGCTATTGCTTTTCAATCCGCTTAAATATTTCAATTTGTATAGCCCCATAAAAGCCTGAATATTAAAATCCTCCAAAGAACCCACCAGTATCTGCCTCGCCCTGTCAAGGCGGATAAAATCACTGGCATATTCAAGCGCATCTAAACCTGCGCCAATACCCGTTGAAATAGTCGTATTAAATCCCTTTATTTTAAATTTAATAGAAACTCGACTTGCCGGTGCATTGCCTACTGTACTTGGAAAAATACTCGGATTGGCAAAGCGCGGCCCCTCGCTCATAGACTCCCTATTATATTTTGAAACACTGCTCAGGCTTCCAAAGGTTGTCCCAACACACACCCCGGTCTGATAAGTATTATCATCATCAATCACTAATTTGGCATCATCTAAGCAAATCTGGGTAGCAGACAATAATAATAAAGTCGCCCTATCTAAATCTATGAATCGTTTTTCTTTAAGTATCTCATGCGGATTAAAATCAGTTATTTCTCCGCCGACTTTTACCTTGAGTTCACTGGTATCAAAAAGGGTTATCAGTCTTATCCCGGACTTACCGGCAAAAAGATTTTTCCAAAACTCATCCCTGCCAATCCCCAAAGGAGAAACAATCCCCATGCCTGTTATAACAATGCGTTTTTTCTTCATTTTTCCCTAATCTATTCTTTTACCTTTTTACTTTTACCTTAAACCCCTACATCCCCAAACCGCCGTCAACACGAATTACCTGTCCGGTAATATAACTTGATTTTTCTGTTGCCAGGAAAAGTGCTACCTTAGAAACCTCATCAACATTGCCAAACCGCCCTAAAGGTATCTGCGGTATCATTTGCTGCACATATTCCCGCTTAAGACCTTTGGTCATATCTGTATCAATAAATCCCGGGGCAATTACATTAACCCTGACATTATAAGGCGCCACTTCCTTTGCTAATGATTTGCTGAATGCAATCATCCCGCCCTTTGAAGCAGAATAGTTAGTCTGTCTTGATATGCCGATAATACCGCTAAGCGAACTGATATTTATGATATTGCCCTGTCTTTGCTTAAGAAAAGTTACAATAAAGGATTTCGTTATATTAAAAAGGCCGTTTAGATTAGTATTTATCACTTCATCCCAGTCGGCCTTGCTCATCATGGCCAAAGCCTTATCTTTAGTGATCCCGGCATTATTAATAAGAACATCGATTTTGCCGTATTCATCTAAGATGCCTTCTTTCCACTTATCTACTTCTACATTATCTGTTACGTCAAGCTTATATCCCTTAGCTTTAGCTTGTTCTTTTTTGAGATTTGTTTGGATTTCTCTGGCAAGTGTTTCATTTGAAAGGTAAGTAAAAAAAACTTGAGCCCCTTCTTTAGCAAAGGTCTCAACAATAGCTTTCCCGATTCCGCGCGTACCGCCGGTAACCACAACGATTTTATCTTTTAGTATCATTTGCCCTCTTTCTGAAAACAATTCAAAGCTTAAATGCTGTTTTAAGAAAAAACAACACCTAGGACATCTAGTTCAGGAGTTTTCAAAAGAGACAAAAAAATCTACAAGAAACAACAAAACTCCATTTTAATGTCCTATCCATATTTTAAATCAACGCTTGATAATATTATACTTACAAAAAATATCCCTGTCAAGCCTGCTAATTCGGCCATGACGTCAGGGGCTCTGTTGCTTTTTTAAACAGTTGTTCATCATCTTCAATCAGGACTTTTTTTAATCTCCCCTCCCACAAGGGCCCTTTTCGGTCATGTTTAATATTAAAATACTTGGTATAGCTATTAAGAATATTAATCATCACCCGAGAGATGCTATTTTTTTTCACTTCCTGCAAAACAAAATGCAAATGTATCGACATAAGACAATAAGCAATTACAATAACCGCATTGTGCAAATTTTCTAAATTAATTTCTTTTCTGAATTTTTTCTTAGCTTTAAGTGCTTCATTAAAACTATGAAAATTTATTGGCATTTGTTCTTTTTGATGAAATCTAAGCAAGTTCAACATGCGTAAAAAATCACCTTTAGAATTAAAAATTTTAAATCCAGCAATGCTTTTATTCATTATATGATATGTTTGGCCTTTCATTATAGCTCCTTACTCTAAACATTCAGCTACTCACCCAATATTCAACCTACAAGGTTGAATATTGGTTAAACTAGAATTTATAACTCAGCGATCCGAAAATTGACTCATCAGTAATAAAATGTGCTTCTATGCTTAGAAATAATCGCTTATTTATAACAATATCCCCGCCTAAAAATAAACCAACATTATCGTCTTCTTCAAGCTCAAAGGAGGAAATTGTATAACCCCAGGGCCAGGTATTATATGCTAAGGGCTCAGATGAAAAATCCACTACGTTAAATAATATACCTGCATAAGGTAATACGATTATATTATCCGTTAACTCATGCTTTTTGCCGCAAAAAAGCTCAGCTGATATTCATTAAACTCAGCTTCTCCTTTTTTCGTTATAACTGCTTTTATGCTTCCCTCGGTTATTTCCTGCACCTCATTGCCCTGCTGCAATATAAACTGCAAATCACCGCCAAATAAAAAGCCATTATCTGCAGTATAAATATACTTTACCCCTCCACCAAACAAATTCGCTTCGTCATATTTTAACTTTGTCCTGCTGCCATCAGCCCATTTTGTATCCAGTTCCAGTTCAGAGCTTCCAATTTTAAAATATATATCCAATGCATCAAGAACCCCATACGCAACCTTAGCATCAATAAAAGTTCGTTCACGAACAACTCCGGTTGTTGTTTGATTAGTAGACTTTGGAGAGACAAGATCTCTGTCTCCAATATTACTGGATTCCAAAGTAAAATCCCAATTCCCTTTACCTAAAATTTTAAGCGGACCGCCTATATATGCAGCCCAAACATTATTGACAGACAAAAACACAATCAATCCAACAGTAAACACAGTTCCTTTACTCATTACTTCTTCTTTTAAACTCGATTATTTTAAGTTAGAACTCAAGTATAATTTTATCATATACGCTATGCTTTATCAATTAACGTGAATATTCTACTGTATATTTAACAATACCAACTCTTGCAATGAGAAAATAATATAAAATTATATAGTTTTTTCCCTAAAACTAAGTCTTCTCACCAAATGACTCTTGCTTTGACAAATTCATTTCTCTCGTGTTATACTATTCTTCCAAAACAACTTAAAGGAAATAATATGGCTATTGATAAAGATACTGTAAAATACGTCGCAAAACTATCCCGGATAGAGCTTGAAGATTCCAGCTTGGATGATTTTACTTCACAGCTGGACCGGATATTGACTTATATTGAAAAACTTAATCAGCTGGACACAGAAAACACTGCGCCGACCAGTCATGCCCTTGAGTTGAATAATGTATTTAGAGAAGACGAAAACACTCCCTCGCTTGAAAACCAGGCGGCATTAAGCAATGCCCCCGAGCAAGAGGATGGTCACTTCAGAGTGCCAAAGATAATATAAAAAAACCGTATCAAGTATTGCGGATTGAGTATTGAGAGAAAAAACAAAATTATGGAATTAACTAAACTTACTGCACATGAACTTTTAAAGCTGCTTTCAAATAATGAGATCAGCCCTGAGGAAGTTGCGATTGCTTATTTAAAGCGTATCGAAACAATAGATAAAAAGCTAAACGCTTTTATTCATATTGACCCGGATGAAGTCATACGCAAAGCAAAAAAAATAAAAGGCGGTAAATTAAAAGGCCTGCCCATTGCTGTTAAGGATAATTTCTGTGTGCGCGATCAGCTAACCACCTGCGCTTCTAAAATCCTCAAGGATTTTAGACCGCCATATAATGCAACGGTTATTGATAAATTAGAAGAAGAAGGCGCTATAATCCTGGGAAAGTTAAATATGGATGAGTTTGCTTTTGGATCATCGTGTGAAACATCATGCTATGGACCAACCCGTAATCCCTGGAACACAGATTGTGCTCCCGGAGGTTCAAGCGGCGGATCAGCTGCTTCAGTTGCCGCTCGCCTTACCCCATGGTCATTAGGCTCTGATACAGGCGGTTCGATAAGACAACCCGCTTCTCTCTGCGGAGTAGTCGGACTAAAACCTACTTATGGCCGGGTATCGCGCTATGGATTGATCGCCTTTGCTTCAAGCCTTGACCAGATCGGGCCCCTGACTCAAAATGTTGAAGACGCAGCCTTGCTTATGAATATTATCAGCGGCTATGACAAAAAGGACACCACATGCGTAAACATGGCTGTGCCGGATTTTTTAAAAAGCCTTACCGGAGATATTAAAGGAATAAGGATCGGCATCCCAAAAGAGTATTTTATTTCAGGCATTGACCCTGATGTCAGCAATGCACTTACCAAAGCAATCGATACGTTAAAAAAACTTGGAGCTCACATTGAGGAGATAAGCCTGCCGCACACAGAATATGCCGTAGCAACTTATTATATCGTAGCCCCAGGAGAGGCTAGCTCAAATCTGGCAAGATTTGACGGCATGCATTATGGCCACAGAACAAAAAACATAAATAAAAAAACTGAAAGTGCGCTTATTGACATGTATTGCAAAACCCGCGGTGAGGGGTTTGGCGATGAAGCAAAAAGACGTATTTTGCTGGGCACCTATGTTCTATCCAGCGGCTATTATGATGCCTACTATTTAAAGGCATTGAAAGTCAGAACAAAAATCGCTGAAGATTTTTCCAAGACATTTAAAAATTTTGATTGTATTGTTACTCCCACTTCTCCGACCCAGGCTTTTAAGATCGGAGAAAAATCAAATGATCCTCTGTCCATGTACCTATCGGATATTTTTACGATCTCCGCAAATCTGGCCGGAATACCCGCGATATCTGTACCCTGCGGTTTTACTAAAAACAAGCTTCCTGTAGGATTACAAATCCTGGGCAAGCCCTTTGATGAGGAGATGCTTTTTAAAGTAGCACATGCTTATCAACAAGTAACCAATTGGCATACACGCATCCCTGGAATGCAAGTAGAAAGTAGAAAGTAACAAGTAGCAAGCAACAAAAAAACAATTATTAAAAATAATATAATTACAGAAAGAAGTTGAGTAAAATACTAACTATAAATCAAAATCATCTCATCAGCTTTTGATTTAATTCTTCTCTCTACTTGCTACTCGCTACTAAAAAGGATATTAACTATATCATGCAATATGAGACAGTGATCGGACTTGAAGTCCACGTACAAATGGATCTTAATACAAAAGCCTTCTGCGGCTGCGCCATAAAATTCGGCAAACCCGCTAACACACAGGTATGCCCAGTATGCCTGGGACTGCCCGGTGTATTGCCCGTGCTAAATGTTAAGTTTTTAGAATATTCAATTCGCGTTGCCCTAGCGCTTGATTGTACAGTTGCAAATTTTTTAAAATTCGACAGAAAACATTATTACTACCCTGATCTTCCTAAAAATTATCAAATAACTCAATATGATAGACCGCTTGCATCCAATGGATATCTGCAAATAAGCACTGAAGCAGGACAAAAGAAAATCCGCATTCTACGCGCTCATATGGAAGAAGATGCCGGAAAGCTTATGCACACAAAAGATGCAAGCCTTGTGGATTTAAACCGCACAGGCACACCTTTGATTGAAATAGTCACTCAGCCGGATATAAGTTCAGCATCTGAGGCTTACACTTATCTTACTCAACTTAAGAGTATCCTGGAATACCTGGAGGTCTCTGATTGTGACATGGAAAAAGGAAGTCTGCGCTGCGATGCAAATATCTCTTTAAGGCCCCTGGGGCAAACGACTCTTGGGACAAAAGCGGAAATAAAAAACATGAACTCATTCAAAGGGGTTCGCGATGCCCTGAATTATGAAATAATCCGCCAGGAAAAAACTCTACTTGAAGGCGGAAAAATCATACAGGAAACCAGGCTTTGGGATGAAGCCAATCAAAAAACATTATCCATGCGCAGCAAAGAAGAAGCTCATGATTACAGATATATACCTGACCCGGACCTTGTGCCTTTTATTATTGCAAAAGAAACAATCGAGAAAGCCCGCAGGCAATTACCCGAACTTCCCCAAGCAAAAAAAGATAGATTAATAAAGGATTATTTATTGAGTGACTATGACGCCGGCATATTAAGCGCTGAGAAACAAATGGCGATTTATTTTGAAAATGCTGCTAAAATCTACAAAAAGCCAAAAATTATCTGCAACTGGCTTATGGGCGATATCATGAACTACTTAAACACAAATAACCTCCCCATAAAGAAATTAAAAGAAGTATTGCCTACTAAAAAATTAGTTGCTATGCTAGAATTGATTGATAACAATACAATAAGCGGCAAGATCGGTAAGCAGATTCTGCCGCAAATGATGGAAACGGGTAAAGATGCTTCGCTAATAATTCAGGAGAAAAATCTAAACCAGATCACCGATACCGACGAAATCGAATCGGTAATTGAAGAAGTCATTCATGAATTTGAAAAAGTAGTTGCAGAAGTAAAAAACGGCAAGGAGAAAGCACTCATGTTTCTTGTCGGACAGGTAATGAAAAAGACCCGCGGAAAAGCAAATCCGCAGATATTAAATTCCTTGATCAAAAAAAAGCTGGAGGATTAAAATGTTACGCAAAAAAATATCTATATTGATTGTTCTTTCTATGTGTATTGGGATGTTTCTTATAAGCGAGTCGGCCGAGGCAAAGCCGAAAACACCAAAAGATGACCTTTATCATCAAATTGAAATATTTTCTGATGCCATTACTGCTATCCAGCATGACTATGTTGAAACAGTTGCTTCAAAAGATATAATTTACGGGGCATTGAAGGGAATGCTTTCCGCTCTGGATCCTTACAGTCAGTTTATGGATCCGGATACATTCAAAGAATTACAAGTAGAAACTGAAGGTGAATTTGGAGGCCTGGGGATTGAGATCACTATACGAGATAACCTGCTTACGATAATCACGCCTCTTGACGGAACCCCAGCTGATATAGCAGGACTCCAGCCTCAGGATCGCATCGTTAAAATTGAAGATAAGATAACTAAAGACATGACCCTGACCGAAGCAGTTAAGCTTCTCAGGGGCAAACCCGGAACCGATGTCAGATTAACTATAATGCGTAAATCAGGAGAAATCTTTAAAGAAATAATTGTCACTCGTGATATTATTGAGATCAAAGCAGTAAGAAAAGCACAGCTTTTAAAAGATAATATCGGGTATATAAAACTTACTGATTTCTCCGAAAAAACCAAAAGCGACCTTGACCTTGCATTAGCAGAACTGTCTAAAAGCGGCATGGACAGCCTTATCTTTGATCTGAGAAATAACCCTGGCGGATTACTGATATCTTCTGTCGAAACTGTTAGTGAATTTTTGCCGACCGGCAAACTCATTGTATATACGAAAGGCCGGGAGAAAAACCAGAATATTGAATACAGAGCCACAGGAAAGACAGCTTTTAAGGATATTCCTCTTATCGTTATGATTAACGGCGGATCGGCATCAGCATCTGAGATTGTAGCTGGAGCCATACAGGACCATAAAAGAGGGATTATCCTAGGAACAACCTCCTTCGGTAAAGGGTCAGTACAAACAGTTATCCCGATGAGAGACGGATCAGCATTAAGATTAACTACAGCTAAATACTATACTCCACTGGGACGTACAATTAATGAAATAGGCATTATCCCTGACATAAGCGTCCAGGCAGAACTTCCCCGCGAAAAAATACAAGTAAAAAAAGAAAAAAATGTTTTTGATAAAATGGAAGAAAACAGTAATTTAGAAAATGAAAATAACACACTGCCTGATGATATGAAGCCTGAACCTAAAGATATACCCGAAGAAGATCTCGACGAAAAAGAGGAAGATGAATTTATTAGAGATGACAATCAGCTCCGAGCAGCTATTAATCTCATGAACGGAATAAAGATATACAAGGCACTGCCAAAAACAATTAATTAAATCAGTTTACTTATCAACGATAAAACCATCATATTCCCTAGAATTCAAATGAAAAAAAAGCAACTTAGTTTTATAATTACTCTTGGCGTTATTGCTGTCATTTGCCTGGCTGTTTTTACTTTGAGAAAAAAAGATTATTCTACTTTTACGTTCGAATGCGAAAAAGCGGTAAACCTAATCCTTCTTCAATACAAAGTCAACACCAATGCACCCCTTAAAACCACGCATAACAGCGTTTTGGCTTTCAGGAGAAAGGCTCAATCAATAGAAAGAGAATTTCTACTGCCTCAGAGCCTGTCTCTCTCAGAGATTAAAAGTGTTTTTATGACCAGTAAGGCCTTTGAACCACTTAAGCTACGGAAAATCCAAAAAAAACAAACAAAAAAAGAACATGTTCTTGCCATGGAATTCTTTTATAAAGATTTAAAACTTTACCGGCTCATTCTAAGGCAAAAAATAGCTTTAGCCAATATCGCTTTAGTCATCGATGACTGGGGTTATAGCGATAAGGTTTTAGACAAATCGCTTAAACTGGATATTCCTTTAACATATGCAATACTACCTCATCTGCCCTATTCAACAAAAATCGCGCAAATGACAGCTAAAAACGGCCATGAGGTAATATTACATCTGCCGCTTGAACCTCATAACGCCGAAAGGCATCCGCTCGAGAAAAATACTATTTTCACGTCAATGAGTAAAGAGGAAATCACGAATATAATTAAAGACGACATAGAGAATATTCCTAATTTAAAAGGCATAAATAATCATATGGGCTCAAAAGCAACAGAGAGCGAATATGTCTTAAATATTCTCTTTGATCAAGTCAAAGAAAAGGGCCTTTATTTTCTAGACAGCTATACTTCAAATAAAACTCTTACACCTCAAATAGCATTACAAAAAGAAATACGCTTTTTCAGGCGCGATATTTTTATAGATAATATAAACACTAAAGATCATATCCGAGGACAGCTGCAAAGAGCAAAAAATATCGCGGCAAAAAAAGGAAGTGTCATTGCTATCGGGCACGCTAAGGAACTTACTATGGATGTCTTGAAAGAGATCATTCCTGAATTTAAAAAAGATGGATTCCGGTTCATTTATCTATCCGATTTACTTCATCAAACAAAGCCATCTGAGCTAAACAAGGAATAAAATGATCGTACTTGGAATTGAAACATCATGTGATGAAACAGCTGCTGCTGTGCTTAAAGACGGCAAAAAAGTTCTATCTTCCTGCGTCAGCTCAAGCATTCACATGCATCGCAAATTCGGAGGGATTGTTCCTGAGATCGCATCCCGTTTTCATCTTGAATACATTGCTCCGGTAACAAAAAAAGCCTTAAAAAAAGCAAATCTAGGCTTATCTGATATAGATTTGATTTGCGTTACTCATACGCCAGGCCTTATGGGCTCACTATTAGTGGGTGTATCATTTGCCAAGGCATTGAGCTTTGGATTAAAAAAGCCAATACTGGGCATAAATCACATTAAAGCCCATTTATTCGCTCCTTTTTTGGAAAAAGGTAGCTTCAGTTTTCCGTTTATAGGTTTAGTTGCATCGGGTGGACACAGCAGCTTAGCGCTTGTTCTGGATTTTGATAAAATAGAAATAATCGGCCGTACCAGAGATGATGCCGCAGGTGAAGCATATGACAAGGTCGCAAAAATGCTGGAGCTACCCTACCCTGGAGGACCAGTGATAGACAAGCTAGCACAAAGTATCAACGCCTCACCATATAGTTTTAAATGCGCGCAATTTAAAAACAGTTTTGATTTTAGCTTCAGCGGAATTAAGACAAGCGTGCTTTATGCATGGAAAAAGATCAAAAAAAAAGATAAGAAAACAAAAGCTCAAATTGCTTATGCATTTCAAAGCGAAGTCGTAGAATCCCTAACAAGACAAAGCATCGCAGCCTGCAAAAAATTCAAAATTAAAACACTATCAATCGGCGGAGGAGTAGCTTGTAACAGCTACCTGCGACAACGCCTTGGAGAAGAGGGCAAAAAAGAGAAAATTAAAGTTTTGATAGCCTCTCCTGCTCTTTGTCTTGACAATGCCGCCATGATTGCGGCTTTAGGCACTCAACTTTATAAAAAAGGCGAACGCTCTGATCTTACGCTTACAGCAACAGCTTCTGGTTAGAGAAAACAGGTTATTTTTAATTGTCAATTGACAAAAGTGCTTTTTTAACACACTATATATAATATGAAAATCAGAAGGAGAAATTTATAATGGCAAAAAGAAGCCGAAAAGGCAAATTAAAGTGGAAATCAAAAAAAGCAAATCATGGACGCAAGCCTACTCGTGGTGCATAGTTATAAATTTTGCAGCACACCATGCCCCACAATAATAGAAATAGATTTCACGAATTCAGGAAACTTGACTTTAACGCTTAAAAGTGATAATATTTAGATTACTTTCTGGTTCATAACCTCCAGGGAAAAAAGCTTGAAAAAGATATTATTTTTTGCAATTATTTTACTTTTATTTTCTGCCATATTCACGGGCGGTATTATCCCCCAAGCCTCAGCAATGAGTCAGCGGCCATCTGGCGATAATAAGGCAGAAAAAGAAACATTTGTATTGCCTGAGATAGAAATAATCAGCAAACCAGAAGCAAATATTGAGTTGCTTTCGAGTGAGCGGAAAAAACTAAAATCAAGTGTTCATGTTTCGGCTCCTGAAGTAATACCGGCTGTCGGCAAGGATGTAACTGCACAAAAAAACAGTTATCGACTTACTGACATTCAAAAAGCGCTTACAAATGCTGGTTTCAATATTGGACCGATTGACGGCAAGCTGGGGCCAAAAACAAAAAAAGCAATTCAGGCTTTCCAAAAAAAATATAATCTGACAATAGACGGTATTGTCGGAGCAAAGACTTGGGAAAAATTAAAAATTTATATTGATTAACCAAAACCAAAGGCGAATAATATAATCGCCGCGCTGAGGAGGGATGTATGACAAGCAAATTTAAATATTTTGTCGTCATAGCATTATTAATTAGTCTTACTGGATGTTCCATAATTTTACAAAAAAGAAGCCCTGGCGATTTAGATAGAATTGATGATTTGGCCGTAAGACTTGCCGAAGAGAAAAAAGCCCGCGCTGAACTACTGCAAGCGAGAGATGAGCTTGAAGAAAAGCTCAAGAAAGAGATTGAAGAAAAACAGGTTCATTTAGAAATGCTCAACAAGGGACTTGTAATAACTTTTGTTGACGAAATTCTATTTGATTCCGGGAAGGCTTTTATAAAAAAAGGCGCTTACTCTATATTAAATAGAGTAGCAAATGTGCTCAATGGTCAGGTAAAAAACAGAAATATTGCCATAGAAGGACACACAGACAATATACCGATTACAAAGTCTGAATGGAAATCCAACTGGGAACTCTCCACAGCTAGAGCTACAAGCGTTTTACACTATGTAATTGATAATAGAAGCATTAATCCAGAAAGGCTTTCTGCTGTAGGATACGGTGAATTCAGGCCAGTACAGTCCAATAATACCGCAGAGGGCAGAGAACAAAACAGACGCGTGGAGATCACGATTCTACCCGATACAATAATAAAGAATAAGTCAACAGAAGTGAAATAAGCTAATGAAAGAGTCAATTCAACGCAAGCTTCTTTTATTATTGCTTGTTAGTGCGATTATTAGTTTGCTTTGGGCAATCGGATCTAATTCACGAAAAAAAGTAGAATTGGTTAAGAGCGGGTCGCTTGAAAGCAAACTAGAAAAACTGATACAAGCGAATAGTGCTATTGTTAATGATTTAAAAGAGACTCGCAATCGCCTTTCAACACTTGCGCATTCGGAAAGGATTTTAAAGAAAAGCCTTGCTATTGAAACGGAAAAAAACGAGGCAATGAAACAGACAATAGAAAAAGCTACTACCTCTGCCATGGGTAAGATCACCAGTATTGAAGAGCTGGCAAAAGATGCAGAGTCTTTAAAAAATACTAATCTTGCTCTGGGAGAAGAACTACTGGTCTTAAAAACAAAAGACGCACATATGCGCACGGAGATCGAAAAACTAAGAGCACAATTAGCGCAAACACAGCAACATACCTCTAGCCAAAGACGGCGCAAACAGATCCCAACAAAAAAAGGCAAACAGGAAGAAGACTCTTCAAATAAAAATTATAACTGGCAATAGAATCCGTAAAATCAAAACATAGTAAAAACCCTCAAGCAAGTACAGCCTGAGGGTTTTTCATTATATGAAAATCCTCTAACTTTAGAGCCTAATATTTACGATTAGGTTTACTTATTTTCGCCTTCTTTAGAATTATCGTCTTTACTACTCATGGACTTCTTGAATTCATTTATGCTCTGTCCCAGGGAACGAGCAATTTCAGGAAGTTTGCTAGCACCAAAAAGCAATAAAAGAATCAATAATATCAGTACAAGTTCCGGGACTCCAAATCTACCCACTTCATACCTCCTTCTTTTTTTCGAAAATCTTAATCAACCATATGCTTATTTCATATAAAACAATTATCGGCAGCGCCAGGAGTGTTTGATTTACCATATCCGGAGTAGGCGTCAGGGCTGCTCCGATAATAAAACTGCCCAGTATAGCAAAGCGCCTGAATTTACGTAAAGAAACGCAGCTGACTATCCCCATTCTTGCTAAAAACATTAAAACCAGCGGCAGCTGAAACGTGAGGCCAAAAGCAAACACCAAGCAGCCGATAAAAGATAAATACTTACTCACAGAGATCATCGGAAGCAGTGTTGAACTTCCATATGAGAGTAAAAATTTTACGGCAACCGGGATAACGAATAAATAGCAAAAGGCTCCGCCCAATGTAAAAAGGATAAAACTGACAATACTGAGAGGCAAAACATATTTTCTTTCGTTCTTCTTTAACCCTATCTCCACAAATTTCCAGATCTGGTAGAAGATAAAAGGCAAAGCACAGTATAAGCCAACAAACATCGCCAGTTTCACCTGGACCCAAAAAGCTTCTGTCGGACTCATAAAATAAAGAATGCCTATAGACTTAACTAAAAAGTTCATAATCTGAGAAATAAAGCTATAGGCAAGCCCTGTACATAAAAGGATAAGCGCTAAAGAAAAAAGAATCCGATTCCGCAGTTCTTCTAAATGATCCATTACGGAAAGAGGTTTATCCATAACATATGGAAGTAACTTATCCAAGCGAGCCCTTCCCTTCTTTTTTAAGTTCTGCCTCATTTTCTTTCAGCTTATCTTCTACTTCCTTAATTAATTCCTCTGGAGGTTCCTGATTTATAGCCTCTCTGAAATCATCCGCGGCTTTTTTAAACTCACGCATTGCCTTGCCCAACATCCGTCCAACCTCAGGAAGCTTACGCGGGCCAAAAACAAGCAAAGCAACAAAAAAAACTAGAATTAATTCCGGCATCCCTATATTAAACATTTGTTAATCCCCAAATTAGCTATGTGTTATTATCCTGTCAAATACCTCTATAGTATATTCTATATCTTTTTTTGTATGCGCAAAAGATAAAAAATTTGATTCAAATTGCGACGGGGTAAAATAAATACCATTTGCCAGCATTTTAGAAAAATATTCCGCATATTTTTTCGCCGACGCCTGGGCGGCCAAATCATAATTCATAACAGGTTTATCTGTAAAAAACACCGTAAACATGGATTTAAAACGATTTATGATAATTTTCTTTTTCCTGTTTTTTACTATTTTTTCCATAGCAATACAAAGCTCAGCACACAATGAATTTATTTTATTATAATCAGCGGTTTTTAAAAGCTGTAAGGTTTTTAATCCGCAGGCAACAGCTATGGGATTTCCGGAAAGTGTTCCTGCCTGGTACATACTTCCTATTGGGGCGACAGCATCCATGATAATTTTACTTGCCCCATAAGCTCCAATGGGCAGGCCCCCGCCGATAATTTTACCAAGACAGGTAATGTCCGGCTTTACTTTTTGTATTTTTTGAGCCCCGCCAAAGCAAAAACGAAATCCGGTCATCACCTCATCAAAAATAAGCAATATCCCGCGCTGCCTAGTTATGGTTCTAAGATTTTCAAGAAATTTATTTTCAGGTACCACTACCCCCATATTTCCGCATACAGGTTCGACTATAACAGCTGCTATGTTTTTATGCTGCGCAGCTATTACAGATTCAAATTCTTCAATATTGTTAAAAGGCAATACAATTGTATCCGCCACAGATCCCCTTGGAACACCGCTGCTTGTCGGCACACCAAATGTAGCTGCCCCACTGCCGGCTGAGACCAAAAGCCCGTCGCTATGGCCATGATAAGCCCCTTGGAACTTAACAATCTTATTCTTTCGAGTATAGCTGCGGGCAAGTCTTATTGCGCTCATTGTCGCCTCAGTGCCAGAATTAACTAAACGCAGTCTTTCCATACCCGGGATAGCACTTTTTATCAGCTGAGCGATCTCATTCTCTTTGACTGTGGGCGCGCCAAAGCTTGTGCCTTTTGCCGCTGCCTTTATAATACTGTTTATTACCTGCTTATGCGCATGACCCAGAATAAGCGGCCCCCAGCTTAGGACATAATCGATATAAGAATTTCCGTCTACATCATAGATGCGGGAGCCCTTGCCGTTTTTCATAAAAACCGGATTACCACCTACAGCATTAAAGGCACGCACCGGACTATTTACCCCCCCCGGCATCAGCGAAAGCGCCTGCTCATAATAAGATTTTGATTTTGCCCTTGTTTTTATATTTTTTATTTTCGTTTTTACCCTTTTATTTTGCATACC
>CAYTGV010000027.1:0-20652 GCA_964437495.1 uncultured Planctomycetia bacterium | reverse complement strand
TACTTTTTACTTAATTATGTATTAGTTATCTTCAATTGTTAATCTGGTAATCTCTTCCAGACTTGTTATCCCCTTTAATGCCTTCATTACACCGTTCTCTCTTAAAGTTTTCATGCCCTGCTCTCTGCCCTTAGCTTTGATAACGCCCTCTTGGGCCTTGAGCATAATGAGATCTTTTATTTCAGGCGTCAGAGGCAATACCTCACAAAGTCCTATTCTGCCTCTGTAACCAGTTTTGGTGCATTTATCACATCCCTTGCCACGATAAAGCTCTTTATATTTATCGGAAATTTTAAATTTTTTTCTCATTTCATCAGTAATCGGGTAAGCTTCTTTGCAATGCGTACAGATCTTGCGTATTAACCGCTGCGCGCAAACCATTAAACAAGACGATGTAATCAAAAAAGGCTCAATGCCCATATTGACCATTCTGGTCACAGCACCTGCTGCCTCAGTTGTATGTAAAGTGCTTAGCACTAAGTGTCCTGTCAGAGCAGCTTTGATAGTTATATCCAATGTTTCGACATCACGTATTTCACCGACCATAATAATATCAGGGTCTTGCCGCAAAAATGAGCGCAGAGCACCACCAAAGGTCAGTCCAACCTCAGGATGAACATTTACCTGATTTATACCTTGCATCTGATACTCAACAGGATCTTCCGCTGTACATAAATTCTTTTCCGGATCATCTACATAACGTAAAATAGAATAAAGCGTAGTTGATTTTCCTGATCCGGTTGGCCCACACACAAGGATCATACCATGAGGTTCATTTGCCAGTTCCTTCATAATTTTAAGCGGCTCCGCTTCAAAACCCATAGCATCAATATCTAAAACAACTGCCGTTTTATCCAAAACACGCAATGCCACCTTTTCCCCATGACTTGTCGGCATAATTGAAACACGAAAGTCGACCTCCCTATCTAAAACTTTTATCTTAAACCTGCCGTCTTGAGGCAGCCTGTGTTCAGCGATATTTAATATTGACATAACTTTAATACGCGAAACAATCGACTCCTGCATTGATTTTGGCGGTGCCGGAAACTCTTTTAAAATCCCATCCAAACGATACCTGATGCGTAATGTGTTTTCCTGAGGCTCAATCAGAATATCACTGGCCTGGTTCTTTATCGCCTCAGTTAAAAGCATATTTGTAACTTTAACAATCGGGGCATCCTCAACATCCTTCATAATCTGCTGCGTATTTACTACAACTTCATCGCTCGTTTCCTCAATAATCTGCATGTCCATACCCTTAACACCTTCAATAATTCCCTGCATTTGCTCATTGGATGATGACTCATAATAAGTCTTTATTGCCTCTTCCAGTTTATCTTCATCCGCAATAACTACTTTTAATTCATAATTCGTTAACACCTTCATTTCATCTATCGCCAGGATATTCAGCGGATCCACCATAGCTACAGTGAGGACTTTTCCGATCTTGGAAACAGCAATTGCCTGGTATTTTTCTGCAGAGGCACGGGGAATCAGCTGAACTACATCATGAGAGATCTTTATTTTAGACAGGTTAATAGGCGGGATACTCATACTTTGACTCAAAACAATTACAAGATCTTTCTGCGAAATAAATCCCAACATTGTCAAAACCTCACTAAGGCGTCTGCCTGAGGTTTTTTGAATTTCGATAGCTTCTTCCAGCTGTTCATTGGTCAAAAAATTAGACCTGGTCAAAACATCGTGCATTTTTTGTTTTAAACTCTGTGCCATCAACTAAATCCTCAACAAAGCGGATAATTAAACATAAAACTGTGCTAGGGCGCTATTAATATCTGAGAATGTGGAAATAAATGTTTCCACGTTCAAGCCTGTCTCTTTGCGGATTTCATCAAGAGCAGCAGCATTAAGAGGGTCTGCCATAGCTATTGTAAGGATATTACCAATTTTATCAATAGCTATAAGACAGTATTTATCAGCAATACTTTTGGGAATGATTTCAACAATTTCTGTTTCAATTTTATAATTTGCCAATTGCAAATAAGGAAACCCAAACTGAGTTACCATTGTGCTTACAAGGTCTTCTTCCCCAAGTACTCCCAGTTTTAGAATAGCCTGCGCAAAGGTTAGCACTTCTTTTTTCTGAAGCGCCTGAGCTTCAGTCAACTGCTCAGCAGAGAGAATTCCCGTTTCCTTTAAAGCATTCTCTAATTTCTCAGCACTGCTGGTCTGCTCATTCATGCTTTTCTCTATCTGTTCAGCGGTCACGATATTAAGCTTAATAAGAATCTGTCCCAGCAAACCACCCTCTTTGAGCTGTACCTCTAAAGCCTGATCCAGCTGCTCATGAGTAATAACTTTTTTTTCTATTAAAAGCTGTCCTAACTGTTTACTTTTTGTCTTTTTCATAGTATTGTCTTATCTTATCTCTTAAATAATCTAATTAAGTCTTCAGGATCCATGCTGCGTGATACAGCATCTTCATATGAAATATGTTTCTCTGTATACAGTTCATAAATAGACTGGTTCATTGTTTTCATTCCCTCTTTAGTACCTGTCTGCAAAATAGAATAAATCTGATGAACCTTCTGCTCTCTGATCATACTTTTAATAGCCGGCGTTGCGATCATAACCTCAGAAGCTAATACTCTTCCGCTGCCGCCCACTTTAGGTATCAGCTGCTGAGAAAGAATACCCAGCAACACGAAAGAAAACTGTGTTCGGACTTGCTGCTGCTGATGCGATGGGAAAACATCAATAATACGATTTATAGTCTGCACCGCATCAGATGTATGCAGGGTAGCAAAAACAAGATGCCCGGTTTCCGCGATAGTAAGCGCAGCTTCTATTGTTTCCAGATCTCTCATTTCCCCTACCAGAATAACATCCGGGTCCTGCCTCAGAACATGTTTGAGCGCAATTGCAAAACTTCGTGTATCCTGCCCCACTTCTCTCTGGTCAATAATAGCTTGCTTATTCTTATGCACAAATTCAATCGGATCCTCAACCGTAATAATATGACAGGGACGCTCATCATTGATCTTATCAACGATAGAGGATAATGTAGTTGATTTACCGCTTCCTGTTGCACCGGTAACCAAAATCAGGCCTTTAGGCTTGCGGCAAAGCTCGACTACAGTCTTTACCGGCAAACCGCATTCGTCAAAAGTCAATATTTTAAAAGGAATCACTCGTATAGCACAACCGATAAATCCCCTCTGGTAAAATACATTCATACGGAATCGGCTTAGGCCCTCTATCTCAAAGGACCTATCCAACTCTCTAACTTCCTTTAATCTCTTAATTTCCGCCGGATTAAGCAGTCCGTAAATCAGCTTTTCTGCCTCATCAGCAGTTAATATCTGCTGGTCTAGCGCCACTATTTTTTCATCCACTCGAATATGAGCACTTGTTTTTGCTCCTATGTGCAGATCCGAGCCATTTCTTTCAATAAGCATTCGTAACATTTTTGATATATCTAATGCCATCTTACTCGCCTCCTTCAGGTTCATGATGGGATAATCCTTTATGGATTCGCAAGGCCGTATATATCAAGCGGGCCGCTTCATCAAAGCCCTTTTCTTTAGCAAAGAACCCGGATATTCCCAACTTCGTAGCCTCTTTAAGAATATCGGCAGTTCCGTAAGCGCTAAAGATTATTACAGGAAGTTTTGCATCAAACTCGCGTATCAGTTTCAGGATTTCAATCCCCTCAATACCCGGAAGTTTAAGATCAAGAAAGATAATACTATATTCATTTTCTTTTACCCGAGAAACAACATTTTCCCCGCTGTAAAGAACATCCACCTCAAAGTTCTTACTTTTTAGCCAATACTGCATCATGTTTATAAAATCAACTTCATCGTCAACTAGTAATACCTTAATTTTGTCTTCCATTATCTACCTCAAAATTTTTAATTTCTAGACTTAAAGAAACGTTTAAAATCATCATTATCGGTCACATGAGCCGATGCTTCCTGATAAGTTATCTTTCCCTGTTTATAAAGCTCATAAAGTGACTGGTTCATAGTCCTCATTCCATCCTTAGTCCCAGTCTGAATACTTGAAAAAATCTGATGTACCTTTTCCTCTCGGATCATCGCCTTTATACCGAAATTCTCTAGCATAATCTCATAAGCCAGGCATCTGCCGTCAACAGCTGTATTGGGCATTAACTGCTGGGAAACCGTCGCCAATAGAACATAGGAAAGTTGCGTTCTGACCTGGGGCTGCTGAGAAGAGGGAAAAACATCTATAATACGGTTTATGGTCTGAACACAATCCGATGTATGTAAAGTAGCAAAAACAAGGTGTCCAGTTTCCGCGATATTCAAAGCTGCCTGTATTGTTTCCAGATCGCGCATCTCTCCGATTAGAATAACATCCGGATCCTGACGCAAAACATACTTTAGCGCATCCCCAAATGTATGAGTATCCTCACCAACCTGACGCTGAGAAACAACACTGTTGATGTTTTTGTGTACAACTTCGATAGGGTCTTCAACCGTAACAATATGGCAATGCCGTTCATGATTTATCCGGTTTATCAATGCAGCCAGTGTTGTTGTCTTTCCTGAACCTGTAGCTCCGGTAATAAGTACCAGGCCGCTTCTCTGCCTGCAAATAGCGCTCATTTGCTCATCAGGCAACCCGAGTTGTTCAAAGGTAGGTATTATTGTCGGGACAGAACGTATAGCCGCGCAAACAGCTCCGCGATGGTAAAAAACATTCATTCGAAATCTAGCTGACAATTCATCATCAGCTGAGCCATAACCCTTATCCAGCTCTTTTTTCTCTTCAAACATCTTTATTTCATTGTCATTTAAATGTGAATAAATGAGTGATTTACTGTCTTGGGCACTGAGCTCAGGAAAATCAAGGGCCATCATCTTTGAATGCAGCCTTATCTGAGGCGAGGTATGACTATGTACCAGCAAATCAGAAGCCCCTTTTTCGATCATAATCTTTAGCAACAAATCCATTGTGATTGCCATTTAGATCTCCCCTTATTGTGAATATTAAATAAATATAACATATAACTGCCTTTTAGTCAATTACTTAAATCTACTCTACCCTGTTTTTTAGGAGCATGGTTTTTCAAAAACCCTTAAAAGAGCATCACTACTGTATCCACAATCTATGTGGCTCCACTCAAGGGCTTTATCTATATTTAGTTTGGTACAGGCAATCTCTTCAGGGGCAATGCCTATTTCCCTAAATGCCTCTGCCCATTTCCCAAAATTAAAGGCATTTCTCCAGGCATCAAAACGTGCTCCTTTTTGATAAGCCCGCAGGATAACTTCTGAGACATTCCTTCCCCCGCGCGCAAGACTTGCCTCTATAAATGACATCCCAACATCATGAAAATCAACTTCAAGATATCTGTGTTTGAGTCTTTTCCGCAAAAAGCTCTGCTTTTCCAATAGAGATTGCATGGTCTGCATCGGCTGCCATTGAAAAGGCGTATGTGCTTTTGGAATAAAGTTAGAAATACCTACACTCACTTTGCCTCTTTTATTATCAACCGTTTTTTTTAAAGCCGCAAATTCCTCGATTAAATTGACGATTCCCAAAAGATCTTCTTGCGTCTCAGTAGGCAGGCCGATCATAAAATAAAGTTTCAGCCTTCTCCAACCGCTTCTATATGCCTCGACAACCGCCTCTTTAAGTTTTTCCATATCAATATCCTTATTAATGATTTTCCGCAAGCGCCTGCTACCTGCCTCAGGAGCAAAGGTAAGGCCAGTTTTTTTTAAGTCCCCGAGCATGCTTAATATTCCGATAAAATCCTTATTAATACGCAAAGACGGCAGGGATATCCCCATACCATTTTCTTTCGCAAAACCATGCATTTTACTTATCAGTTCTTTAAGATACGGATAGTTTGAACTCGATAGTGCGCAAAATGAAATATCATCATAACCGGTATTGATATAAGTCTGCTTTGCAAGTTCTAAAAGCCTAGGCACACTGCGCACACGCACCGGGCTTATCGTGTGCCCTGCCTGGCAAAAAAAACAGCGGTTAGGACATCCGCGCATTATCTCTAGGTTTATCCGATCATGCACAACATCAATAAAAGGAACCGCCGGCTTTGTAAAATATTCCGTATTTTCCAGATCTGAAACAAACCGTCTTTTTATTTGCTGAGGAAATCCATTATTCACTGGAATAAGCTTATGAGATGTATTTGAATTTTCCTTTAGTCCATAAAACCGCGGGACATAAACCCCGGGGATCTTTGCTATCACTCTAAGCATCTGATCCCGGTTATATTTAACATGCTCTATGTTATCATCAACATCTATCGGATTTTTTTTCTTTAAATCCCGATAAGTATTAATAAACTCTAGAAGAGACTCCTCCGCTTCACCAATAAAAAAGGCATCAATGAATTCTGCCATTGGCTCAGGATTTACACAGCATGGTCCTCCGGCAATAATTAGGGGATGGACATCTCTCTGCGAGGACTTAAACGGTATGCCGGAAAGCTCAAGCATAGTAAGCAAATTAGTATAACACAATTCAAATTGAAGGGAAAAACCAATAATATCAAATGCGCTTATTTGCCGCTGGCTTTCCAGGCTAAAAAGCCCAATCGAACGCTCCCGCAGCTTTTCTTCCATATCAGGCCAAGGTGAAAAACAACGCTCACAGCAAACATCATTTTGCTTATTAAGAATATCATATAGGATCTTAAGGCCTAGATGGCTCATGCCTATTTCATAAGAATCAGGAAAACATAAGGCAAAGTGAATACCGCTATCATCAATATCTTTTTCAATACTGTTGATTTCTCTGCCGATATATCGCGCGGGTTTTCTTACCTCAAGCAAAAAATCCTCAATTACAACTTTATCCAGGTTCTTATTATTTTTAATCACGAATATCAAGAACCTCTTTTTCCTTAGGCAGCAAAAAAATAAACTTACTGCCCTTGCCAACTTCACTTTCGATCCAGATCTTTCCGCCATGAAGTTGAACTATTTCTTTAACAATCGCAAGACCTAAACCAGTTCCCTTTGGCGATCCGGATGTTGGGATTGTTTTTGCCTGCTCAAATTTACCAAATATCCGTTCTAGGCTTTCCTGAGGTATTCCACAGCCGTTATCAATAATCGAAACCTTGATTTCTTTACCTATCAATTTGGCTTTCATGGTAACGCTCCCTCCATCCGGCGTAAACTTGATCGCATTGCCCACTAAATTTGTCAATGCCTGCGAAAGCAGCTTTTGATCACCGTCAAATTCAATTGATTCAAGCCCCTCTTTTTTTAATGCTACCCCTCTGCTCTCAGCCCAGGCCCCAAGCATATCAAACACACCGCTGCTGAGTGCATCCATTTTAACAGATGAATACTCAAGACGCACATGACCGGCTTCAAGCTTGGCTACGTCCAGCAGATCATTAACCAAAAGCGTAAGTCTAGAGGCATTGTTGCTTGCAATCTCTAGAAACTGTTTCTGATCTGTGGATATATCTTTATTAGCTTCTAAATATAGTGAAAGACTTTGCTTAATACAAATAAGCGGTGCCCGAAGATCATGCGTCACATTTGAGACAAAGGCCTCTTTCATGTGCTCGAGTTCTTTTTGTTTGGTAATGTCGCTTAAAACCGATACCATACCCAGGGTCTCTCCATCTTCACTTTCAATAACCGCTGTACTTGCTCTTAATGTTTTTTTTGTTGCTTCGCTTGGCCCGGCAAGTTCAATCTCTATTTCCTGCTGTTTGTCCCTGGCCAAACTAACTATCTGCTCCTCTTTTAAACCATCTAAAATATGCTCACCGATCTTGTTTTCTTTATTAACACCCATTAATTCTTCCGCAGCAGGATTCAGCACAAGCACCTTTCCTTCATTATCAATAATGATCAGCCCCTCAGCTACATGCCTTAACACAGAATTAATACGCTGTTTTTCACGTTTAATCATGCGATTTTCTGTAGTAAGCTGCTTTGTGCCCTGCGCTACTGCATCATTTATAGATCGCTTTATATTATCTACTTCTTTCTTTAATTTTTCATTTTCCTTTTTTAGCGCCTTTAATTCTTCATTTTCCTTTTTTAGCGCCTTTAATTCTTTCACAAGCTGTCCTTTAGTAACCTGGGGCTTCTTTAACTTTATTATTTCCTTTCTTAATTTCTCAACATAAACATCCTGTTCTTCTTTTGTAAACCCAGCTTTACCAAATCTCTTCTCAATGATTTTTAGAACCTCATCAACTGCTTTTTCAGGACCGACAAGTTTTAAAAGCTGTTTAACCAGGCGTTTTGAATGTTGCTTAAACTCAAAGGAAATCACTTCCTTATCAGGAAGAACTTCACTTTTACCGCCAAAAAAATCACTGACCATGGAGACTATATCTTTTTCCTTCTTATCAGCCATTTGCTTATCAACAGGGATGTCAACCCGGGCTTCTTTTTTCTTAATTTCTTCTTCGTCCTTGATACGCGTATAGCGCACCTCACTCAAAGTGATATGGGTTATCTTCCGTTCAGCCATAACCCCTTTAAAACCACCATTTTCTTTAATAATTTCCGGTTTAAGACTGAATACCTTTAGAAAATCCCCCAGCTCATCATCGCTCATTCCATTTTGAAACTTAACGCCATCAATGGTTGCTTTTTTAAAATCCGCAATGAGTTCTTTCAACAGATCCTGTGAATCATCTAATGGCTTCTCACAGACAAGAACATTGCCTTCAAAAACATCAACAGACAAATATCCGTACGTTTTAAAAAATTTATCCAGTTCAAAATACAATTCAAGTATTGCGCCTTTGACCATCGGATGAGTTGTCGGATACATCGGGATCTTTCGCACAGTAGAAGAAAATGTTTTAAGCAAATCCACAATTATTTTTTCCTCAGGGCTACCTTTTAATGGAGTCTCCCACTTTTTAATTTCCATATTTGCCTCTCTTTAACAATTTAATAGTTTTCAAAAAAATTAAAATACTGTTCTGTTTATCTGCACATTCAATAAAAAGCCAATAGCAATAAGATTAGCCATGAGTGCAGAGCGGCCATAGCTTATAAAAGGCAATGGCATCCCCACCACTGGCATAAGCCCCAGGGTCATACCTATATTGATTATAACATGTACTGCCAGCATTGTCGTTATTCCAACTGCAATTAACTTTCCTGAGGCATCTTTAGTGAGTTCAGCGATTTTCATCCCCCGAAAAACAAGCAGCAAAAAAAGCCCGAGCATAAGAGCCGTACCGACAAAACCCCATTCTTCGCCTACAACGGAAAATATAAAATCCGTGTGCCTTTCCGGTAAAAAGTTAAGCTGGTTCTGAGTGCCAGAGAGCCAGCCCTTACCAAAAAGCAGGCCGGAACCAATCGCAATTTTTGATTGATTTATAGTATACCCGGCTCCAAGAGGATCAGCATTGGGATTAATAAACACCATTAAACGGTCTCTTTGATATTCTTTTAAATAAAACCAAAACAAAGGCAAAAATAAAAGTCCGCTAAATATTATAGCCATAAAATATTTAAGACGAATCCCTCCCACCCAGATCATAGCTAAAAATATCGGCAGCAAAACTATTGCTGTGCCCAAGTCCGGCTGCTTAAAAATCAATACCATTGGCAGCAGAACAAGCAGAAAAGGCTTGATAAGCCCCCGCTTTGTTTTAAGGCATGCGGGATCGTCCCCGATCATTCGCGCCAATGCTAAAACAGTAAAGACCTTAACAAATTCTGAAGGCTGGAATCCGACACCACCGATACTTATCCAGCGCTGAGCTCCAAGGGCAGTTTTGCCCATTACTAAAACCAGGATTAGAAAAAATATATGTATAGCAAAAATCACATATGCCACACTTAAAAAAGAATGATAACTTGTTTTGGCGATCAAATAAGCCAAAAACAATCCCAGAATTATCCATATCCCCTGGTTTAGAACAAAATTCCTTCCTGTACTTGCCTGCCTCTGATATGCAGCACTAAAAAGAACCATCAATCCGAATATGAACAAAAGTAACAGAACCCCTATTATTACTCTATCGAATTTCCTAAAATCTGACAACTGTGATAACATTTTCCTCAACTCCTTAACTATGACCCCAGATACTCTTTAAAATAAAATATTATACTCCGGGCTATCTCAGCTGGCCGCTCTCCTCCATGGCCTCCATGCTCTAGAAAAACAACAAAACATATTTTTCGATTATCTATGATAGAATACCCCATAAACCATGCATGTGAATCGCCTCTTCCCACCTGAGCCGTGCCTGTTTTTGCGAATATCTTGACCCCTGGCAAAAATGCCCTATGTCCTGTTCCTGATCCGGTGTGCACAACATCAAACATCCCATCTTGGATAATCTTTAAATACTTGTTTTCTGCAACCCTTTTTTGATTCTGCCTTAATCTTTTTTTCATTATATGTGGAGTTACTTCAAGGCCACCGCTGGCAACAACTCCAGTTAATTTTAAGGCCTGTAAAGGAGAAATCAACAAATAACCCTGGCCTATAGCAAAATTTGCCGTGTCTCCTGGATACCATTTTTCATGTATATTAGCCCTTTTCCACTTACCATTGGGGACAACTCCCGGGCGTTCTCCGGGAAGTTCAATCCCACATATCCTGCCCAGTCCAAACTCTTTAGCAGTAGAGGCAATCTTTTTATTGCCTATTTTTAGGCCAACATTCCAAAAGAAAACATTGCAGGAAGTCGAAATAGCCTCTCTCAAGCTAATCCACCCATGGCCACTCTTCAGCCAACAACTTCTCGATGAATTGCCAAGCCGGAATTCCCCCTTACATTCAAAACTGCTTTTTGAGTTTATCCCTTCGTATTTAAGCCCAGCATAAGCAGTAACAATTTTAAAGATTGAACCAGGAGCATAAGAATTTAGGGCACGATTAAAAAGCGGCATATCAGGATCTTTTAAAATTCTGCCAATGGCTTTAAATGCCTTTTTATCAATAAGTATATTCGGGTCATATGCGGGAGAGCTGTAAAGAGCAAGAACATCGCCGTTTTCAGAATCCATCACACATGCTGCGCCTTTGACACCATTGAATTCCCTATGAATAAGCTCTTGGAGCTTAATATCAATTGTAGTATGTAAATCATTGCCCTGTACCGGCGGCCGGTAACTAAGCACCTTGATTATGCGCCCATTACTATTAACCTCCAGTTGCATTCCTCCGGGCTTACCTCTTAATACTTTGTCAAAGCTCTTTTCAAGACCTGCTCTTCCGATAAAATCCTGGATCCTGTATCCGTATTTCTTAAGTTCAGGATATTCACTCTCACGCATCTTACCTATATAACCGAGAATATGCGCTGCGGCCTGTTTATAAATATATTTTCTCCTGGCGCTTGTCTTAATAAATATTCCCGGAAGTTCAGACATATCCTGTTCAATCAAAAAAGCTGTCCGGCGAGGCACATTAGCAGCCAACATTACCGGAGAAAAGCTTGAATCAAAATTACTAAGAAAGGTATCCAAAATAATCTCCCCCTCTATTTCCAGAAACTTTCCCAAACGTGCGAATAATATATCCCTGTTGTCCTTATCCATTTCCTGAGGGATAACAACTACATCAAAAGACAGGGTATTCTCAACTAAAACGATGTTATTTCTGTCGTATATAATGCCACGCGAGGCATCCTCTGGCACAAGACGGATACGGTTATCTTTACTTCTTTTTTCATAGCTGGGGCCATGAATAATCTGCATCCAGAATAAATCAGCAAACAAAACAAGGAAAAGTAACGCTATCACATTTCTTAAAATTCTTATTCTCATAACAATGAAGTAGTCCGCACAATTACCCACTTCTCCAGTAAAAGACTGAAAAATATATTGAAAATTGTTGTATAGACAATTGTACCTAAAATAATATAAAAGTTATCCGCCAAAAAAGGAAGATGGTAAAAAGTTCCCGCAATTATATAATACAAACCCAAGTAAAATATGCAGCTTATCATCGGTATTAGTATTCTTGTCAATAAATGTACTGTATATACTCTCTCTTTCAATATGCCGCAAAGGAATCCGGCAGATCCGAATATAAAGCTGTTTATTCCAAGGATTCCTCCACTTAGTACGTCAACACATATGCCTAAAACCATGCCGCAAAACATCCCTGCACTTGGTCCATTATAAAGAGCAAAAAAAATAACCAGCAACAAGATTATCTCAGGTTTTATCGCAGCAATGCTAATACTATTTATAAGAGTTGCCTGAAAGATAAGAGTAAAATAAGATATTAGGACAAACCTCATTGTTTTAAACTTGATTTTAAACATAAGACTTCCTCTAATCCGGACAAAGACGCCGCTGGTTTAACAATGCCGCTTTTATAAATCCCCCCCCGCTCAATACGAATACTTTCAATATTGCCAATTATCAGGCCCTTGGGATATACTCCGCCAACTCCGGCACTCACAACAACATCACCCAATTTAACATCCGCGTTAACCGGCATATATTTCAGGCGGCAAAGTCCGTTGCCTATCCCCTCAAGCATCCCCTCAACACGTGTTCTTTGTATCAAGACAACTACACGGGAATTAGCATCGCTGATCAACAACACCTTAGCAGTTGATCCTCCCACCTCCATAATTTTTCCTACAAGGCTTGAAAAACTCATTACCGGCTGATTAATAGCTATCCCATTTTTTTCTCCCTTATTGATTATAAGAGTGTTCAGCCAATTAGTAGGTTCTTTGGCGATAATCTGCGCCGCTATAGACTCATAGGGTAATTTTGGCTTTAAATCCAGCATCTTGAGCAGGCGAACATTCTCATGCTCAGCTTCTTTTAACTGGTTAATCTTAAATTTAAACTCGTCGTTTTCTTTTTTTATGGCCAAATATTCCGAATAGAAAGTGAAGATTTTTTTTGCGTGAAAAACAGATGAATTTATGTGATAGAAAATAGAAAGCGGATACTTAAAAAAAGGTAACAACCCGCTTTTAAAATGCACTGATTTATGGGAGGGTATTAGGATTAATAAGAATAAAACAATTAATGAAATAGCTACGAGTGGTCTTTTTTGTTGTTTAAACACAGCACCATACTTTTATTCCAGATTTTATGCACGAAAACAGTTTCTGTTTTTTGCAACTTCTGGGTTTGATTAATATCTGTTCCTTTTAACGCCAAGTTTCCTTAAATTCTGGATTTCATTCAAAAACTTGCCGGTACCTAAGGCAACAGCTGTTAAAGAATCATCAGCAACCCGTACAGGCAATCCTGTTTCTTCAGCCAACAGCTCATCAACACCTTTCAAAAGGCTACCGCCGCCGACAAGCACAATCCCCTGATCTACTAAATCCGCGGAAAGCTCTGGCGGTGCTTTTTCCAGAATAACTCTTACAGATTCAACAATGGAACTTATAGGTTCACTCAAAGCATCTCTTATTTCCTGTGAAGTAATTTTAATCGTCTTTGGCAGACCAGCAATTAAATCGCGGCCCTTTATTTCCAGGGTTATTTCTTCGTCCAACGGATAAGCTGAACCTATCTTTATCTTTATTTCCTCAGCTGTACGCTCACCAACCATCAAATTGTAAGATCGCTTAAGATGCTGTATAATCGCATCGTCCATTTCATCTCCACCGATCCTCAAGCTTTTTGAACAAACAATACCGCCAAGTGAAATAATCGCAATCTCTGTTGTACCGCCGCCAATATCAACAATCATATTTCCGATAGGATCCTGCACCGGCAGCCCGACGCCGATAGCAGCAGCTTTTGGCTCCTCAATCAGATAAACCTCTCTAGCTCCGGCCCTTTCCGCGGAATCCACAACAGCCCTTTTTTCAACCTCTGTGATCCCAGAAGGCACAGCAATAACAATAAGCGGCTTTATAAAACGTTTTCTATTATGAACGCGGCTTATAAAATAACGAAGCATTCTTTCACTTATATCAAAATCTGCGATAACTCCATCTTTCATAGGGCGGATCGCCACTATATTTCCCGGAGTTCTTCCAATCATTTTTTTTGCTTCCTCACCAACAGCAAGAACATGTGAAGTACCTTTTTTAATGGCTACAACTGAGGGTTCACACAGTACTATCCCCTCGCCCTTGACATAGACAAGAGTGTTTGCAGTACCCAAATCAATACCAATATCAAATGATAAAAAAGTTCTTACTGATTCAACAAAAGCAATTAATCTTCGCAGTATTTCCTTCATGGGGCCCCTTCTTTCCTTAGAATATTATAGGTTTAAAACACTATATTTATATCATAACAAAGACTTTATGTCAATTCTGTAATATTTTTAAGTATTTTCATAAATTCCGGGAAAGATTTATTTATACAAGAACAGTTTTTAACAGTTGTCTGCCCGCTTGCCATTAATCCAGCGATGATCATGCTCATTGCCGTACGATGATCTCCAAAACTCTCTACCTGCGCGCCAAAAAGAACGCCTGTTCCATTAATGATAAGATTATTATCCTCATTTTTTATATCCGCGCCCATTTTCCTTAAATTAGTAACCATGGAATAAATTCTGTCGGTCTCTTTTACTCTTAGTTCGCCGGCGTTTATTATCTTCGTTATTCCTTTTGCAAAACAAGCCGCGACACATAGTATCGGCAGCTCATCAATACAATAAGCAACCTCATTTTCTTTAATCGTAGTTGCTTTTAATGCAGCACCTAAAACCCGGATATCTGCATATGGTTCAAATGCCTTAAGATTAGCCCCTGTTTTTAAAATTTCAATTTTAGCTCCCATGCGCTTGAGTATTTTAAGCAGATAAATACGCGTAGGATTTAGGCCAACCCTTTTCAACTTTAGACTTGATCCTTTTAAAAGAGTTGCCCCGACAATAAAAAAAGCAACCGAAGATATATCGCCCGGCACAAAAAATCTCTTAGGGGATTTAAGCACTTTTACCTTTTTTATGCTTACATTTAAACCCTTTACGCAAATGCCGGCCTTAAACAGCCTTAACATCCGCTCTGTATGATCACGCGTTTTTATCTGTTCTTTTACCCGGGTTGTACCTTGGGCAAAAAGTGCCGCAAGCAAAATACATGATTTCACCTGAGCACTCTTTACCGGCATAGAGTAGCTGATTGATTTTAAATCCCTTCCGTAAATAATAAGCGGAGGATATTCCTGTTTTGCCTTAATTCTTGCTTTAATTCGAGCACCCATTGCTTTTAGCGGAATGGTAATTCTCTTCATGGGTCTAACTGATAAAGAGGAATCAGCGCTCAGCACACTTTTAAAATCCTGTCCTGCCAAAATTCCCGTGATCAATCTCATGGTCGTGCCGGAATTGCCGATATACAGATCATGCCTGGCTTTTTTTAGCCCCTGCAGGCCTTTACCATGTACAAATAAGGTATCTACATATGATGCTGTTTTCTTTAAGCTGATCTTAATCCCCATACTCCGTAAAGCGTCTATAGCCCTGCGGCAATCATCACAATCAAGAAAATTATCAACTCGAACCTGGCCATTTGACAAGGCACTGATCAGAACCGCACGCTGCGATACTGACTTATCCGGAGGAGCGATGCAAACTCCTTTTAGTTTTTTTGCTTTTTTAATTTTTACTGTCTGCATAATTTTCTCTAGAGAATAAAAAGGGGAAGCCTATAACTCCCCCTTTTTTGTTAATAAATTCACAAATCGCATTACATCATCTTTACGCTGTCACCTTCTTTAATTTCTTGCTTAGTTACTTGGGGCAGGATTATAGCCGATGACATTGTCTCATAAATTCTCTCTACCTGTACTTTTCCAAGCAACTCCGTTCCGCGATAGACATCAAGCACCTCTGCGTTTTTTATTCCGTCTTTTTCTCCCACATTTATGACCACAAATGCAAATTCCTTATTCACAACCAATATTTGTCCTTCAATCCTTGCCGGAGGACCCAGAGTTTTAAACAAGGGCCTTTGAGCTTCCATAGTCTTGCCGCCAACACTTGCCCTCACAGGCACAGCTACAGCCGGTTCATCAGAATCTACAATTATTTTTTCCAGTTCTACAAATTTACTTTGATTTTTGCGGCTCATTTGAATTATACGATTTTCCAAGGCTTCTTTTGCCATACGGATCTGGCGCAGCTGTGTTTTTATATCGGCATAATCCCGAGAAACTCTTTCAAGCTTATTACTAACCTTAGAGCTTGTGTTTGTTTCTTTCTCCAATTTAGATTTTATAGACGCAATGACCTTCATCTTAATCTCAAGCTTTTTACTAAGTTCTTCTTTCTGAGCACTAGTGCTTTCAAACTCAGTTTCAATTTTACGATATCTTTCCTTTCCGGTTTCAATATCAAGCTCAAGCTGTTTTTTTACAAGCATTGTATCTTTTAATTCTTTATCGAGATCTCTGTAATCGCTTTCAACCTGGTCAAGTTTTTTTTCAACAGCCAACCTTTTCTCAAGTTCATCCTGCTTTAAAAAATACAGGACCGCAACACCTGCTGAGGCCGCGATCAAAAACACAACAAGAAGAATAGTTATAATCGGCGAACCATTTTTTTTCTGTTTTACAGGTTTCTTGCTGTCAGTTGGTGTTTGCGGTAGGTCGGATTTCTTTTCTACATCAAGCTCTGACGGGTCAATCGGATCAAACGGAATACCCTTGCCTACAAATTCCTTCTCCATTATTCCCCCTTAGTTAATACCCCCTAAAAATGATACCTTTAAGTAATTATTTAATTACTTTAATTATGTTTAGAATAACAAAATAAAAAATAACTGTCAACTCATTTTTATGGACAAAGCCCCTTTTGCGTATCGAGTATAAAACTATTTCTCTTGGATTTTCATGTTAAGCTTTTAATTCTTTTACGCAATGCGCAATACTCAATACGGCATTTTAATATTTAACTTTTAAGAGACACAGCCCCTTGGCTTGAGCAGTTGGACTGGCATATCTCCTATTTTTCTTATCCAATATTTTCTTCATATCCCCGGGTTTAAGCTTATTTCTGCCTATTGCTATCAAGGTGCCAACAATATTCCTTACCATATTATATAAAAAACCATCCGCTTCAATATCGATTAGAATTAAAGACCCTTTTTTCTTCACACTTATATTTTTTATTGTACGAACGGAACTTCTCTCTTTTTTATCAGCAGCTTGAAAAGATTTAAAGTCATGCATCCCCTTAAGCACCTTCGCCTGCTTTTGCATCTGTTTAATATCCAGCGGTCTAAATATGTGCAGCGCCGTCTGCCGTAAAAAAGCTGATCCGTGTGCCTTATTTAATATCACATATCTGTAGATCTTTGAGCGAGCATCATAACGGCAATGAAAATCACTCTTCACATACTTAATGGCCTTAATCCTTATATCATCATCAAGTAGGGCATTTAGTGAGATCTTTAGCCTTTGAAGCGAGATGTCAGTATTGGCTTTAAAATTAGCGCATTGGTCTTTTGCATGCACACCTGCATCTGTACGTCCTGAGGCAATAAGATTTACAGGCTGCTGCAAAATTTGTTCTAAAGCGTTTTCTATGGACTGTTGTACTGTTGAGGATTTGCGCCGTTTTTTTGAGGAGACATTTCGTTGTTTTTGCCAGCCATGATATCTAGTGCCGACATATTCAATTTTAAGAAATATATTTTTTGATTTAGTCATATTAAAAAACGCGTATTGAGTATTGCGTAACGCGTATAGCGTTTTATTTTTAAAAAGCTTAATGCAATTTTTTTTAACGCAATGCTCAATACGCTTTACCCAATACTATTTTACTATTTTTTCCCAATGAGATATTCTGCTATCTGCACAGCATTAGTAGCTGCGCCCTTTCGCAAATTATCACTGACGATCCAAAGCCATAAACCGTTTTTTACATATGGATCTTTTCGGATTCTTCCGACAAATACTTCGTCTTTACAGCTGCTCAGCCCAGGCATGGGATATTTTCCCTTTGCCGGATCATCAACCACAACCAGACCCTTTGCTTTACTAAGCAGCTTTTTAACATCAGCTGGTGTTATTGTTTTTCTTGTTTCAATATATACTGATTCCGAATGGGAATTCAGCACTGGAACACGCACACAAGTAGCCGTGACCTTGATTTTTTTATCATTGAAAATTTTATGTGTTTCATGCACCAACTTCCATTCTTCAGTTGTATAATCATTATCGCCAAAGCCGCCGATCTGAGCCAAGACATTAAAAGCGATCTGATGCGCAAAAGCCTGGTCCTTAGCCGTCTTGCACTGCAGGGGATTGTTAGTCGCTTTTTCCACATCGCTATTTTTATAAATATAACCTGTTTCTTCCCATAATTGCTTCAAAGCACTTCTTCCAGCTCCGCTTGCTGCCTGATAAGTACTGGCAATGATTCTCTTAATTCCCGCTTTTTTGTATATAGGTGCCAGTGCCGCAACCATCTGAATAGTAGAGCAGTTTGGGTTGGCAATTATGCCTTTATGATTTTTCACATTTTTGCCATTAACCTCAGGCACAATCAAAGGAACATTTTTTTTCATTCTAAAATCAGCACCGTTATCAATAACTATAGCGCCGCTTTTTACCGCCGCCGCCGCAAAAGTAACGGCCGCTCCCTTCGAACCTTCAGTCCCGGCAAAAAGAGCAAAATCAATACACGCAAATGAATTCGGTGTTATTTTTTCCACATCATAAGAACAGTTATCCACCTTTATTTTCCGCGCACTACGTGCAAGCACTCGCAAAGTCCCGATAGGGAACTTATGCTCTTTCAAGACCCTAAGCATTTGAACGCCTACAGCACCCACCCCAACTACCGCAACATTATATTTTTTCTTTTTTTTCATTGAATCAATTCTCCTTCATCAATTCAATCAGCTCAAAATGTAAACCGATTATTTTAGATTAGCAATAACCATATCACCAATTTCACTCGTAGAATATCCCATTTTTCCAGCGCCGAGACTCTTTAATTTAGTCTTTACAATTTTAATCACAGCCGCTTCAATTGCCTTAGCAGCCTTCTCTTCTTTTATATTCTCAAGCAGCATCGCAAGCGCACTGATAGCTGCTAACGGATTAATAACATTTTTGCCTGTGTATTTCGGAGCTGATCCTCCGATCGGCTCAAACATAGAAACCCCTTGAGGATTTATATTGCCACCGGCTGCAATTCCCATGCCGCCCTGAACCATTGCTCCCAGATCAGTAATAATATCGCCGAACATATTGTCAGTAACAATAACATCAAACCATTCCGGATTTTTAACAAACCACATTGTTGTCGCGTCTACATGAGCATAGTCCGTTTTAATATCCGGGTACTCAAGTGCGACTTCATCAAAAACTCTCTGCCAAAGATCAAAGGCATAAGTCAATACATTAGTTTTTCCGCAAAGCATCAGATTTTTTCTTTTATTACGTTTTCTGGTAAATTCAAAAGCATATCTTATACAACGCTCTACACCTTTTCTGGTATTGTATGAGCTCTGAATTGCCACTTCATCTAAAGTACCTTTATTCTGGAATTCCCCCATTCCGGTATACAGGCCTTCTGAATTTTCCCTTACAACCACAAAATCTACATCTTCCTCGTTTTTGTTTTTTAAAGGGCAAAAATCCTTATTATACAAAACAACCGGACGCAAATTTATATATTGATCGAGTGCAAATCTTGTTTTTAAAAGTATCCCTTTCTCAAGAATTCCCGGTTTTACGTCAGGATGTCCAATAGCGCCCAGATAAATCGCGTCAAATGCCTTAAGTTCATCAAGCTCCGCATCCGTTATCGTTTCCTTTGTCTTAAGATAACGCTCTCCACCGCAATTAAAAGTTTTTGTTTTATACTCAAAGTTATATAACTTACTTACCGCTTCAAGCACTTTTAATCCCTCAGCAACAACTTCCGGGCCTGTTCCATCTCCTGGTATTATAGCTATATTATACATCCTGAAATTTTCCTTTCTTTTTATCGACTAGCAAGCATCGTTTTTTGGAAATATATAAATTATAAAATCCTTATTCAAGCTCAAAAACGACACGCTGTAAACAAGCTCATTGCCTGGCATAGTAAATATTTTTGAATCCGTAACTGGAATGAATTTTCTTTCTGCTAAAGCCAGATAATCGGTTAATCTACCGCCTGATGGCAAATGAATTTTTCCCTCAACACGACTGTTTTGCATAAAGATTATAACTTCTATTTCAGCTTGTTCTACTTTCATCTTTTTGCCAATCCTTTCTTTCTAATCCATTTCAACAATCCGCCTGAATTGACAATATCCTGCATGAAATCAGCAAATTTTTCAGTGGAATAGGTTTTTTTCTCGCTTATGTCATTAATAATTCCCTTACTGACATCTATTTCAATTAAATTTTTCTCTTTGATCTTCTTATAGGCGCCCTTACTGACCAAAATCGGCAGCCCAATATTAATCGCATTACGGTAGAAAATACGCGCAAAACTTTCCGCAATAACACATGAAATCCCGCATCCTTTTATAGCGATCGGAGCATGTTCGCGTGAGGAGCCACAGCCAAAATTCTTACCGGCCACAATGATATCACCTTTACTGATTTTTTTTGGAAAGTCTTTATCTATATCTTCCATGCAATAGCTTCCGAGTTCCTTTTCATCAAAGGTATTCAAATATCTTGCAGCGATAATCTCATCAGTATTGATATTATCGCCGAACTTCCAGGCCTTTCCTTTTATTTTCATCAGCTTGGTCCTTTTCTTTTAAGATTTTCAGTTCCATCTTTTTACTTTTTACTT
>CAYTGV010000026.1:0-22684 GCA_964437495.1 uncultured Planctomycetia bacterium | reverse complement strand
ATTGTAATCAGGTATAATCCAGCCTATAGTTTATGATTATACCAGGAGGTAGTTATGAAAAGTACAGTATTGTTTCTGGGGATTATTCTAATTCTTTCTAATAATGTTTTTGCGCTGGATTATGAAACTACGGCTAGTGACCAGCTAAGCCTGGCAATTACCATATACAATAGCGATCTTGGGCTAGTTAAGGATGTAAGGACGCTAGATCTCAAGCCAGGTACTCATGAATTAAAGTTTATGAATGTGGCAAGTCAGATCAACCCGGTAACTGTACATATAAAATCTCTGAGTAGTCCTAATAAACTCAGAGTAATAGAGCAGAACTATGAATATGATCTTTTGAATTCTCAAAAGCTATTGGATAAATATGTTGGCAAAAAAGTAAAGCTGCTGGACAAGAATTATTATACCGGAAAAGAGGAAATGTTTGATGCGGAGTTATTAAGCAATAACTCCGGACCAATATATAAAATTAATGGGGAGATCCATATAAATGCTCCGGGGAGAGTAATCTTGCCTGAGATACCCGAGAATCTTATTGCAAAGCCAACGCTTATCTGGATGCTTAAAAATGGCAGCAAAAGGAAGCAGGAGGTTGAGGCATCATATTTGACCAGAGGGATAAACTGGAAGGCGGATTATATTGTGGTTATTGGTAAAGATAATGATATCTGTGACCTGAGCGGCTGGACTACGATAAATAACAGAAGCGGAGCAGAATACAATAACGCGGACATAAAACTTGTCGCCGGAGATGTTAACCGCGTAAGACAGGATCGTATAGAAATAGGCCGCGCGCATAAAACAGCGGTTACAGGAGAAATGTACGGAGATAAACAGTTTAAGGAGGAGTCGTTTTTCGAATACCACCTGTATACCCTGCAGAGAAAATCAACAATAAAAAATAATCAGACCAAGCAGATAGAACTTTTAAATGTAATAGATATTCCCATCAAAGAAAGATTTTTTTATTATGGAGCGCAATATTATTTTCGCAATCAATATCCCGGACAAGTTCTCTCTAAAGAAAAAGTAGGTGTATATCTTGAGATCGAGAACAAAAAGAAAAATAACTTAGGAATGCCTCTTCCGGCCGGGATCATACGCGCGTATAAAAAAGATGTAAAGGGAAGCCTGCAGTTTATAGGAGAAGACAAGATCGATCATACGCCTAAAGATGAAAAAATAAAAATAAAAATGGGCGATGCCTTTGATGTTGTGGGAGAGCGTAAGCAGATGGACTACCGCATACTATCGCGTAATTCAATGCAGCGTTTTGACACAGAACAGAAGTGGCAGATAAATTTGCGTAATCATAAAGAAAAATCCGTGGTAGTAGAGGTTATCGAGCCCATACCCGGAGACTGGAAGATAATTAATTCAACGATTCCCTATGATAAGACAGATTCAAGTACCGTAAAATTTAATGTGAAATTAAAAAAAGACGAGAGCAAGACAATAGATTATACAGTTAAAATCCGTTATTGGTGAATATAAATACGTAGGGGCCGCGCTTGTCCCGGCCCGTAACAATATAAATTGTCCAAAATCGGTGAAATGATAAAGGACGTGAAGGTTCAGACCTCAAATTTTTGAGGTAAGGGGCGATGCCTGCCCCAGATGAAACGTCCCCCAGCCTTCATTTTCTTTTGGCGTCTAAAGGAAACGAAGCAAAGGCCCCGACTAAAAGCATGCGGGATAAATTCAATCATGTAACTTACCTCTAAAAATTCGTAAGTTACGGTTTCATTTTAAAACCGCCCCTGAGAAATTTCATCTTTTTTCTAATGATTTATGAACTACGACTACATTCCGCAAAAGGCGGGATTTGCCGCCGAAAAAACATCGTGTTTTACGGCGTTTCGACATTCATGTCTTCATCTGCGTTCATAAATCAAAGAAAAAGACGATCAAATTCCAAAAGGGGAGATTAAAAACTGAAAATACGGGAAAATAATATAGAATTGACAAAAGGCAAGGAATAGACATAATATAGATAATAAGACCTTACCTGTAAAATACATAATAATTAAGCATAAAATAAGTAATTTTAGGTATAATCAGGTTCAAATCATGGATATTTTTAAGTAATCGGATACTATGTATATTAATTGTTATGATTAGAAAATAAAATGAAAAGAATTATTAAAGCTTTATTACTTATCTTCTTTTGCATATTACCAATTATTCTCTTAATGTTTACTTCTGGATTAGCAAATTTTATGAGATGGAAATTGGGAAGCCCTCTTGTTCCTGGATACAACTGGATGAGATGGAGTCATGTATACCTAACATTCGGTTCTATTTTTTGTTTAGCTCTATATGTTCCCATAATAATGTCTATTACTAAGAAGAAGCTTAAAATACTTTTTATTCCTTTTGTGCTTACCCTATGTTTTATAATATTCAGCATAGTCTTTGCAAATATTTCTAAAACTCTATTTCATTCTCAAAATATTAAAAATTTACAAGACGAAGTAAATAAAAATCCTGATGATTCGCTAGCATTAGAAAGAATGGCACAATCTTATGAACATAGTGGAAATTATGATAAAGCTATTGAATTATATAACCAAGCTTTAAAAATAACTAAAAACCCCTCATATGTCATACATGATCGTGGATTAGCCTACATGAAAAAAGGTGACTTTGATCTATCTATAGCCGACTTCACTAAAGCAATGGAATCAAACCAAGAAGAAAAAGATTTCATTGCTCAATCTTATAATGACCGTGGGAATGCATATTATTATAAAGGTGAATATGATAAAAGCTGGCAAGATGTTCAGAAAGCGTTAGAAATGGGTTATAATGTACATTCGGGATTCTTAGCAGCATTGAAAAATAAAGGTTATTCAAAATAAATACACTCATAACAAAGCAATTCACCTAATCGCAACCCGCCGCCTAATAGCGTCGGCCTGCTCTGCCTGTCGCCTAAACCAAGATCTATATTCCACCTACGCAGTGGAATGGCGGTTGAGAAAGAAAATACTTGTCCGCCGATGCCCTGTGGAGGATAGCGCGACATTTCAAAAGGGGAGATAACAGCCAAAAATAGTATTAAATTGACAAAAGGCAGGGGATAGGCATAGTATAGATATAAGACATTACCTGTAAAATACATAATTATTAAGCATAAAACAAGTAATTTTAGGCATAATCAGGTTGAAATCATGGATATTTTCAAGTAATCGGATAGTATGTGTATTAATTGTCATATTTAGGAAATAATTAAAAATGGAGAAAGAAATAATAATATTTAAAACAGGAAAAGTTTATGAATTGGATTTAGCTTCCAATGCTCTAAAAGAAGCTAATATCCCGCATTATACACAACAAGAAAATTCAGCAGGGGCAAAATTTGCTATGCCAGCTAACCCAGTTGCTGGTCCTGGAATTTGGTATTCGATCATAGTTTCTGATGTCGCAGAAAATGAGGTGAAAAGAATAGTAAATGCCTTACCTATTGAAATTAAAACAAATCCTAGTGTGTGGAGCTTTTCTCCGAAAGATAGAATTAAGAATTTATGGAAGATTTTTGCGATTAGTATTATTGCGATTTATATACTTATTCTCTTAATAGATTTTTTAAGAAACAAAATATAACAACTCATTACAGCTAACCCTCTAAAGAGGGCGAGAACCTGAGATTCCTCAGGCTGGTGGGCGTACTAATTGGGGCTTAACCCCGTAGCTGATTTTAGATGTTAGACGTAAAAAAAATAAGGAAATATGAAAAAATATATTACTGCTTTACTCTTAGCTTTATTTAACTCGCCATGGGTCTTCTTTTGGTGGAAATCTTATGAAAATAAAAATACAGATCATGGCTATGCGCCTGCAATATTTATCATTTTGATTCTTGTAACAACAGGTATTGTATTCCTAGGTTCTCAGATTTTAACTTATTTAAAGCAAAAAAATTGGAAACTATTACTTTTAATTGGAATTATAAATTTATTTTGGGTTATCCGTTTTTTACAAACAGGAATAAATCATTGGAGTATGTATATTCTTATTATTTTCATTGCAATAACAACAGCTATTATTTGCTTAGGGAATTGGATATACCACAAGTTAATTAAGAAAACTAAGAATGTCTAACGAATTGCTTTAGGCAAACAAAATGGCTGGTGGGTGCGCGCAAATGGAGTTCAACCCAGTAGCTGAGCTTCGGTATTATATTCAAATAAAGGAAAAAATATCAAAAAAAAGAAAATTTGTTTAATATTCACCGGGATAATCTTGGCCCTTTCAATTTTGGAGATATTGCTTCAACTATTAAGTTGTATTAATTATCATGCCTCTATAACCAAACATGTTTTCGATATCCCAAAAGATAATGCTACGATTATATTTTGTCTAGGAGATTCTTTTACTTATGGAGTAGGCGCAGGGTTTAATCATAGCTATCCAGCGCAATTAGAGTCTATTTTAAATAGCCAACCGATTGATAGAAAATTTAGAGTATACAATCTTGGCATACCCGGATATGATTCCGATCAAGTATTACTTAAGTTGAAAGAATCTTTAGATAACCTAACCCCTGATTACGTTATTATTTTAGTTGGGACAAATGACTATCAAACACTTGATAAGAATTTATTTTTTTCTCGATCATTTTTTAATTTAAAAACCATGCCAACGCTCAAACATCTTAGAATTCACAAATTGTTCAAGATAATCCTGGCAAATTTAAAAGGCAGAGACAATACTATAAAAAGCAATATTGATCTGATAAAAGAAATCAATAAAGAAAATAATTTACGAAGCAATAAATTTAGCATTTTAAATGCTGATAAATCTATTGATGATAAAATAGATTTTCTTGTTGATTTATTGAAAAAAAATCCATTAAATGGAAAAATTTATGCTGAGCTTGACCCCCTTTTTATTCAACTAAACAATATAAAAAAAACAATTTCAATCTATAAAAGCTTAAGGTGGAGATTTCCTAATAACGAACATATACTTCAACGACTATCGCAAGCATATAAACACTTAGCCGGTTCTTTATTAATACAACATAAATATAAAAAAGCAGCTATATATTATCAAAACGCTGCCTCAATCGATAGTAAAAATAAAGCTAATTTCCTGGAAATGGTCCGCCATATATCTGTTTTTGAATTCAATTTTAAAAAACTAGACAAAATGATAAAAATATGTAAGGAGCAGAATATTAATGTTATATTATCAGGACAACCTGAATTTGCTTTAATGTCTGCTGAATATGCAGCAGAAAAAAACACTATTCCTTTAATTAAGCATGGGGCGGTATTCAAGAATTTGTTTAAAAATCATACCAGAAGCAAGTATTTTGTTGCAGACGGACACTGCACTAAAGATGGTTATAATGTAATAGCGCTGAATATTGCTAAGGAGATTTTAAGATTACAAAAATAATATTATTTCTAAAATTATCCGTTCTTTTAAATCAAAAAAGAAAGGATTCAACCTACGAGGTTGAATTTTAGTTATCGGTTAAATAATTACGATTATTCGTTAAATGGTTATTATTTTATTACCGTATGTTCAAAAACAGAAAAAACATATTTGGTGAATATAAATACGTAGGGGCCGCGCTTGTCCCGGCCCGTAACAATATAAAATTATAAAAAATAGGCCAAATAATTAATAATCAATGGAATAATATACCCATCCAATACAATAATATCGAATTGGATGAATATATAATCATGCCAAACCATATCCATGGTATTATAATTATTCATAAACGGACAGGGGCAATTCCTGTCCCTACGACATCTAATATTATCGGATTATTTAAATCAAAATGTACAATGGTATATTAAAATTTTCTAAAACAAAATAATAAAAATCTAAGAGACGTAGTTTACACCCCTCAAAAATTTACCTTGTGTAAATATTCGAGCTGGAGTCTTCGTAGAGGGATAAGTTTAAATCTAGGTTAGTTTTTTACAATACACATTACACAATTAACTTTACGCAGTAGTAGAACGGGATAGCGACCTTTATTTCATGTTTCAGGTAAAATAGGGTACAAGCCTCAAGTTAAAATCTTTTAAACTGTAATTTACAATTTGTAACTTGAAACTTGGGGCTTGTAGTTTTTGTCAGTTTATTAATTTTCTAATGACATTTCTCACAAAAACTATTAAAATATTAACAATGTATATAAGTTAAGTATCTGAAAGAGAAAATGAAAAATAAAAAAAACAACATTAACACTAAAATATTTCATGAAAGACAACAAACCTTGGGCGAGGAAATAGCTAACAGCATTACTCATGGTATTGGTGCAGCATTAAGTATCGCCGCACTTGTTATTCTTGTGGTTTTAGGCGCTAAATATGGCGATGCCTGGCGAATTGTGAGTTTTAGTGTCTATGGTTTTACTCTTTTTATTCTTTATTTAGTATCGACCTTATATCATAGTATTACAAACAAACGTGTGAAATATTTTTTTGAAATTTTGGATCATTCATCAATTTTTTTGCTTATCGCTGGAACATATACCCCGATAACTTTGGTTCCTATGCGTGGTCCTTGGGGATGGACAATGTTTGGAATTATTTGGGCTATGGCAATCGTAGGGATTATTATGAAAATTTTCCTGATTGGAAAATACAAAATTTTTTCACTTTTAGTTTACTTGTCAATGGGCTGGCTAATCATTATTGCTTTTAAACCTATGCTGCAAATGGTTCCTAAAGGGTTAATAATCTGGCTTTTTATCGGTGGATTATCTTATTCTTTAGGCATTATATTTTATGCATTTAAAAAGGTTCCTTATTTTCATTTTATCTGGCATCTTTTCGTACTTGGGGGAAGTATTTCTCATTTTTTTGGCATACTCTTATATTTGACTTAAACGAAAAATGTGTTATATGAAAATATAGAGGACGGTTCTATTTAAAAAGGTCTATAGCTTCCACCACAAAGCATAGCGGACAAGCATAGCTAAGGGCCAATAGTCACAAAGAAACAAAAGTATATATCTATTAGCTATCGACTATTAGCTATCGACTATTAGCTATTGGCTAATATGCTATACGCTATTGCTAAATACTATATGTAGTGCATATTAAGTTTTTTTACTAAATATCTTGCATCATATTGTGTGATTTGATATACTTCTCTTATGCAAGGGAATGCCCATGCCAAAGTTAATATAAGGATATAAAATGTATTTTAAAAAGTTAGAAGTCTACGGTTTTAAATCTTTTGTCGAAAAAACTACGCTTTTTTTTGAACCCGGAGTTACTGCAATTGTAGGGCCTAACGGCACAGGTAAAAGTAATATTTCTGATGCCATAAAATGGGTCTTGGGTGAACAAAGTGCAAAATCTATGCGTGGGGCAAAAATGGAAGATGTTATATTTAACGGCACTGAGTTGCGTCAACCGGTAAATATGGCCGAAGTATCCCTTACTCTTTCCAATAAAGAAAAATTCCTTCCGATTGATTATGATGAAGTTACTCTTACCAGAAGGCTTTATCGATCAGGAGAAAGTGAATATCTTCTTAATAAAACATTAGTTCGCCTGAAAGATATTAATGAATTATTAATGGGTACTGGAATTGGAACCGAATCATACTCTCTTTTAGAGCAGGGCCGCATTGATGCGATCTTAAGCTCTAAGCCTGAAGAACGCCGGGTGATTTTTGAAGAAGCTAGCGGAATTACTAAATACAAGAAGAAGAAAAATGAAGCGATGCGGAAATTAGACGCGACAGAAGAGAATCTTTTAAGAGTTAATGATATTATTGTCGAGGTAAACCGGCAGTTGAATTCTATCCAAAGACAAGTAAATAAAGCCCGTCGATATAAAGAACAGTATGATATGCTTAAAGAAATGGATACACAATATACATATCATGAATATAATATATTAAGTAATAAAAAGTCTGATTTTGAGAAAGAGGAGAAAGAGTATTCTAATCAGCAGAATACTTTAGAAAATGACCTTATTGGATTATCTCATGGGTTTAAGATGCTTAAAGAAACTCTTGGCAATGTGGAGCAAGAGTATAATAACCTTCATAGTAAATTTCTTAATGCAAGTACCCAAATAGAAAAAAACAGACATTCGATAACCTTAAATAAAGAACGAGTAGAGGAGTTTACGAAAAGGGCCGAAGAATTATGTGAAAACATCGAAATAAGCAGCAAGAAAATAGGCGATATGGACGAGCAGTTTAAACAATTAGAATTGCGTATTTCAGGTTTCCAGGAAGAAAAAAACATAAAAGAACATAAATTACTGCTCAAGCGAACATCAATTATCGATATAGAGAAACTCATCAAAGAAATCCAAAGCAGCATTGAATCAAGCCGTTTAAAAGCAGTGAATTTACTTGCTGAACATGCACAGCTTAAAAATGAACTTGTAAGGCTTTCAGCAAATATTCATAATGCTCATGCCCGCTTATCAAGACTGGCTCAGGAAAAAGAGAAAACAGTCCAAGAGCTTATTGGGGTTAATGATGAGCTCAAATGTAAAATCGATGAGGTCCAAGAGCTTAGGGAAAAAGTTACAGGAGAAGAAACCCAATCAAAAGTTTTAAACTATAACCGCCAGGGACTTGAATCTGAAATAGAAAATTTTAAAACCAGCATACAGGAAAGTAAACAGTCTCTTGTGGCTAGTCAATCACAGCTTGAAATGTTGGAGAAACTAAGTAAGGACTATGAAGGCTTTTCTAATCCTGTAAAATCTTTCATGTTGAAGAAAAATGATTATCCGGAACTTTTTGTCGGAGTCTATGATGTGTTGGTCAACTTAATAGAAGTAAAGCCGGGATATGAACTGTGTGTTGAACTGGCATTGGGTGAATATCTTCAGGCAGTGATCGTCCAAAGTAAACAGCTTGCATTAAGATTGTCAGAATTTGTTGAAAAAGAGGGTATGGGAAGGGTAAGATTTATCAGCCTGGACTCTATCCCGGATTCTAGCAGTAATCCAGGAACAATAGAAAGCACGCGTAATATAGTAGAAGTTATAAGTACAGATGAAAAATACGGGAAAGTAATAGCCTGCCTCTTGAAAAACACCTTTATAATTGAAACTCCATTGGTAGAAAATAAATCTCTTTCTTTGCAAAGAAACAGCACAGTATTTTCTTACTACAGTGAAACTGCCCATGATGTTTCCATTGTAGGTGATTTTAATAATTGGCAGATAATCGAGCAATCAAAACTAGAATCTAATGGCCAGGGAATGTGGCAGAGACTTTTTCTGCTTGAGCAGGGAAGTTACAAATATAAGTTCGTTGTCGACGGACAATGGATAAAAGACCCGGACAATGAGAACGTAGAATGCGATGCGGATGGCATTGAAAATTCTTTAGTAACAGTCACGGCTCCTGAAGATCTTAAAAGCATTATCCCTGTCTTTCCGCAGATTACCGGCAGAGATGAGATGTTGGTAACGCTTGACGGAAGGCTGTATTCACAAATCGAAATGATAAGCAGGCCGGCCCAAGAGCAGGCTATGGGATTAATATCTCAGAAAGCCAGGATTAAACATCTGATTGAGCAGTGTGCTAGGCTTAAAAATGATATCGCTGTATTTTTTGAACAGGAGAAAATCAAGCAGCAGGAACTTGATGCAATTGAGGTAAATATAACAGAGCTTAATGATGTTTTAAGTGAAGAGAAGATTGCCCTGGCAAACAGAGATTCTGAAAAGAATAATATTGAGGTTATAAAGAAGAAGCTTGATGATGAATTATCAATTGTTGATTTAGAAATAGATGAAACAACTCTAGATGTCCAGGAGCTTGTTGATAAAGAAAAAGAAAAAAAACAAAGACTTGATATAATTGATGAGGAAACATTAAAGAACGAACAGGAAATGGCAGTTGGTCAAGAGTTTATGAGTGTAAAGACACAGGAAAGAGAAGAATTTCTGGTGGTTATGGCAGAAATGAAAACAGAGTTTTCGCATTTAAATGAGCAGGAAAAGGCATTGAATGATAGTTTTAGTCTGCTGAAAAAAAATATTGAAGAGCAGCGTTGCAATTTGCAGGAGTATTCTCTGCAAAAAGATAAAGCACTCAAAAGGATAGACCAGCTGCATCTAGAGATAGATACTCTTGAGCAAAGTACAACATCGCTTGAGACTCAGAGGATGCAAACAGAGGAATCTCTTAAGGAGACCAAAGAACAGCGCAGTGCGTTGCTGGCTGAGTTTGAAGAGATGCAGAACCAGATAAAGCTGAAAGAAAATAATGTCAATCATATTAAAAATAATATTCGGGATATTGATGTTAAAAAAGTAGAGTTAAATTTTAAAATAGAAACACTGCTTAATTCTATGCAGCAATATTATAAAATTGACTTAAAACAAATACAGATTGATCTGCCCCAGGAAGTTGACTGGTTAGCACAGAAAGAGCAGATTGACTCTTTTAGAGGTAAAATAGATCGCCTGGGTGCGGTAAATCTGGCGGCGGTCGAAGAAGAAGAAGAATTAAGAGAACGTTCAGATTTTCTGACTAGTCAAAAAGAGGACTTGGTCTCAGCAAAGCAGACTTTAATGCATGCAGTTGCGAAAATTAACAGAACGACAAAAAGCCTGTTTCTTGAGACATTTGAAAAATCAAAAGTCGCCTTTAGAGAATATTTCAAATTGCTCTTCGGGGGCGGTGACGCTCAATTATTCTTAACGGAAGAAAAAGATGTCTTGGAAAGCGGTATAGATATTGTCGTGCGACCTCCCGGGAAGAAACTGCAGAGTATAACGCTTCTTTCCGGAGGCGAAAAAACAATGACTGCTATTGCGTTGCTTTTTGGTGTTTTCAAGATAAAACCGACACCGTTTTGCATTCTTGATGAAATGGATGCTCCGCTTGATGAATCTAATATCGATAGATTTACGCGTGTTTTGCAGGAGTTTATTAAGAATTCCCAGTTTATAATAATCACCCATAATAAGAAGACAATATGTATGGCTGATGTTATGTATGGAGTGACTATGGAAGAGGCGGGTGTTTCAAAGCTGGTTTCTGTGAAATTCAGTGAATTCAAAGAAGAACAGGAACTCTCCGCTGAACCTGTAGCAGTCCATTAACTTTTCCCGGCTTGAGTAAAAATATATTCCTAAATAAGTTCTCTGCTAAACATACATACCCGGTTTCTACCTGTTTCTTTTGCGGCATATAAGGCTTTATCAGCGTAAAATATCAAATCCTGGGCCGTAGAGGCGTCTTGAGGGAAACTGGCAACACCAATGCTTATTGTAATTCTTTTTGCCGGAGATCCTTCTTTATAGTGGAACTGGTGTGCTGCTGTAGACTTTCTTATTCTCTCTGCTGATGAATAGGCTTTTTCTTTAAAGGTCTCAGGTAGAATTATGGCGAATTCCTCGCCGCCGTATCTTGTAACAATATCGACTTCTCGGCAGGAGTTCTTTAAAATGTCGGAAATTTCCTGTAGTAATTTATCACCGGCTACATGTCCCAATGTATCGTTAAAGTTCTTAAATAAATCTATGTCAAGCATAAGCATACTTAAATGTCTATTGAAACGGTTAGCTCTTTTTATGTCCTCCTCGAGCTGATGCTGAAAATATCCGTAGTTCCATAGCCCGGTCAGCCGGTCTGTGTTAGAAAGAATAAGCGTTTTTTCGAATTCCTGAGAATTTTCAATTGCAAGGCCTGCTTGGTTAGCAAACATATTAAGCTTCCAAATATCATCTGCAGTTATTTTTATTTTTGAATACAAATTGTCTACGATCATTACTCCTACTACACGGTTTTTTGCCACAAGTGGTACGGTAACAAAATATTCCATATTAAAAAGGGAGATCAAGGGGTCTTTTTTTTTAATTTGCGTTTTTGCTTTTTTGTTAATGATTTCAAATGACTTTTTGGCTATTACTGTTTGAGCCAGTATTCCGGAAGCTGGTTGTATGGGTAAGTTCATATTTTTAACTATGTTGTTAAGATGGGAATCAGTGTGGCGTCCGAATTCCTTATAAGCGCTTAAAAGGTCATCAAATGTTTTATGCGTTGTTTCAATGTAATCCCATATCTGATTAGCATCTTTTTCAGATGAAGGTCCAATACCCATGCGTCCTTCCAGGTTGTTGGTTTTTTCATTGACCAGATAGACCATGGCCCGATTAAATCCTAATCCTTCACGCGCTGTAACGCTTGTAAGGATTATGTAAAGGATTTCGTCAAGCCTTAGAGTAGAGCGCATGGCCATGCTTATTTCATAAAGCATTTGTAGCTCTGATAGATGTTTATTTGCGGCAATAGGAGCTTTCTTATCTGTCTTCATTGATATTATAGTATAGGTGTATTTGGTTATTTGTCAATGATAGCTATTTTATGTCTGAAGCAAAGCATTTTAAATATACCATAAATTTTTTGTAAAAGCAAAGTTTTGACATATAACATGTTTAGATAATTAGGGCTAAGTAAGAGATGGATGTTGCTTTAAAGGGCTGTGACTGCAATGTTTATTAGCTAAATTATAATGGATCATGTAAGAAAGTCTGTTGTTTTTATAAATGGTAAGCACAAAACATTGGAAGGTCTTTAAGGGTAACTTGTACTAGAAAAACTATTTTTACTTCCTCCATAAAGATTGGCGGACAGGCATTCTCGATAGCCATCCTTGGCTATCTGCGAGGGAGGGATTGTCTTTGCTCATCCCCACGTCTATAATGCGGCGGGGCAGGTATGTAAAAGCAATCTTTAAATCCGCAAAAACAGCCTTCCTAGCACAACTGCTTAAAAAAGCAACAGAGTTCTTGACACCATGGGATAATGTAATTCATTGACAAGTATTTGCGAATTAATATATAATAATATCTATACTTCTTCATATTTTAGGCTTAGGAAAAGGCCTTTTGTATGGATATTCCTACCTTTATTCCCTTTTTTGGGATAAATCTGAGAAATATATGTGGATCAGATTTATTTTGTGTATAAAGTTATTAAACAAGTGATTTAAAATGAATAAGTTGCAAGCAAAACAAGGGCCAAATGAGCGGTTGGTTTTTTGACGGCGCAATTACTTTTAACAAGAGCATGTGGAAGCGGGTATTTTAAGCATATGATTAAAGAACAAAAAGCAAACACAGGTATTTTCCCAAATGGGCCTTTAAAAATCCTTTATTTTGATGATAATCAGCAAGATTTGAGGATCATGCAAAAGTATCTGAGTGATCAGAAGGCAATTAATCTTGAATGTGTGAGTATTTTAGAGCAATTTAATACACAGTTGAGAAACAATAAATATAATTGCCTGATTATTGATTATAGTGTTCCGGGAATGAATATATTTTATACTGTTAATAAGCTTTTTGAATATGTCCCAAGGCGGCCGATTATAATTGTTTCGGGTTTATTAGATAAAAAATTAAGCACTTCTTTTCAGGATTTTCCATTTCTTAGATTTATCTCCAAAGATACTCTAAACAGAGAACTGTTGGAAAAAGTAATAATTGAATTAGTGCACGCTGCTCAAATTAAAAAGGAAAGTACCCCTCAATCTGGAGGGGTGCTCGGAGATGAAAATAAAATTCTAAAGCAGCAGTTTTACGAAAATGTTATTGAGACAATGGACGAGGGGCTGATAACTATTGATTCTAAAGGAGCAATAGTTTTTGCCAATAATACTGTTTTGCGGTTGCTTAATTATCGAAACCAGGACTTGTTAGGGCAAAATGTGTGTATGCTTGTTCCCGAAAGTCAAATAAATTATTTTTCCATGCGTCTAGATGACATTTTCGGACTTAAGAAAAAAATTACATTTGATCTTGAATGTCTATGTAAGGACAAAAGTATTGTGCCGGTTTTGGTCCATTGCGTTCAAATGCATAATGAAAACAATGAAGTGATCGGTGCTTTTTTTACAATGACTGATCTAAGTGAAATAAAACATAAAGAAATCCAATTAATGGAAACAAATATTATGCTTAAAAAACTGGCGAGTGTTGATGGACTCACCGGTCTTTTAAACCATCGTTCTTTACTTGAATGTTTGGAGCTTGAGTTTCTGAGAGCTAAAAGTGAAAATAAGACGCTGGTTATTATAATCGTTGATATCGATTATTTTAAAATAATTAATAATAATCTTGGGCATAATTTTGGAGATTTCGTATTAAGACAAATAAGTAAAATCATACAAGGTAAGATTAAACCTAAGGATGTGCTTGGAAGGAATGAAGCCGATGAGTTTACAATTGCGCTTGTTAATAGTAGCTACGAAAATGGAATGTTTTTGGCAAATAATTTAAGACAGGAAATAGGGGAGCATTTATTCAAGGAAGAAGCTCTTTCAGGTAGAGCAACAATAAGTGTAGGGATAGCAAGTTTAAAAGAAGACGAAGCCAAATCTGCGCAGGAATTGTTAAATTTTTGCGATAAGGCGGTTTGCCAAGCGAAAGCTAAAGGGCGAAATACTGTTGTTGCTTATCGGGAATTTTCAAAAAAAAGTACAGATACTATTTTAGCAAAACAGCGGGATCAGGTGAGTGTGATTGAAGAGCAGATGGTAACTCTGGCGGATTCCAGCAAAAAATTGTATATGGAATCCGCAAAGGCCCTGATCGCGGCTTTAGAGGCAAAGGATCCTTATACTAAGACGCATTCGGTTAATGTGGCTACTTTTTCTTCTCAGATTGCCGTAGAACTTGGATTATCATCTGAGCAAGTTGAGTTAATTTCAGATGCTGCGCAGCTTCATGATATCGGAAAAATTGGTATTCCGGAAAGTATTCTTCTTAAGGAGGACAAACTTACAGCGGAAGAATATGAAGTTGTAAAAAGACATCCTCTGATAAGTATCCAAATTCTCAAAAGAATTAAATACATGGAATCTGAATTGCCTATTATACAGTGTCATCATGAACGTCCGGATGGCAAGGGATATCCGGCAGGTTTATTGCTTGATGATATCCCTCTTGGGGCGCAGATTATTTCTGTTGCGGATTCTTATGATGCTATGATATCTTTGCGGCCCTATCGTAATGCATTGGGCCAAGATGATGCAGTTATGGAATTAATTGAAAATTCCGGAACGCAGTTTAATCCGGAGATTGTCCTGGCTTTTTTAAAAGTGTTTTTAAGAGATGCCGCTGAGGGTAAAAAGGAAAATTTTAAAAAGCAAATCAAGTTTTTAAAAGAAAAATTCAGTATTTAGTAATTTGTGTTTATTGCTTAGATATATGCAAGGAAATAAAAATTATAATACTTGGGGGTGGGTTAAATATGAAAATAGCAGATCAGGCTGGGAAACTTGTGATAACCGATTTTAATGAAGAAGAGGCTTATAAAATAGCGTGTAATATTGAAAGAGAAGGTATTAGATTTTATAAAAAATTAATGGATAAGCAAACTAATGCTAAAATCATATAAATGCTTGAGTTTATGGTTAAGGATGAAGTCAATTATCTTAAATTTTTTGAATCTGTGTGCAGTGAATTACAGGAGACTCTTGATGAGGCCATAGAGGACAATGAGTTTTTAGGAAGCATGAATTTCGGGATTTTCCAGCCATATAAAAGCATTGAAAACCTGGATCAGGCGATTACAGACAGTCTTAGGGCTTTGAAACTGGGAGTTGCAATCGAGGATAAGTCGATAGCTTTTTATTCACAGTGCAAAGAGAAAATAAGCAGCGGATCAACAAAAAAAGAATTTGATAAAATCATTGCCCAAGAAAAAAAGCATAAGACCATGTTTGAGGAAAAGATAAAAGACTTTAAATAGAGGATTTTTAACTAACTTAATAAAATAGAGAGACTGGGATAGTGGCAAAATATCAATGTGAAGCTTGCGGTTATATATATGATTCAGAAAATAATAGCAATATTACTTTAGAAGAGCTTCCGGATTCATGGACTTGTACTTTATGCGGTGCGGATAAAAGTAATTTTTGTTGATAAAGTTAACTTATAGGCAGGATGAACTTATATGAGGTTAAGGCAGGCTCTGATAATCATTGATGTTCAAAATGATTTTTGTCCCAGTGGCGCACTGGCAGTGCCCGAAGGGGATAGGATAGTACCTGTTTTAAATAAATATATAAACTTGTGCCAAAATAAGAAAGTACCTGTTTTTGCAACTAGAGACTGGCATCCAAAGAAGACCAGGCATTTTAAAAAGTTTGGCGGTTCATGGCCACGTCATTGCGTGCGATTGACTAAAGGGGCTCAATTCCATCCTAAGCTAAATCTCCCGAAAAATACAGTAATTGTTTCAAAAGGCATGGACCCGGAGATTGATGGGTACTCTGCATTTGACTCTGTAAATGACCAGGGCGTTAGCCTGCTTGACTTACTTAAGATATTACGGATACAGAGATTGCTTATCGGAGGTTTGGCTACTGATTATTGTGTTAAATTTTCTGTTTTAGACGCATTAAAAAAAGGTTTTCGTGTTGGACTGCTTATAGATGCGGTTAAAGGCGTAAATATAAAACCAAATGATTCAAATAAAGCTATTTTGCTTGCTTTAAAAAAAAGGGCAAAAAAGATAACTGTCAATCGTTTGCTAAGATAAAGCACAAGGTTTAGTTTATGCGGTAATGGAGGAAGTTTTGTGGGATTTAAACCAAATATAGTTTTTATTTTATTTGTTTTGCTGTTTCTAGGCCTTGTTCTTATCAGTCCTGGAATTCTGTTTTCTGAAGAAGTAAGCGGGCTGGAGCCATTGATAAAGGATTATGAAAAAAGAATCACTCATGATCCATATAATGAACAGATAAGGCAAGAGCTTAGTGTATTGTATCATAACCGGGCCAAAGAATTAGCGGATGAGGGCTTGTGGGAGGAGGCGATAGACAGCGAAGAGCGGTCTTTTGACCTTGCCCCAGATGAGGAGGTAATAAAGAAAACTCTGGCAGTTTATTATAATAGTTATGGTCTTGAGCTTAAGGGTGCTGGCAATTTTCGCAACGCAGTGCAGTGTCTTAAATTAGCGGTTGAGTATTTCCCTGATGAGCCTATATTGAAAAAAAATTTAGCTGCGATATATCTTGTTTGGGCGGATAATTTTATCCGTAAAAGTGAATATGATAATGCCGAGAGGATGCTTGTCAATGCCGAGCGTTTTGATGGCGAGAACCCATATTTATATGTTATTAAGGGAGAGATTGCTTATTCCAGAGATAATTATTACAAAGCAAAAGAAAACTGGAAAAAGGCTTTAGATCTCAACCCCAGCTTATATAATGTGCGCATTAAACTTGAAAAAATGGAGAATGATCATGAAACAGAAAGAAATTTCAGCATCAAAGAAATTGAAAATTTTAAACTTAAATTTGAAGGTATAGATAAACAGGATTTGGCTGATGAGGCAGCGGAAATCTTGCGCAATGCTTACCGGGAAGTAGGGCAGGATTATGATCTTTATCCTAGAACTACGGTATCTGTGGTTATTTATCCGAAAAATAGATTGAATAAATTAGATTATTTCCCAGATTGGGCTGCCGGGACATATGATGGAAAAATTCGGTTTGGTGAAAACCTGATTGAAAATAAGATTTATACAAAGGCAGTTCTCTACCATGAATATGCGCATGTGCTTATACGCATATTAGGTGGAGAGCGGGTACCTCTTTGGCTTAATGAGGGATTGGCTGAGTATGCGGCAAAAAAATTCAAAACGCCACAAATGCGTAAAGAAAGAAGAAAGCTTTTAAAAAAGGCTTTTAAAAATAAAACTTTATTCACTCTGGATCGGATGGGTACTATGGATTTAAGTAAATTGTCTTCTCTTTCCCCTAATCGTATTGAGCTGGTATATGCTCAATCAGAATCGTTTATAGATTATATTATTAACAGGTCATCTATGCATGACATGAAGACTCTCTTAGAAAATTTAAAAAAAGGTGATAGCATTTACAAAGCAGTTAAAGATGCTCTTTATGTTGATTTGGATGTATTAGAACGTGATTGGCAGAGTGAGTTTGGAGATTAGGGGCTGTTGAAAAATGCACATCTACTGCGTTACTTGCGAACTTACTTGTGAGGCGTACATTTATGTACGCCTCCGCGCTCGTTCACTAGAACGAAGGATGCGAGACGAATTGAAAAGTTAAGCGGTCGCGCAGCCCGTTTCGGTTGTGTTTAACGGTTTCGTAAAAAACAAACAATAAGGACGCAACCGATACCGAAAGACGATACGGGCATCGCTACCGTTTACCGCCACCTTAAACTAAATAAACACTCAACTCCAAGCTACAATTATAAGACTAAAAAGTAGTAACTATTTTTAATAGTTAGTAACAGCAAGTAACAGAAAGAACTGTCTACTTAATTATGAAACCTATTGGATTGTATATACATATTCCCTTTTGCGTTAAAAAATGCGCGTATTGCGATTTTAATTCCCTTGTTCCTGAGGGTAAAAAGCAGATAAAGGCTTATTTGAAGGCGCTTTTAGAGGATATTAGGATTTCAGCTTTGAACTGCTCAAGGCATATTGTTAAATCAATCTATCTTGGCGGCGGAACACCCTCTTTGATAGAAGCAGAGGATATCGGACATATATTAGCTGAGGTCAGATCTAATTTTGATCTCAGCGGGCTCAGGGAAGTGACAATAGAGGCAAATCCTGAGAGTATCTCTTGGGAAAAACTTTCTCTATATAAAAAAAACGGAATAAATAGAATAAGTATGGGGGTGCAGTCATTTGATGATAAAAGTTTGATGTTCTTAGGACGCGCCCATACCGCGGATGATGCTTTAAATGCTATAAAACTGGTAAAGAAAGTCGGTATTGAGAAGGTAAGCATTGATCTTATTTATGGCCTGTCCGGACAAACCTTAAATGACTGGGAAAATGATTTGGATAGATTTTTGAATACCGGGATTGCCCATGTTTCATTTTATGATCTTAAAATTGAAAAGGGAACGCCTCTTTACCGTATAAGGAATAATCTTGAGGTAGCCGGCAATGATTTGCAGGCAAGAATGTATCGGCTTGGCTGTGAAAAACTGACTAAAGCGGGATTTTTTCATTATGAAATATCAAGTTTTGCCTTAAGAGATCAAGAATCAATACATAATTCTATATATTGGAGAAACAAGGAATATATTGGCTTAGGAGCCGGGGCATATTCGTACCTTAATGGGTTGCGGTTTGCTAAAGTAAAAAGCATATATAAATATATACAGCAGGCAAAAGCCGGTAAGTTCAGAAGATATAATCAGGAGAGATTAGGGCATAGAGAAAGGCTTATTGAAACAATAATCCTTAATTTAAGGCTTTTGAGAGGTTTTTCACTTGAGACTGTGGAAAAAAACATCGGTATTAGGGCAGATTCAGATTTATTGGGTCAGCTAAAAGAACTGGAACAAGAGAAATTAATTGTAAGCTCAAGTAAAAAATGTAGGTTAAGTAAAAAAGGAATACTTTATTATGATATCATTGCCTCTAAGCTATTATAACCCAACTCCCACCCCGGGGGTGGTCTTAAGGTTCCTCAACGAAAACCAATCCGATGAAAGAATACAACCATATTACAACCCCGGGGGTTGTATATGGTTCCTGTGCAAAAAATCACGCGTGCATATTTGGTAAAATAATACAAGAACCTGTAGGGGCTGGGCTTGCCCCAGTCCGAGACGATGCCCGATTCAGAAATAATAATATGAAAATACTAATTGATATCAGGGTGCGCGTTTGAAGCAGGGGGCTGTGCCTGCCCCCGATAAAGCGTCCCCCAGCCCATATTTCTTTTTGGTGGCAAAAAGAAGTATGGAAAAGAAAAACCACCCCTAAGAAATTTTTGCATATTTCTAATGATTTAGGTCCAGGGGTTCATCACGCCAAGGTGTGATGAATTGCCGAAAAGGCAGTCCTGCCTTACGGCACTGCAACATCGTGTTTTCGCCCCTACATCTAAATCAAAGAAAGATAAGCTAAAAATTTCAAAAGGGGAAACAACCCAGAGTCCATCCCCGGGGGGGGGTAACTAAGCGATAGTTAGAGCTTTTTCATTGACTTTTATTCCCATAATGCTAATCTTTAAAGAGAAGTAAGAGATAAAAGGAATAGGTGTATATTAATTGTTATAGGAGAAAATGTAAGATGAATGAAGCAGAAAAAATTAAACAAGCAAGCCGTAGTGCTTGGGCAAAAATTATTAAATTACAAACTTATATAGAATATAACAATAGAGTTGTTCTGTCTTATGAATGTCAAGAAATCTTGGATTCCATTTTTGAAGGATTAAATAAAGGGTATCCAATAGAAACTGGAACAAAATTATATAGAGCTCAAACAGGGTACGAAAAAGTTGGATTGAGTTACAGCCCTCTTTCAACAGATCGTATGGATGCGCCTGATCCAGAAAAGGCCAAAGGTGGCAGAGTTTCTTTTTCAGGAATAATGTGTCTTTATTTAGCTACTGCTTGGCAAACAGCTTTAGCTGAGATGCGTCCTTGGAAGGGAGCCTACATTACTTTAGTTCCCTTTGTGACTGTTCGGGAATTAAATCTCTTGGATTTAACGAAGAATGCTATTGATAGTATAGTCGATATTAATGTTAGATCAATTTCCAAACTAATAAGTCTTAATTTCTCTGCGCCAATGGAAGACTATGAAGAACACGTTAAATATATATTCACTCAATATTTAACCTGCATAATTAAAAGTAAAGATTATGATGGGGTTGCTTATGATAGCTATTTGGATAGTCAAGGAAAGAATATTGCTTTATTTGATACTGCTTCTGCTCAACAATTAGTAAGAGAGAAAAAACTTTACAAGACAAAAAAAATAGAATATGTTGTAGAAGAAGATACCCCACAATTTTCAAACGATAGTATAGAGGAAATGATAGGAATATAAACTAATGATCAAAATAAGAGGGATAAAATGGCTCATAAATATATAAGATTCATTTTCATTGTAAGTATTTTTTTAATAAGTTTTCTAGTTAACGACTATATTTATGCTCAGAATATAGAAGAATCCTTAAAAAAAGCTTCGAATTATTGCGTGGGGGGGGGTAAGTATGATGAATCTATCGTCGAGTTCACGAGAATTATAAAAAATAACCCTGAATTAACTTTAGCTTTTTTCGGGAGGGGGTTGGCGTACTATTTTAAAAACAATACAGTAACGCTATTACTGATTATGATATAGCAATAAAACAACAACCTTTGAATGCTTTTACATATTGGTTTAGAGGAAATGTGTATTACAGCAAAGATGAGTTTGATCAAGCGATTAATGACTACAAGAAGGCGATAGAAATTGATTCAAATTTAGCCGGAGTGCATGAATCCCTATTATTGGCTTTAAGCAGCCGAGGACTTGGCTATCTGAAAAAGGGAGAATTTGATAAAGCTATCTTGGATTTTACAGAAGTTATAAAAATTAATCCTATTGATGGCTTAAGTAGCCGAGGACATGCTTATCGAGGAAAAGGTGATTTTGATAAAGCAATTGCTGATTACACAGAAGCCATAAAAATCAATCCTAACGATACCAATACACATTATAACCTTGGGTTAGCTTATCATCACGGTAAAGGGATGTTTGCTGAAGCCATTGCTGAGTATAAGAAAGTCACTGCTATTAATCCCAACTATGCCAATGTGCATAATAATCTTGGGGGCGCGTATGAAGATAAAGGGATGCTTGATGCAGGCATTACTGAATATAAGAAAGCTATTGCTCTCAACTTCAATGATGACGAGGTTCATTATTTTCTTGGGGGAGTTTATGACCGCAAAGGGATGTTTAACGAAGCCATTGCAGAATATTCAAAAGCAATAAGAATTAATTCTAGCAAGAGTATTTATTATAACTCCAGGGCAAGTGCTTATTTTGATCTGGGGAATTTTGATTTGACAATTTTTGATGGCACTGCAGCTATAAAGATTCATCCCGGGGATTCTCTGGCTTATTATCTTAGAGGGTTTACTTATCTTAATAAAAAAAACTATGAGAGAGCCTTGGAAGATATAAAAAAAGCCAAAGAATTAGGAATTAATGTGCCAATTCAAGATATTGAAGGTATTCGACGGAAAGTTGATTTAAATAAAGAAAGCCAAGGGTGTCAAGATCGAAAGGATCAAATTGAGTTCGAGCAAAGACAATCGGCGATAGTTGAAGAGTATTACTCAAAGATTACAGTTCGACGTCAGCAAAAAGAAATGATTAGATACCAAGCAAAACAGCAGGCTTATTATAATAATTTATATAATAAAAAGAAACGATACGAAATACGTTATAATTTTGATGGTTCTGGAGCTACTGTAGAAGAGCAATAATTTCGGGAATTAGAGGGTCGTCCATAAAAGTTTGAAAAACTATTTTTTGTTTGAGGTAGGGGCGATGCTTGTCCCCGATGAAACGACCCCCAGCCCACACTTCTTTTTGTTGGCAAAAAGAAGTGTGGAAAAGAAAAACCACCCAAAGGAAATATAAGCTAAGAATTCCAAAAGGGGAAACAACCATCTTACAATCCTTGGGGTTGTAAGATGGTTTACAAGGATTTTAGTCTCTTGATAAAAACTTCCTGCTTGAATTTTATTGTGCTTCATGGTATAAATAGAAGAATTATTATGCTTCCAATGCGGAGGTGGTGGAATGGCAGACACGCTAGCTTGAGGGGCTAGTGGGAGCAATCTCGTGAGGGTTCAAATCCCTCTCTCCGCACCATCCTACGCTCTGATAATGCAGAGCTACGGATGGCACAGGCCAAAAAACTCCCTTT
>CAYTGV010000025.1:0-24247 GCA_964437495.1 uncultured Planctomycetia bacterium | reverse complement strand
AATAATACATACATCGTTTAAAATTGATAAAGAAAGGAGAAATATTGCATGAGACACAATAAAGGATTTAGTCTTATTGAATTAATGATGGTCGTTATTATTATAAGCGTTTTAGTCACTATCGCTCTACCTAATTATGCGCGTTCTGTAGAAAGAGCAAAATGCGCCCAGGCAATGGGCACGATCAAATCTTTGCGCAATGCCCTAGGCTCCTGGTATACAGCACATGGTGAATATACTGGTGCTGACGCAACTACATTAGGCAATGAAGTATATGCTACATTTCAAGATAATGATGACTGGGAATACGCCATAGCTGTAAGTGCTGCAACTTATGAGATCACGGCAACAAGACAGCGCGGACCACATTCAGAATCTCCAAACCTTGTAGTGGACGAAATGGGAAATTTTGACACCATCGACAGCAACTATCCATATACGAATCCAGGTAATTGGTAAGAATACTCCGTTTGTCAGCTATACTATAATAGATTATTTTGATTTTATAAGTTTATAATAAATAACACGTTTTCTTTGCTTATTGAAGCATGTAGAGTTAATGACGACGAGTACTGGGTGAAGAATTGCAATGAATTATTCGCTCAGTACTCATCATTAGGAATCTCCTGATAAGCCGTAAACCATCCCTTGTTTAAAAATTTTTTTTTACAATAATCAGCTTGCCATTTTTGTTCCAATCCCTTATAATAAGTGACTGTTATGCAGTACAGTTCTGCACAGAAAACCGCGGAAAAAATACATCCTGTTAGAATGGATCATCGACAAGCTTTCTGCGCTCATCAATAAAATATTTGTGATTATCCGCGCAGCTTTGATGTTTCACAATAAAGCCTACAGGTAATTTAATAAGGAAAATGCTATGCTTAATTTTATCAAGGAAAAAATCTTCGGAAATCAAAACGAAAAAGAGTTGCAGCGCATGACGCCTTTAGTCGAGGCTGTCGATGCTTTTGAGCAAGAGTTTAGGCCTCTGAGCGATGATCAATTGCGCGCAAAAACAAATATGTTCAGGCAGACGGTCAAAGAACATATTGAGAAAAATTCAAATCCCGACTCATCAGAAGAACATAAACAAAAACTGGAACAAGCGGCCTTGAAAAACATTCTCCCTGAAGCCTTTGCCGTGTGTCGGGAAGCGGCATGGAGAACATTATCGATGCGCCATTTTAAAGTGCAAATCATCGGAGGCATAGTCCTGCATGAGGGTAAAATCGCCGAAATGACTACCGGTGAAGGAAAAACCCTGGCCGCAACCCTGGCTGTCTATCTCAATGCTATTATGGGCAAAGGCGTCCACATAGTTACTGTTAACGACTACCTGGCACAACGCGATTGCGGCTGGATGGGGCCGGTATATGCATTTCTGGGATTATCCTGCGCTTCGATTGCGCATGATTTTTCCATTGTTTATGACGCCCAGCATCTGGATGCAAAAGCAAGAGATGACCGCATGGCTCATCTTAGGCCTATTTCCAGACGAGAAGCATACAGATGTGACATTACCTATGGCACAAACAATGAATTTGGTTTTGATTATCTGCGTTCAAACATGGTCATGCATAAAGATGAGATGGTGCAAAGAGATCTCAATTTTGCCATCGTCGATGAAGTTGACAGCATTCTTATTGATGAAGCAAGAACGCCTCTTATTATTTCTGGTCCAGCAGAGGCATCAACCGACAAATACTACAAGATCGATAAAATTATTCCGAAACTTATTGCCGGAGAAAAAAATGAAGAAACAAAAGAAGAAAGCGGTGACTTTATAGTTGAGGAAAAAGCAAATACTGTTTATCTTACTGATGAAGGGGAAGTGAAAGTATCCAAGATGCTTGGCGTAGACAATCTAAGCAGCCTGGAAACCATGGAACTTAAACATCATGTTGACCAAGCCCTTAAGGCACACTCCCCGTTATTCCGTCGCGATGTACATTATGTAGTCAAAGATGGACAGGTAATTATTGTAGATGATTTTACGGGAAGGCTTATGCCGGGACGACGCTGGAGCGACGGTCTGCATCAGGCTATCGAAGCCAAAGAAGGCATGAAAATAGAGCGAGAGAATCAAACCCTGGCTACAATAACTTTTCAAAATTATTTCCGCATGTACAACAAGCTTTCCGGCATGACCGGAACAGCGCTCACAGAAGAGGCCGAATTCCAACATATTTACAAATTGGATGTTATTGTTATCCCAACAAACCGCGCTTTAATCCGCAGGCACTATCCTGATGTAATATTCAAAACAGCCAAAGAAAAATTCAAAGCTGTGGTTGAGGAAATAATCGAAATCAATTCAAGCGGACGACCAATTCTGGTAGGCACTATTTCCATAGAAAACTCAGAGCTCATCAGCCGACTGCTTAAAAACCGGGGGATCAAGCATAATGTACTTAATGCAAAGTCACATGAACAGGAAGCTCCGATTATTGCTCAAGCCGGTAAAAAAGGCTTTGTTACAATAGCCACAAACATGGCCGGACGCGGCACAGATATTCTACTGGGCGGAAACGCGGAATATTTTGCCAATGCACTATTAAGTAAAAAAGGGATCGATCCTCAGCTGGCAACAACAGAACAGCGCGAAAAAGCCCTGCAAAGCGTTAAAGAAGAATCAGTCAAAGAACATGAGGAGGTTGTTGCCCTTGAAGGCCTGCATATAATCGGAACGGAGCGACATGAGGCCCGCCGCATTGATAACCAGCTACGCGGGAGAGCCGGCAGACAAGGCGACCCTGGGTCCAGCCGTTTTTATCTGTCGCTTGAAGATGATCTTATGCGCATTTTCGCGTCTGATCGAATTACCAAGTTTATGAATTTTGTCCAATGGGAAGAAAATATGCCTATTGACCATCCCATGATCGGCAAATCTATTGAAATAGCGCAAAAAAGAGTTGAGTCTCATAATTTTGATATTCGAAAGCAATTGCTTAAATTTGGCGACATCTTAAGCAAGCAGCGCGATATTGTTTATGATCAGAGAAAATTTCTTTTGCATCAAGAAGATATTAGGACATATATACTTGATCTGGTAGATGAAGTAGTGGATGATGCAATCGCACAATATATGCCGGAAAAAACCCATCCTGCAGACTGGAATATATCAGGACTAGAAGAATGGCTGCGAACAAAATTCGGAATTATGTTTGCTATCCCCTCTGACGGAGATATCGCCGAACTTGTAAAAAAAGCGATTACTAATGCCTATGAGCACAAACTAAGTGCTCTGGAACATATGTTAAGACATGATTTTGAACGGTCTATTTGCCTGCATGTGCTTGACACACAGTGGAAAGACCATCTATATGCTATGGACACATTAAGAGAAGGTATTGGCCTGCGTGCTTTTGGACAGAAAGACCCGCTTGTGGAATATCAGCATGAAGGCTATATTCTATTTTCAGATATGCTTAACAGAATCAAAGAAGAAACTCTGGAATTTTTATTTAAGGTAACCATGGTCGGGCAAGAAGAACCGGCTGGAGTGTTTGCAAACACTCCTATTTCCTATTCACATCCGCAGGCAAGCCAATTTTCCAAATCCAACACAACAGGCCCGCAGCCTAGCGCCACGCCCCCAGCTCTTTCCGGGCGTTCACCTCAAGAGGCACAGATACAGGAAAAGGCTCTGCCCTTTGTACGCAATGATCACAAGGTCGGCCGCAATGACCCCTGCCCTTGCGGCAGCGGAAAAAAATTTAAAAAGTGCTGCGGTAAATCTCAATAAATCGTGAAAGAAAAATCACAAAAACTTAATACAAAAAATTTTATTGCGCCAGTAATATCTGCTATTTTAATGGCCATGGCGTTTTCGCGAGCCAATCTGGGCCTGCTGGCCTGGTTTGGCCTGATCCCTTTATTTTTAGGGTTAAATAATAAAACCCGTTTACAGCGCTGGATATTATTTTTTGTCTTTGCAGTTTTGTTTTTTCTTGGCACTGTATACTGGATCATACATGTCAGTTTGCTTGGGCTGATTGCCCTATGCCTATTCTTAGGCCTGGAATTTTCCTTATTGGGCCTGATCATGCCTGCTCCTGGAACAAAGCATGCTTTATTTTTAATTCCCCTGCTTTGGATAATCTTTGAGCGTCTGCGCGGTTTTCTGTTTTTTGGGTTCGGCTGGGGGCTGATCGGATATACGCAATTTCGCAACCTAGCATTAATACAGGCAGCTCAATATTGCGGGGTCTGGGGCATAAGTTATTTGCTGGTGCTATGCAATATCTGCCTATGTCATGCGCTTTGCAATAGGGCGCATATCAGCTGGAAAAGAAGCTATATATTAATTCCTGCCGCATGTTTGATTATTGCCTATGGCTTTGGCTATTCTTCCCTAAACCGGAAATTTCCATCTTTGGATATCAACATCAGTCTTATTCAGGCAAATATTCCTCAGGAACAAAAATGGGATCCGCTTTATTCTAATAGCATATTAAGGACATTCAGCGCCTTGAGCAAAAAAGCTATTAAAGATAAGCCGCGGCTAATTATCTGGCCGGAAACATCTGTTCCGGGATATCTGTTGGATGAAACAAGGCTGTATATTAAACTCACAAATCTGGTAAAAAAGCTTTCCACTGCCTTATTGGTCGGCAGCCCCAGAGAGGATTATACTCATAAAAAATTTTACAATACGGCCTTTCTCTTTAGCTCAAACGGGCATCTTTTAAAATTTCACGATAAGATGCATCTCGTGCCTTTTGGCGAATATATTCCTTACAAAAGCCTGTTTCCGTTTTTAGCAAACTATCCTATTGCTGATTTTTCCTCTGGAGAGCGGCATACAATTTTTGAGTTAACAGAAAACTCAAAAGGCAAAAAAGCACGCTTTGGCGTATTGATTTGCTTTGAAGATGTCTTCCCGGGGCTAGTTAGAGAATTTCGCCGTCAAGGAGCAGATTTTTTAGTGACTATTACAAATGAGGCATGGTTTAAAAACAGCAGTGAGCCCATACAGCATACAGCGATCAGTGTATTTCGCGCTATTGAAAACCGCTGCTGGTTTCTTAGATGCGCCAATACAGGCATATCCTGCTTTATAGACCCGCATGGGAGAATCCGTAAAAAAATTGAAAACAATGGTAGGGATATTTTTATCAAGGGAATTGCTACTATGAACCTGAAGAATTAATAAGGCCAGCCACCAGCCGGTAGTCGGTCAACCACCCCATTTTCATGCAGCACAAGCGAAACGACCGGCGCTCCTTGATGCAAAGCTTCAATCTCAAAAGTAGCGGTATCAGCTGCATTTATAAAATACAGCCAGTTTCCATCATCATTACCGCTGGCCGAAAGCACAGCCACAAAAGGCATTAGATCGGTCATTTGAGAGGTATATGTATTGGGATCAGTCGCAGTGCCTTGAGCATCAAACCAAAAGGCCTTTTGCGCATTGGCATATGCATATAGAGTGGCCATTGCCTTTGTCTCCTCAGCCCTTAAACGAGCGGTCATAAAGAATGGCAATGCTATGCTCACTAATACCCCAATAATAATACAGGTTATCATAAGCTCTACCAAGGTAAATGCCCTTTTTCTATATAGTATGTTTTGAATCGCCATAAACAAACCGCCCCCCAAAATACTCTCTACTTGTTTATTGTCAACATTTTAAGTATTTTATAAATGTATTTCCTAGTTTTAATTATACCACAATACCTATGTCTATGCAAAAAGCGCTCTGTTCTAAAAGCCTATGCCCAAACTCGCTTCTTCTCATCCTTTATAGTGATTGTTTTGGTAGGAAAAGCGTCAAGAATTATTTCATCCGGCTCAAACCAAAGCTTTATCTCGCGTTCAGCCTCAACCTCGTCTGAAGAAGCATGAATAACATTCTCATACACCCCTTTTGAGGTGATCCTGCCATATGCGCCTCTGATTGAGGTCGGCTCTGCTTCTTCTGGATTGGTTGCCCCAGCAAGCGCGCGTACTTTATTAATTGCATCCTCCCCCCAGTAAACCATGGCCAAGACTTTTCTTCTGTCATGCAGTTGCCCCTGTAAATAAGTTATAAGTTCATCAAAAAAAGGCTTCTCTGCTAAATGCTGGTAATGCGCCTTGGCAAGTTCTGGAGTTACGCACACAATCTTTGCAGCTACGATCTCAAGCTTAGTTTCAGACATCCTAGTTAGGATATTACCGGTTAGGGATTTCACCAGGCCGTCTGGCTTGATTAAAATTAATGAGTTTTGATTCATGCAAATTCCTCCGTTATTTTAGTAGCACGATTTTTTATTTACGTAATACCTCAAGTATTCTTTCCAGGTCATTTAATGAATAATATTCTATTTGTATCCTTCCCTTTTTTTTCCCATGAAACAGCAGCACTTTTGTTCCCAGTACCTGCCGAAGTTCCTCCTCAAGCTTTAAAACATGCTGATCCTTATGTCTTGGGCCCTGCCTTGTCTTGGTCTTGGGGGATATTGCCGCTAAGGCCTCTGCTTCACGCACTGAAAGCCCTTTTTGAATAATCTTTTCACAAAGCGCAATTTGTGCGGCAGCCCCTTGAACGCTCATTATCGCCTTTGCATGCCCGAGGGACAACTTGTCCTTAAATAATCCCTCTTTGATTTCTTTGGGCAGTCTCAGGAGTCTGAGCATATTGGCAACTGTTGCCCGGCTTTTTCCCACAGACTGCGCCACCTGCTCCTGAGTAAAACCAAAATCCTGCATAAGATTTTCATAGGCCTGCGCCTCTTCTAAGGGATTCAAGTCGTCACGCTGAATATTTTCAATTATGGAAAGCTCTAACATTTCCTGATCATTAACATCTTTGATAATAACGGGAATTTTGGAATGCTTTAAAATCTTTACCGCACGCAATCTTCGCTCTCCAGCGATAAGCTCATACCCTCCGTCCGCATTTTTTCGCACAGCCACAGGCTGGACTATGCCCTTTTCCTTAATAGAAGCAACAAGCTCCTGCAGCTTGTTTTCCTTAAAATTAAGGCGCGGTTGATATCTATTTGGTTTTATTAATTGCGGATCAAGAAATTGAACCCCTGCATCTACAACACTTGGTTCAGGCGAGATCAAAGCGCCTAACCCTTTCCCCAAAACCTTTCTTTCCATTGTCTGACCTCCTTTGTCAGTGCTTAAAAATTCTAATTACAGCCCCTGATTAGCGATTTGCACATCTTCGCTGTTGTTTTGGCCATCATTGTTATTGATTTGGCTATTTGCCTGCTCTGGATCTATTGCATGATCAAGGCGGACTTCATTGTTCTGTCTTGACTGTTGCCTATTTAAAAACTCGCCTGCGATCTGTTCGTATTTTATCGCGCCTATAGAAAATTTATCATAGAGCATAATCGGTTTTCCAAAGCCCGGAGCTTCGCTTAAACGAACAGACCTCGGCACTATGGTCTGAAAAACACGCTCTTGAAAATATGCCTGAACCTCTTTAATTACTTCCCCCGTAAGCCTAGTTCTAAAATCAGCCATTGTCAGGATAACTCCTTCGATACTAAGCTTCGGATTCAGGGATTTGTTTACCAAATTAATGGTTGATACCAGCTGGCTTAGGCCCTCAAGCGCATAATACTCGCATTGCAGCGGAATAATAACACTATCCGCGGCAACCAGCGCATTTAAGGTCAATAGGCCAAGCGATGGAGGACAATCGATAAATATAAAATCAAAATTCCCTCGAACCGACTCTAGCGCCTGCGCCAATCTATACTCTCTTCGCGGCTGATCAACCAATTCGATCTCAGCGCCTGTAAGAGATACGCTTGATGGAATAATAAATAAATTATCCATAGGCCCGCTAATTATAGTATCTGAGGCCTGACATTGCCCCATAAGCAAATCATAAACACCTGGGCGCTGCGCTTTTTTATCCAGGCCGACACCGCTGGTAGCATTGGCTTGCGGGTCAGCATCGATCAACAAGACTTTTTTAGAAGCAGCTGCAATATAAGCGCTGAGATTTATCGCACTTGTTGTTTTCCCAACTCCGCCCTTTTGATTACAAAAAGAAATAATTTTTCCCATATATATATCTTCCCACTTCAAGAATCCTTTATATCATCGCCCTTATTGGCCTGATTGCTTTTTATTGTAGTAAATCGATTTGCTTCTGTAACTATTGTGTTTGCAATGCTTTGCATCTCAGACACCATTGTGCTAAATTCCTCTGTATCGACCTTCCCCTGTTTTTTACTGGCCATGATCTTTTCAGTCATTCCCACCATCTGCCCTGCGGCAGCATGAAATCGATCCATGACAGTTCGCAAAGTTATAATTGCTCCGTTGAGCGCGGTTGCTAAATCGACCAGCTCGTCACCCGCACGCAATTTACTGAGATCTGCGGTTAGGTCTCCTCTTTTGACTAAATTTGCAGCATTTTCCATGCGATATAATGGTCCAGCTATTTTATGCGAAGCAAAGACACTTAAAATAAATAAAACAAAAGAACCAACAAGTAAGCGCATTACAAGCACTCCGGAAACTCTTTCAAATATTTCCGAGAATTCAACTATGATCAGAGAGTTTATCATGGCCGCATTTTGTATTGCATCACTGCTGTTATAGGTAATGCTGATCTTTTCATAAAATTGCCTACTCTGAACCTGAGCAGTCAGCTCATTCCATGTAGTTATATATGTAGTCCAAACCGCAATAATACCAATAACACATGTAGTGATAAAGATCAAAAAACTAAATCTTACCTGAAAGCCTTTACGGATTAGATAATTTCTGCGGGGAAACTTACTTTGATCGCTAGACATCAAACACCTCCATTTATTTGATAATGAGATTTGGGCGCATTTGCCTTTTTATAAAAACACCATGCTGTAAACAAAATGTTCCACGTGGAACATTTTGCATAATTTATTTATGGCTATTTGCAATATGCAGCAAAACAAGGGCAATATCACTTGAGGTTATGCCGGAAATTCTCATTGCCTGTCCGATTGAATGTGGCCTGATTTGCAACAGTTTTTCGCGAGATTCTTTTTTTAATCCAGTGATCCGATCATAATCAAGGCTCTGTGGTATTTCCCTGTTTTCAAGTTTTTTCAGACGATGTATTAAGACCTTTTCGCGTTTTATATACCCTTCGTATTTTATTTCTATTTCTACCTGCCCTGCAATGTCCTCAGGCAAGTTTTTAACTCGAGAATCTAGATTTCTAATCCGCCGCAGGCTCATCCCCGGCTGCTTTAAAATTTTAGCTAGGCTTTTATTTGAATGTCTTAATTTCTGAAGCCTTTCAATTGCAATCTTAACGGCCTTTTGCTTGTTTCTTATTTTATCAATTCTTTGCCTAGAAATCAAGCCAAATTTATAAGCAAACTCTCCCAGGCGCAAATCCGCATTATCCTGCCTTAAAATAAGCCTGTGCTCAACCCTTGAGGTAAACAGCCTATAGGGCTCCTTTGTTCCCTTGGTGACTAAGTCGTCTATCAGGACGCCTATATAAGCCTGGGTTCTGGTTAAAATAAATGGCGCTTTTTTACGCAATTTCAACACAGCATTGATCCCAGCTATAATCCCCTGACAGCCAGCCTCTTCATATCCAGTGGTTCCGTTTATCTGGCCTGCGAAATATAAATTTTTTATATTCTTAAGCTCAAGTGTTGGCTCCAGCTGCGTAGGATCTATATAATCATACTCAATCCCATAGCCAAAACGCATGATCTGTGCCTTATCAATGCCTTTGATAGTTTTAAGCATTTTTATTTGCACATCCTGTGGAAGACTTGTGGATAACCCATTGATGTAGATTTCCTTGCTATGCCTGCCTTCAGGCTCTAAAAAGACCTGATGCTGGTCCTTATCTGGAAATTTAACCACCTTATCTTCAATAGAGGGACAGTATCTAACCCCAACCCCTGTTATCTTTCCACTATAAAGAGGTGAATAACGAAGGTTGTCTTTTATGATTTTATGCGTTTTTTTAGTGGTATAACCCAAGAAACAGTCTAACTGCTTAATCCGTCCTAAGGGACGGTCATAAGAAAATGGATTTGGCCGCCTGTCCCCTTTTTGAGGCTCAAAATAAGAATAGTCTATAGAATCAGCATGAATTCTAGCTGGTGTGCCAGTTTTCAGCCGCCCCATTCTTAATCCAAGCCCATGAAGGGCTTTTGGCAGCTGTAAAGAAGCTGCTTCCCCTAAACGACCGCCGCTTATTGCATTAGATCCCATGTGAATCAGACCATTTAAAAAGGTACCTGTGGTAATGATAACATATTTACCCATTATCTTCAGTCCAGATGTTGTTATAATCCCCTTTACAGCCCTTTTTTCAATAATCAAATCTCCTGCTTCCTGCTGCATTAGATCTAAATTCTTTTGCATCTCTATAGACTGTCGTACAGTACGGCTATAGGCCCATTTGTCTGCCTGCGCCCTTGGCGCCCAAACCGCTGGCCCTTTTTTTGTATTAAGCATGCGAAATTGAATTCCTGCATCATCAATAGCTCTGGCCATCTCTCCACCTAGAGCGCCTATCTCTCTGGCAAGATGCCCCTTCCCTGGCCCGCCAAAGGCCGGGTTGCACGACATTTGCGCAATAGTATCCAGGTTAATCGTAGTCAAAAGGGTCTTAGCTCCCATTCTGCTGGCAGCCAAGGCGGCTTCATAGCCAGCATGGCCTGCGCCTACTACGATTATGTCATAAGATTTTGGAAACTTGGTTTTAGTCATTATATTAAATGGAGGAATTGTCTGTTAAAGTCTAATAAAAGCTAAAATGTTCCACATGGAACAGTTTAGCTTTCTTCGCCCTTAGAAAGGATCGTAACACGTATTTTTGCATTTTTTGCACCCTGCATACCAAATAAGCCCCGCTTACCCTCTGTTAAAATATGAATTTTAATATTTTCTCGGGGGATATTCAGCTCAGCAAGAGCAGCTTCTATGGCCTCTTCGACAGTATTAGCCTCAAAGTCTGCATTTAAAACTGGTTCTTTGTCGTTTTTCTTATCGTCGATCATTTTTGTCCTTTTGTAATATCATCAAGCTGGATTAAACAGCCACTTCTACTTTTTTTGCCAGATTTTTTTGAATAAAAAATGAAAAAATTGAATTTGTTAGAAAATAAAGCACCAGGCCTGCTGGAAAATTATAAAAAATTACCCCCATAACTACAGGCATCATCATGCCCATCATTTTTTGCTGCTCATTCACATGCCCTGTATTGGTTGCTTTTTGCTGTAAAAAGGAAAAAACCATCATAAGTAAAGGCAACAGATTTAAACTATTTCCAAAAAAAGGAATTTGTCCTGGAAAGGTCATCAAAGCATCTGGAGCCGCCAGATTGTTAATCCAAAGAAAGCGCGCCCCTCTTAACTCAATGGCCCGCATTAAAACCCCGTACAAAGAGAAAAAGATAGGCATTTGCAGCAGCATGGGTAGGCATCCGCCAGCTGGATTTACCTTATGTTTTTTATAAAGCTCCATTGTCTCTTTATTGAGTTTTTGTGGATTATCTTTATGTTGCTTCCTTATTTGCTCTATATGGGGCTGTAGTGCCTGCATATCCTTCATTGACTTTAAGCTCTTAAATGTCAATGGGTAAAGAAAAATATTAATTGTCAGAGCAAGCCCTATAACAGCAACTCCATAATTTCTGAAAACCCGATGAAGAAAGCGCAATAATAATAGCATTAAATCCGATAAACCGGCAAATAAGCCACTTCCTCTAACCTGCTCAACTTCCAGATTAAGCTTACTCATCTGCTCATGATCGTTGGGCCCAGCATAAAGAACATAATTCAAGCGCAATGTCTCATTACTGGGTACAACTAGGCCTCTTGTCCCTATTCCTACTGCTGTAGGAGCAAATTCTTCATTGATCGCTGGGTTGTAACTATATACATAGTCAGCCTTTACAAGCGGGACTGTTATTAGAGAGAAATATCTTAAGGTTGCCCCGGTAAGCACTATTTCTCCCTCTATGGTTTTATGCGCAAGATTACTTAAATTCTTCTTTTTAGTTTTATTATCCTTCAAAACTGTTATCTGATTATTGAATCGCGCATCCACTTTCGCGCTACTTTTAATTCCTGCGGCAGCAATAATACGATATTCTAAGACCTGCTGTATATTTGTCGGATTCTCTATCTCATAAGAAAGGGACATTTTATACATATCATTATTGTCAAGACGTACTTGCTTGCGAATCTTGAGCCCTGATTCCTGGCTATAATGAAAGATTACAGCATTATTACTGTTTTCAATCTTGTCTAAAACCGCTTTGTCGGTAAGCCCAATATCACTAAAAATTCCCGGCATTGTGTCTTGAGTGTCCATTAAAACTGTCGGGGCATTAGTAATCGGGTCAGGTATTTGTAGTAGTTTTATGCTTTTTATATCTGCCCCAGGGCTATTTACCTCAACAGCAAAAAGGCTATTATACATACCGTAAGTCTTTTCCTTGTTATAGCTTACATCTGTAGGTATTATTTGTTTTAAGGCCAGATTATTTTCGCTTTTGCCTATGGTATCCTGTAATTGCAGCTCTGGTTCAGGTTGTAGCTGTGACTGTGTTGGCTCAGGAAAGAACTGCGGTACGACTTTTTTCATAAGCGCAGGGTAAAAAACAAGCACACAAATTGTAATAACTATAACTATAAAAAAATTATTATCATTTTTCATTAATATCCCATTCTATTTTATTAAGGAACAGGGTCAAACCCTCCGGGATTTAACTGATTGCACCGAAATATTCTTTTTATTCCCAACCATAGGCCCCTTATTGCGCCATATTTATTAACAGCTTCCCTGGTATAAGCGGAACAGGTCGGATGAAACCTACACGAACGTATCTTCATTAGAGCCAATGTGTTACGATATAAATCAATAAGTAAAACAACTATTCTTTTCATCTTTTGCTTAGGCCGAGTATTAAGTTCGTGAAATTTGTGTAGTTTACTGTTTCTGGGTTTTTCTTTAAAACCAATACAATATCAACGCCTTTCCCAAAACATTGTTTATTGCGCTGGAAAATTTGGCGAATTATTTTTTTGATTTTGTTGCGCTGTACAATATTAGCACAGAATTTATTGCCTACGCTAATGCCAAGCCTATTAAAACGCAGCCCATTGGGCATTTTATACATCCAGATTAAATTATCTTTAACTACTGTTCTCTGTTGATAAACACTTTTAAACTGACTGGCGCTTAATAATCGTTCTCTCCTCGACAATCCCCATTGTTTCATCTTACGGGGTGAGGGTTTTTCTGCCTTTGCGACGTCTTCTTTTAAGAATCGCTTGGCCGTCTTGGGTTGCCATCCTAGCGCGAAACCCATGTGTCTTTTTTCTTTTAGCATTAGATTTCGTAGTTAGATTTTTCTTCATTTTTTCTCTCTCTTTGTAATGGTTTATGTTAAACAAAAATTATAACACAAATTGTATTTTAGTCAATGAAAAATAACAAAAAAAATGCTTGAATTTTTTCGCTTATTTGCTATAATATTTAAGAAGTCAGTTACCACTCAGCGCTATACTTGTGGATAACGTGTTAAGTAGTTGAGGGTATATTATTACAAGTGATTTAAACCAAACATGTTACATTAAAAACTTTCCGTTTTACATGATGTGGATAAGTTAGAGCGTTGAATTAAATTATGCCAAGTAAAGCAACTCAATTATGGTCTGAGGTATTATCATCTTTAAAACAAGAAGTTTCTATCCAAAGCTATGAGACCTGGTTGAAGCCAACAAGAGGAGTATCTCTTAATAATGATAATCTCACCGTAGAGGTGCCTAATAAATTTTTCCGGGAATGGCTAATTGATCATTATTATGATATTTTAATTCAATCTACAAAGCGTATTAGCGGCCAGACAATACGTCTTGATTTTATTGTGACTTCTTCTTCGGTTCCGACTGAGTTTATTCAACAGCCAATAAACACCTTTGCTCAGCCAGCTACGCGAGGCAATCCTGTACACAGACCAGATGTTTATCTTAATCCTAAATATACCTTTGACAGCTTTGTTGTCGGGTCAAGCAATCGCTTTGCCCATGCGGCAAGTTCAGCAGTAGCTGAATCTCCGGCCCGCGCCTATAACCCTTTATTTATTTATGGGGGAGTAGGGCTAGGGAAAACCCATTTGATGCAGGCGATTGGCCATTATATATTACAAAAAAATTCCTCGGCAAAATTAACATATACCTCGAGTGAACGTTTTACTAATCAATTAATAAGTGCTATCCAAAACAGAACCACAATGCGCTTCCGAGAAAAATATAGAAGTGTGGATATCTTACTTATTGATGATATCCAGTTTATTGCTGGAAAAGAAAGTACCCAGGAAGAATTTTTTCATACTTTTAATACCCTTTATGATGCACATAAACAAATAGTTGTATCGAGCGACCGTCCTCCAAAAGACATTAATCGCATGGAAGAAAGATTAATCTCGCGCTTTGAATGGGGCCTAATAACCGATATCCAACCTCCTGATCTTGAAACACGTATTGCTATTTTACGGAAAAAGGCAGAAAGAGAGGTAGTTAAGGTCCCAGATGAGGTAATGTTTTTTATTGGAGAAAAAATTAGCTCTAATATTAGAGAATTAGAGGGCTCTTTAATAAGGGTAGTGGCCTATTCCTTGTTAACTAATAATCCTATTTCCATTGCCATCGCCCAAGAAGTGCTTAAGGATGCTATTAAAGAAGATTCTTATGTGAAAATAATCACTCTAGATAAGGTATTAAAAAGGGTAGCGGATAATTTTGAAATTAAAGTGAGTGATATAAAAAAGGGTGGGCGCAGTAAGCTTATCGCTTTCCCGCGTCATATTGCGATGTATTTATCAAGAGAATTAACTAATCATTCTCTTTCTGAAATAGGAGAATTTTTCGGCGGCAGAGATCATACAACTGTAATGCATGCTTATGGGAAAATAAAAAAACAATCCACAGAAGATAATAAATTTAATGATCTATTAACATTACTAATTCACAAAATAAAGAACACTTAACTATTTACTATAAATAACTTTAAAAACTTATTAACTTATTAACATTATTACTACGATTACTACGGCTACTTTTAAATATTGAAAACCATTATAATAATAACCTAATTGTTAATAAAAAGGGGGATAACATGAGATTTAAATCTACAAAAAACATATTAATGTCAGCAATACAAACCGTAGAAGGCGCTGTCGCAACTAAAACAACTCTTCCAATATTATCTAATGTTCTTATTGAGGCTACTAAAAATACAATCATTTTTAATGCCACTGACCTTGACATTGGAATAATATATAAAGCAGAAGCAGATATTCAGGAAGAAGGGACGATAACCGTACCAGCTAAAAGATTTGCGGATATTATTAAAGAGCTTCCTAATGGGGAGGTATCGATAAACGTACGAAAAAATTTTAATATGCTTATAGATTGCGGTGAATGTTCCTTTAGGCTTATAGGTCTCCCAAAAGAAGAATTTCCCACAATTCCTAAATTTAATAATAAAGAAAGTATTATAATGGAGCAATCTTTATTAAAAAAACTTTTAAAAAAAGTAAGTTTTGCGATGTCCCGTGATGAGACTAGGTATGTATTGAATGGTACAATGTTCTCCATAAAAAATAAAAGTATTACTCTTGTAGCAACTGATGGAAGAAGACTAGCTTTAACTGAGGTTAAAAGTGCCATTGATATAGATAAAAAAGAAGTCATTATCCCTGTAAAAACTATTAATGAGTTAAATAAAATATTAAAGGATGAAGGTGAAATAAAGGTTATTTTTACTGATAATCAAGTTGCTTTTGAATTAAACAGCACGGTTGTGATCTCAAGGCTTATAGAAGGGGAGTTTCCTAATTATGAGCAGGTAATACCTAAAGAGAAAAAAAGTGAAAAACATGAAAAAATAAAAATAAATAAAAATAAATTATTAGCAGCGATTAAAAGAGCAAGTCTTTTTACAAGTCAGGATTCACAATCTATTAAAATAGATGTTTTTAAAAATAAACTCGTTGTCTCTAAAATGACTCCTGATGTCGGAGAAGTAAAAGAAGATATAGTAATGGAATACAATGGAAATGAAATAACTGTAGGTTTTAATCCATGGTATTTAATAGATGTATTAAAAAATTTAAAAGAAGAAAATATTAAATTTGAGCTTATTAATGCTGATAAACCTGGTGTTTTTAGAGAAGAACTTAAAGAAGATGATGGTTTCTATGTGTATATAGTATTACCCATGCAAATAGCCTAATAATTTAAAATGAGAGAGAAAAAGAAAACGAAACCCGTAGCGATTAAAGAATTATTAAATCAATTTTTTAAGGAAAGAAAAAAAAACGGACAACCACTAAAATCTCGTATTATAGAAGAATGGTCTGTAATAATACCGGATAATGCCGAGAAATATACAAAACCAATAACAATTAAAAATAAAGTCTTAATAATAGCAGTTTCAAATTCAGCCTGGCTTTATCAGTTAACCTTACAGAAAGCGGAAATTTTAAGATTAATAAAAGATAAATTTAAAACACAGGATATTATTAATATTAGATTTAAAATAGGAAAATAAAATTTTTATTTTTTTTAAAAATACTAAAGTAATTATTAAAAGAAGAGAAAATAAGGAGTTATTTTATGCCAGAAAAATATGACGCGAAAACAATTCAGGTTCTTGAAGGAGTAGAGGCGGTTAGAAAGAGGCCTTCGATGTATATAGGGGATACGACGCTTCGAGGATTACATCATATGGTTTATGAAGTTGTTGACAACTCTATAGATGAAGCTTTAGCGGGGTATTGTAAGAAAATCGAAGTAGTTATTTATGAGGATAATAGTGTTTCAGTTCTAGATGATGGTAGAGGTATACCTGTAGATATACATAAAAAAATAAAAAAGCCGGCAGTAGAAGTGGTTATGACTACTTTACATGCGGGGGGTAAATTTGATCATAGGGTTTATAAAGTATCGGGCGGCTTACACGGAGTTGGCGTTAGTGTTGTAAATGCTTTATCGGAGTGGTTGGAGGTTGAAGTTAGAAGAGATGGTAAGGTATATCATCAGAGATATGAGAAGGGTAAAACAGCAACAAAGCTCACAGTTATAGGTAAAAGTAAACAAACAGGCACAAGGGTTTTATTTAAAGCGGATAGAGAAATTTTTCCAGACACTAAATATAGTCTAGATGTCCTTACAAATAGATTACGAGAGCTTGCTTTTTTAAATAAAGGGCTGATTATTAAATTAACAGACGAGAGAAATAATAAAGAAGTTGAATTTTGTTTTAAGGGTGGGATAGCGCAGTTCATAGAGCATTTAAATAAAAATAAAAATCCGATTATTAAAAAAGTTGTTTATCTAGAAAAAATTAAAGAAGGGGTCTCCGTAGAAATAGCCCTACAATATAATGATGGGTATGGGGAGACTGTATATACTTTTGCTAATAATATTAACACTATAGAAGGCGGAACCCATTTAACAGGATTTAAATCAGCGCTTACAAGAACATTAAATCAATTTTGTAAAAATAAAAAACTTGCTAAAAATCAAGACTTTACTCTTTCTGGAGATGATGTAAGGGAAGGGCTGGCGGTTGTTATAAGTATTAAAGTGCCTAATCCTCAATTTGAGGGGCAGACAAAAACAAAATTAGGAAACAGTGAGGTTGAAGGGATAGTTGCCTCTATAGTTAATGAAGCGCTGGGAAATTTTCTTGAGGAAAATCCAAGTGTTGGGAATAAGATAATCGAAAAAGCATTACTTGCTGCGCGCGCAAGAAATGCAGCTAGAAAAGCACGTGAACTAACCAGAAGAAAAGGCGCATTAGATAGTGGTTCATTGCCGGGAAAATTGGCGGATTGTTCAGAGAAAGACGCTGCCTTATGTGAAATATATGTAGTAGAAGGGGATTCCGCAGGAGGATCCGCAAAACAAGGCAGAGATAGAAGGTTTCAGGCGATATTACCGATTAAAGGAAAAATTCTTAATGTTGAAAAATCTAGGTTAGATAAGATTTTAAGCAATGAAGAAGTGCGCACAATAATAACAGCATTGGGAACAGGGATTGGTAGTGATTTTGATATAGAAAAATTAAGATACCATAAATTAATACTCATGGCTGATGCGGATGTTGATGGAGCGCATATAAGAACATTATTACTGACATTGCTATATCGTCAAATGCCGCAATTAATAGAAAAAGGACATGTCTATATAGCACAGCCGCCGCTGTTTAAAATTAAACGCGGAAAAAGAGAAGAATATATAGAAACAGAGGCGGCAATGGATACCCTACTTTTTGATTTAGGACGCGAAGGGTTAAAATTAGTGAATAATAATACAAAAAAACAGTTGACCGATAATCAATTTAAAGAGCTACTTGAGCTTCTTTTAGAGGTTGAAGTATTAAACCATGGCATAGAAAAAAAAGGCATAAAATTAAGTAAATATTTAAGCTTAAAAGATAAGAAAAAAGGAAAATTGCCTATATATAAAGTGATTATAGGGGATGGCAAAGAGCAGTTTATATTTGATGAGAAAGAATTAGCAGAGGTTGTGCAAAAAGAAGAGAAAAGACGAGGAAAAGATCTAGAAATAAAAGAAAAAGGCGGCTTTAGTAGTATAGATGGTCAAGAAGCGGAAAGCCTTAGCGTGGTATCTTTCCATGAAGCAGCGGATATATTAAAAGCAATGGTTAAGCTTGAAAAAATAGGGCTTAATATAGAAGATTATGAAGAAGAAAAGAAACCGGAAAACCTTGATGAAGAAATTTATCTGGGCAGAAAAAAAAGTGCAAAAAAAACAAAGCTTTCCGCGGGTAAAAAAAATACAACGAATAGCAGACAATTATTAAAACTTATTGATGAACAAACAAAAGAAGAAGAATCGATTGGTAGTTTACAAGAATTGCTTGATGTAATAAGAAGCTCAGGCAAAAAAGGACTTGCGATACAAAGGTATAAAGGTTTAGGAGAAATGAATCCGGACCAGCTTTGGGAGACAACAATGAATCCGGAAAAACGCACAATGTTGCAGGTCGTAATAGAAGACGCTGTGGAAGCAGATGAGATGTTCACAGTTCTTATGGGTGATGCGGTTGAACCACGCAGAGATTTTATTCAAAATAATGCTAAATATGTAACCCGTCTTGATGTTTAAAAAACAGCGGTAAGCGGTTTAAAAAAATTATAAATTACGAATTACGAGTTATGAGTGAAAAGCAAGAAGTAAAAAGGTGAGCGGTTAAAAACTGAAAAACCAATAAAGTGCTTAGTAAAATTTATAAAAGCAGGACGCAATAATAAACAAAAAACGAGGAGAAATAAAAAGCATGTATGCACAAAATGAAAAGATAGTAACCGTTCCCATAGAAGACGAAATGAAAAAGTCTTATATTGATTATGCTATGAGTGTAATCGTAGGCCGCGCCTTACCGGATATCCGCGACGGATTAAAACCTGTTCATAGAAGAATACTTTATGCCATGAAAGATCTTAATCTTGAGCACAATAAATCATATAAAAAGAGCGCGCGTATTGTGGGAGAAGTGCTTGGAAAATATCATCCGCATGGAGATTCAGCTGTTTATGATTCAATGGTGCGCATGGTGCAGACATTTTCCCTGCGTTATCCTTTAGTGGACGGTCAAGGGAACTTTGGTTCTATTGATGGGGACTCAGCAGCAGCAATGCGTTATACAGAAGCGCGCATGGCAGCAATTTCTCGGGAAATGCTGATCGACATTGATAAAGAAACAGTAGATTTTGCGCCTAATTTCGACGAATCACTTCAAGAGCCTACCCTTTTACCGGCAGCAGTGCCGAATTTGCTTATTAACGGCTCAAGCGGAATTGCCGTGGGCATGGCAACTAATATTCCGCCGCATAATCTTACGGAAATTATTGACGGGGTTATTGCGCTTATAGAAAACCCTGAGATTACAACCCAGGAATTAATCAAAAAAATTCCCGGTCCTGATTTCCCTACAGGGGGCATAATCTGCGGACGCGAAGGGATTAAAAAAGCATATGAAACAGGGCGCTCGCCGATAAAGGTCAGGGCGAAAGCAAATATTGAGCAGCAAAAGAATAATCGAGAATCAATCGTTATAACTGAAATCCCCTATCAGGTAAATAAAACAAATGTTATAAATAATATAGTCAAACTTGTGCAGGAAAAAAAGGTAGAGGGTATTTCAGATGTTAGAGATGAGTCGGATAAAGACGGTATGCGTTTTGTCGTAGAGTTAAAAAGAGATGCCAATGCGCAGGTAGTATTAAACCTGCTTTATAAACATACACAGCTTGAGACAACTTTTGGTATAATTTTTCTTTCTCTTGTAAATGGCCAGCCCAAGATATTGCCTTTAAAACAGATCCTGTATTACTTTATCGAACACCGCAAGGTCATTATTGTGCGCCGCACTAAGTTTGACTTGCGTAAAGCACAGGAAAGGGCACATATTTTAGAAGGGCTTAAAATATGCCTAGATAATCTAGATGAGGTTATTAAAACCATTCGCCAGTCAAAAACCACCAATGAAGCCAGGCTTGCATTAATTGAAAAATTTGGTTTGAGTGAGGCCCAGTCTCAGGCTATTCTTGAAATGCAGCTGCAAAGATTGACAGCGTTAGAAAGAGAAAAAATTGAAAGTGAATATTTAGAATTGATCAAAAAAATAAGTTATTTAAAATCTATTTTAGCGGATCCTAAAAAAGTTTTAGCGATTATTAAAGAGGAACTGAGTGCTTTACAGAAAAAGTATGGAGATGAAAGAAGGACGCAGATAATTGCTCAGCTAGACGATTTTGAAATAGAGGATCTTATTGCTGAGGAAGATATGGTCATAACGCTTTCTCACGCAGGATATGTTAAGCGTCTGCCGGTTAGTACATATCGCAAACAAAAACGCGGCGGCAAAGGCGTGTCCGGGTTAGGGATGAGAGATGAGGATTTTGTGGAAAGATTATTCATTGCTTCTACACATGATTATCTCTTGGTGTTTACGGATAAAGGTAAGGTGTTTTGGCTTAAGGTATACGAAATTCCGCAGGCAGGAAGGCTTGCCAAGGGTAAGGCCATAGTGAATATGCTGCAATTTTCTCCTGGAGAGAATATTGCTGCACTTATTCAGGTTAAAGATTTTGAAGAAGGAAAATTTTTAATAATGTGTACAGCAAATGGACAGATCAAGAAAACTGATCTTATGGCATACAGCAAGCCTCGTAAAGGCGGCATCAATGCGATAACCATCCGCGACCAGGATAAGCTTATATCCTGTCGGCTTACTGATGGAAATCATGAAATTTTTCTCGCTACCTTTGGGGGAAAAGCAATCAGGTTTTCTGAATCAAATGTAAGGCAGATGGGCAGAACCGCATCTGGAGTACGCGGTATCTCGCTGTCTAAAAAAGATAAAGTTATTGGGATGGAGCTTGTGGATAGGGAAGCTACATTGCTTACTGTGACTGAAAACGGATTTGGCAAAAGAACAAAGGTTGATGCATATAGAACACAAACCCGAGGCGGGAAAGGGATTATTAATATTAAAACCACTGATGCCAATGGCATGGTTGTTGGATTGAATACAGTTGTGGATAAAGATGAGCTCATGCTTATAACATCTAGCGGCATGATTGTTCGTTGTCCGATCAAAGATGTCAGAACCACTGGCCGCTCTACGCAAGGCGTGAGAGTGATGCGCCTAAAAGGAAAAGATAAGATAGTGGCAGTTGCGCGTGTAGAGGCAAAAGAAGAAGAGGAAGAAGCAGGGACAGCAGTAATCCCAGAGACTGCTTAATGTAATGGAGGAGTTTGATGCTAGATATAAAGCTTATTCGCGAAAACCCGCAAAGGATTAAAGAGGCATTAAAAAACCGCAATAATAATCTGGATATTGATGCATTACTGGGCCTTGATCAAGAGTGGCGTGCTTTAACCAAAGACGCCGAAGAGTTAAAACGTAGGCGTAATACAGCCTCTGAAGAAATTGCTGTCTTAGTTAAAGAAAATCATGACATAAAAGACAAAAGAGCTGAGTTAAGGCTAGTATCCCAAAAAACAAAAGAAATAGATGATAAGGTGGGGGAATTAAGACTTAAAATTAATGAAATAATGCTTAATGTCCCAAATATTCCCCATGAATCAGTCCCTGTTGGGAAAAATGCAACAGCAAATAGGGAAATAAAGACCTGGGGCATGCCAAAAAAACTCGGTTTTGAAGCAAAGACACATATTGAGTTAGGCGAGAAGCTGGATATAATTGATTTTCCAAGGGCCGCTAAGATTACAGGATCAAATTTTGTGCTTTATAAGGGGCTTGGAGCCAGACTGGAACGTGCTTTAATTAATTATATGTTGGGAATGCATACCCAAAAACATGGATTTACCGAGGTTTCTCCTCCATTTATTGTTAATAGAGCCAGTATGACTGGGACGGGGCAGTTGCCGAAGCTTGAAGAGGATATGTATCATGCAGCAGTTGATGATTTTTTCCTTATTCCTACCGCAGAAGTGCCTGTAACCAATATACATAGAGATGAAATTTTTAATTTAGAAGACCTTCCTAAATATTATACTGCCTATACTCCTTGTTTTAGGCGTGAAGCCGGGTCTTATGGAAAAGATACTAGAGGGCTTTTACGAATTCATCAGTTTGATAAAGTGGAGATGGTAAAGTTTGTACAACCGGAAAATTCTTATCAAGAACTGGAAAGCCTGCTGGTGTGTGCTGAAGCAGTGTTGCAGTCCCTAGAGCTGCCATATCGGATATTGAGTTTATGCACAGGTGATATTAGTTTTGCTGCGGCTAAATGTTATGATATTGAGGTGTGGGCTCCTGGAGTGGAAAAATGGCTAGAGGTTTCAAGCTGTAGTAATTTTGAGGATTTTCAAGCTCGGCGAGCCAATATAAAATTTAAAAATCCCAAGACCAATAAGCCTGCCTTTGTGCATACCTTAAACGGCTCAGGGATTGCTCTGCCGCGCACAGTTATTTCCATAATGGAAACCTATCAACAAAAAGATGGCTCAATCGTCATTCCCAAAGCCTTGCGGGTATACATGGATGGATTGGAAATAATTGAGCCCAATTAAGCTCTGTTGCAAAACGCAATCTATGGCGTTATTCGATTACTTGCTTGTGCGGCCTAAGACCGTATGCCTCCGCGCTTGTTCATGAATGCCTTATATTTGCACATTTTTCAACAGCGCTAGGTAAGAGAGACAATGCTTTGGAAATTGCTTAAAATAATAATCGGTATTTTGTTGCTTCCTGTTTGTCTGGGGACAAGCAGGGCTTTTTACAACTTATTGATAGCATTAGATGGCGCTGATCAGACCGGATTGTTGTTTCTTGCCGGAGCGGTAGTGTATGCTATTCTATATTTTTCTGCGCTAAAATTTAATTTTCTATATGTCTTGGGACATGAGTCTACACATGCATTGCTTGCGCTATTGTGCGGAGGCCGCGTAAAATCTTTCCGAGTTTCCAGTAAGGGAGGCAGTGTCTCAACCACAAAATCTAACGTAGTAATAAGTCTCGGTCCTTATTTCATCCCTATATATACGATCTTTTTTTCTCTGGTGTTTTTTGTTTGCGGCATATTTATAAGCGAAATATATGACTATATAGGTGCTTTTATTTTTTTGCTGGGGGTTAGCATTGCTTTTCACTTTTTGATGACCCTTGACAGCTTGCGTGTTGAACAGCCTGACTTAGCGGAGAATGGATATTTGTTTTCTTTAACATTTATTTATTTAGTGAACTTGCTTATATTGTCAATGCTGCTGGGCCTGCTTTTTAATAAAGCCGCCATATCGACGTTTTTCACAGACGCGGGAGAATATGTAAAAACCATATACCTGTTTATCTGGAACACTGCTCAGGGAATAGGGGCTAGGTAAACAACCCAGTTACCAGTTTCCAGCTACAAGCTACAAGCCACAAACTAAAAACTAAAAACTAAAAAGTGTAAAAAGGTAAACGGTGGCGGCTAGAAGCAAAAGATAGTTACGAGTTACGGGTTATGAGTGATGAATTAGCGCAAAAATAAAAAGCGTAAAAACGTTAACGGTTAGAACCTGTAAGGGATGGGCTTGCCCCATCCCGGAATAAAATAAAATTATTAAAACAGGTTAAAGGAAAAAATAAAAGAGTGTAAAATGAATAGATTGTTTCGCGGACTTTTTAACGCAATACTCGATTCGCAATTCGGATTTTTAAAGCCTAAATATAAGAAATAATATCGATTTTTGCTTCGCTGGGGTCCATAAGGGTTTTAATAGAA
>CAYTGV010000024.1:1230-24956 GCA_964437495.1 uncultured Planctomycetia bacterium | reverse complement strand
TATTCGATACAACTCTAAGAGATGGGGAACAGGCGCCGGGAGCCAGTCTGAGCGACCAAGAAAAAATGGAAGTAGCTCAACAGCTTGTTCGCCTGGGAGTAGATATCATTGAAGCTGGATTTCCTATTTCCTCTCCGGGTGATTTTAATAGTATTTATCAAATCGCCCGTAAGGTAAAAGGAGCTATTATTTGCGGCCTGGCGAGATCATTGAATAAAGATATCGAATCTGCGGCCATGGCGCTTAAGCCGGCAAAAAGAAGGCGCATCCATGTTTTTCTGGCAACTTCAAAGATTCATATGAAATACAAGCTCAAAAAAGCAGAAAGCGAAATAATCAAGATCGCTGAAAATGCTGTCATATATGCCCGTAAGTTTACTGATGATGTTCAGTTTTCTCCGGAAGACGCATCTCGCACAGAAAAAGACTTTCTTTACCGGGTTATTGAAAGGGTTATTAAAGCCGGAGCGACTACTGTTAATATTCCTGATACCGTGGGTTTTGCGCAGCCGGATGAATTTGGAGGTCTTATTAAGAGCATCATCAATAGCGTGCCGAATATAAACAAGGCGGTTATTGCCGTGCATTGTCATAATGATCTTGGGCTTGCTGTGGCTAATTCGCTTGCGGCTATACGTAACGGGGCAGGGCAGGTTGAGTGTACGATAAACGGTATTGGAGAAAGAGCAGGCAATGCTGCTTTAGAAGAGATTGTTATGAGTATGCGGACTCGTGCGGATCATTTTAAAAATATTTTCACAGGTATTAATACTAAGGAGATATATAAAACAAGCAAGCTGGTAAGCAAGTTGACAGGATTTGTTGTTGCTCCGAATAAATCCATAGTGGGAGGTAATGCTTTTAGACATGAATCCGGAATCCATCAGGACGGGGTTTTAAAAAAAAGACAGACATATGAGATTATCAGCCCTGAAGATGTAGGATTTTATGGAGAGGGGCTTGTGCTGGGTAAACATTCCGGGCGCCATGCGCTTTCACAGCGTCTTGAGCAGATAGGGGTTAAACTGAATAAAATACAGCTGCAAAGTGCATTTATACGCTTTAAAGAGCTTGCTGATAAAAAGAAAGAAGTGTTTGAAGAAGATCTTATATCTATTGTGGAAGAGCAGATGAAAGAAGTTCCTCAGGTTTGGAGTCTTGTCGGGCTTGATTTTTACGGAGGCATTGGGGTCCAGCCCAAGGCAACGATTATATTAAAAAAAGATAAAAAGCTATTTAAGCAGACATTAACAGGTGATGGCCCGGTAGATGCCTGTTATAAAGCAATCGAAAAAATAACCGGCATTAAAGCAAAGCTGCTGGACTATTCTATCAAGGCGATTACCCGGGGCAAAGATGCCCTGGGAGAGGTGAATGTAAAGCTGAGGATTAATCAGGCAGAAATAGTAGCGCGGGCGGCAAGTACTGATATTATCGAAGCCTCAGCCAAGGCATATCTTAATGCAATAAACCGGGTGTTGTTTAAAATCAAGAAGCCAAAATCAATAAGGCTTTAATGACATGTTAAAGATTAAAATAGCGCATAAAGTCAGGTTAATATGGGATTAAATAAAAAGCAAATATATGGACTTATTGGATATCCGGTTAAGCACAGCTTTTCGGCGGCAATGCATAATGCCGCTTTCACTCATTTAGGAATAAATGCTGAATATAGACTTTTTGAAATAAAACCGCAAGAGCTGATGTATTTTTTTCACAAGATCATACCCTTAAGAGATATTAGCGGTGCAGAATTTTCATATGATGATCTGCGCGGGTTTAATGTAACTATTCCGCATAAAGAGATGGTGATGAAATTTTTAAATGAAAAATCTACGGCGGTAAATGATATCAAAGCGGTTAATACTATCAGTGTCCACAATGGCAATGAATTTAAAGGCTTTAATACTGATTTTTCCGGTTTTGCCCGTCATCTAACCGATATGGATGTGATCACGGACAAGGTGGGTATTATCGGAGCCGGTGGAGCTGCAAGAGCTGTAGCCTATGCTTTGAAAGTAAAAAAAGCGGGGGAAATAGTTGTCTATGATATTAATAGGCAAAAGGCAGAGGCATTGGCAGATGATGTTAATTCCTGGGATTCAGGATGTACGGCTTATGCGGTAGATACAATTGATTCATTAAACCTTTATGATAAAACCCTGCTGGTTAATGCGTCGCCAGTGGGCATGAAAGATAATGATCCGCTGCTTATTCCAGTACAAATGTTGCATAAAGATCTTTTTGTCTATGATCTGATATATGCTCCTGCTCAAACTAAGCTGCTCATGCTGGCTAAGGATAGGGGCCTGCGATGTCGTAATGGTCTGAAAATGCTTTTATATCAGGGAGTGCTTGCTTTTGAACACTGGTTAGGTATTGATGCCCCAGAGGATATAATGTTTGAAGCATTAAAAGGAGCAATGAATTAATGTCAGCAATAATAATTAAAAGCATGATTTTTATTTTTGGTTCGCTCATTGGCAGTTTTCTCAATGTCTGTATTTATCGTATGCCTCGTTCCGGAAAAGTTGAAAAGGCGGATTTCTTGAGGGTAACGGGAGATCCTGAGCATACAGATAAGCTGTGGCAGGATCTGATCGAAACCGGGTATATTGATGGGGATGGATTTGTCGAGCGGAAATTCAAGAAGCTCAGGAAAGGGAAAAAGATTGAGGAGTTTGCTCTTGCCGGCAAATATATGAAAAGCAAAAAACAGATTTTTGATATAATGGATAAGTCTTGTGTCTTGTCAGTTAATGAGCCCAAACGTTCTTTTTGTCCGTATTGCCGGAAGCAGGTCTTATGGTATGACAATGTTCCAATGTTAAGTTATCTGATGCTTTTGGGCCGTTGTCGTTTTTGTAAAAAACAAATATCTTTCCGCTATTTTTTTGTTGAGTTTCTTACCGCGGCATTGATGGTGATTCTGTACGGAGCATTTGGATTGTCTGCTTATTTTTTTGTGTATAGTATTCTTATCTGTGTTTTGGTGGTGGCAACTTTTATTGATTTTGATTTTCAGATCATTCCTGATGAAATTACTCTGGGAGGCTTGGGGATTGGGATTATTTTATCAGTTATATTTCCCCAGCTGCATCATACTTCGCTGCGCATGCATGCACTTGTATATTCTCTCTTAGGAATGCTTGTCGGAGGAGGCAGCATATATTTAATCGGAAAATTTGGAGAAATATTGTTCAAAAAAGAAAGTATGGGCGGAGGCGATGTTAAATTTCTGGCAATGATTGGTGCTGTCTTAGGCTGGCAGCTTACATTGCTTATATTTTTTTTGGCGCCTTTTTTTGGCGCGGTAGTCGGAATTACGGCAAGGATTACCAAGGGGTCGGAGGTTATTCCCTACGGCCCTTATCTGTCTCTGGCTACTTTTCTCGTGATTTTATGGGGCAATAATATTTTAAAGTATTTATTCTATGTATAAAAAGTATTGAGTATTGTGTAGTGCGTATTGCGTGATAAACAAAGAAAAGAAAGATTGAACGCTGATTACTTGGGGCTATACGCTAAAAAAGGAGTTAAGGATGTTACGTTTTATGAGTGCAGGTGAATCGCACGGAGAAAGCATGGCGGGTATTCTTGAGGGGCTGCCGGCCGGATTAACTATTGATGTTGAATTTATCAATAAGGAGCTTGCCAGACGCCAGCTTGGATATGGGCGAGGCGGCAGAATGAAGATAGAAAAAGATAAAATCCATATAATCTCCGGGATAAAAGCAAAGAAGACATTAGGCAGTCCGGTTTCTTTCTTGATTAAAAATAGGGATTTTAAGATAAATGAGCTGCCTAAGATAAGCGAGCCCAGACCGGGTCATGCGGATTTAACCGGAGCAATAAAATACGGATTTTCTGATATGCGCTGTGTTTTAGAAAGAGCCTCAGCGCGTGAGACTGTTGTCAGGGTTGGGACAGGCGGAATCTGTAAAATATTGTTAAGAGAATTCGGCATCAGAATCAAAAGCACCCGGATAAGTGTCGGAGGACAAACAAGCTTGAAAAAGATAAACGAAAAAATAGATAGGGCAAGAATCCAGGGCGACAGTCTGGGAGGTATTTTTGAAGTCAAGGCGGAAAATGTCCCTGTGGGGCTTGGCAGCTATGTACATTATGACCGCAGGCTTGATGCGCGGTTGGCAGCAGCGCTTATGTCTATTCCCGCGGTAAAGGCAGTGGAATTCGGAGACGGATTCGCCAGTGCGTCAAAACTTGGATCCCAGGTGCACGACATTATAACATATGCAAAGGCCAAAGGTTTTTACCGGCGAACAAATAATGCCGGAGGCCTTGAGGGCGGCATGAGTAACGGAGAAACTATAATTGCCAGGTGTGCGATGAAGCCGATTGCAACACTAGGCAGTCCCTTGCCGAGTGTGAATATAAAGACAAAAAAAAATGCCAAGGCTTCTGTGCAGCGTTCGGACATAAGCGCGGTTGTTGCTGCGGGTGTAATCGGTGAGAGCATGATGGCAATTGTTATAGCAGATGCATTTCTTGAAAGATTCGGCTCGGATGATCTGGAAAAAATAAAAAAGCACTATAAATTGCAATAGCATTTAATAGATGATCGTTTTTATTTCTAAAACAACTTTACCCTTTAATCCATGGTTTTTAAAATGGGCAAAATCTGCCAGCATGAATCAGTAAAACTAATCATCGGTCTTATCGGAAAAGAAAATTTATTTGATAAAGTAAAAGCAAGCCTATTAATTAAATTCGGTAGGATTGATTTTGAAAGTGTTGTTCTGGAATTCACTTATACAGATTACTACAATAAGGAAATGGGATTAGATTTAAAACGCCAGTTCCTGTCTTTTGAGCGCTTAATCTCTCCCGAAGATTTGCCTGATATAAAGCAATATACGAATTTATTAGAGAGTACCTTGTGTTCAGATTATGAAAAAAGGTCGGTGAATATTGACCCAGGATATCTAAGCCTTTCAAAACTTGTTTTGGCGACAACAAAAGACCATCAGCATCGGATTTATTTAACCAAGGGTATATTTGCGGAAGTGACACTTCGTTTTAGGGGTAAGACATTTAGGCCTTGGGACTGGACCTATCCTGACTATTGCTCAAAGGAATATATTTCTATCTTTAATCAGATGCGCAGCGAATTATACAAAGCAAAGGAAAGCTAATAATGCCTGGAGCTCATGATTTCCATTCTAAGATTAAAAATGTGTTTTTTGGTTTTAATCTTGCCCTTACATTTTTTTACTTTTTTATTATGTCTTATAGTTTTTCTCGTCCCCTGCGGCAGAGCATAGCAAATTTTACCGGCAATACTATTATTGTAATAACAGTTTATTTCTTTTTGTTTTATTTTTTCTATTTTGTCTTTATATTTCCCTTGAGATATTTAGAGGGATTTATTTTTGAGAATCGGCTGCGAGATAAAAAACAAGAATTCCAGATATGGCTAAAGGGGCTGATTCAAAAGGAAATAAGAACATTTTCTCTTCTGCTCATCGGCGTGCAGGTAATCTATTTTTTTCTAGAGACGAATTTGGGTTTCTGGTGGGTGCATATGACGGTATTGTCCATTGTTGTTCTTAATGCATGGGATCTGCTTTCTAACTTAGTGGTTCCGTATTATTCCCGTCATCAGGATCTCTCTGATAAGCGGCTTTATGCCCGCATTATGAAGCTCTTTGACGGAGCCAGGTTAAGGGTTCTGAGAATTTTTATATATAAAGACAGTAAGGCTAAAGCGGTTATTGTCGGGCTAGATGATTCAAGACAGCTTATTTTAAGTGACGCGGTGTTGAAATATGCTCCGGAGGAAATTGAAGTTTTGGTTGCTTTGGAAATAGCTAAGAATCAGAGAGGTTATATCTGGAAAAAAACGCTTATTGAGGCCATAGGCATGTTGGTAATATTCTTTCTTGTGCATTTTAGTTTTGCCCCGGCATGTGATAACTTTGGTCTTGAATTTATTTTTAATATTGAAACATTGCCGGTTCTCCTGGGATTATTCTTTGTTTATTTTGTTGCTATCTGGTTTGCCGTAAATTATTTTAAGCGGCAACTGAACAAGGAAAATGATTTAGATGCCTTGCGTCTTTCAAGGGTACCGGAAGCATTTGTTTCTTTAATAATCCGTGATACACAGCAAGGTGCCCAGGGAAAGCAAGCGGTGTCTTTTTTCGAAGAAATGTTTTTTTCTAACAGCCCGGTTTCCCGCCGGATTATGCTTGCGCAGGATTATGCTCAGAATATGCTTTTTGAAAATATGCACAAAGTTTAATTGGGGGTATAAAAAGATGATTTTAGTAAGCGCTTGTTTAGCAGGAGAGAAATGCCGTTATAACGCGGAACATAGGCTGCATCCGATTATTGCTGAGTTGGGTAAAAAGGGCAAGATAATAGCTGTGTGCCCGGAAGTAATGGGCGGATTACCTACGCCCAGGCTTGCCTGCGAAATAGCCGGCGCGAATGCCCAGTTGGTGATTGATTCCCAGGCTAAGGTGCGAAACCTGGTCGGAGATGATATTACGCAAGCCATACTTAGCGGTTGCCGCAAGGCTTTGAATATAGCTAAAGACAATAAAATTAAATTAGCGATTTTAAAGGACAAAAGTGTCTGCTGCGCTGTGGATACGATATATGATGGGACTTTTCAGTCCAGGCTGGTACAAGGCAGGGGCATATTAACTTTACTTCTTGAATCTGAGGGGATCAAAGTGGTAAACAGTAAATCAGTATTGATCGAAGAGTAAAGAGTATTGCGAAAAATAAAGCATTAAAATTTTCAGGCGATAATAAATGCGGAACTTTGTAGATATTATGAAACTTGATTTAAAAAAATTCTTAATAGAAAAAGCAAAGCTTACAAATGCCGATGTAACCGATGCGCAGGTGCGAAGCCGTTTCGGTTATCTGGAAGGCTGGATCAGCCTTAGCGTTAATTTGTTGCTTTTTATAGTTAAAATGATTTTGGGAAGCATGACGGCAAGTATTAGCATTATTGCTGATGCTGTGCATACAGTTTCTGATGTGGCAACTTCTGCAGTAGTGATATGGGGTTTTAAGATATCCAAAAAACCTGCAGACGCAGAGCATCCTTTTGGGCATGGGCGTATAGAAAATATTGCGACATTGATCATCGCTGTTATTTTATGTATGATCGGCGTGGAAATTTTACAGGCTTCATTGATGCGGATATCTCAGCCCAAAGAAGTTAAAGGGAATCTATTTATTATAATTGTTTTAAGTCTAAGCATACTGATCAAAGAATGGCTGGCGCGTTTTTCTTTTTCTCTGGCAAAAAAAATAAACTCATCCATTCTTTTTGCAGATGCCTGGCATCATCGCAGTGATGCGATATCAACGCTTTTAGTAATTGGGGCGATTGCCGGCTCTATGTACGGCATATTTAAACTAGATGCTCTTTTTGGTGCTTTGGTGGCATTGTATATTATTTATACAGGCGTGAAATTGTTAAAAGTGACAACAGCTGACTTGTTGGGCAAGGCAGCGGATAAAAAATTGCAGAATAAGATCAGGCATATTGCTAAAGCGGTTGAGGGCGTTGAGGGGGTGCATGATGTTGTTGTCCATAACTATGGAAATTTTATGGCTATATCCCTTCATGTGGAGGTAGAGGCTTCACTTGATTCTCAAAGCGCTCATAAAATAGCAACATCGGTTGAGACTCAGATTGCCAGGCAGATAAGGTCCAGTCCGATTGTACATATTGACCTAAAAAAAGGCAAGAGGAAAAAAACTTCGAAGAATTTTAAACTTCTTGAGACGGTCATAAAAGGTTTCTCTCGGATTATAAGTTTTCATGGGGTGGAGATACTTAGTAATGAAAGCGGAGATTTTTTGGCCTTACATATTGTGCTTTCAAAGGTCATGACCATCAAAGATTCCCATGAACTTGTGCATAGCCTGCAAAGATCATTGAATAAATATTTTGAAAATTATAAAGTCAATATACATGTAGAGCCGTGTGATTCGCGGTGTAAGATATGCGCGCAGTCTTGTAAACAATACTAATTAAAACCACCAGAACGTGGAAAAAGGATGATGTTTTAAATGAATAATGACAAAGGTTTCAAATCGGGGTATGTGGCTATTTTAGGAAAACCCAATGTGGGTAAATCAACACTGCTTAATTATTTTCTAAAAGAAAAACTTGCGATAGTAAGCGAAAAACCGCAGACAACCCGCAATGCGATACTTGGTATCTTGACCCAAGACGATTATCAGATAATTTTTGTCGATACTCCGGGCATGCATAAACCGAGAACGCAGCTTGGTGAGCATATGATGCGCAGTGCAATAAGCGCCGGAGTTGATGCGGATGCGGTTATTTTTATTATTGATGCACTCTGCGGAATAACCGCAGCGGATAGACATATATTCAGGATGCTTGAGGGTAAGAATGTTTTGAAAAACTGCCGCTGGTCCACTTTATTAATAAACAAAACAGACGCATTGAAAAAAGAAGATATACTGCCGCTTATGAAACAGTGCTCGGAATTTGCCGGATTTAATGAGTATATTCCGGTATCCGCCCAGACCGGGGAGAACTGTCAACAGGTGATGCAAGAGTTAATAAAGTCTTTGCCGGACGGCCCTGCTTATTACCCAAAGGAGCAGCTTACTGATAAAAATGAGCGCTTTGTTGTCGCAGAGCTTATCCGTGAGGCTGTTTTGAAATTATGCCGTGAAGAAGTTCCGCATTCAGTGGCGGTTGAAGTAGAAACCTTTAAAGATAACCCAGGCAGGAAAACATTAATACAGTCAACTGTTTTTTTAGAACGGCAGGCGCAAAAAAAAATTGTAATAGGCAAAAGCGGGACAATGCTTAAAGCTATCGGCACTGCTGCACGCAAAGAAATAGAGGTCTTTTTAGACCGACCGGTGTACCTGGAATTAAGGGTTAAAATACAGAATAACTGGCGCAGGGATACGGCTTTTCTGCGGAGGTTGGGTTATGATAAAAATTTGTAAGCTATATTTATCTAGGCAGTCTATATCTAGCAGATAAAATTATTTATAAGTTTTGAGCTCTTTTAAAAGAGGAAAGAGGTGAAATAATTTGAAGCTTACCCGCACAATTCCTAAAGATATTTGGCTCTACGGCTATGATAGCCAGTATAACCGATTTTTATAATCAGACGATAATTGATGCATTGGCAGATGATGAGGGCAAGCCTCCGGTTATCTGGCTGTAGGGAGCAGGCTGTAATGGATGCTCTGTATCCTTGCTGAACACAGTTCATCTTAAAATTGCTGAGGTATTATTTCATATAATAAGCATGCGTTATCATCCGACTTTAATAGCTGCAACAGGCAAGAAGGCTTTTGATGTTATTTATGATGTGGCTGAGGAATTCAAAGGTAAGTATATCTTAGTCCTTGAGGGCGGCATTCCGACGGGAGCTGAGGGGAAAGATTCCGGAAATAGTGGCGTTAATTAAAAAGGAAATTAATTTATTTCAGGTTAGTTTGTTTTTTGTTTTTGTGTGTTTTGCCTTAATGTCTGGGGCATGTCTGTTGTGTGCTCAGCCGAAAAGTCCGGATGAGTCTGCCCCGGCTGTAGTAACTTCTGCCGTGTCCCCAGAAGCGGTTGCTCAGGAGTCATCAAATATTCAGTCAGTTGCTGCTATTGAGACAGGGCCAAAGCCGATCATCTCCGCGTCAGGGCCAAAGCCGGCAAAAGAGCCTGTTGCAGAAGAAATAATCCCATATGTAGGCGCTGAAAAATGTAGGATCTGCCATCCTCAGGAATATGCGGACCAAATCAAAAGCAAATATTCTAAAACCTGGAAAATATTGCAAATGCGTGGAGAACAGGACAACCCTGAATGTTTTAGGTGCCATGCTACTGGAGCTGGAAAGCCTAAAGGTTTTATTTCAGCAGAAAAAACGCCTTATCTGGCAGGAAAACAATGTGAAGCCTGTCATGGCCCAGGCGGAGCGCATGTAAAAAACTCCAGGGATACTGTACAAAGAGAGCGGCTTGGGACTTCAACAAAAGAAAAGAATGTTTGCCTTGAATGTCATCTGTGCATGACAACGCATAGGATCATCCGTTTCTAGCAGGAATCAGATTTTTGTCTTGACAAAAAATATAATTGATGCTATTTTAGGAATAATAACAAATAAACTCGACATATTATTTTGAGTTTATTTAATAAAAGTAAATTTCATCATATATGACTTTAATTTAGGCGAAAAAGGGGGTGGGTTAATAGCTGTCAAAAGTTGTTGACGTATGATGATAATAGATGATATAAAAAAAATAATCTAGGGAACTATAGCAAATAAAAAAGCAGGCCATAGCCCTAGTTAAATAAATTTAGGGATAATGAGTTTTTAATAAAAAATAGGAGGAATAAATATGAAGCGTATGTTGATTATGGTTTTAGCATTAAGTATGGTTGCAGTGCTTGCATTGCCAGCTTTGGCTGAAGTGCAGAATATTAAGGTAACCGGATCGATTGTTGTTAGAGGATTTTATCGTGACAGTTATGGCACGACTGGCTCTGGAACAGAACGAGATTTTCAGGCAGGCAATTTCACTTCTGCTTATGGAGAAAGAGATTGGTATAATACTCAGACACAGTTAGGCGTTTCTGCTGACCTTACAGACAATGTCGCGGCTAATATTTTAATAGCAAATGAAAGAGACTGGAATGTTTCTGGGGCTGGTAACAGCACCACCATTGCATTACAGTGCTCTTATATCACATTAAAGGAAATGCTTTATTCTCCTTTAACCGTAAAAATTGGTAAAATGCCTATTTCGATAGCAGACAGGCTTATTATTGGTGACGGTAGCACTGGGACAGCTTCTAATCTAATGGGATCAGATTATGATGATGATAAAGCGTTTGACGCGATTATCGGAACACTGGATTATGAGCCGCTCACATTGGGTTTAGGAATAATTAAGTATGAAGAGGGAGCCTCATTGACCAGCAATGATGATGCAGATGTTTATTTCATCAATAGTATTTACAGCTTTGAAGATGATATGAACACAGTTTTGGATATATCTTTGTTTAACGTGCGTTGGTCTAAACCGGACAGCGGACACACAGGTCTGGATGCATCGGATACAGCACCTATAACCGGAAGCACAAACGCGGTTAATTTTAATACTTTGGCAGCTGTGTTAACTGCGGAACCAATGGAATCATTGTTCGCAAAACTCGGCATTGCTTTGCAGCAGGGCGATTACATGATAGATCCGACAGCAAATGTAAGCAGAGATCTGGATGCTATGGCGATGGATTTGGACGTAAATTATGCGATTGATGCGGAATATTCTCCAAAGGTTGGCCTTAAATATGTATATCGCAGCGGCCAGGATCCAAGCAAGACTACTGGTGATTACGAGCAATGGCAGGCAATGTTTGAAGACCAGTGCAATGGCATCATATATGATCCAAACTCAAATATCAGCGCAATTGCTCTTACAGCAAGCGCAGTTCCTGCTGATAGGCTTACTGTGAGCGCGGCATATTGGCTGTATACGTTGGATGAAGCTGTGGCTGCGTCAGGTACTAGAACTAATGACGATGAAGCAGGGCAAGAGCTTGATTTAGCAGGAAGATATGCCTATACAGAAGATGTAAGCATGGGCCTAGAGCTGGCATGGTTTTTTCCAGGAAACTCTTATGCTAGCGGTAGTGATAAAACAGCAAGTCAGGTCATGCTTGAACTTGGAGTGAAGTTCTAAGACTGATTTATTAAATAAAAAAGCCCTTGCCGGTTTAATCCGGCAAGGGCTTTTTTATACTGGAAAGGCTGGATAATTAGGGGCTAAACTGTAAAATTTTTTTAGATTAAGAAGAGAATTTTAGCTGGATTTTTCTTGATTTTTATGGCAAAAAAAAGAGCCGGGGCTGATTTTTGATGCCCTTGCAATGAAACATTTTACGTTGATAAACATTTTGGTTTATGTGGGATTTTCTGCTTGACACTTTGCGCTTTTTTAAGTATGATAAAACATATCATAAGTTATTTTTTTGCAAGTTGTTCAGTGCGAATAAATAGAGGGGGTGAAGTGTTTAAATTTCTGCCGAAAAATCTAGAGCTTAAGATCCTGTCTTGTGTCGGGATCGCCTTGTTTGTTATTTTGGGGCTGATGACGATAATCAATGTTTCGTCCCAGAGTACTCATTTCCTTCGACAGGAGCAAAGGATATCCAGTACATTAGCAAATACTATTTTAAAGGCGATTCGTTATCCTCTGATCGAGGGAGACCAGGATGTAGTACAGAAAATTTTCAATTATATGGGTGACCAGGGAGATATTGCACATCTTTATCTTACGGATCATGAGGGGAAGATCAAACGGAGCACTAAACAGGATAAGATCGGCACATTTGTTAATTATGAGGCGCTAACTGCAAAGACAGACAAGAGCAATAGTAGCCAATTCCAAGAGAGCAGTATGGTTGAGGCAGGTCAAGGCAAGGGTAAAGTTTTTAACACATATCTTTCTATTAAGAATGAGCCTGCCTGTTATAGTTGTCATGGTAAAAAAAATGCAACCTTGGGTATCTTAGGAGTAGATCTTAAGATGGATAAGGTTATGGATGCAATAAAGGTAATGCGATTAAGAGGAATCCTAATTGCGCTTATAGGCATTCTTGTAATAAGTCTTTGGGTTTTAATATTGCTGCGTAAATTTGTTATTGTTCCGATTAAAAAACTTGTGAAGGCAAGCGTGCCGGCAACCAGGGGAGACTTGACACAAGTTGTTGAGTTTAGCAGTGAAGATGAAATAGGTATCTTAAGCCGTTCTTATAATACCATCATCAATAATGTACATAATATGGTTAGCCGTATCAGGGATCTTGCTTCCAAGGTGTCAAGTTTTGCTCAGGAAATATCAACATCTTCAAAGGAGATGAATGCCTCTACGGAGGAAATATCTGCCACAATCCAAAAGATTGCCAAGGGTGTTACTACTCAGGCCATAAGAGTTGAGGATACTTCTCGTTTAATGGAGGATATGTCCGGTTCTGTGCGGCGAGTTGCTGAGAATGCTAGATCGACAACTAAGTCATCTGAAAAATCACTTAGTCAGGCTCAAAGCGGCGGAGTGGCTACAAGTGAAGCGGTAGAGAAAATGAATAAAATTACGACTACTGTTTCCCATGCCGCGGCTATTGTGCAGTCTCTGGGTGAAAAATCCCAGCAGATAGGACAGATTACAGAGACAATTACAAATATTGCTGACCAGACTAATTTACTTGCTTTAAATGCTGCAATTGAAGCAGCGCGTGCTGGAGAAGCCGGGCGCGGTTTTGCGGTTGTTGCTGAAGAAGTCCGTAAGCTTGCAGAAGGATCAGCTGAGGCAGCAAGAAGAATCGGGGCATTGATCAAGGGGATTCAGGTTGAAACGCCTAAAGCGGTCAAGTCTATTGAAGCAGGAACAAAAGAAGTTAATGAGGGAGCTTTAATCGTGTCGAAAGTTTCTGATTCTCTAACTGAAATTATAGACGCAGCGCAGCAAGCTGCGGCAAAGGTAAAGGAAATAACTTTGGCTACAGAGACGCAGCTTGCTAATTCAGAGAAGATTGTTAAGGCTGTAGACGAAGTTGCGGTAGTTGCTGAGGAATCAGCTTCGGCAACAGAAGAGGCTTCAAGCTCAGCCGAGGAGCAGACAGCTTCAATGGAAGAATTGACTGTTTCGGCTGAAGAACTTGCAAGGTTGTCCTTGGATTTACAAGAGCTGGTAGGCAAGTTTAAATTAAAAGATAAATAAGCCGGGATCAAGTAGAAAAAATGACACTTGATGCTTAAAGCGCAGGCCAAGGGTTATATTGATTTGAGGAGGAATTGAAGATGGCTGATGTTGGAAGATCAAAAGAAGAAGTGCAGTTGGTTGTTTTTAAAATAGGAGACGAGGAATTTGGAGTAGAAATCAATCAGGTAAGGGAAATCGTTAAACTTGTCTCTATTACTCGTATGCCAAAAGCACCTGTATTTATCGAGGGGGTTGTGAATTTAAGAGGACAGATAATCACAGTAATTGATCTTGCTAAGAGGCTTGACCTGCCTTCAACAGGAAGGACAGATGCTACAAGGATTATGGTTGTGGAAGTTGGAGATGATATCGTGGGAATGATTGTGGATTCAGTTTCTGAAGTATTAAGGCTTTCCGCGGATAATATAGAAGATACCCCTTCTCTTATTGAGACCGAGGTTCATGAACAGTATCTAAGAGGAGTGGGTAAAAGTGAAGATAGATTGCTGATTTTGCTTGATTTGAATGAAGTGCTCAGCACTGATGAGATCAAGCATATATCAAAAAATGTTGACCAAATGAAGGATAGTTTTAAAAAAGAAGAAAAATAAAAAAGGAAAGGGAGGAGTAAGAACATGGGAGTAAAAGTTTTAGTTGTTGACGATGCTGTTTTTATGCGTAAGATGATTGGCGATATTCTAAAGAAAGAAGGATATGAGATTGCCGGAGAGGCAGAAAACGGCAAAGAAGCTGTGGATAAGTATAGTGAACTTTCTCCAGAATTAGTAACCATGGATATTGTTATGCCTAAAGTGGGCGATATTGATGGAATCGGCGCGGTTAAACAGATAATGGAAAAAGACAGTAAGGCGAAGATCCTTATGGTAAGTGCGATGGGGCAGCATGCCTTAGTAGTTGAGGCAATTCAAGCCGGAGCAAAAGACTTTGTAACTAAACCGTTCCAGCCTTCACGTGTGCTTGAAGCGGCAAAACGTGTTTTGGAAAGTTAACTTAAAAACACCACTAAATTGTTTTTTTATGGTTGCCTAGAATAGGGGTGTTTATAATTTGTCAAAAGATAAAATTGTTCTAACAGATAGACAGAAAGATACATTAAAAGAGATGGCCAATATTTGCGCCGGGAATGCGGCCACATCATTGTCTCAATTGCTTAACAAAAAGATTGAGATGAATGTGCCGCATGTTGACTTTATTCCTGTATCCTCTGTGCCTGAAGCTGTCGGCGGTGCCGACGAGTTGGTTGTTGGAGTTGTTTTTCAGGTTTTTGGAGACGCACCCGGGGTAATTCTCCTTCTTTTCCCTCAAAAAGATGCACGTGTTCTTGCCGGGGTACTAACCGGAAAAAATGACGATAGCGGAATATTCACAGAAATGGATCAATCGGCAGTTAAAGAAGCCGGAAGCATACTGACTGGGGCATATTTAAACACACTTACTACATTTACCCAGTTGGGGCTGATCCCCTCCACCCCAGGAATTGTAATGGATATGGCCGGGGCATTGATCGACGATATCCTTATCCAGCTCGCCGCAGTTACAGAGTATGCATTATTAATTGATTCTGAATTTATTGATGCTGAAAAAAGCGTAAAAGGACATTTCTTTTTATTACCAAATCCAGGTAGTTTGGAAACAATTTTATCTGCAATCGGAGTATAATCAATGGACTATGAGACAAATGAAATACATGTAGGCATGGCTGATATGAAGGTGGCGGTGGCGCCGGCTGTTCTTACTTCATTAGGGCTTGGTTCCTGTGTGGGAGTTCTATTATATTATGCCAAAGCCAAAATAGGCGGATTGGCACATATAATGCTGCCGGATATCGAATCGGTAAAAAATAAAACTAATAGAGCAAAATTTGCTAATACTGCGATCCCTGACCTTTTGGAAAAAATGGAAGCGCTTGGTGCAGACAGGAGATTCGTAAAAGTTAAAATCATGGGTGGGGCACATATGTTCGGGTTTGTAAAAACAAATAAAGTTTTTAATATTGGAGCGCGCAATGTAGAAAAAGTAAAAGAAGTATTGAAAGAGTTGAAACTTAGACTAATTGCTGAAGATGTTGGCGGATCTTATGGGCGCTCGCTTTATTTTTACTTAGAAACAGGTGATGTAAAAGTAAGAACAATTGCGCATGGAGAGAAAATGCTATGATCCGGGTACTTATTGTTGATGATTCAGCTTTAATGCGCAGAAGAATTAGCGATATCCTGAGCACAGATAAGGAAATTGAGGTTCTGGATTACGCTAAAACCGGCGCAGAAGCTATTAAAAAAGTTGTAAAAATGAAGCCGGATGTAATAACCCTGGATCTATCAATGCCGGATATAGACGGATTAACCGCACTTATTTATATAATGAATGAAGTCCCGACCCCGGTAGTTATTATAAGCGCAAATGTGGCTGCGGGAGGGTCTAATGCCTTAAAGGCTTTAGAGCTTGGAGCCGTAGAAGTTGTAAATAAGCCTAGCGGCGAAATATCACTTGATATAGAAATAGTTGATCAGGAAATTATACGCAAGGTAAAAGCAGCCAGCAAAGTAGATGTTAAGAGAATTCGTTCTGTTTTTAATATGTTTAAAAATATAGCACCAGCCATACGAACAAAGGTCTCTGCTGGCTTAAGTAATATCGTGGCTATAGGTGCTTCAACCGGAGGGCCTAAAGCAATTAAAGAAATCCTGCCTTATTTTTCGGCAGATATTTCGTCGGCATTTTTGTTCGTACAACATATGCCGGCAGGGTTTACCCGTTCGATGGCAGAAAGATTAAATTGGCTGACAAAGATTGACATAAAAGAAGCGGAAGACGGAGATATAATCAAGGCTGGCCACGGATATATAGCTCCGGGTGATTATCATATGTTAGTGGAAATGAAAAATGATGATGTGGTTATAAGACTTAATACGGCGCCAAAAGTTAATAGAGTGCGTCCTTCGATAACTGTGATGATGGATTCTGTTGTCAAGATATTCGGGGCAAGAACCATCGGTGTTTTACTTACAGGGATGGGGCAGGATGGGGTAGAGGGCATGAGAAATATTAAAAATGCTGGAGGGATAACATTGGCTGAGGATAAATCCACCTGTGTTGTCTATGGGATGCCGCGTGCAGCGATAGAAGCAGGTATTATTGATAAAGTTATACCGATATCGCATATGGGTCTTGAAATAATAAAGCATATCAAGTAAAAGGATTTTACCCATGGGAGTTGAGCAATACAGAGCATTATTTGTTGCCGAATCTGAAGAGCATTTGCAGATAATAAATAACGCTGTGTTTGTTTTAGAAAAAGACCCTCAGAATTTAAAAATTTTAAACGAGATTTTTCGCAGTGCGCATACTTTAAAAGGCATGTCAGCCACAATGGGTTTTGAGGCTCTTACGAAATTGACCCATAAGATGGAAGACGTTTTAGATATCTTTAGAACCCAGAAGATTGGCATTACGACAGAGGTTGTTGACAATTTGTTTGATTGCCTGGATATGCTTCAAATGCTGTTGGAAGAAGTTAAAGAAGAAAAAGATCTAAAATTAGACGTTGATGCGATTATTGTTAAACTTGAAAGTGTAATTCCGTCTATTGCGGCTATAGAGCAGGCTAAAATAGAAGAAGCAAAAGAGATCAGCCTGACTTCTCTGGAAAAGCAGAATCTAAACAATGTTTGTGCAGATAAAAGATTAAAAACATATATTATAGATATTCATCTTAGTCCTGATTGTCAGTTAAAATCAGTGCGTGTTTTCATGATCTTTCATAAGCTTGAACAGATGGGTGAAGTTATAAAAGCCTCTCCTTCTATCGAAGACTTGGAAGTCAATAGACTTAGGGATACATTTTCCCTGCTTTTCTTGAGCAATATAGAAAAGAAAAAGATAGAAGCTGTATTAAAAATGGTGATGGAGGTCGAGAAGGTTGTTATAAGGCATGTAGTGGATTTGGATACCCTGCCTGAGGAAAAGGACAGCATCCTTGAAGCTAATGTTACTGCAGCTGTTAATAAGAACAGGGCTGAAGGCGGGACGCAGCAGTTAAACTTTAAAAAAATACAAAGTATTAGAGTTAGTACACAGCGGCTTGATAAGCTGATGAATTTTGTTGGCGAGCTTGTTATATCCAAGATTCGCTTACTGCAGATAGCTCAGACACATCAGCTTAAGTCTTTAACCGAAGTTTTAACGAACATAGACCGCTTGACCAGTGATTTGCAGGATGAGGTGATGCAGGCGCGTCTGATTCCTATGGCTCAGGTTTTTGACCGTTTTCCACGCATGGTTCGCGATCTTGCCAGAAGCGAAAAAAAACAGATAAATCTGGAAGTTACGGGTGGAGAGATAGAGCTTGATCGGACGGTTCTTGATGAGATAGCGGATCCTTTGGTGCATCTTTTGCGCAATAGTATTGACCATGGGATTGAATTGCCGCAAGATCGCAAAGCAAAGAAAAAAAGTCCAGTAGGAACAATAAAGTTGTCTGCCTTGCGAGAGCGGACATATGTACTGGTCAGGGTTTCGGATGACGGCAAAGGAATTGATCCGAATAAAATACGCAAAATTGTCGTAGAAAAAGGCTTCATGGAGGAAGAGGAAGCTAGTAAGGCAAGCGATAAAGATATTCTAAACGTAATTCTTCTCCCTGGATTCAGCTCTGCAAGAAAGATAACAAACACTTCGGGCCGTGGCGTCGGCATGGATGTGGTAAGGATGAAAATAGAATCTTTAGGCGGAAGCCTTGTTTTTGATTCAGAGGTGAATAAGGGCAGCAATTTTAATTTAAAACTGCCGTTGACAGTGGCGATTATCAAGGCAATGCTTGTTGAGGTAACCGATGAAATATACGCTATTCCGATATCTAATATCGCAGAAACAGTGAAAGTAAAAAATAGCAGGATCAAACATATTGAAAAATTTGAAGTTATAAATTTGCGCAATGAAGTGCTTCCGCTTCTTCGTTTAACCAGAGCTTTGCAAAGCCCCTTAAGCAGTGCTTTGCAAGAGGAAGATCAAGTTAAGCCAGAAGAAGACAAAGAAGTCGCTATTGTCGTTGTGGAAGGCGGTACGAAAAAAGCAGGCCTTGTTGTGAATCGTGTCTTAGGGCAGCAGGAAGTTGTTATAAAATCAGTAGGAACTTTTTTGAAAGGGATTAAAGAGTTTTCCGGCGCGACAATATTAGGTGACGGGAAAGTTGCATTAATTCTAGATGTTTCTACCTTGATTGGTTAGTAGTTTTTTACTAATCTTAAAATGGATGAATTTTAACTTTTAAGGAGGAAAACAAGATGGCTGAGTTAACCGATGTTCAGCTGGATGCATTGCGTGAAATGGGTAATATAGGGGCTGGGAATGCGGCGACAGCTCTTTCCCAGCTGATTAGCGAGAAAATTGAAATAAGCGTTCCGGCAGTAAAAGTAGTGCCTTTGGCAAACCTGTCATATGAGCTTGGCGGACCGGAAAGGCTTGTTTACGTTGTATATCTTGAGGTTTTGAGAGAAATGCATGGGACAATGTTGACGATCTTTTCACTGGAGAGCGCGGATTTTTTAACAAAGAGGCTTTTGGGTGAGGACGTGGTTGATACGACAACAGAGATCGCACAGTCTGCATTAAAAGAGGTAGGATCTATTCTGTGCGGTTCATATCTTAGCGCCTTGACACAGGTAGTGGGCATGAATGCTGTTGCAAGTGTTCCGTCTATGGCAAATGACATGCTGGGAGCAATGCTTGATTTTATTCTTGTAGAGATTGGACAAACCGCAGATGAAATTTTTCTTATTGATGTAGAATTATTTGTTTCTGACACAAGACTGGAATGCTCTCAGTTGTATTTACCTAAGCCTGAGACATTGGATGCTGTTATTGCTGCGCTTGGAATGTAAGAGGGGGAATGAAGATAGTGAAAAGTAAAACGGATTTTGTCTTTTCCTTAGATATCGGAACGCGTAAGGTTGTCGGTATTGTTGCGGTAAAAGAGGGAGATAAATTAAAGGTTATTGATGTGGAAATTGTTGAGCATAAGACAAGAACAATGCTTGACGGCCAGATCCATAATATAAATGAAGTTGCTAAGATTGTAAATGACATAAAAGAGAAACTTCAAAACAGGCTGGGTGTAGAGTTCCGTGATGTAGGGGTAGCTGTTGCCGGGCGGGCACTTAAAACAGTTAAGGCAAAGATAAACAGAGACCTATCCCTTAACGAAGAAATTATTGAAGATGATATTCGCAATCTTGAGCTTGAAGCAGTTAGCAGTGTTTTAAATGACGCCAAAAGTGATTTCGGAGGCGGAGATTTTTATTGTGTCGGATACAGTGTAGTATATTATGAGCTTGATGGTTCGATCATGGTTGATTTGCTAGGCCATTTCGGCCGTAATATGGCAGTGGAAGTAATAGCGACATTTTTACCTCGCGTTGTACTTGACAGCATGCTTAGTGTTTTGCGTAGAACTGGTCTTGAAATAATTAATCTTACCTTAGAGCCGATAGCGGCGATCAATGCAATTATTCCTCCAGATATTCGCAGATTAAATCTTTTGTTACTTGATGTTGGGGCGGGTACAACTGATATTGCCATAACAAAAGATGGAACTGTTTTTGCTTATGGCATGGTGCCTGAGGCAGGTGATGAAATAACAGAGTTTTTGTGCGAGAAATTTATTGTTGACTTTGCTACTGCTGAGATAATCAAAAAGCAGCTGTTAAAGCAGCCAAAGGTGCAATTTGTTGATATCTTAGGCCGCGATCACAATGTCGAATCAAAGGAGATTATTGATGCGATTCGCCCGCGAGTAAATAAACTTGCCGAGTCTATATCACGTACTGTGCTTGAACTTAATCAAAAAGTTCCGCAAGCTGTGATCTTAGTAGGCGGCGGCAGCCTGACGCCTCTTTTTGAAAAGGAGCTTTCTGTGAATTTTCCGATTAAGGAAGCGAGCATTGGCATTAGATTACCGGATATGGTCCAAGAAGTGATAGACAAAACTGGCAAACTAAAAGGCCCGGATATGGTAACGCCTATTGGTATTTGTATTATGACCGCAAAATCCTCGGGATTTAAGTTTATAGAGCTATATGTTAATGACAAGCGGGTTAATGTGCTTGATATGCAGCAAAACCTTGACGTGCTAAGTTCATTGGTTGTTGCCGGTGTTAATAAGATGAAACTGTTTGGCAAAATAGGACACGCTATCTGTGTAGAAGTAAACGGACGTTTGAAAGTACTTAGGGGACAAATGGGACGGCCTGCGCATATAAGACTAAATGACCAAAATGTTGATATAACTTCCAAGGTTAAAACAGGAGACAGAATCTTTTTTGAAGAGGCGGAAAATGGCCATAATGCGCAGGGAAGGATCTCTGATGTCATAGATATTAAAAAAATCAAGGCTACAATTAATTCACGGGAAGTTGAGGTTAGCCCTCAGATTTTAATGCAGGGGCAGGTTGTAGATGCTGACACGGAGATTGCTGATCGGGCTAAGATTGAATACAGGGAAGAGGTAATGGTAAAAGATATATTAGCCGCGGCTGGGATTGATCATAGCTTACTTAAAGAACGTGAGATTATTGTGCGTGTGAAAAAGGAGCCGAGGGTTTTGTCACAGAGTAACTTTTTACTGCTTGTAAACGGGCAAAAAGCGACACTGGATTCGATTGTGGCTGATGGAAGCGTGCTTGAGTTTAATCCGGAGCAGGCATCATTCTATAAAATAAAAGATATTGCGGATGTGCCGCTTGCGGCTGAGAATATAGAAGTGGTTTTAAACGGCAATAAACAGATTCTTCCCGGTAATAAGGGGAGAATTTTCATGAACGGTCAACCGGTAAGCCCTGATGAGTTTATTATTGATCGGGCTGAAATAATAACTATGCCTCCAGAAAAGATGCCGCCAACGGTTTCCCAGGTGCTTGAAAGGCTTGAGGTAGATTTAGAGGAACAAAAGGGGAAACTGATGAAGATCACAGTTGACGGAGAGTCGGCTGGATTTACTACCCCTTTATCACAGGGAAATAATATTACAATACGATTTGTGGCAAGGGAAAAGGCTTTTTAGCACTATTCTTTGTATAAGCACGGGATGGAAAAGGAAAAAATAAGTAGGTATAGTTATAATAGCTATGGAATTAATTTTTATTGAAGGTGTTGGCCTTAGCTTTGATCAGTATCCGAATAGGCTAACTTATGAAACATTAAAAACATGGATTGCCTCAGGCAAATGATCTGGAAGTTTATTGATAACTTATTGATATTAAAAGATTTAGCGTGCATTGGCAATTTAATGCTCGCTGTTTTTTTGTGGATAAATTTAGTGTTTACGATTTGTAAATATTGACTATATCTCTTAAATAGGCTAATATATGGGACTATATATAAGGAAAAAATTTGATGAAAAAACTGGTTATTGTAGAATCTCCCACAAAAGCACGGACAATTAGTCGTATTTTAGGCAAGGAATTTGCTGTCTATTCTTCCATGGGGCATATTATTGATCTGCCGCGGCGTAAAATCGGCGTTGATGTTGAGAATAACTTTGAGCCTACTTATGTTGTTATTCCTGGAAAAAAGAAGATTCTTGCTCAGCTTAAAAAGGAATTGAAAAAAGCAGATATTGTTTATTTAGCTACTGATCAAGATCGCGAAGGTGAGGCTATAAGCTGGCATTTAAAGGACAGGCTGAAGGATAAGAAAAAAACCCGTGAATTTCTAAGAGTTGTTTTTCATGAAATAACTCCGCAGGCTATAAAAGAGGCCTTTGCCTCTACCGAGCATATAGATGAGAACATGGTGAATGCGCAGCAGGCAAGGCGTGTTTTGGACAGGATGGTCGGATACTTCCTAAGTCCTTTGCTTTGGAAAAAAGTGGCAAAAGGCTTAAGCGCAGGACGTGTGCAGTCAGTTGCGTTAAAATTGATTGTAATAAGAGAAAGGCTGATTCAGAGCTTTATTCCACAGGAGTATTGGAAAATCGAAGCATTGCTGAAAAGAAAAGTGGAAAAGTTTGAAGAGATTACTGCTGAGCTTATTAAATATGAAGATAAAAAGATAGACCTGAAAAATGCAGAGCACTCAAATAAGATAATTGAGGAATTGCAAAATGCGGAATATATTGTAGATTCTGTAAAAAAGAAGGAAAAAAGACGCAAGCCATATGCTCCGTTTATAACCAGTACCTTACAGCAGGATGCTTTTAATAAACTTAAATTTACTACGCGAAAGACAATGATGATCGCTCAGCAGCTTTATGAGGGGATAGAACTGGGCGATGAGGGGCCGATAGGCCTTATCAGCTATATGCGAACAGATTCTGTGCGGATTGCTGATATTGCTTTAACCGGGATCCGTAAGTTTATTAGTGAGTATTATGGTCCTGAGTATCTTCCTGCAAAGCCGCATGTATATAAATCAAAGAAAACAGCGCAGGAAGCACATGAAGCTATCCGGCCGACATCTATTGAGCGCAGGCCAGAAGAGCTCCAGAGGCATTTAACCCAAGATCAATATAAGCTCTATGAGCTTATATGGAAGAGGGCTATGGCCAGCCAGATGAAGCCGTCTATATATATGACAAGCACGTTTGAGATTGCTGCCGCCAAATATCTTTTTTCTCTTTCCGGGTCGATTCTTATATTTGACGGTTTCTTGAAAATTTATAGAGAAGAAGGCAAGGAAACACTAAAATTAATACCTGATTTGAAAAATGGCGAAATGCTTGACTTGTTGGAATTGATTCCTTCGCAGCATTTTACCCGTCCGCCGGCAAGATATTCTGAATCCTCACTGGTAAAGGATTTAGAGGAAAAAGGCATAGGGCGTCCAAGCACTTATGCGCCTATTGTGCATACCCTTATTATGCGTAATTATGTCCGCAGGGAAAAGGGGTATTTAACCTGCACTGAATTAGGCATGAAAGTTAATGATATTCTGGTTGAGTATTTTCCAAATATTATTAATATTACTTTTACCGCTA
>CAYTGV010000024.1:0-1130 GCA_964437495.1 uncultured Planctomycetia bacterium | reverse complement strand
CAGCGCCGCTCAAGGAGGGGAATGCGTTTTTATGGATGCAGTAAATATCCTGAATGTACTTTTTTGTCAAAAACACTCCCCAAGGAAGACGGGACAGTTGATGAAGAAAGTTAGTAGTAAAATCTGCCATAAAGCAAAAGTGTCGCTGTCCTAAATCTATGAGGAATCTATGCTATGGAACGATACATTGATAAGTTCTTAGACTATCTAAAAGTTGAAAAAGATGCCTCAGTGCATACATTAATTAATTACAGTGTTGACCTGAGAGATCTTTCCCAATTTTTAAATGACCGAGAGATTAAGACAGTGGATGTTTTTGATGTTCGAAAATTCCTGGTGTCACTCAGACAAAAAGGCTACAAAAAAGTCACAATTGCGCGTAAAATGGCTTGCCTGAGGTCTTTTTTTAAGTTTCTAACGCGAGAGGGGCATCTTAAGTCAAATCCGATGGTCGGGCTGGTAGGGCCAAAATTAGAAAAGAAGCTACCTCTATTTTTAGGAGAGGATGATATTGTAAAACTTTTAGATACTCCGGACATTGCGGATCCAGCAGGATTGCGTGACAAGGCAATCCTTGAGACATTATACAGTACCGGCATACGAGTAAGTGAACTGGTAGGATTGAATGTTGAGTATATAGACTTTATTGTAGGCATTGTAAGAGTTTATGGCAAGGGAAAGAAAGAAAGACTTGCGCCTATTGGTGATAGAGCTTTAAGAGCGATAAAAAATTACCTAAAAAAGCGCAAAAAAGGAGTGGGCATATCTGATCGTGCAGTGTTTTTGAATAAGGATGGGCGCAGGCTTACTGACCGCAGTATACGTAATATAGTTGAAAAATATATAAAAGTTGCTAGTATTAGGACTGATATCTCACCACATAGTTTAAGACATTCTTTTGCTACCCATCTTTTAAATCGAGGAGCGGACTTGCGTTCTGTCCAGGAGTTGCTGGGCCATGCCAATTTATCCACAACGACAATATACACACATTTATCTACAGAGAGATTAAAGAATGTTTATGATAAAACGCATCCCCGGGCCTAAACAGTAAAATAAGTTACAAATTATTAGTTATACCCAAAGGGCACACGTGAATTATGATGAAAAACAAAATAAAAAAAAGTGAA
>CAYTGV010000023.1:24802-25361 GCA_964437495.1 uncultured Planctomycetia bacterium | reverse complement strand
GCGGGGCGGGGCAACATTATAAAAGGTTCGTACTTTATCTAATAAGCACCGCCATCTGTTTTTGTCTTTTTGACGTATTTATCTGCGAAAATAAAACAAAGATTATTAAGTATTAATGAGAGAGAAAATTACTTTTGTTAACTTGACCCTTTCGACAGATAAGAAAAGCCGGACTAAAAGTGTAGTTAGTCCGGCTTTTTATGAATGCCATTACATGTTTGTCTTGATCGCTTTTATTTTAACATTAATTTCTCTGCTTGATAATCCTCCAGTTTGTCAATGCTTTCAGAAAGCGATTTCTGGTTAATTTTGATTGGGACAAGATTGAGAAAAGAGGCTTGACCAGGTGTCTGTTGTACTCTTGTTGATGGAGTCTCATCAAGTGTTTTCTGAGAGCTTTCAGCAAGGACAGAAGGTGTATTTTTATAAAAATAAGATATAGCTATTATTGCACCAGCATCATCATAGCTTTCGATGCTTTCTTTGTCCCCAGATTCGGAATACAGAGTTTTTTGAACAAGCATACCATCAGCATTAAAAGAGTCAGAGCTTATTAGTG
>CAYTGV010000023.1:21067-24702 GCA_964437495.1 uncultured Planctomycetia bacterium | reverse complement strand
GAATAAGGCCCTGGCCATCGACAAGGTTGATAGCCACGAGATCATTATTACTATTCATTATAGTTTCAACGGTAATGTCTTCGCCGAATGAAGTAGAACCTGTAATAGTGTTGTTGTTATAACTTATGGCAAGTACTTGGTTGCCGCTTTGGTCAAAGAGAGTTTTTTGAACAAGCATACCATCAGCATTAAAAGAGTCAGAGCTTATTAGTGTACCAGCAGAGTTATAATTAAAAACAGTATTGCCGGAAACATTGCCATCCTGTCCAATGCTGAATGTCTGCTGAATAAGGCCCTGGCCATCGACAAGGTTGATAGCCACGAGATCATTATTACTATTATATTGAGTAAGTGCAGTTAGGTCGGTTAAAGACCTAATCCAGATTATTTTTCCGCGCCTATTAATCTTTAAGGAAACAAGAGGGGTTCCGTTATGATCTTGCAGATAAATAATGTTTCTCCTGGGGCGTAAAAAATTTACTCTTTCAGTGGTAATTTCTAAAAAACTATTATTTGTTGTAAAAAAAGAGTTCGTGACAGGTGAAATATTATGTCTAGACAAATTATTTCGGTATAAACCTAATTTGCTAAAATTTAACTGGTTTTGCAGGGACCTGTTTAATAATTGCTCAGACCTGGTATCTTTAATTGTTTGTGCGTTAGCCGGATAAGAAGAACAGGAACATGCTAAAATAACTACCATGACTACTCGAATAATATAGATGAAAACATTCTTCATTGTAACCCTCCCTTGTTAAGTATAAAATTATGGATATATGCATAAAAAGGCCAAGCGTGTCAGGTTTTTGGGGGAGGTTTTTACTTTTATGATAAATAATGGCATTGATTTGCCGCTCCCGAGTCCGACCTCTTTTCGCCTCATGTTTTATAAGAGTCGTTGTTAGCATAGAGTTAAAGATCAAAATAATGCTCAAATTACTTATTTAAGAGTTTATAAGTCTTATTAAGTATAACATACAACACGTATTTATGCAATGCACGTGGTGAGTAAAGCTGTTTTCTGAATATTAAGGAAGAATGAAGGTGTCCAAATAGTGACTACTTAAAGCTAAACTATCGGAAACTAAAGGAAACTATGCGAAATTATACGAAATTCCTAAGTTTCGATAAATAAATAATTTATGTCATAAGTCGTTGTCGGAGAACCACTTGCTCTAACCCATCAGATTGAATCCTTCACTCTCCGCCAGTATTTTATCAATCCCCTAACCTGAGAAACATCAAACATTTACAGCCAAACAATAAAACTAGGTAATACTTAGTGCCCAAATCATGTCTATTTTTTGCAGTTAATCTCTTCCTATGGTATAATTTAATACTTTTTTAATAATTGAAATCAGAAAGAATGATTATATGTTTACTAAAAAACAAATGTTTAAAAAAATCATTTCTGCAATTATGTTGCAGTGTGTGATAGTAACAATGCCGTTTTTGGGTTGCATTGATCAATTGTTTTGTCTTCCAAATACTTATGATAATTCTACTCTATCTCCAAGACTTAATCTAACCACTTTAGATTTAAAGAATAGTATGCTAAAGGGCGTTGATTTACATGCTGTTTCTGACCTTAGCTTTTTGACTGAACCAATAAATGATTTATCAGATACTAGAAATCTTATACAGGAATATCTTCCGCAGCAATACTGGAATAAGTTTACTGTCCAAAATTTACCGCTTCATATTTATGGAGAAGGACCTATTCTTGAGCATCATTTGCAGGCGATGTTAAATGTTTTAGATAATGCTTCGAAATTGAATCTGCCCGAAAAATATAAAAATTTATTAACAAGCGAAAAAAATAGAGAATTTTTTGAAGCGTTTATTCTATTCCATGATATTGCAAAAATCTCGATAAAACAAAAAGATATTATTGAGGAAGGTAATAAATTGTCGTTGTATCCAAATCATGAAAGTGAAGCAGTTGCTCTTCTGGAGAAAAATCCGGAATGGCTGTCTCGATTTTCTAAAGATACTCAGTCAGTATTAATAGAAGTTATTGCGCTGCATAGAGCACTGTATTTAATAAGTGCAAATCCTGCAAGTGCAGATGACTTTATGGATTTCATGAAAGAGCATAATATCAGCCTAGATGATGTTGATAAAGTAATGCCATATTTGATAGCTGCAGATATTCTTGATGTTTTTGGCACTTACAGGCCTGATTCTTGGCAATCCCGTCCTTTAAACTTTGCAAAAGAATATGAAGACTCTAGGGAGCAGAGAGAGTTATTGCGAGCCAAAGAATACCAGGAGGAATTAAATGAAAATTTTAAAACAAAAGATTCGGAAACAAAAGAAAAACTCGCTTTGTCTCAAGATGAAATTAATGAAACTTTAGAAAAAAATAGAATTGCCTTTGTCCCAGAGCAAAAAGAAATTCATGAAAAATCAATATTTATTAGTGTTGATGTGGGGCATTCCAAGGAGTTACGTGATTATGCTAAAGCAGTGCAGAAAAAAATGGTCACAATACTGGGACATAAGTCTAAAATCCGCTTAAATCCATTGGGAAAGCTGCATTTTACATTAGTGAATAATGAAATAGGAGAGAATGTTGATATTAGCGATGAGGGAATAAAAAATAGCCATATATTGTACGAAGAAGCAATTAAAACAATGGATTCTTTCCCTGTAGAAGTTCATGGTCCGCATATGATGTCAAATTTAGGCGTAGTATTGGAAGTAAGGGCTAACTCACTTGAAGTACTTTTATTTCGCAATAAGGCGCAAAAAATTTTAGAAAAAGAAAAGCGAGAAAAAGGGGTGGATGGATTTGTTCCGGACATTATTCATATATCACTAGGGTATATTGTAGAAGCGTCAAAAGAGCAATTAGAAAAAATTTATAGTAATCTCGAAGAACTCAGGAATGTAAATGTTCCATTGGTGGTCAATGCCCGAAAGGCTCAAACAGGAAAAACAGTAAATAAGGCAATGTCCGAGCAAGGGGAAGTAGTCCATTATTTATCAATAGAGTATATGCCAATAATAATGCAATCTATTTAGTGCTCAAACGGTGTCTCTTAAATACGGTAACATCGGTAAACACAGGAACTGAAGATTAAAAATAATTAAGCTGTTAGTGGTGTCCAAATAGTGACTACTTAAAGCGAAACGATGTATCTCTATAGAAAACTATGCGAAACTATACGAAACTCCTAAATTCTTGACATCTCACCCTTTAAGCTGTAATCTATTACATATCATCGAGTTGTGAAAAATGACCTTGACTAATCCCCCGCCCAAATACGGCGGGACAAGCTTTCACTCTTCGCCATCCATCTGCATCTTTGTGGTGTAAACAAAGAAGTTAGATTACGCCGGATAGGCTTTTAGTGAATAATCGGCGAAACTTTACCTTCAATGAGAGATCAAAAGCCGTTAAAAAGGATCACTCTCCGCTAATTTGCGTTTCATGAAAAATGGCGAGATCTCGCCAAAAAGGTGGATTCGCCAAAAAATAAATGGCTGCTTATTTTTGCTGAGCATATTGCCAAAGAATGCTTTTTAGTCGAGGGCCGATGCCTAGCTTAGGCGTTTTGTATGCTCGAAAGTATTGCTGCGTAAACTATGGACAAGATAAAAAAGCAAAGAATAATAGTATATTTAACAAA
>CAYTGV010000023.1:0-20967 GCA_964437495.1 uncultured Planctomycetia bacterium | reverse complement strand
CGCGCCGCATGCATTGAAAATTACTGCAGTAGAATACCCATGCCGCTTGTTTTATACCAAGGATGCTGCAGAAGAATTTTTACAACATCCATGGAGCATTAACCGCAGCCGTACTTGGTTAGGAGTCAAAGCAAACAAACAGATTAAAATGAGCGCTTATTATAAAGGAGCGGGGCCAACGATAACAATCAACCTGTTGGATTCGGCAGGAGAGATGATAACTTTAAAAAGATTGATTTGCCCTGAGTCTAATAATCTGTGGGAAAAAGCACGTATTGATAGCGTTATTCCGCAAGATGGACGGGCTATAATGCTGGAGATTCAGGTTACATCACCCCTTTTTGCACCTAAAATTCTTTTATTAGATGATGTCACAATAGAGGTATCGGATAATGGCAGAACCACGCAGTAGAATATTTAAATACACATTGTTTTTGCTTATTATTTTGCATATGCTGAATGTGTTTTTTTGGCTTCAACTAAATGTTTGGCCTATGGGCAAGGCCGTAGATATGCATTTATCCTCTTTTGTAAAATGGGCTCAAGCTGTTGAGCATTGTCCCGACGCAGCTACCTTTTTGTTTGTAAATGTGGAGATTCCGCCGTTTTTTTATTGGGTTGCAATGCTGCTCAAGAGCTATGCCCAGTCTTATCGCGGCATATTTTGTGCCCCTATGGTGTTTTGGGTAATTTTAGTTTTGTCAGTATACGGAATAGGTAAGCGCTTAAAAAACAGGGAGACTGGATTGATTGCTTCGATCTTTTGTGCTTTTTTTCCGATTATTTATAAGGGGTCTATAATATTTAATCTTGAAATGGCCACAACAGCCGGAGTGAGTGCAATTATTTATGTGCTATTATTAAGCAATAATTTCTTACACAGGGGTTATGCTTTGCTTTTAGGCGTGAGTCTTGGTATTGGGTTACTAATAAGAGCTTTTGTCCCGCTTTTTGTCGTAGGGCCTTTTCTGGTGTCTTGGTTTTATCAAAAAAACGATACGCAAATATTGCGATTGTCTGCAAGCAAAGAAAGATTAATAAATGTGTTTTTGATAGCGGGGATAGCGACCCTTATTGCGGCAATATTTTATTGCCGCATGGAAACTTTTAGTGTCTTGGCGCATAGACTCATTGCAGAAGACAAGGTGTCGGAGAAAAATATTATTACTTTTGCCCATTTGACTTTTTATGCCAAGGCGCTGCCGATGCAGGTAGGGGGCATGGTTTCCTTGTTGTTTCTAGCCGGCTTTGTTTGTTTAATGTTCGAAAAGGGATTTGAAAAGGCAATTCTTTTCAGCTGGCTTGTGCCGGCTTTTCTTACGATGACGTTTATTGCGAAAAAAAACGAGAGCTATGCGATGTCATATATCCCTGCCGTAGGGTTAATAATTGCTGTTGTGTTGCAAAAAATTAAACCGGTATGGATAAAAAAACTCGTTGTTTTAAGCATAGTGGTTTTAAGCATGTGTCAATATTTCAAATATTTTTGACATGACATAAAGGACGCTCGTTGCCAGCAAAAAAGATTCAGAGTAAAACTTTTAGAATGCCATTTCGGCGATTGATCCTCAGGGCTTATATTCTGGCGGTAATCGCGAGACGAAGTTTATTTGGAGTATATGATCTATGATGTTGCGCTTTGTAAATATCATGATAAAATGAACACGTGATTTAGGGGGGATTGCGCACATAAATCACTGTGTGAATATATCCCTTCCAGGGGGAAAACCTTTACCCGATAAAAGTTGATTTACGATGTTTAATCTTTAAATCTGCAAAAACAGTTTTTCGAGCACAATTGCTAAAAAAACTCTAGAGTTCTTAACACCATTAACTTAACAGGGCATTTGACAACAACAGGGATTTTAATATACAATAACCTTTCGTGAAAATAAAAGGCAATACTAAACATATGTTTGAGTAAAACAAGGCATTTAAAAACTGGAGGCCCTAATGGCAAAAAAAAATGTGCAGACTTTTGAATATAAGGCGGAAATGAAGCAGTTGCTTCATTTAATAGTTCATTCTTTATATACACATCCTGAGATATTTCTTAGGGAATTGGTGTCGAATGCTTCTGATGCTTTAAATAAGGCGAGGTATCAGCAGTTAACAGATCAAGAGATTCTCAGCAAGGATACGGATCTTGAGGTAAGAATAACGCTTGATCCGAAGAAAAAAATATTTTCGATTGAAGATAATGGAGTTGGTATGACCCGGGAGGATTTAACAGAGAATATTGGGATTGTCGCGCGTTCTGGAACCCTAGAATTTCTAAAGAAGATGAAAGAGGAAAGCAAACAATCCGGTGATTTTATCGGTCAGTTTGGGGTTGGATTTTATTCCGTTTTTATGGTTACTGATCAGGTTGTGATCGAAACTCGTCACGCGGATAAAAATTCTAAAGGATACCGCTGGGTTTCTGCAGGGGAAGCCAGCTATACTATTGAGGAAATCGACAAAAAAGAGCGTGGGACAAAAATAAGCTTTACTTTAAAAGAGGCAGCGGATGAATTTGCGGAGGAATTTAGGGTTAAGCAGATTATTAAGAAATATTCTAATTTTTCTGACTTTCCTATTTTTATAGGCAAGGAGAAAGTTAATACAGTGGAAGCCTTGTGGCGTAAGCGGGAGAAAGAGGTCCAGGTGCAAGAGCGCAATGAATTTTACAAATTCATCACCAATGATCATGAAGATCCTTTTGCCTATTTGCACTTATCACTGGAAAGCGCTGGTGCGGAATTTAAGGCATTGTTGTTTATTCCGCCAAGAGCGCAGTTTGATTTAATGCGCCTACATCAGCATAAGACTGTCCAGCTGTATTCTAATAAAATTATGATTATGGATGACTGTAAAGAGTTGCTGCCAGAATATCTGCAGTTTATCCGCGGTGTTGTGGATACAAGTGATTTGCCCTTGAATGTGTCCAGGGAAATGATTCAGTCTTCTCAGGTGATGGGCAAAATCAAAGAGGTGCTTACAAGCAAGATCATTAAGTGGCTGCAAGAGATGGCGGATAAGGAGCCGGAAAAATATTTGAAATTTCATAAATTGTTTGGGCCTTTATTTAAAATGGGCTTAAACAGTGATTTTGCTAATCGTGAAAAACTGATCGAATTGTTAAGGTTTGAAACGTCTACCCAAAAAGCCGGGACAATGGCTTCTTTTAAAGACTATGCCGGGCGGATGCCGGAAAATCAAAAAGAGATATATTATCTGGCCGGAGATAACCGTGAACAGGTGGAACGCAATCCAAACATGGAATATTTTAGGAAAAATAATGTGGAAGTGCTTTTTTTGCTTGATCCGATTGATGTGTTTATCATCTCTTCTATCCCCGAGTATGGGAAAAAATCGATTAAAAGTATTGATAAGGGCGACATTGAAATAAACGCGGATAACGATAAGTCCGAGCAGAAAGATGATATGCTGTCAAAATCACTTATCAGTTTGTTTAAGGATACCTTGAAGGATAAGGTGGAAGATGTAAAGATGTCTAAACGATTAGTTGATTCCGCCATTACGCTTGTAACTGGAAATAATGCTGTTGAGCCTCAGATGGAACGGATGATGAAGATGATGGGGCAGGAGGTCCCGGCATCCAAACGGATCATGGAAGTGAATATGGATCATGCGTTGATAAAGAATTTATCACGCAAATATTTAGCAAGCCCAACGGATAATTTTGTAAAGAAATGTATTGTGCAGCTTTATGATAGCGCTCAGCTTATTGACGGGGAGCTTGCTTCCAGAACTGAATATGTTAAGCGGATGATGGAAATAATGCAAGAGGCCACAAAATAAAAAGGCGGTTTGCTGAGCCTTTAAAAACTAGTCGCTGTCCCTACTTTAAAAATGAGGCTTGACTCTTTTTTTGAGAGTAGTACTATAAAATTAATGGAAAGCAGGGTGCAATCACGGATGTGTTTGTGCCCTTTTATTATAAAGGGTGACGTGGAAATAGAAAGGAGAAAGGAAGATGAAGAAATTAATTGTTTTACTCGTTCTTGTAGCAATGGTATCTGCTGGATGCACAGGCTCTTTTATGCTGACAAAAAAGGTTTATAATTTTCACAGAGACCAAGATGGTAAGTGGATGGATGAATTGTTCTTTCTGGGAACAGTAATTCTTCCTGTTTATGGATTGGCTACTTTGGGTGATGCTATAATTTTCAACTCCATAGAATTCTGGACAGATGAAAACCCGATAGCAAAAGCGCAGAGCGATAAAAGTATAGTGCTGGAACAGGGTGATTCCCAGGCTGTGTTGACTTATGCGTCTGCTGATGGGAGTTTGCGTATTGATTCTGCCGACACTTCTTTGACGCTTGAACGCAATAATAATGGAGTGGCAGTAAAAGATGAGAACGGAAAAATAATCTATACCTCTATGAGACATGATGATGGGACGATAACTATTTATAATGGCCAGAATAAGCTTGTAAAAAAAATATCTCCTGATGAGGCAACAATAGCAAAGAGACAGCTGTCTCAGTAGGCACCAGTTTTTGTTTATAGTTGATATGGGCCTCTCTGCAATATGATAATGTTGCAGAGAGGCCTTTTTTTTAGTTAAGGCGCGGCTTGACTCAGAGATAAAAAAGATCGAATATATAAACAAAAGGCAAAGTGAAACAAATGACAAATAAGATTAATAATGTATGGAGTAGCATGAAACATGTTTCTGGCAGAGAATGGAAAACGAAAATAAATAAATCTACTCTCCCCGGCCTAGCTGTCTGGTCGTCTTTAAGATAAAATTTCTATCCTAAAGAGGCGTCAAGAATTTCAGTTATTCAGCGTACATAAAGAGAACCTAAAAATATATTGCCAGGGGGTTTTGTTTTAGTATACAATATACAATCTGGTTAACATAAATAGATTGCAAAGACAAAAAAGAAGGATAAGGTTATGGGGATAGAAACCGGATCAAAAACAGCAAAGAATCTTCAAGCGGCATTTGCCGGGGAATCACAAGCCCGCAATAAATATACCTATTTTGCTAAAGTTGCTCGCAAGGAAGGATATAGTTATATTGCTAAGATTTTTGAAGAAGCAGCTGATAATGAAAAACAACATGCAAAAAATGAATCAAAGCTTTTAGGGGCATCGGAGACACAAAGACAAATTTAAAGGAAGCATTGGACGGCGAAACATATGAAATGATAACCATGTACCCGATTTTTGCTAAAGAGGCAGAAGAAGAAGGCAATGAGGAGGCGGCGCATTTGTTTGCTCAAATCGCCAAGATAGAAAAAGAGCACGCGGCTCGGTATAAAAATCTTTTGGAAATGATCGAAAACGGGACTGTTTATAAACGCGAAAAGCCGATCAAATGGAAATGCAGTGTCTGCGGTTTTATCCATGGGGGGGCACAGAGCCGCCGGAAATCTGTCCGAGCTGCAGCCATCCCAAAGAATATTATGAACCAGTCTCAATGGTTTTTTAAATAAGCGCTAGGCTGACAAGCCTTAATACAAAGTGCGCTGAAGAAGTTGAGGAGAAAATTGTATTGAAACAGAATAAAAAAGTAATTAATAAGTGCCCTGAGGAATGCAACGCGATCTGCTGCAATGATCTTGCGGTGCAGATATATAAGCCGGTAACCAAAGTAGAGAAAGAAGATCTGCGATGGCATCTTTTTTTTGAGGGAGTGAAAGTCTTTATTGCCAATCGCAAGTGGCATTTGCTTGTACACAGCCGTTGCCGATATTTATCAAAGGCGAATCGCTGTACAATATATGATCAAAGACCAGACCGCTGCAGAAACCATAATTATCCTGATTGCGAGCTGGAAGGTAAGTATTACGAAGTTATGATTGAAACTCCTGAGCAGTTTGATGCGTATTTTGAAAAAGCAAAAAGTCGAGTAAAGAAAAAAATGAGTACAAGATAAGGCTTTGGGAGCCTTGCGGGTGTTCAAGGTGGCTTTTTCTGGGTTATAGATGAGCATTAGTGAATAGCTGGATTTAAGGGATTATTAAAAGCGTTCAGTGTTGAATCCTGAGCAGGCAGGATATTAAACGCGGAAGAAGTATTTCTCCTTCCGTGTTTTGTCTTTCACTCTGGGTTAATGTAAAAATTGACATAACTTGTTTTGAATAGTATGATTTATATATGTATTCTTAGTAATTTAGGAGCAGGAAGATGAATAGTCCGCAGGATAAACAGCAAGAAATATACAAGGCTCAGCAGGAAATCCTGGCATATCTTAATGCAAAGGGGGATAATCGCGCGGTATCAAGCGAACTGATAAGTAATATAAAATGCCAAGCGGAAATTTTTTCTGAAAGCACCAGGCTGCTTAACGCGCAGGGATTTATTAAGGGGCCTGAGTTTAGCGGAGAAATGATCACAGAAGGCGGCAATAACAGCTTTAGGGATTCAACCCAGCTTACCGGGTCCGGGCAGGAAAAATATATAGCAATAATCCGGGCTGAGCAGTCAGGATAAACTAACCCGCATGACCTTTTCAGGGTGTGACAAAGCAACAATCCTTAATCTTGGGTATTATTTCACTTGTTGCGGGTATTGTTTTGTTGTTTGTGCAGATTACCCCCCCCATTTTAATAAAAATAAAGCTGGGGCCTGTGTTTTGAGCAAACTCTTGTGTTTACTGCATGTCTTTGATAAAATTAGCCTATATATGAAAGTTTATAATCTATAAATTTAGTAAATTTATTAAATAACAGGAGGGATAGTGATGAGTTTAGAATTATTGCAAACAGTATATTTGGGCAATACAGTACAGGCCTATTTGGTATGCCTGGGCATTTTTGCCGGAGCGGTAATAGCACTTTTAATATTCAAGCAGATCGTGCTCAGCCGCCTGAGGAAATGGGCAGCACAGACAAAGACTAAGATCGATGATTTTATAGTGGGGATTTTCCATAAAAATATAATGCCTCTCTTATATTTCGGTGCTTTTTATATAAGCATGCAGCGCTTAGTAGTACCGGGGGCGATACAAAAGTTTATAGATACAGTAGGAGTTGTCATTATAACTATTATGGCAATACGCTTTCTTATTGCGCTCTGCAGCTATATTTTGTTCGTAGTATGGATCAAGCCTGAACAAAACGAGGCCAGAGAACGCAGCTTAAAGGGGATGTTGAGTGTTATCAAGATCATTGTCTGGGGCATAGGCATTGTATTTCTTTTGGATAATCTCGGCTTTAAGGTATCAACTGTAATTGCTGGGCTTGGTATCGGTGGTATCGCGGTTGCCCTTGCGGCGCAGGCAGTTTTAGGCGATCTGTTCAGTTTTTTTTCTATTTTATTTGACCGTCCTTTTGAAGTTGGCGATTTTATAATAATCGGAGATTATTTGGGGGCAGTAGAACATATTGGTATTAAAACAACCAGGATCCGAAGCTTAGGTGGAGAACAGCTGATATTCTCCAATACTGATTTGACGAATTCGCGTGTGCGTAATTATAAGCGTATGGCAGAGCGCCGTGTGGTATTTAAACTGGGAGCGACCTATCAAACCCCGCAGGAAAAGATGGCCAAAATTCCCGGCTATATAAAAGAGATAATTAACAAAACTGAAAGTACACGTTTTGACCGGGCGCATTTTTCTTCATATGGTGATTTCAGTCTTAATTTTGAGATAGTATACTATGTGCTGAGCCCGGATTATAATATATATATGGACAAACAGCAGGCAATAAACCTAAGTATAATGAAAAAATTTGAAGAGGAAGAAATAGATTTTGCATATCCGACGCAGACTTTATTTATGCAGAAAACAAGTTAAAGGGGCTAACAATTAATGGTCGATAGCCAATAGGGGAAAGAGCAGGGCATTAAAACTCTCATTTCTATGTCTTGAATCATAAATAAACTTAAAATGATTCAAAGTAAAAAGAAAAAGCAGAAAATGGATATTGGAATTTATGTTTTGGATTTATAATTTTGAATTTATTGAGGATTTAGAGTTTAGTGTTTAGTATTTAATAAAAAAGTGTCCTTTTCAGAAGAAGGCGGGGCAGGCAAGTATTTCAGGTCAAGATAGATGATGCGGTTAAAATAAATATGAATTGCGAATTATAGGCTGGAAGTTTAGGCTTAGCGTGTTTGCAGGTGGAAAAAGAAGGTATCAATATGAGCAGAGAATTAATAATTATCGGAGACAGAGTACTTATCAAGCCGGATAACAAAAAAGAAATGACAAATTCAGGGTTGTATCTTCCTCAGGGAACTTATGAGAAAGAAAAGGTTCATAGCGGTAAAATAATTAAGGTCGGACCGGGGATGCCGGTTCCGGATCCGCAGGATTCGGGCAGTGAACCATGGAAAGACACTCAAGATAATGTCTCGCGGCAGTATTTTCCTTTGCAGGCAAGGGTGAGTGACCGGGCAATATTTATGAGGGGCTCAGCTATTGAAATAGAATATGAAAACGTAGAGTATATTATTGTTCCGCAAGCGGCAATCCTTGCTCTTATCAGGGACGATATGCTTGATGATATAAGCTAAGTAAAACGCAAGATAATTTGCGGGAAAGCAGATACAATGGAAATCATATTTTTAGGTACGAATGGGTGGTTTGATTCTAAAACAGGAAATACTGTTTGCGCATTGTTGAAAACCAATACGTGCAATATTATTCTTGATGCAGGTTTTGGTTTTGCCAAAGCCGATCAATATCTTGACCCAAAAAAGCCTACAAGTATTTTTTTAAGCCATTTGCATCTTGATCATATTGTCGGCCTGCACGCCTTGGCTAAGTTTAAATTTCCCAAAGGACTTAATATATACGCGCCCAAATCAGCAATAAGTGCTTTGCGTACTTTCATCGCGCAGCCTTTTACTGTTCCGATTAAGGATCTTTCCTTTAAAATAAAAATACAAGCAGCTCCTAAAAAAATGCGCTTTGCTGGTGTTCAGGTCACATCTTTGAAGCTGGTGCACTCAAGTGATTGTATCGGCTATCGCTTTCAATGTTTCGGCAAAACCATAGCCTATTGTACTGACACGGGAAAATGTAAAAATTTCCTTACTCTTGCCGATAAAGCGGATTTACTTATTAGTGAATGTGCTCTTCGTAAAGGGCAGGATGACGGCGGCTGGCCGCATCTTGATCCGGAACAAGCTGCCTTACTGGCAAAACAGGCTCAGGTCAAAAGGCTTGTCTTGACCCATTTTGATGCGGATAACCATCCGGAAAAAAAACATAGAAGCATTGCCCAGAAACAGGCCAGGAAGATTTTCCCCAATAGTATCGCAGCTGTAGACGGGCTTGTAATATCAGCATAATTTTAAATACAAACCTTGAAAGCCTCTTTTATTTGCTAAAGGAAATGTCTTTGATCGAAGATCTGTTTTAAAGACTTTTTGAGGAAGAGGTGCAGGTGCTGACAATAACCAGTGATCTTGAGCAATCCCGGCAAGTTATTAATGATAATGGATATTTTTTCCCTGTATTAACAGATTCTAAGGCAGCATTGGCAAAAAAAATGAAAGTTCTCTATATCCACAGAACCTTTGTCGTGGATGCACAAGGCATTATCAGGGCAGTGTATATAGGGTATCATGAGGATATGATAGATATTTTAACCCAGCAAATAAACAGATGGAAAAAGGACGAGGAGTAATCATTGTATGAAAGAACTGAAATGCGCGATTCATGCGGCAATAAGTGCCGGAAATATGATCAAGTCTCGTGTTGGTAAAAAGCAAATCATTCGCTATAAAGGGGCGATAAATATTGTTACTGATACGGATATTAAGGCCGAAAAATTAATAATTAAGATTTTAAAAAAAGAATTCCCACAGTACAGTTTTCTGGCAGAGGAGAGCCAGTGTCGGGACATACTAGCCGATCGATGGATAATTGACCCGCTGGACGGCACAACGAATTTTGCGCATGGGTTTCCTTTTTTCTGCGTATCTATAGCCCTGGAAAAGTCTCAAGAGATAAAATTAGGCGTTGTCTATGATCCGATGCGTCAGGAGTTGTTCACAGCCATAAAAGGCAAGGGAGCCTATTTAAATAAAAAAAAGATACGGGTTTCTAAAGTTAATAAGCTTAGCAGGTCTTTTTTAGCTACTGGATTTTCCTATGATTTTAAAAATAAAAAAGACAATAATATTGATAATTTTTCAAAATTTCTCATGGCGAGCATGGCTGTTCGCAGAGCCGGATCAGCAGCTCTAGATCTATGCTATGTTGCCTGTGGCAGGTTTGACGGATTTTGGGAAATGGACCTGAACCCATGGGATACGGCGGCGGCTTCTCTGATAATACAGGAAGCCGGTGGTAAAATCTCCCAGTTTGATGGCAGTCTGTTTAGCAATTATAAGAAGAATATGCTATCGAGCAATGCGCTGATACATGGACAGATGGTGAAAATTTTAAAAGAGGGTAAAGTAAAAAGTAAAAAGATTAAAAGGTGAATGGTGGCGATGTGCGTATCGTCTCAAAAAGGCAACGGTAGTGGCTGAAAGTAGAAAACCGAAGGACGATCCTCCTTTGCTAAAGCTATGGAGGACAGGTGGATGATCGTCTGCCCAAGAACGGCGAGACAATTGCCCGCCAGAAAACGGCGAGGCTAGGACGAGGGACGAGGAGCCAAGGAAAAAGTAAAAAGTAAAAAGTAAAAAGGAAGGCGAAATGAAAACAGGCGTTTCGTATATGGGGCATCATAATCCCAGACATTTGGAAAGTGATCTTAAGGATATTAAAGCTCTTGGCTGTAATGATGTGCTGCTTGTTGCACAGGAAAACGACTTTGTCTATATGAGGGGTAATCTTGATTTTTTCCCGCGTTTGGCTAAAGAGCAGGGAATCAGACCTTTGGCTATATTCTGGGGGGGGGCAATGAATTATTTCGGGGGTGGAAAATCCAGTCAGTTTCTCCTTGATCATCCTAAGGCCCATCAGGTAAACCAAGACGGCAGCTATAATCCGGCAGGGTGTTATAATAATCTGGAGGTTGTCAAACATATAAGGGGGATGATTGATCGCATTGCTGAGCTGGGATTTTCCGGGTATTTTATAGACGAACCGTCACAGCTTGATTGTTTTTGTCCTGCTTGCGTGCAGATCTACCATGATATGTACAGGGGGGATTTATTTCAAGCCAATGCAGAACAAGCAGCCCAGTTCAGAAAAAAATGTGTTGTTAGATATATTTGCTTATTAACAGATGATATAAAATTAACATATCCGCATATGGAAACTCTCTGCTGTATGATGCCTTGCGATAAGATCGCCTGGGATAATATCTCCCGCATAGACTCTCTTGATAATCTGGGCGCTGATATTTACTGGGTAAATAACAATACCCCTGCTGAAGAAATGCGTCCGATCATACAAGATATGGACAAAATATGTAAAAGAGGGAATAAAAAACATCATCAGTGGCTGCAATGCTGGGGAGTGAAAAAAGGAAAAGAACATCGAATAAAGGAGTAGGGAGAAATCCTGCTCAATGCTGATTTGGATGCGTTCTATGTCTGGGCATATCAGGGCCAGATTGGGACTTCTGAATCCTGTGTGGATTCCTAGGCTGCTTGGGATGCGGCATGTAAAATTCTTAAAAGAGCGAACACCCAATAACCATGTCAGAAAAAATATTCCCTAAAACAGCACTTGTTTTTGTTTCGGTTTTTTGCGAAAATTGCGAAAAGCGGATGCTATAATCTTTTTATCGGACTTGAGTCCGGATGCGACAATACTCTTTTAGATATGCGCAAAGGTTTCACAAGCATGGACGCATTGTTGTTTTTTAAAAAATTAAAAAAAGCTGGATTGGCATTTGTGGTGAGTCTTATTGTCGGCTTTCCGCATGAAACTTAAGCAGACGCTCAGGAAAGCCTGCGATTTTTAATCGATAATAAAGAATATATTCCGAAGATCGAGCAGGTCAACCCCTTTGTCTATTATGATGGGATTAATACGCAGCCGGATGATGATTATAGCCGGCAGGCGCAGATAGTTGAGCGCATGCATTTGTTTATAGATGTTTTGCGCAAGCATAAATTTAAAATGACCGATGCGGTTATGAATAACTTAATAGGGAAAAACAAAGCTAAATATGAGTAAGGATTAATGTTTGAGTTCAGCTACAGGGGGATTCTATTAAGTACGCAATCTGGTTAGCTGTATTAAGTCGTTATAGGTTTTGGTTTTAAAATAACTTTTTCTTTATTGTTTTTTATGTAGTCGGGTGCATCTTCTTTCGCCCAATAGACAAAACTTATCCCACCATTTTTCACCATAGAGACAGAACGCCATTTTTTCCATAACGTTTCATCCGAAAAAGAAAACGCACATTTTTTGTAATGTAATGATGCCAACGATTAAAATAAAATACCATATCAATCTTTTTGTATTGTTCCGGGCTCAATATATATTTTTGTAGTTTTTTGCTTATTAAATCAGCAATTTCTTGAATGGAAATATATTGGGGGGAATATTTTCTCAGGTTTAATTGTAATGCTTCTGTTAATGTTGATGCTGATTCAGCTTTTTTCAGGTCGCTCTTATATTCTTCTATCATTTTTCTATTTTCATCGTATATTGTTTTAATCTGAAAATTAGCTTCATGAAATTGTATGTCGATTGGTTCCACACTCGATTTAATTAATTCGTTTTCTTTAAATGCAACATTTAAATCGCTTAAAAACTCTTTTATTGCCCATTTTTCAATATGTTCTTGGTTAGATATAAGTTTTATAGTTTCTTTTATATACTGAATATATTCTATTAATTTTTTATCCATGTTCTTTGAACTTCTTTCTCTAGCATTAATGCCTTATATTTTTAATTTTAACTCAATTGTTTTTGCATAGCAATTATCAATAGCTATATAATAACAGATAATTCGCAGTTACCATAATATTGCATTTTATGTGCGCTGCTCCCCTTGGGGAATTTTTAGCTTATATTTCTTTGATTTAGGTGGACAGACGAAAACACGATGTTGTAATGCCGTAAACCATGGATGGTTTTTCGGCAATGAATCCCGTTTTTGCGGGATGAAATCCAGACACCTAAATTATTAGAAATATGCAAAAATTTCTTAGGGGCGGTTTTCCTTTGCTTCGTTTCATTTTGACGACAAAAGGAAATGAAGGCGGGGGGACGATTTTTCTGGGGCAGGTATAGCCCCTGATTCAAATATCCGCTCCAATAATTAGTTTTTGCTTTTCAGAACTGCTTTCTATTTTTGTGTTATATTATAGCTAAAGGATTAATAAGGTAAAAATCAAAGATATGCAGATTGAAATAATAGAGAAACAAGTAGAGACGATTCTTCGGCCGACAGGCATTAACCTTGCGCCTTATGTGATCAATCCATATCAGGGCTGTGCTTTGGCCTGTGTGTTTTGTTATGCGCAATTTTCCAAAGCTGCACACAAGGAGATCCGCCCCTGGGGAAAATATGTGAAAGTTAAAATCAACGCTCTTGAAATATTAAAGAAAGAACTTAAAATAAAAGCGCCTGAGAAAGTGCTTATTGGCTCTACTACAGAGCCTTTTCAGCCGGTGGAAAAACAGTACGGACTAACCCGAGGTATAATCCGGATGCTCAATAAACAAAAAATAAAATATGTGATCATGAGCAGATCAATGCTCTTAGAGGAATATGCCGGAGTTTTGGACAAGCAGTTATGTGATAGTATTTATTTTACTGTGGATACAATGCCTGAAATCATAAAACATGATTTAGAGCCCTATGCAGTTGAGGCTGAGCAAAGCATAGGATTGGTGAACCGGCTTAATGTCCAGGGCATAAAGGCAGTTGCCTATTTTTGTCCGATAATGCCGTTTTTGCAGAAGGCCTTAAATAAGCTCTCGCAGCTCAACCCCGGGATTAAAGCAGAATTTGAAATTGTGAATTTTCAAATGTCAGGGATAAGAGAAGTTATTAAAGCTATCGGCTTGGTATCTACTGAGATCGCAGAAAAATATAAAAAGATGTGTGTAGACTGGGCGTTTTATGCAAGCGTCATAAAGGATATTGAAAGCGATATCAAGCAGATATCAAAAACACGTTTTGGCGATATAAAAATCCACGCGCATGTTTACAACGAGTATTTCAAGAATATTTATTAGCGGCGTTTGATCAGAGCAGGGTGGAGTCGATTTTTGAGCGCAGTTTTTTTATTTGGGATCGTTCTTTTTTTAGTTTTAGTGTTTTTTCTTTTGCTTTCTTCGAGCGGCGCTGTTTTTGTTTTCTTATTTTTGCAATACGTTTTTGCGCTGTGCTTTGTTCTTTTAATAATACGGTCTCTATTTTTTCTGCCAGAATCCTTCTGGCTAAAAATCGATTCAAACTTTGCGAACGCTCCTTTTGAGCCTTTACTTCTATTCCGGAAGGCAGATGTTTTAGATATACACAGGTAGAGGTTTTATTTACTTTCTGTCCGCCGGCTCCGCTGGAGCGTATAAAGTGCTCCTGCAAATCTGTTTCATGGATGCTTAACTGCTTGAACTTTCTTTGTAAGGCTGTTTCTTTAGCGCTGCTGACCTTAAATCTTCCTGATTGCATAATAGGGACCTCTCTTTGTTTTATAATAACATAATATGCCTTTTTTTAACCCTGTTTTTGTTTTCTTGAAAAAACAGGCTAAAACCTATATAATCAACATATAATATTAGTCCCTCTTGTTATCTAAACAAACTTTTCTTATAACAAACAATTGAGGTAGTATGGGCAAAAAACAGCAGACAACAACAGAATTACTGGCTAAAATCAATAAATTGCAAAAGCGTGTCAATGAACTGGAAAGCATGAAAACCGCTAAGCGGCGCGCGCAGGAGGCTTTACAGGAAAGCCTTGAGCTGTATCAGACACTTGTAGAGATATCCCCTGAAGCCATCGCCCTTCTTGATCTATCCGAACATATTATTATGGTCAACCAGCAGGCATTGCAGCTTTATGGGGCAGATGGGCCGGACGTTCTTGTAGGTAAAAATTCCATGCAGGTGTTAGCGGTCGGCGATCGCAAGCGGGCACGTGTTAATTTGAACCTTACGCTTAAAAACCCTCTTAGGGATATCAAGTACGAAATTGTTAAAATCAATGGGGCCCATCTCAGTGTGGAGATCAACAGCTCGGTTATTAAAGATCGTCAGGGCAGGCCGGTGGCGATCATGCTTGTTTTGCATGATATTACTGAGAAAAAGGTAATAGAGAGGGCCTTAAAGGAAAGTGAATTAAGCTATCGCACTTTGAGTGAAGGGGCGATCTCTGGAGTATATATAATTCAGGAGAATAAGTTTTCCTATGTAAACCCTGCTTTAAGCGCTATGTTTGGGTATACATCGGATGAGATCATAAATAATTTGAACCCCGCATTGCTGACATACCCAGAAGACCGCGCGACCGTGGATAGATATTTAAAAAGACGCTTGGAAGGGGATGCATCGGCTACTCAATATACTTTTCGAGGCCTGCATAAAGACGGAACGATAATTTACTGCGAATCGCTTGGCAGGTTTATTGAAATCAACGGCAAGCCGGCAATTGTGGGAACATTGCTGGATATCAGTGAACGCACAAGAGTTGAGCAGACATTAAAGTATAAAGAAGGATTCAAAAATATAATAAGCGATTTATCTGCTCAATTTATCAATTTGTCAACAAATGATCTTGATGCGGGCATAAATTCTGCTCTTAAAGAGATCGGAGAATTTTCCGGAGTTGACAGAAGCTATATATTTCAGTTTCATGATAATTCCCACACGATAAACAATACCCATGAATGGTGTGTGCGGGGAGTAGCGCCGCAAATTAATCGGCTTCAAAAAATCCCGGAGCAGAGATTCCCCTGGATTATCAAGCAGATAAAAAAGGCGCAAACAGTATATGTGAGCAGTGTTTTGGACCTGCCTAGGCAGGCAGAGACTGAAAAATCTGAGTGGCAGATTGAAGGTATCCAGTCTTTGATAAATGTGCCCATGCTTTATCAGGGGAAATCAATAGGTTTTTTGGGCCTTGATTGCGTGCAGGGGGAAAAGGCCTGGTCAGAAGATATCCAAAGCCTGCTTCGGATCGTTGCTAGCATGATGGCCAATGTTATAAAACGGGTTCAGATGGAAAGAGATATGAAGTCGCTGAACAGGGAATTGTTGAAAACAAATATGAAATTAAAGCAGTTAGCGCTGCGCGACTCTCTGACTAATCTTTATAATCACCGATATTTTGCCGAAGCAATAGAGGCGGAATTTATGCGGGCTGAGCGGTATTGCCTGCCGCTTTCTGTGATTATGTTTGATATTGATTATTTTAAATCTATAAATGATGTATATGGGTATCAGTTCGGAGATCTGGTATTAAAGCAACTTGCCCGGCAGCTCACACTGATGGTGCGCAAATATGATACAGTGATTCGTTTCGGAGGAGAGGAGTTTATTATTATTACTCCAGGCGCAAGAAAAGATATTGCTTTGATCCTGGCGCAAAGACTCTTGGAAGTTATAAAGCTGAATACATTTGGGAATAAAAGTCATAAAGTTAAGCTAAAACTAAGTGTGTCAGTTTCTTGTTTCCCGGAAGATAAAATCCATAAAGGCAGCGATTTTATCCGAATCTCTGAATATATCTTAAATAAAGCAAAGGAAAGCGGTGGAGACAAAGTCTGCTCATTGAATAATATCGGTAAAGGCAAGCTTTGCGGATTAAAAACAGAGACAGAAGAAGATATTAAAGGCCTTAAGGAAAAGCTTGTTAAGCTGACTAAGCGGGCTAATCAAAGCCTGGCTGAGGCTATTTTCGCCTTTGCCAAGACTATTGATATAAAAGATCATTATACCGGTGAGCATGTTGAAAAAACCGTTCACTATGCAGCGGAGATTTCCCGGCAAATGGATTTACCTGTAGAAGAAAGAGAGAGAGTTAGACAGGCTGCAATATTGCATGATCTTGGGAAGATAGGCATTAGCGAAAGGATTTTGCTTAAAAAGAAAGGGCTAACTCCGAAAGAATATGATGAGATAAAAAAGCATCCTCAAATTGGAGCGGATATTTTGCGGCCGATTCATTTCTTTCATGCGATTATTCCATTTATCTTGCATCATCATGAAAGATGGGACGGTAAGGGCTACCCCTATGGATTAAAAGGGGAAGAGATTCCTTTAGGAGCCAGGATCATTGCGTTGGCAGATACATATGAGGCTTTGACGGCTGACCGTCGCTATCGCAAGGCATGTTCGCAAAAAGAAGCTATAGTCACAATCAAAAAAGTTTCAGGCACACAGTTTGACCCGGAAATTGTAAAAGCATTTTTAGAAATTATTAAAAAAGAAAAAAAGTGAGTTGTAATGTTATGGGGCAAATAAATCTAACAGTATAACTATTTCTTTAGCAACTTAAATGTAAAATTGACATTTGATTAGTGGATGCTATAATAAGTTCACAATATAAATATACAGGCGTTACTAGAATAACTTAAAAGGGAAAACGGTGACATGTGTTTATGCATGAAATCCGTTACGGTCCCGCCGCTGTAACTCCGCTCTTTTCTTAAACAGAAAAGAGAACTCTTTTGGCAAGCACAAAGGGTCACTATCCGCCTTGGGCGGATGGGAAGACCGTCAAAAGAGAGGGGAAGTCAGAAGACCTGCCTGTAATATCATGGGTAAAAAGGAGTTTATCCTCGCGGAAGGATCAAGTAAATCAGGGTGCAATCCTGCCATAATTCTGGCAGGATTTTTATTTTATGCTGAGGAAGCAAAGCATAAAATAACCCTGAGCATGTCGAAGGGTAAAGAGAAGGGAATATTCAGAGAGATAAAAACTTATGCGAATAAAGATATTTATAGGAATAATTTGTGTGATTTTAATATGTTCTGGCGGTTTAGCGCAGGCAAACGATCCGCCGCAGAGAATTGTTTCCTTGGGGTCCTTTATTACCGAAGGGCTTTTTCTGCTGGGAGTGGAGGATAAAATAGTCGGGGTAACCACATATTGTAATAGACCTGAGGCAGCTAAGAATAAGGAAAAGGCCGGTTCTATAGTTGAAGTCAATCTGGAAAAAGTTATTGCTCTCAACCCGGATCTTGTTATCAGCACTCCGCTGACCAATATTAAGGCTCGAGATAAAATACGTAAAATGGGCATGCGTGTAGTCGAATTTGGACAGGTTAGAGATTTCGAGCAAATATGCAGGCAGTTTCTTAAGCTGGGCAGGCTTGTCGGACGAGAGTCTCAGGCTAAAACAATAGTAGATCAGGCCAAAGAAAAAGCAAAAAGTATTCAAGAAAAAATCAAAAGCAATCCAATGAAAAAAGTTTTCATTCAGGTGGGAACAAAACCTTTGTTTACGATGAATAAGGAATTCTTCATCAACGATCTTATTAAGCGCGCAGGGGGGATAAATATTGCGGAAGATACCCCAACAGGAATATTTTCGCGTGAAAAAGTTGTAGAAAGCAGCCCGGATGTGATTATTATTGCCGGCATGGGTATTGTTGCAGAAGACGAGAAGGATATATGGCTGCGATATAATACCATAAACGCTGTCAAAACAGATAATATCTATAATATAGATCCGGATATTATCTGCAATCCTTTGCCGGAAAACTTTGTTAATATGTTAGAGGTCATGGCAGGGTTATTGCATCAAGATAAAAAAGGGAAGTAAAGATGGCCAATAGCAAACTAATAGTATGGATGACCTGGGTAATAATGCTTATTGTTTTCGGAGTATTAGTAGCTTTATTTTCGCTGTCTGTCGGAGCAACCAATATAACGGGCGATCAGCTGGTTTCGTTTTTCATTAACCCGGATACGGCATCATCATATTATAATATTCTGCTGAATATCCGTCTGCCGAGAATATTGCTTGGTTTTGCGGTGGGAAGCGCTTTGAGTATCTCAGGTGTTATGTTGCAGGGGATGTTTCGCAATCCTCTTGTGGAGCCCTATACCTTGGGGATTTCCGGTGGAGCGGCTTTGGGCGTGTGTATAAATATAGCGCTGCGGCTTAATAGAACTATAGGATTAATTTCAGTTCCGGTTTCCGGATTTCTTGGCGCGGGGTGTATTATAGTTTTTGTTTATTTTTTGAGCATGCATAAAGGCGTTCTTAAAATGCAGGGCCTGTTGCTTTCAGGCGTTATGGTAAGTTTTATCTGCTCATCGCTGTTTATGTTGATCATGGCCCTTATGCGTATCGAAGATTTGCATGGGATTATTTTCTGGACCATGGGCTCCCTGGATCAGCCTAGCTGGTTTTTAATAAAATGCATGGGGATACTCTCTATTGCGGGATTGCTGGGAGCATATATTTTTTGTAAAGACCTTAATGCTTTTTCTTTAGGCCAGGAGCATGCGCATCATTTAGGTGTGAATGTCAGCAGAACAAAGAAATTTCTTTTTATACTCACATCTCTGCTTACCGGATGCAGTGTTGCTGTTGCCGGAGTTATTGGATTTGTCGGGCTTGTGATTCCGCATTTTGTGCGGCTGTTTGTAGGAGGAGATAATCGCATTCTGCTTATTTGCAGTTATCTGGCTGGAGGGATATTCTTGATTGCCAGCGATGCAATTGCCAGGACAATTATTGCACCGCTAGAATTGCCGGTCGGAGTTATCACCGGGATAATAGGAGGCATAATATTTATATATGCCTTAAACAGAAAAAGAGCAGGAGTGTAGGATGCTGCAAATAGAAAATATACGCTGCGGATACAAGGAAAAAATCATTTTAAATGACCTGAGTACTACATTTGAAGGTAAAAAAATAGCAGGTATTATCGGGCCCAACGGATCAGGGAAGACGACTTTTTTAAGAGCGATCACAAAAGCCTTACCATTGCTTGGGGGCAGGATAGTATTAAATGGGAAGGATATTGCTTTAATGAGCTATAAAGAAATTGCTCAATATATTGCCGTGGCAAATAGTGATATTGAGGCATCGTTTGATATAAGTGTTGAGGATTTTGTGGCTTTGGGCAGGATACCGCATCAACAGCCGCTGCAATTTTTTGAAAATGATTATGATTGGGGAAAGATCGAGCAGGCTTTGCGTTTGACGGACATGACTTCTTTCCGTAAAAGGCAGCTGAGTGCTTTAAGCGCCGGAGAAAGACAGTTAGCAATAATAGCAAAGGCATTGGCGCAGGAGCCTAAATTGCTGTTATTAGATGAGCCGGTTGTCCATTTGGATATTGCGCATCAGCGGCATATTCTTGATTTGATAAAACGCATGCATGTTGAAAATGACTTAAGCGTAATAATTGTATTGCATGAGTTAAATCTAGCCGCAGAGTATTGCGATGAGTTAAGATTGTTTGAACAAGGAAGGGTTTTTGCTTCCGGTACTCCGGAAGAAGTGCTTAGAAAACAAATGATCGAAACTATATATAAAACCGAGGTTGTTATGGCTAAGAATCCGGAATCAGGTAAGCCCTGCGTATTTATATGCGCAAAGCAAAGGAAATTAAAATGATGAAAAAACTAGGATTAGTACAGGTTTATGCAGGCAGCGGCAAGGGCAAAACAACAGCTGCATGCGGTTTGGCAGTACGTGCTGTTTCGCATGGTTTTAGAGTGGGCTGGGTAAGTTTTTATAAAGATCCCCGGCATTGCAAAAGATCAGAACATCAGGCATTGAAAAAACTTGGTGTTAAGGTTCGCTTTTTGGTTAAGCAGCATCCAATGTGCGTGGTGTCTAAAAGCAGCGCGGCGTTCAAGGAATTGCGAGAAGTTTGCTTAAAGGGCTTAAATGCTGTCCGTAAGATTTATCAGCATAATAATCTTGACATGCTTATTATTGATGAAATTAATATCAGCGTGCGTGATGGATTTTTAAAAGAAAGTGAAGTCCTGAAAATTATAGCAGACAAGCCGGAAAATTTGGAGCTGGTTCTTACCGGTAGAGGAGCAACAAAGAAAATGATTGCTAAGGCTGACCTGGTAAGCATTGTCAATGAAATAAAACATCCCTATTCAAAGGGCGTGCAGGCAAGAAAGGGAATCGAGTACTAGGAACGCAAGTAAAAAGTAA
>CAYTGV010000022.1:0-26117 GCA_964437495.1 uncultured Planctomycetia bacterium | reverse complement strand
ACAGTAGTCTTTGACCCGTAAGATTTTTAAGCGCGATTACATCAGACTTTTTTATTGACTAATTCAAAGTACAGGAGTAATATTTAGCTGTTAGTTGATTATAGTCGCTGAGAATACTAGACTAAGCACTACAATGAGGTGCGAAATGAGCATAGAAATAAAAGATTCACAAAAGCAATTCTGGCTATACAAAGAGTTGCTTTTTTCTTTTATGAATCAGCATTTGCCAAAATTTAACTTTTGATTATTGATTAACCATATAAAGGTTAGAACACTACTCTGAGGCATTCGTTTTTTATGAGAATCCTATTGATTGAAGACGAAAAAAAAATCGCTAGTTTTATTAAACGCGGCTTAAAAGAAGAGCATTATACAGTTGATGCTGCTTATGATGGAGAAAAAGGGCTTTTTTTAGCCAACACAAGCCAATATGATTTGATCATACTTGACATAATGCTTCCAAATAAAAACGGCCTTGATATTTGCCGGGAAATCCGCAGAGTAAAAATTGATGTGCCAATATTATTCTTGAGTGCAAAAAATGGACTTAATGACAAGATATTCGGGCTGGATGCCGGGGCAGATGACTATTTAACAAAACCATTCGCTTTTGAAGAGCTGCTTGCCAGGATAAGAGCATTACTTAGAAGAAAAGGAGACAATAAAACAACAACTCTTAGTATAGCTGATTTAACATTAGACCAGTTATCCCATAAAGTAATGCGTAGTGCAAAAGAAATTTCTTTAACCAGCAAAGAATATTCTTTGTTGGAATATCTCATGCTAAATGCCGAGCATGTAGTCACCAGAACGATGATTTCCGAACATGTCTGGAACGAAGATTTTGACAGTTTCTCCAATGTCATTGATGTTTATGTAAAATATCTTCGAAACAAAATCGATAAGGGATTTCCAAAGCAACTCATTTACTCCATACGCGGTTCTGGTTATATCCTAACCCAAAAGAAAAAATGAAATTTAATTCAATAAAATTTAAAATTAAAACCCTGGGCTTATTTTTTTTAGCCACCATCCTGATAATATACAGCGGCCTGCTTTATTTAAGCCTGCATTATACCTTGTATCATGCCCTTGATGAGGAGCTTAACCAAAAAGCTCAAGAGATTCATAAGGCAATTACCCAATATACAAACATATTGGGTAATGACATCAATTCATTAATTTTTGCAGCAAGCAGAGTTGTCCGTTCAAAAGGCACTCATCCACTTGAATATAAAACGTGGATGGTTGAAAATAACTGGCTTAGAAAAAGCAGCCAGCTTAATCTAGATAACGATTTAATTTTCGTGAGATTACAAAACAAAGAAATCATTCGCAATCTGAACACAATGGAGCAAAAACACTTATTTCAAACACTTAAAAATACATCAGCATCAGCTAGTAAAAAAACGCCATGCTTTAAAAATATAACCCAGGGGATTTTTCGTTTAAGAGTTATTAACTCCCGATTTTCACACCCAAGATTGGGAAGTTATGTAATAACAATAGGAACTTCTTCATCTCCTTTGAGCAAGCTGTTGCAAAAAAGTTTTTTTCACCGCCTTATTTTTATCCCAATAGTTTTACTCCTAGCTTGGATTCTAGCTGATCATTTTGCCAAACGCGTTCTAAAACCAATGGTAGAGATCACAAAAACAGCACAACGGATCAGTTCCAAGGATTTATCCATGCGGGTAAAAGCTGAACATATCGATGTTGAAATGCAGTATTTAGTTGACGCATTCAATAACATGATCTCAAGATTGGAAAATTCCTTTAACTTTATTGAACAATTCAGTTCTGAGCTTGCGCACGAATTAAAGACGCCGCTGGCAATTATCAAGGGTGAATCAGAAATTACCTTGAGAAAAGGGCAAAGCGTTGATGAATATAAGCGCGTAATTAAAACCATCTTAGAAGAAGTCGACCGTATGTTAAAAAACATAAATGATTTACTTGTTCTCATGCGTCTTGATTATAAACCTGAGATCTTTAATATGGAAATGCTTAATTTTAAAGATTTTCTAATGGCAATATTTGACCAGAGCAAAATCATCGCTACAAATAAAAATATTGAATTAAAAATTATAATGCTTGAAGAAATGATACAGCTCAAAGGCGATGCGCAACATTTACGAAGGTTATTCTTCAACCTGATCCATAACGCAATAAAATTTACTACCCCAAATGGAACAATAGATATTACAGTCAAAACTAATGAGAAACAGTTGGCAATCTCTATCCATGATAACGGACCCGGCATTGAGAAAGGGGACATGCCGAAGATATTCAGTAATTTCTTTCATAAGGACATCTCGGAACAGAAAAATGAACCGGGAAATGGATTAGGTCTTTCTATTGCCCTCTCTATTGCTAAAAAACACTCAGGAGACATCAAGGTAACAAGCGAGCTTAAAAAAGGATCCACCTTTACTGTAATTCTGCCCTTAGCTTAAAGCGAACATTAAAATCTTTTAATTTTATTTTAACCTTCTTTTAACGTGGTTTATGGTTTACTTTAAATAGGAGGAGGTAGATATGAATATAAGATTAAGAATGAGTCCACACATTTGGCATGAAAATCATGATTTCATAAACACAAAACTAATTGTTTTTTTCACAATAATGTTAAGCGTGTTCATGGTAAGTATGATATGGGGGAATAAGACATTTATTGCGCCACAGTTAAATTTTTCCAAAAGTCTATCTCCGCATATTTTCAAGGGAGGCTTAGATACCAATCAAGAGAATTTCACCTTCCAGCAAAACACAGGTTTTACTCACAGGCAGATAATTAATTTTAGTGATTTTGGAATGCCTCAGCTTATTGAAAAATTAAATGATTCAACCCCGTTGCATCAAAGGCTAACAGTATGCTGTCTATCCTCAAACGGCGTAGAAGCAGCTAATCACCTCTCCAAGTTTGGATCAACTGCCATTGAACCGTTGATTACAGCTTTAAGTGATCCAAGAGCCACGGTAAGAGGCAATGCCGCCTTAGCTCTGGGCATGATAAAGAATGATGCGGCGACAAAACCCATTATCGCATTGCTTGAGGACAAAAATCCAATTGTACGTATGAAAACAGCAATGGCTTTAGCAGCTAAGGATAACGACCAGGTTACTGCTGCCTTAATAGGTGCCTTGAGTGATGAAGAGGCAGGGGTTAGAACACAGGTGGTCAGGGCATTAGCTGGACGCGAAGATTATAAAGTTAAAAAAGCTTTAATTGCCTCATTAAAAGATCAAAACTGGCTTGTACGCTCAGAAATAAAAGCAGCCTTGCAATAAAAACTCTGCCTGATTTTGAAAGCGGGATTTAGATAATCCCGCTTTTTTATTGACTAGTCCCTCTTTAATAAGGTTATAATCTTTAGAAACAGGAAACAAAAATATTTCAGAGACAGTAACTCCGCTAAGAGAACACCTTGTTAGCAACGAGTAGGTCAGGGTCCCCCTGACTCCACCATCCTTCGCTAAAGCTATGGATGGCAGGCCATTAAATTAAACTAGGAGATGAGAATCCAAAAAAAGTATTGCCCCATTGACACTAAACGTTTTTCGCTATACACCAATCACTATATTTGTGTTATAATGTTTTTATGAAGAAAATTAGAATTGCACAACTACTTATACTTTTGATTTTGAGTTTTACTGTTTGCCTTGTTTTTAGCAATGAGTTATTTGCAAAAATTGAAAAGGGCAGTACTAAAGCCGAGGTGATCGATAAATTTGGTGAACCCAGCGGCGTGATGAATACAGACAACGAGGAAATACTAAGCTATCCGGGAGGAATGATCTGGCTTATTGATGGCATAGTAGAGCAAATCGACGACAATTTTGAAGTAATGCTCAAACAACGTGATGTGGAGGATAAATTCAAAGAAGCGCAGAAAGCAAAGGGCCTTACTGAATATAAAGGCGACTGGATAACAAAACCTGAGAAAAAGCAGATTGAATTGACTAAGGCACAGCAACAACCTATACGTGTACTAAAAACCGGAGGAAAACTGGTTGATCTAAAAAACATCCTTGTTCCGGGTAAAATTACTATTGTTGATTTTTATGCTGATTGGTGCGGGCCTTGCACAAAAATGTCTCCATACCTTGAGCATATTGCCAAAAAAGACCCTGATGTCTTTCTACGAAAAATCGATATTGTTAAATGGGGCACTCCGGTAACAAATCAATACGGAATAAGAAGCATTCCTGATGTAAGAGTTTTTGACCGTAGCGGAAGAATGGTCGGCAGTCCTTCGCATGATTTAAATGAGGTCCTTTCCTTTATTGGTCATTCAAAATAATATTTTTCGCAATCTATTCTCTTAACCTGTTGCCAATACAAAAGATACGCTACATCTTTGCGCGATCTATGATTTTCAGGTATAATTTAAGACTTCAATCTAAACAGGAGACAGCTCTATTGAATTTTTTTAAAACTAAAAAAACTTTATTATTTTTATGCATTATTTGCTCACTGATATATTCAACTAATTGCCGGGGAGAATATATGATTGCGCGAAAACGCATTGACAATTCCCCCCAAGTCAGCCTATTATCTCCGAAACTGAGTATCAACAAAGCCTCAATAGCCAATATATTTTCATTGCTTAAAGTTGAATCAAAAGCGGAAAAAGACATTGTTTCAGCTCGGGTGCTTAAAAAATCCAAGGTAATGTTAAGAGATATATTCGGGGAAAAAGCAATAAACAATATTTTTGATGTCGCCACAGGCAGGGGAGAATGGATGGAAGCAAGCTTAAACCAGCGATGAAGTGCAAAAGACGCATCGGCCACCGGTTTTGAGCTTAAGACACCTGATTCTTATCCAATGTTTGAGCATAGTTTTGTTGATAAAGATAAAGACTGGAGAGGACTGAGCATAGTTCATTCTCCCAAAGACGACCATTTTCCTGTGCCTGGCAGTCTGGATCTGCTGCATGAGTCTTTTATTGATGTAAAAAGAATTAAGAAAACACCCGAGACTCGTTTAAACCAATACGACCATCTAATGAAAAACAACGGCTGGTTCATGTTTGCACATATTGATAATCCTCTGTACATGGGCCCAACATACTTTACAGATTGGTTAGAGAACAAGGCCTACCCATATATTTATTTCTCAGCGCCCAGGGGAAATGTGCCTGAAGATTACCCGAGAACAAGATGGTGGAATAATTTCAGACAAATGTTCAGGATCGGAAAGAAAGTCTCACCCAATTTTCTTCTGGTAGCACAAAAGATAAGCCCTAAAAAGACTCCCTTCAAAAACCATGCAGCCAATTTCTTTGAGCAATCCTTATAAAAATGCTTATTTCATATTAAAAAAAAATGTTTTCCTGTGTTTATAAATCAAGCTTACTGTGATATAATTCTTAATTATGAAAGTACCTAAAAAACCCACAGAACATGACATATGGTTTGTAAATAAAATCAGAAAAGACAATTCCCTGCAAAAAATTAATAAGCGACAGCAGCGGATTGTTGACAGAGTAAGACGCTGGGAGAAGTATCACGGGGCTATTGATCAAAAAGAGTGGAGATTTTAAATCTTGGCTAAAAAGACATATTTATGAAAGAAAATACTTTTGCTCCAGCTTTGTTTTCGGATTCGGCTGGACAAAAGCAAAAAGGTTATTAGTATACTTTTTTTGTTCATTTTTGATAATCTTTGCCCTGAACGCTTTGCTGCCTTTTATAAAAAGCTGTCCTTAACCCTCTAAAACAGAACCCGCGACTATTCCTCAAATGTCTAAAACACCCATATAAAAATAAGCTATTGACAATATCCCATCTTTCAGGTATAGTTTGACAGCAAAGTTAGTTTAAGTCATTTTAAGTAATAATAAGTAACTATAAGCTTTAAATATCATGCAATTAAACGGCATAAAAAACAAGGTATATTACAATATATTGGCTGAGATGGAAAAAAACAGCCAGGGTATAAACAGAAATGAACACAAACATACTTTTATTAACAGGCATAACCATATTTCTCGGAACATTCGGAGGGAGGCTTTTCCAAAGATTAAAAATCCCTCAGGTGGTTGGTTATATAGTTATAGGCGTTTTAATGGGGAAATCCGTATTAGGCATATTGGATGCCAGGATCATTGAAATATTTACTCCTTTAATCAATGTCGCCTTAGGCATTATTGGCTTTAGAATAGGCGCAGAGCTAAAGTCGGAAGTTTTCAAAAAATACGGGCGCTCTATTTACATGATCCTTTTAGGGGAAGGGCTGCTAGCCTTTATTGTCGTGAGCATCCTGGTTACGCTTTTTACTCAAAAACTGTATTTGGGACTTCTTTTAGGCGCGCTTGCTTCAGCCACAGCACCAGCGGCAACAACTGACGTGCTTTGGGAATATAAAGCCAGAGGCCCCTTAACAACTACGCTCTTTGCCATCGTAGCCTTAGACGACGCTTTATCTCTTATCATATACGGCTTTGCCAGCGTATTTGCCAAATCAATATTGGCTCATGCGAATTTTTCATTTTTTCTGAGTATAGCCGTGCCCATATTTGATCTTGGCGCATCATGTCTTATTGGCGCTTTTTGCGGCTTTATTCTTTCTTGGCTACTGCAGCGCATCAAGGATAAAGAGCTAATGTTTTCTTTTTCCATCGCGTTCATAGTTTTTACGGTTGGCATAGCTATATTTTTCAAACTTGATTTTATCTTATCGGCAATGACCTTAGGAGCAGTATTCGCTAATCTCTCACCGCAAATCAGCCGTAAGGTTTTTGATTCTATTAACGATTTCAGCCCGCCCATATATGTGTTGTTTTTTATTTTAGTTGGGGCCAGGCTACAGGTAAATTTATTTCTAAACTCAAGTATAGCTTTATTGGCTATTGTTTATCTACTGGGAAGAACAACAGGAAAAATCTCAGGAGCTTATTTAGGCGGCCTTATTTCAAAGGCGCAAAAATCTGTGACCAATTATCTGGGCTTATGTCTTTTTTCTCAAGCCGGGGTAGCCATAGGCCTGGCCATGGTCATCCATCATAATTTCAGCCTATTAGGGCCTGAAGGAGAGAAAGTTGGATTACTTGTTTTAAATATAATCACCGCGACTACTTTTGTAGTGCAGTTAATAGGCCCGGCATGTGTTAAGTTTGCCATAACCAAAACCGGCGAAGCAGGGAGAAATGTCACAGAAGAAGATGTAATCGAATGCAGCAAAGTGGAAGATTTTATGCGCAGGGATTTTACTTTAGTAAAAGAAAATGCCAGTCTTGACAAGATCATGGAAGCGATTAAAGAAAGGGAATCGTATCATTTTCCCGTAGTAGATAAAAAAGGCGATTTATCGGGTTTATTATCTTTGGGCTCTTTAAGAAGTGTTTTTAGAGAAGAGCAGTTAGATAATGTTATTCTGGCTAAGGATGTTGCCGCACCGGTAAGAAAAATCCTTTATCCTAATCAGCCCTTAAGAGAAGCCTTTGATATCTTCCAAAAAAGAGAGCTGGAGTATTTACCAGTCGTTAAGGACAAACATTCAAATAAAATAGTCGGGATAATAGAATATCAGGCATTGATTGATACAGTAAGCAGAAAGACCCTGGAAAAACAGGAGAGTCTGGATAAAAAATAAACTTTTAAACATCCCAAAAAGCTTCTCATAAATTTAAAACAGCAACAAATAAATGCTCCTACCCTGGGGGCGTCTAAACTTTACACGGTCAAATCCACACCTACTAGAATAACTTCTTAGAATTGCCTAATCCGCCAATATGTGCTAAAATAAGTCTTGGATAACAACTAAGGAAGCAAAGAGAATGAACCCTAAAGAAAAATTTATTTTATCGATTTTTGTCGTAATCATCGGCGGCACACTTTTGATAACAAGCTTGGTCTTTGGAATTATAAGTGTTTCAGGCGGGCTTTATGATGATGTTTATACTTTTCCTGTGCAATTGTCTCTTCAAAACGAACCTAGTATAGCCGGCACATTCAGCGCGAGAAGTGAGGAGGTTTATTCATTCTGGTTAAAAGTTCCTGATCGGAGAATTGAAAACAAGGACTTTCAATTAAGCGTTATCATTGATGATCTGGCTTCCCGGACACAAACAACCTGGCATAATGACTTTACCTTCGGGTATGTCCGCAACAGCTCAGGACAGGGCCAATATTATCAACTAGGCACACACCGCTTTAATACTGATTTCTTCGGATCGCTTAATTATACTGCTTATGGCAAATGGGTAGCGCCTTATAATGCCTATCTGGTTATCAGAAAGGTTAAATCATTACAGTGGCCAAAGGTTCAGATATTATTATTTATAATCGGCTTTATTGTGATTCTTCAAGGCATCACTTCTTTACAAAAAAATCTTAAACACATGTGTGATAATCACTGTTAAGAGAATGCTAGAAATAAATAAGTATATTTGACCCTGAATTTAGACATGAAAAAACTTCTAATAATCTTAAGTATTTCAGTAATATTTACGGGCCTTAGTTTAAAACCCGCTTTTGCACAGGATCAACTGGTAAAAGAGCCGAATGTCAGCGGAACTTTTTACCCTCAGAATAAAAACAAATTATCCGCGATGATAGACAAAATGATTGCCGGAGTAAAACCTTTTACAACCAATGAACATATATCCGGCATTATCTGTCCGCATGCCGGATATATCTATTCAGGCAAAATTGCTGCTGGCTCCTATAAAGCAATTTATGGAAAGAAATATTCAACTGTAATTATTCTCGCACCCAGCCATTATTTTAATAGCAATTATGCAGCTGTCTATCCCACCGGGTTTTTTAAAACCCCATTAGGTAAGGTTCCAGTTAATACTAACATTTCAAGTAAGTTACTGAAAAACAGTGATTATTTTAAAGCGCAGACAAATGTATTTGAAAGGGAGCATGCTATTGAGGTTCAGCTTCCTTTTTTACAAAAAAGCCTGAAAAACTTTTCCATTGTTCCGATTATTATTTTTCCCTCTAATTATTCATATTATGAGCATATTGGGGATATTCTAGCGTCAATAGTCTCAGACAGAGAAGATATCCTTATCATCGCCAGTACAGATATGTCTCATTTTCATAATCAGGCTAAGGCTAATTTTATGGACAAAACCACGCTGGCTCTAATCACTGCGGGTAATGCGCCAGATCTTTTCGATAATTTAAAAAAGGGAAACTGCGAATTATGCGGTGGGGCGGCTGTAATTACGCTTATGCTTACAATGGAAAAAATCAAGGCAGGCAATCCCCATATCCTGGACTATGCCACATCCGCGGACACAGTAAAATCATCATCTGATCAGGTAGTAGGATACTGTAGTGTTATTTATACAAAATCAGCTATAGATATAAATGATGAAAACACGGAAAGGAGCAAGAACATGCTAACACAATCGCAAAGAAAGGAACTTTTATCAATAGCCAGAATATCAATCAGGGACTATCTTGAAACAGGCCAGCGGAAAAAAATAAAAACAGAGGATGCCTTGTTTATGGAAAAAAGGGGCGCCTTTGTTACTTTAAACAAAAACGGGATGCTGCGCGGGTGTATCGGAAGAATTGTTTCGGATATACCTCTGATAAATGTGATAACTGATATGGCAATTGAAGCCGCTTCTGGTGATCCGCGATTTATACCTGTCAATCTTCAGGAGCTGGATGCCATTGATCTTGAAATATCAGTAATGAGCCCCATCGAAGAAATCACTGATATAAATAGAATTAAAGTCGGAACACATGGGCTTATAATCAGCAAAGGATTTTCATCCGGGCTTTTGCTGCCTCAGGTGGCAACAGAATATAACTGGAGCACTGAGCAGTTTTTACAACAAACATGCATTAAAGCCGGGCTTAATCAGGACACATGGAAAAAGGGAGCTAAAATTCATATTTTCAGTGCGGAGGTTTTTGGAGAGTTAGATTAAGGTCAAGCGTTTTCCATACGTTTTTTTAGATTATCCGGGTCTCGCGTGATCTGAAAAGCATCTTCCGCTTCGATTTTTTTACTGATTATCATATCCTGCATGCCCTGATAACGGGCAGTTTCAATAAAAGAATATATCTGGTATGTTTTTCCTTCTCTGATAAGATTTCTTATCAGAGAAGGAAACGATCATGATCTCTATTGATTTTCCTGCCAGCTTTCAAGCGCCATCCCGGCAATAAAATCAGGAGGAGGGTAAGGAACATAAATTGGCCGATAGCGCAGGTCAAGATCTTCACTGAATTCAATTTCATTAGCCACGATCACACCATCAAGACGTAAATTTTCAAACGTAACTTTTCCGTTAAGCGAATAAATTATACCGTTAATATCACAATCACTGACCTCATCAGAATCTTCGCCATTAATATCCCCATCTTTTGTTATTAAAGCCGGGTATGGGTTTAGGCGAGTAAAACGCAGGGTTTCACCATTGGATTCAAATTCTTCGCCATAACGTAAGACCATTGTCTCATAAGGAGTCGCCCCATCCCAAAACGTCATATCAAAGCGTTCATTGTCCATATCAATATCCTGGTTATGTCCACCACTATCAGTTTGCCGACGCTTAAAATTTTCAATCTCTATTTCTGCAATAGCACCCGCGGGAATCACCGAATCCGGGCTAAGTGATACCTGCTGGCCATCAGCTGCCCTAAGCGGATAACTCCAGACCCAGCCGTAATTAGTGCCGGAAATAATACGCACTCTTATATGCTCATAAAAAGCAGAGGGGGAGCCGTCCCAAGCAGTGGTAATATTAGTCAAGGTAATGTCCGCGCCTGTATTATTCTGAACTTGAAAAACCACATCTTCGCGTGTTCCGTTTTCACGTGAAAGCGACACATAATCAATGTCGCTGGGAGTATAGCGGTTAATAATATCTATGCCTTCTTCGGCAATAACTACACAGCGACTGAAGTTCAGGTCATGGTAATAGGTATTAATTGTTGCTTTTCCTTTTATGTAGAATATCTCATTACTGTATTGGCTGCTGTCTTGGCTTTCAGCTAATTGATCGTTTCCGTCAAATACAAAATCTCCGTCAATTACGTGAGTAGCTAAATTCCGATAGGCATCCATATCTACAACCGGTAGATCAACTATCATATCGCCTTTACTGCCCTCGGTAATCGCACCGGTTATGCGCAGGTCAACCTGTGTATCGGCTACTTCAACTGTAATAGGGTATTGAGCTGAAGTACCATTAAGAACAAGCCCAAAAACAGTATCGTCCATATCGCGACTGGGGCTCCACGAACCAGTTTGCCTTCTACCAAAATTATTAATATTTATACTGGCTGTAGCGCCGCTAGGGATAATTACCACCCCCATTGAAATAAACTGTATCTCCGGTGGTAGCTCTGACACCGCCATCATCCAAATAATCCCAGACATTCCCGTAATTAGTACCGCTGTCAATGCTTATCAGCACTTCTGAAAAATAAGCAGTGGGACTGCCCCAGTTTAAGGTCAAAGAAGTCAGATCGACTGGGCCTCCGGTATTATTGGTGATCTTAAAGCGAACATCATCTCTTGTATTAGATATTCTAGAAGCGGGTACATAATCCAAGCTGGTACCTGAACCTGTCCCTGTGTTCAGGCCGGTAACAGCTCCATTAGCATGTATATCTCCATCGACTTCGCCTGTTGCATTAGATAAAAACGCGATATTATTATTCGATAATAAAAGGAATTTCCATGCGCACAGATATGCAATCGCTTCAGTAATTCTCGTCGCACTATCAACTGTACCTGTTGAGATTATCCTCACATAGCCATCACCCAGATCAGTAGCATTAGTAACTTCCACTGTATAATGATGGACGAACACTCACTCTGCTCGTTATGGCAAAGGACGAAAAAAGCAAATAGTCTGGATTCAATTTTTCCGCAATAGCAATCTATTTGGTTGACGAACTTTTTATAAAGGTGTATTATTTTATATACCAGAATTCTGTAATTATAAGTCATAACTCAAAAGGAAACATGGAGCGATGATGAGGTTAAAAATTCCAAAATAAATTTAAAGGCAATCTCTAGATAAAAGGGGTTGTCTTTTTTTATTTAAAAGGAGAGATGCAATGATTTCAATCATATTAAGTATTATCGCTGTGATCATATTGGTATTAAGACAATTTGGGATTATCAAGAATCCATTATCAGTATTTCTGATCGCAACAGTTATTTTGGTGGCCTTGGTATTCGGCTTAAAGGATAGAATAAATTGTCCCTTTGCAAAAAAATGCCCATTCACATCCTGTCCTTTAAATAAAACAAACTAGTCGCTGTACCTAGTTACTTAGAATAGTTACGAGTTACAAGTTATGAGTTATAAATTACAAGAAAAATAGATTTAAAAGAACAAGCAACATAAATACCAGGGCACAGATGTAAATTAACAGAATAATTAAAGGAAATAACTAGTCGCTTTCCCTAGTTACCAAAAACGGTCAATGGTCCATAGTCCATAGTCGATAGTAAAAAAAACATAAAAAGACTACGGTAACGGCTAAAAACTAATGACTTATGGTCAATAGTTAAAAATTACGAATTAGGAAAATAAACCAGAATTATTAATAAAATTAGGAAGAGTTTCTGACTCCCGCGATCAGAGTAAGGTTTAGAGGGCAGATGCAATGATTTCAATCATATTAATTATTATAGCCGGGATCCTATTGGTCTTGAAGCAATATGGGATTATCAAGCATCCTATAGCGATATTTCTGGCAGCGACAATAATTTTGGGTTTTATGGGATTCGAGCTACAAGACAGGCTCTTTTACCCCTTTTAAGAACAATGCCCATTCACATCCTGTCCTTTAAATGAAGCAAACTAGTCGCTGTCCCTAGTTACTAGAGAGAGGATAGCTATGAATTACGAGTTAGCGATTGAGATCGCAAGTTAAAAGTTAAAAGTAAAAAGTAAAAAGTAAAAAGGTAAAAGTAGATTAGCTAATGGCTCATAGCTCATAGCAAAAGCAAAAGATGAAAGATATATAGCCAATAGCTTATAACTAGTGGTGAGAACTAAATTATTAATTAGTAACTATTAACTGTTATACGCAATACTTTCTATTATGCCCTTAGAAGAAAAACCTAAAATTCGAGTTTTACATATTATCACCCGGCTTATAATAGGCGGAGCACAGCAAAACACGATATTAAGCGCCCTGGGGCTAAAACAAACAGGTGATTATGATTTGACCATCCTCAGCGGCCCGCAAACCGGGCCAGAGGGAAGTCTGATTAAAAAAGCATCTTCTGCCTGCACCTTGCATATATTAAAAGAACTGCGCAGAAATATTAATCCCTTTTATGACCTGATTGCTTTTGTAAAGCTAATTTGGTTTATTCAAAAGGGGAAATTTGATATCATCCACACGCATAGCTCAAAAGCCGGGATATTAGGCCGCTGGGCTGCTAAGTGCGCCGGAACTAAGATCATCGTGCATACTATACACGGCTGGGGACATAATACTTTCCAGGGGCCTATAAAACGATCACTTTACATTAATCTGGAAAGGCTCACCTTAGCGATAACTGACAAACTTATAGGAGTTTCCAAAATCAATATTGAAAACGGCCTGGCCTGCGGAATTGGCAAAGCAAATGATTATGAATTAATCCGCAGCGGAATCGATCTAAAGCGTTTTAAAAACCCAAAGAAGACTCAGGCACAGATTTGCAAACAGCTGACAATTGACATGCCGATACCTGTTATCGGAACTGTAACGCGCCTGAGCGCACAGAAAGCACCGCTTGATTTTATTCAAAGCTGCGCAATAATTTCAAAAAACAGGCCGCATGTAAGATTTGTCATTGTGGGTGACGGACCGCTTAGAGAAAAAGCCGAGGAGCTGGTTAGCCAATTGGGGCTTAAAGATAGATTAATTTTTACAGGACTGCGCTCTGATGTTCCTGAGCTTATGTCCATCTTCAGCGTTTTTGCCCTAAGCTCTCTTTGGGAAGGCCTGCCGCGCGTCCTACCGCAGGCAATGGCCCTTAAACTGCCTATTGTAGCCACTGATATTGATGGGAACTCTGAGGCGATTATAAATCAACAAAACGGACTGCTCGTGCCGCCTGGAGATTACAGGACAATGGCAGATTCTATTATCAGCCTATTAGACAATCCGCAAAAGGCAAAGGCTATGGGTGAAGACGGGTTCAGCCGGATAGAGGAATTCTCAGTGGAAAAAATGGTCAACCAGATCGATTCATTATATAGAGAACTTATGTCATGTGGAAAATAATCTATAGCTATATCTTTGTGTTCGGGTTTTTAGCTTCTTATTTGATTGTGCGTATATTAAAAAATTTGGCACTGCAAATAGGCCTGGTTGATCAGCCTGACCAAAAAAGAAAAACACACAAAAAACCAATTCCACTCTTAGGCGGAGTCGGCATGTATCTTGCTTTTACATTCACTATTGTTATTCATCTGGCGGCAATTTATAAATTCAAGGCATTATTATTTCTTCCCCAGATAATATTAACTCAGCTTATGGGTATAGCTTCAATAATGCCTCAGCTAATCGCCATACTCGGGACAACCTTTTTGCTGGTTGTCCTCGGTACGATTGATGATATCCGGCCAATCAAAGCCAAAACCAAGCTTATCTTTCAATTTATAATGGCAGTTATTGTTTTTTTAAGCGGCATAAGAATAACCTTTTTTACAAATAATATTATCTTAAGCGCAATATTGACTGTGCTATGGATAATCGCTATTACCAATGCCTTTAATCTTATGGATAATATGGACGGATTGAGCTGCGGCACTGCTTTTATTTCCGCTTTTATATTTTTCCTTGTTTCAAGCATTACCGGCCAATTCTTTGTTTCAAGCATTCTTGCCTGTTTTGGGGGAGTACTGCTGGGTTTTTTAATCTTCAATTTTCATCCGGCAAGGATTTTCATGGGTGATGCCGGCAGCATGTTTATCGGTTATACTCTGGCCCTGCTGACAATAATTAATACCTATTACCGGCCCGAAACAGCGCTTACGCTTACTCCGGTGATCATGCCTCTGATAATCCTGGCTATTCCCATATTTGACATGGTCAGTGTGATCTTCATCCGCTTAAAAAGCGGCGTTTCAATTTTTACAGCTGATAATAACCATATTTCTCATCGCATGACCGCCCTGGGAATGAGCCATAAGCAGGCAGTTTTATTTATTTACCTTGTTAATTTCTGCATAGGCCTTAGCGCGCTGCTTTTAGGCTCATTAACTAAATGGGGCTGTTTTCTTGTCTTGCTGCAGGCGCTTTGCATCTTATCGATTATAATTTTCCTAGAAAGAGTAAAAAAATGCCGCAACTGAATATAATCATTATACTTTGTATACTCTGTGTCAGCTGGCTGATTTTACGCAGGCTGGATGCTTATACGGTTTCAGCGCGTATTATTATTATCAGTTTGCTCGGAGTGCTTTTTTTAAGGCCTTTGATCGGAGAGGGGTTTTTTCTCTATCCCGCAATAATATTTGAAAATATAATTTTAATCGCGGCATTCTCTCTGCTTATAATCAGGCTTAGGGATTGCGAATCAAAATTGGTTTTCTCGCTTGAAGATAGGATATTTTTGCTATTCATCCTGATGCTGATCATCAGCCTAAGCCGATCGATAAATCTGCACGCGTCAATCAATCAGCTTATTTATTTCATAAGCATTTATCTTTTATACTGGAGCATTAAAAATCTGCCCAATGATAAGCGTATCTTAGATTTGTTTCTGAAGGCATTTATTGTCTGCGGCTTGATGCTTATAATTTACGCTGTGCATCAATATACAATAGGATTCTCCCAAATGAGGGAATTCTTAAAAAACAACCCTGAATATATCATAGGCTCCCAAGAATTTGCCAAAAGGGTTAAACAGAATCTGATATTCGCTACTTTTATTTACCCGCCGGCTTTCGGGGATTACTTAAGCATGATGTTTTTAACCTTACTCGGCATTACATACCTGAGACAGGAAGGGACGAATCAAACCGGAAATACGCGCCTGTTTAAATATATACCCTTATTAATAGCATTTTCTATTATACCTTTATTAATATTGACAAAATCAAAAGGCGCCTGGGTATCACTTTTTTCAGGCATTATATTTTTTCATAGTTTAAACAGAAATAGTCATAAATCCGCTTTAAAGCCTTTATATACCGTGGGGCTGTTTATTTTCTGTTTTCTTAGCATCAGCTTATTTTCCAGAACGGCATTGCCGGGAATTAAGCATTTTTTTACCTCATTTGCCATCCGCTTAGAATATTGGAAGGCAGCCATGATGATGATCAAAGAGCATCCGCTTTTAGGCTTTGGCCCGGGAACCTTTGGCATTGCCTATCCTTTATTTAAAACCAAGCTCGCGGAAGAAACAATTATGGCCCATAACAGTTTTCTGCAATTTTGGGCTGAATCCGGATTTCTTGCACTTAGCTGCTTTGTCCTGTTTATCTGCCTTATTTTTATCAAGGCCTTTAAAAATAGAGCACGGCTTAAGCCTGTTGAACTTGGACTATTAGCGGCATTTTTAAGCTTTCTCATACAGAATCTTTTTGATTTCGGACTTTTCGATAGCCAGCGCTCAACAATTGCTTTCGGCCTGCTCGGACTTTACAGCCTAGGCAGATCACAACAAAGCAGCTGCATTGTTATAACCTGCAAAAAAACCAAGGCAACAATCAGGATAATTTGCGCTATACTGCTAAGTATTATAATCTTTTACTCAATAAATATATATCTTGGCAGGCATTTTGATTCCAAGGCGGGGCAGGCTTTAAAAACAGGGGATATGAATAGAGCTGTTAATTTATCCACGCAAGCCCTAAGACATAATCCCCTGGCCGCAGAATATTTTTATCATCGTGCATACATCTTTGAACAAATAGCCCGGCAAGACCCAAAACTAAGGGATAAGGCCTCAGGCAAAGCGATTTCAAATTATCTATCTGCACTAAAGCTCAACCCATTTGCGGCTTATTACCATTTGCGCCTAGGAACACTACTTTTTATCTCAAGGCAAAAGGAATATGAACAGAGCACGCTTTTTCATTTTAAAAAAGCAGTGCAGATGTATCCGGTAAATCCGGTTTATCATGAACAATTAGCCGAGTTTTATGATATAATGGGTAATCAGGATGCAAAAAAAATAGAATTAAAACAAGCTGAGGAACTTAAAAAATATTTTAAAAAGGGAACTAGATAAATTGGCATGTTGAAAAATGTGCAGATGTAAGTCATTCGCAAATGAATGCGAAGGCGTACGACTTTACGCCGCACAAATGAGTGAGCGAATAACACCACAAATATTTATTTTGCAACAATGCCAATTAAATGGAGGATTATAGTATGTCGAAAATTCTTGTAATTCATGGGCCCAACCTTAATCTGCTGGGAACCAGAGAACCGGAGATTTACGGCAAGGCCACACTTGAAAACATCAATGAACAAATTAAAACACTGGCAGCTGAAAAAGATATCACAGTCGAGATCAAACAGTCAAATCATGAAGGAGAGATTGTGGACTTGATCGGTAAGGCAAAAAATACATTTGACCTGCTTTTGATAAACCCAGCTGCCTACACACATACAAGCGTTGCCATAAGAGATGCAATAAGCGCTGTTGGCATACCGGCAATCGAGGTGCATCTATCCAATATATACTCCAGAGAGGAATTCCGGCACACCTCATTAATCGCGCCTGTGTGCCACGGACAGGTATCTGGTTTTGGTGTACACAGCTATATCCTTGGGCTTCAGGCCGCCCTAGAGATGTTAAGGCAAGAATGAAATTACTGAAAAATAGATTACAAAAAATCCGCAAGTCCTTAAAAGCCTCTAAGGCTCAGGCAATGCTGATCACCTCTGAGCACAATGTGCGCTATTTGAGCGGATTTACTGGTAATGAATGCTGGCTGCTTATTACTTTAAAGGAGAACCTTTTTCTGGGTGATTTTCGCTATTACGATCAAGCCCATTCTGAGCTTGGATCTCTTTTTAAAGTGCTGATGATCGAAGGCAATGTCTATTCACTGATACAAGACATTGCCAGTCAAAGAAAATTACATGCAATTAATTTTGAATCTGAGCATATAACCTACGCGCAATATCTCAGGCTAAGAGCATCTTTGGAAGGAAAATTTCATCTTGGGGCGACTAAGGACATTGTCGAGCAATTAAGAATGATCAAATCACCCATGGAATTAAAACTTATCAGAAAAGCTGTCTCGATCACCAAGAAATCACTGGTTGCGCTTAAGCCTCTTATCAAGCCGGGAGTAACCGAGCTTTTTTTAAAAGACAAATTAGAGCAAATGCTAAAAGATAACGGAGCCAGCGGGCCGGCTTTTGATACAATCGTCGCCTCTGGCCCTAATGCAGCCATGCCGCACGCAAAAACAACTAAGAGAAAGATTGGTAAAAACGATCCAGTGATTGTGGATGTAGGAGCTGATTATAAGGGTTATAAATCTGACTTGACAAGAACTTTCTTTTCAGGTAAAATTACCCAATACGTCAAGCATTATAAACTCCTTGCCACTGCACAAGATAGAGCGATTAGGCTTATCCGCCCGGGTGGTAAGATCCAAAAAGCTGACCAGATCGCAAGACAAATATTAGACCAGGCAGACCTTGCTAAATACTTTGGTCATGCCCTTGGACACGGAGTAGGCCTGGAAGTACACGAGAAGCCGAATATTTCAGGGAAATCTAATAAACGTTTTAGGGCAGGCATGGTATTTACCGTCGAACCTGGTGTATATATTCCGGATTCAGGCGGGATAAGAATTGAAGATATGGTATTAGTAACAAAAAAAGGATATAAGCTATTATGATCAGCACAAATCAGTTCAAGTCAGGCATGGCCATTGTTGTAGACGGTGATATCTATAAGATCGTCGAATATCAGCATGTAAAACCCGGAAAAGGCGGCGCTATTGTCAGAACAAAACTAAAAAGATTAAGGACAAATAAAACCCTGGAAAAGACTTTTCGTCCGGATGATAAATTCGAAGAGGCTTTTATTGAGGAAAAAAAGATCCAGTACCTCTATAACTGCCAGGATACTTATTATTTTATGGACCAGGAAACATATGAAGAGGTTGCCTTTGATACAGACAAACTAGGCAATATGCTTGGCTTATTAAAGGAAAACATGGTTGTTGTCGCAGTTTATTGCAAAAACGAGATCTTGGAAATTAATCTGCCTATGTTTATTGAATTGAAAATCACAGAAACAGAACCCGGATTTAAAGGGGATACTGCAAAAAATTCATTCAAACCGGCTACCCTAGAAACCGGTGCACAGATACAGGTACCTTTGTTTGTGAATGGAAACGATATGATCAAAATAGATACACGCACCTCTACTTATGTGGAGAGAGTCTAACCTGAATTAGTTACGAGTTATGAATTACGAGTTACGAATGAAAAGCGGGAAAACTCGAAGAATGAGGGACGATCGCTTCGCTAGGACGAAGGACGAGGATTCAAGTTAAAAGTAAAAAGAACAAAAACGGTCGATGGTCCATGGTCGATGGTCTATTGTCTATCATCGAGCGTCAAAGTTGAATAGCTAAAGGAGTTCACAATGAATCTAAAAGAAATTAAAGAAATGATAAAATTGATGCACGATAACAATCTTACTGAGCTTGAGCTTGAACGTGAAGGATTAAAGATCAGATTAAGAAGAGAGGGTAATGCCGCCGGGTCTCCAAGCATAGTTTTGGAAAGAACAAACCAACCTGATCAGAATATTATGTACAATGTTCCCGCGCAGCCCTCAGAGCTAAGACCTGTCGAAAAAAGCCCAGGAATAGAGGTAAAATCCCCTATGGTCGGAACTTTTTACCGCGCCCCGTCACCTGATTCCAACCCTTTTGTGGAAATAGGCAGTGATGTGGAAATAGGACAGGTAATATGCATTATCGAAGCCATGAAATTAATGAACGAAATCAAAGCAGAAGTAAAAGGAAAGGTAAAAGAGATTCTTATTGATAATGGTGACCCTATCGAATTCGGACAGGTGCTGTTTAGAATCGAACCAAAATAAAAACTATGTTTTCAAAAATTTTAATTGCTAATCGTGGTGAAATCGCTTTAAGAATCATTCGTGCCTGTAAGGAAATGGATATTCAAACTGTTGCTGTTTACTCAGAAGCTGATATTAGCAGCATGCATGTGCAATTCGCTGATGAAGCTATTTGCATAGGACCAGCTCCGGGAGCGAGTAGCTACCTTAATATTGCCGCGATAATGAGTGCTGCTGAAATCACTGATGTGGAAGCTATTCATCCCGGTTATGGTTTTTTAGCGGAAAACGCGCATTTTGCCGAGATCTGTGAATCATGCCACATAGCCTTTATTGGACCATCCCCGGAAAATATCAGAATGCTTGGAGATAAAATGGTCGCCAAGGATACAATGAAAAAAGCGGGCATTCGGATTATCCCAGGCTCGGGAGATATAATAAAGAGTAAAAAGGAAGCCATAAAAATAGCCAACAAATTAAAATATCCCGTGATTATAAAGGCCTCGAGCGGAGGCGGCGGAAAAGGCATGCGGGTCGCTCATAACGATATAAGCCTGGCAAGCTCAATTATAACCGCTCAAGCAGAGGCGGAAGCTAATTTCGGAAATCCTAATGTTTATTTAGAAAAATATTTCACAAAGCCGCGGCATATAGAAGTACAGATTCTGGCCGATAAACACAATCATGTCATCCATCTGGGCGAGAGAGATTGCACTATACAAAGAAGGCATCAAAAATTAATCGAAGAATCACCATCGCCTGCTGTGGACAACAAATTAAGACGTAAGATAACCGATGCTGCTGTTCGGGCTTGTAAAGCTGCTAATTATACCAATGCCGGTACTATTGAATTTATACTTGATGAAGACGGTAAGTTTTATTTCATGGAAATGAATACCCGTATTCAGGTAGAGCACAGTGTAACCGAGGAAGTCACTGGGGTCGATTTAATCAAAGAGCAGATCAAGATCGCCGCAGGTGAAAAACTATCTTTAACTCAAGACGATATCAAATTCGACGGATGGGCAATTGAATGCCGCATTAATGCCGAAGATGCTGAGAACAATTTCATGCCATCACCTGGACAGATTACGAGCTTACATTTTCCCGGCGGCAGAGGAGTAAGAATAGATTCTCATGTTTACAGTGAATATTCCATACCTCCCTTTTATGATTCCATGATCGCAAAGCTCATATCTCACGGGAAAAACAGAAAAGAAGCGATCAAGGTCATGCAACGAGCACTTGAGGAATTCGTAATCAGTCCGATAAAAACTACAATCCCATTCCATAAATATGTATTTAATAACCGGGGATTTCAAAAAGGAAAGTACTATACTGATTTTGTAGAGAGATTATTAGAAAAAAAAGTCTAGGGGGAGGGAGCAAGCGTGAACGAAAAAGATAAAAAAACCGATCTGGGAACACTAAAAATCAATAATGAAGTAATTGCTTCAATTGCGAGAAATGCAGCGCTTCAGGTTGATGGTGTAGAAGAGCTAAAAAGTAATCCCATTAAAATGATCATAGATTTATTCAGCAAGGGTTATAATAATAAAGGCATAAATCTTGATATATTGGAAGGGGAAGTAAAAGTCGGCCTTACCATAATCGTAAAATACGGAATGACCATCCCTGATCTTGCCAATGTTGTACAGGAAAATATCCGCACAGCCATAGAAGAAATGACCGGGCTTACTGTTAGTGAAGTCAATGTAAACATCGGAGATATCCATTCCGAAGAAACTACAGAATAAAAGGGGGGATTTATGCGATTGTTCAGCAAAATAATTGTTTTCTTTTATACATTAATTTTTGCCATAATCGGCGTAAGTTTAATATTTATCGCGCTGCATATGGAAGGACGCTACGATCTGTCCATTATTCTGGATCCGCTTATGAATTTCTCAAATCTATACCTGGTAGTGGGCTTAAGCGGAGTATTATTGATTCTGGTTACTTTATCTTTAGCTAATTTTTCATTTAAGAAATTCCAGGCAGAAAAAACTATCGGCTATTCAACAAATGAAGGACAGGTAATAATCTCGCTTGGAGCGATAGAAGACTTTATCCGCCGGCTTACTCAACAGCTTCCAGATGTAAAAGAACTGCGTTCTGATGTATTTGTTACCAGACGCGGTATTGAGATCGAAAGCAGAGTAATCCTATGGTCAACTTCAAATATCCCGAACATAACCGAGAGAGTCCAGTCTGTAATTCAGGGGCAGGTTCAGGAATTACTCGCGGGTATTGACAAGCCAGTGCTTGTTAATGTGCATGTTACCAAAATAGCTCAAAGAAACCAGGAAAAAAGCCATAAAGACAAACAGGAAATTCCCTTTTTAAGATAAAGGCTTATATAATGCAGAATTCAATTAAAAGTTATTTGGCTGAATCAGCTAAGCTTATAAACGCTTTGGCGGCTGAAGTGCCTAAAGAGATACAGAGTATTGCTGAGACTATAATTAATGGCTTTAAAAACGGCTCAAAGGTATTAATATTCGGCAACGGCGGAAGCGCCGCTGACGCGCAGCATTTTGCCGCTGAACTTGTGGGAAGATTTAAAAAAGAACGCAGGGGACTTGGGGCAATAGCCCTGACAACAAATAGCTCGACCTTAACAGCCTTGGCTAATGATTATGATTTTGATATTATATTCAAGCGGCAGATCGAAGCCTTTGGAAAAAAGGGTGATATTGCTATTGGTATTTCCACCAGTGGTCAAGCCGCCAATGTGATCAAAGGCCTTGAGCAGGCTAAGGAAATGGGCTTAAAGACAATCGCGCTAAGCGGCCGAAAAGGAACAAATTTAACAAATATAACCGATTTATCTCTGCTGATCGATTCTGATAATACCCCTCATATTCAGGAAGCACACATTTTAGTAATCCACATTATTTGTAAATTAGTAGAAGATGCCATCGTGTCATGATCAAAACAAAAATAAAAAAATCTGATATACTTGCTAAAATTGTTCTAAAATTAAAAAAGCAGGGAAAAAAAATAGTTTTTACAAACGGTTGTTTTGATCTATTGCATTTCGGACACGTAAAGTATTTAGAAGAGGCCCGAGGAAAAGGCGACATTTTAATCGTTGCCCTTAACAGCACTGCCTCAATAAAAAGGATCAAAGGTAAAACAAGGCCGATTATATCTGAAAAAGACCGTTGCGGCATTGTCGCGGCACTTGAAAGCGTTGACTTTGTTACAGTATTTAATGACTCAACTCCGCTTAAATTGATAAAAAAACTCAGGCCTGATGTATTAATTAAAGGTTCTGACTGGAAAACCGGCAGCATTGTCGGCGCTGAAGTATTAAAAACATACAAAGGCAAAGTACTAAGAGCGAACTTTCTCAAGGGTTATTCAACTTCAAAAATAATTAAAAAAATTGTTAAAAACCACATTGTCTAATAAAAAAATTTACAGACTTATTGACGCTAACCTTAACCGAGCAAAAGAGGGCCTGCGTGTTATTGAGGATATGTTGCGTTTTATCGCCGATGATAAGAAACTTACCGCCAAAACAAAGATTATACGGCACGCGATAACAGGCTTAATCAAACAAAGCAATTTAATTGCGAGTGATTTAATACTCAAAGAAAGACAAATAATAAAAGATGTCGGAAAAAAAACCACGCTTACTGAGCTTAAAAGAGAAAATATTGTGGATATCTTCATGGCTAATGCTCAGAGAGTTAAGGAGTCTGTTAGAGTATTAGAGGAATTCTTTAAGCTTTCTGACGGAAAAACATCATTGCATTTTAAAAAGCTTAGATACAAGTTTTACCATCTAGAAAAAGAAGCTGTTGAAAAAATCACGAAATTATGTGATAATAATAAATAAGAATTTTGGGTTTGCTGTTGGAAAAAGCAGAAATTTACTGAATGGATTAACCCCGGGGGCATAAGACCGGATTGAATATAATGGATTGCTTTGTAGCTTTAGGAATAAGTAAAGGACATATAATCGTAAAGAACCTGGAAAAGCAGTTCATACACAAATATTTTCAACTGCATTTACAGATTTAAATTTTAAATATAAACTCTTGTAGTTTATGAGATTTGTCCTGTGATTTAATCCTTTTAGTTTTATTCTGCTTTTATTAATACTGATTCGCAAATCCTCTAGTATTAAAATTAATCTAACCATTTGACTGAAAGAAATTTATTTATGAAAACATTAGTTGATATTGCCAGATCAGGCAAAAGCACACCTTTAATTGATAAAATAGCAAAAAAAGAAGTTATAGATAAGAAGCTGCTCATAAAACTTATTAGTGAAGGTTTGGTTGTTATTCCTGCTAACAAAAAAAGAAAATTAGAATCACCCTGCGGGATTGGAAAGATGATGAGTGTCAAGATCAATGCCAATATTGGGACATCCCCGGATAATATCGATTTAAAGGGAGAAATCAAAAAATTAAAAACTGCTATTGATTTTGGCGCAGATACGGTAATGGATCTAAGTGTCGGAGGGAATATAGGAAAAATCCTGAATTCTATACTCGCAAATTCAAGTGTACCCATCGGCACAGTACCGATATATCAGGCGACGATTAAAGCAAAAAATAAATACGGCACTTTCTTGAAGATGAGTAAAAAGGATATATTTAATGTTTTAAGGGTACAGGCTGAAAACGGAGTTGATTTTTTTACCATTCACTGCGGTATAACAAAAAAAACCCTAAAAAGTCTGGATGATAATCCGCGCCTTATGGGTATAGTCAGCCGGGGCGGCGCGATGACCGCAAGCTGGATAAAACAGAACAAGCAAGAGAATCCATTATTCGAATACTTTGATGATGTGATTAAGATAGCCAGAGAATTTGATATAACCTTGAGCCTCGGGGATGGACTAAGGCCCGGAACTATCCTGGACGCAACGGACAAGCCGCAGATAGCGGAGCTTAAATTATTGGGAATGCTGGCTAAAAGAGCACAAAAAAGCGGCGTACAGGTAATAATCGAGGGGCCGGGACATGTGCCGATCAATCAGATTGAGAAGAATATAAAGCTGCAAAAAAAACACTGTCATGGGGCACCGTTTTATGTTCTAGGACCTCTGACAACTGATATTGGCATGGGCTATGATCATATAAGCGCGGCTATCGGATCAGGCATTGCTGCTGCCTACGGAGCTGACTACATATGCTTTGTTACTCCAGCAGAGCATCTTAGGCTTCCTGATATGGAAGACGTAAAGCAGGGGGTAATTGCCAGTAAAATAGCCGCTCATAGCGGCGATCTGGCCAGAGGTAATATTCAGTCATGGAAGAAGGACAAACTAATGAGCATAGCCAGACAAAAGAGAAAATGGCAGGAGCAAATTGCCATGTCATTTGATCCAAAAAAATCTAAAGCTTACCGTGCCGCATCAACTCCTAGGGTAAAAGATGTATGTACAATGTGCGGAGATTTCTGCTCCATGAAGCTAATGGATGATTAGAAAAAATAGTTACGAGTTACGGGTTACGAGTTACGAGTTACGGATTAGCGCGTTAGGATAAATAATATCCCAATCTGTAGAGAATGGGATTGTCTCATCCCGGAATAAAATTATTAAAACATTTTAAAGTATGAGCGAATTTACTTTTTACATTTTACTTGTAACTTGAGTATGCGGGCGTAGTTCAGTGGTAGAACATCAGCTTCCCAAGCTGGATACGCCAGTTCGATTCTGGTCGCCCGCATTGCTTTTCATTTCTTAGGGATACTCCACAATTTTACGATATGGCTCAGAAAAGGTGCTCAAGCAGAATTTTCAGACCGATCACAATAAGAACAACACCCGCTGCCGTTTCGATTCTTTTCTCAAAGAAGTGTCCTATTTTCTTGCCGATCCAGCACCCTGCGTATGAAAGCAGAAATGTTACTACCCCTATTATGGCCGCAGCGGTGAACAAATGTTTTGTTATCAGGCTTAAAGTGAATCCGACCGCTAGTGCATCTATGCTCGTAGCCACTGAAAGCAGCAGTAGGGTACATGTGGCGGTATGATCAACGGTTTTTTTTGTATCTCCTTCAAGCCGGAAAGATTCCATGATCATTTTTACTCCAATTATCGATAGCAGTGCAAAGGCTGCCCAGTGTTCATATTTTGTGATGATGTCTTTTA
>CAYTGV010000021.1:0-26421 GCA_964437495.1 uncultured Planctomycetia bacterium | reverse complement strand
GAAGAGACCTTTTATTTGACAAGTTAAGAGGTGGAGGTTAAACTGTATTGACAGATTGGGACTATTGTAAAATGCGTATCTAATGGGTTGATTGATCACTTGCTTGTGCGGCGTACGATGAGTAGGCCGATGCGCTTGTTTGCAAAAGTCCTATAGCTACAAATTTCGTAATAGCCTCAGATAAAATAAAAAGGATTATTATGGCAAAAAAATATAAGAATATACTAATATTTGCACACAGTAATATCGGCGATGTATGCTATGATCTTGCGGTTGTGTATCATTTAAAAAAAACCTATCCTGATTCCAGAATTAGCTTTGTGACATCCAAAAAATCAGCTGAGATTAGTAAGGTTGTTCTAGGAGTCGATCAGATAATTATATTCGATAAATATAAAGCGGATAAGGGTATTATCGGTTATATTCGTTTTATACAAAAGATACGATCCGCTAAATTTGATCTGGGTATAATACTCAGAGATATGCAGATGTATTACTTTTTTAATATACCTGTTGTAATTAAGCTGAAAAAAAGCGAAGTCAGGGACAATAGATACCATGTTGCCCGCAAATATATGCGTCTTTTATCAAAAATAGGCATTAAGAACAGGGAACCGAAGTATAAGTTCAGCTTTTCCCTTGAGCAGAAAGAGTATATAGAAAATCTTTTTCTAAAACATAAGGTGGGTCAGGATTCATTTAAAATAGGAATCATCCCAATTGCCGGGTGGATCTTTAAATGCTGGGGGGTTGAGCACTGGAATGTGCTGATAGATAAGCTTGTTGAGGAGTTTAATGCCAAAATATTTCTTTTAGGTAAGACAGGATCAAGCGACTGGGAAAAACAGTTCAAAAAGAAAATATCAACCAAGGCTGTGTCTCTTATAGATGATTCCAGTATAGATGAATCTTCTGTTCTTGTGCATAATATGGATCTTTTTTTAGGGCTGGATACCAGCTTTCTTCACCTTGCTAGCTGTATGGGGATACCAACGGTGGGTATATACGGGGCGACTGACAGGGAATTTATCTATCCCTTCTTTCATAGGGATTTTATTGTAAATTCTCAGGCTGAGATGAAATGTATGCCTTGCTATCCAGGACCAAATGGCGGCAGCTGTAAGTCGACGGGGCCGGGGCCTTGCATGGAACAGATCACACCGGAAGAGGTTATGGAAAAGATAAGACAGGTTCTAAGCAAATGATAAGAAAAATATTTATAGCCCTTGTATGCATGATGTGTGTCTATTTTTATATAAGATATCTTGAAAAAAGCAGCTTATATTATCCATCCAGGCAATTGGAGCTTAATCCATCTGATACAGGGCTTGAGTATCAGGATGTTTTATTCCAGGCAAGTGACAATACAAAACTTCATGGCTGGTTTGTGCCTGCTGAAGATTCTAAGCAAACGGTTATTTTTGTCCATGGTAATGGTGGAAATATAAGCCATCGCATGGATAAGATAAGGGTCTTTAATGATTTAAAGGTAAATCTGTTTATTTTTGATTATCGCGGTTATGGCAGGAGTGAGGGGCGTCCAAGTGAAAAGGGATTGTATTTGGATATTAAAGCTGCCTATAATTTTATTAAAAATAAAGATTCAGAAGGTAAGGTCATAATTTACGGAGAATCTCTTGGCGGTGCGCTTGCTATTGATCTGGCTTCAAAGGAAGATGTTGACGGGCTTATAACCGAGGGGACTTTCACCTCGGTGGCAGACATGGCAAAGATCATCTATCCCTGGATGCCTGCGGTATTTCTTAAGACTAAATTTAATTCCATATCCAAGATTCCAAGTGTAAATACGCCTAAACTTCATATGCATAGTAAATCTGATAATATTGTTCCGTTTAGGATGGGTGAGCAGCTATATGAAGCGGCGAAAGAGCCGAAAAAATTTATCATCCTGCAAGGCATGCATAATGACGGATTTTTTATATCCGGGGAGAAAGTACGCAGGGAATTAGAAGCGTTCTTTTCTGTTTTGTGAATATGGAGTTAATCCTGTTTGCTTTCTTGGATACATATATATGGCCGAAGTTTTTCAAGCGTTTTTTTTCCGATTCCTTTTACTTCCAATAAATCGTCAATCTTGCGGTAGGGTCGTTTGGATATAATTTTTTTAGATAAGCTTGGGCCGATACCGTTTATTTTTATCAGCTGGTGTGCTGCTGCTTTGTTGATATTTATTAATTTGTTTTCATCCGCCTTATTGAAATAATTTGTATTGTGTGAAGCAGGACTGTTTTTAGCCTGAAATGGCTTTGTAGAAAAACAGGCGAATATAGGTAAATGGTCTGAATATCCAAGTCCCAAATGCCTGCCTCTGCCTTTTTCTGAACGTTGCCAGCGGTATATTTTATTCTCTTTAAACAGATAATCAGGACTGAATCTGTCGAACGAATTATCAATATAGGAAAGACCCTTATGATCATAAAGACCCGGGCTTAAGATTATTGAATCCGGGGTGTTTTTTTCTTTGAAAAAAGTAGAGGACCAGCGTTTAGACGGATCCAATTCAAGCCATAAGTTGTATAAATAAGCAGAATTTATATTTCTGATAAGTTCATTCTCAGTCACTAATTTTTGGTCCTTTATTGTCTTTAAAATATGATTTATCCCGGTTATACCTGATGTATTATTTAATTTTGAATTATAAATGAATGTATTGTATTCGTTATAGTTGGAATTAAAGTCACCAAGGATTATAAAATCTGTGGTTTTTTTTAATTCATTGATATCTTTTTTTAAGGCCTTCGCATAAGCGATGCGCTGGCTTTCCGGTCCATGTTTTGATTTCCAGTGATTTACAAAAATTATCAAATGGCGTTTATTAATTTTAATTTCCACCTTAAGAATATTCCGCGCTGATTTGCTGCGTATTTTTATCTCTTGTTTACTGATAATGGGAAATTTGGAAAGCAGAGCGCATTTTACTGTTGTTGGTTTTGAATTAGCAATTGCCCGATAAGGATAGTTGACATTGAAATTGCTTAATCTATGTTGAAGAGCAATAAGGGCTCTCTCAGACTCTATCTCCTGTAATCCTATAATATCCGGGTTTAAATCTTTGATCAGTTTTGCGATATTTTTCAGTTTGATGTCAAAGTTTTTTTTGTTCCACCCATATGGGCTCTTAGGTATATATTCTGCATATTCTGTTTGGCCTCGCGCAAGGTCAAACAGGTTTTCAACATTATAACTTGCGATTTTGATTATTTCGGCATGGGCAGAGCCGGAAAGAAAAAAAATAATTATACAGATTAATATAAATTTGACAATGTTTTTCAAAAGATGCTCCTATTTATCAGCATTCAATGGGGGAAGCAGATCTTGCAAATTCGAATTATTAGCCATAATTACTCCTTGAAAGCTATTGTTTGTGTTTAAGCCTCTTAGAACATTCTATATCTTTTAAAATTACTTGTCGAGAGTAAAAGACATCCTATAAAGAAAAGCAAAAGGATGTCTTGATTTTATAGATTTAAGAGAAGATTACAGTGATTAAGGAGAGGAATCCGATAGCACAGACAATCATAATTTTTTTACTGTTTTTGTATAGGCCTTGGCGGTGTTTGTTGCGGCAGGGGAGGCGGAATCATCAGCCGCTGTTGCTGCATATTTCGTATATTCTGCATGGTTTTTATGTCCTGCATGGTCTGTATATCTCTTTGTGTATTCTGGAAGAAATTATAGGTGCGGATAATTTCTATTAATTTTCTTGTTTCTTCGGCCTGGTTTACAGCGTTCATCATTGATTTTTGGTTTTGCGTATTTGTAATATCATTTTCTCCTGGTTTGAGGGCTCCCAGCTTAACTAGTTCTTGGAAGATAAACTCCGGTTCATTGATTGCCCAGTTATAAAGTTCATTATCAACAAAGATCAGAACGCAGTATTCTTCTTTTCTAAATAGGGTGAGTGCTTTCTGGTGATATGTCCATATCTCGACAGGGTAATGATTTTTACTTAAGCCAACCTTAACCTTTTCTTCCGGCTCTCCCCAGATCTCAATAACCTGAGCCTGAGTCATGCCATGGCTGAACTTAGATGATTTTTTTTTCAAGGTAGCACAGCCGGGGAGGGTGATTAAAATTATTAGTAAAAATACAATATAATAGCGCATGTTCTTCATATGCTGAATATAACATAAAAGCATATACTTGTCAAAGATACCTTTTGGAAAAGCTAAATTATAAATAATCGTTTTCCGTCGGAAAAATCGATTAGCAGACATTTGCTAATTATGGTATAGTTTAATTAGAGAGTGGGTGGAGACATCCTTGATGACGTATAAAGACGCAAAGAGGGATGCGATGACCGAAACAGGCAATACCACCTACCCTCGATTTTAAGGTTCAGGTAACAAGTTTCAAGTTACAGGTTACAAGTCTCAAGTCTCAAGTCTCAAGTTTTAAGTAGTAAGTACTTAAGTAGCAAGTAGTTAAGTAGCAAGTAGTAAGTAGTAAGTTGTAAGTTGTAAGTTGTAAGTTTTAAGTAGTAAGATTAAAGGATTCGGGTCACCCAGTTGTAGTATTGTAAGGGTGGCCTGTTTCTTTGTCTGCTATTCAAGCGGGGCAGCCTGTCCGTCTAAGGAGTAGCATCGCCCCAAGCTTTAAATCTTTTATGCTTCATTTTTCTGCTATTCAAGCAAAGGGGAATAGTCTCAGTCTTCATTTTTTGTCTTTTTGTAATTTCTCTCTATGTAAGTTCTTCGTTTGTATCCCCCTTTGAAAATAGCGATAGATTTTTCTTTGGTTTAGGAAAGAAGATGTAGCCAGGACGGCGGAACGCCATTGAGGCAGGATTGCCGAATTGGCGGCGAAGTCGCAGAGAGTAAACCATTAGAAAATTATCGCGGTTTCTTGGGGGCGGTTTTCCTTTGCTTCGTTTCCTTTGGACGACAAAAGGAAATGAAGGCTGGGGGACGTAACATCGGGGGCAGGCATCGCCCCAAGGTTCTATCCTAATATAAATTGATACAATTCCTGCTTTATGCTACCATATAATACACTTTAAAAATTCCCAATAACCTTAAACAATCCAAAGAGAGAATTATGGACCAAAAATTTATTACTATAAAAGGCGCCAAAGAGCATAACCTTAAATCCCTGGATCTGAAATTGCCCCGCAATCGCCTGGTGGTTATCACCGGGCTATCCGGCTCTGGAAAATCCTCGCTTGCCTTTGATACGATCTATGCCGAAGGACAGAGGCGATATGTGGAAAGCCTTTCGGCCTATGCGCGTCAGTTTTTAGAGCAGCTGCATAAGCCGGATGTGGAATATATTGAAGGGCTTTCACCGGCGATAGCCATTGAACAAAGGGTTGCCGGAGGCAATCCCCGCTCAACTGTGGCGACACAGACGGAAATATATGATTATATGCGGCTTTTATATGCACGTATTGGTATTGCCTACTGCTATAAATGCGCCAGAAAAATTACGCAGCAGTCATCGCAGCAGATAGTTGAACAGATATTAAAACTGCCCAAAGACTCGAAGATATATGTTCTTGCTCCTTTGATAAGAGGTCGCAAGGGAGAGTATCGTAAGATATTTGAAGAGGTGGCCAAGTCCGGATTTGTAAGAGTAAGGGTAGATAATCAGATCTATGATATTAATGAGCCGATAAAGCTGGACAAAAAGAAAAAGCATTCAATAGAGGTTGTTGTAGATAGACTTATCCTAAAGCCTGAGATTAAAAAGCGGCTGAGTGATTCTGTGGAAACAGCATTAAAAGTAGGTAAAGGAACTTTATTGATTGGGGTTGATGGGGGTAAGGGAGTTGATAAAAAGATTTCAAAGATGAAGGAAATGATATTCAGCGAGATCTATGCCTGTACTTATTGTGGCATCAATTATGAAGAATTTCAGCCTAGAATGTTTTCCTTTAACAGCCCATTTGGAGCATGCAGGGCCTGTGTAGGGCTGGGAACAAAGTTGGAGATAGATGAGGACCTTGTTATTCCGGATAGAAACAGAACACTCAGAGACGGGGCGCTTGAGCCCTGGCGTCGAGGCGGCAAAGGATATATCATGTATTATCGCAGTTTGCTTTATGATTGTGCGGCTCAAGAGGGTTTTAGCCCGGATATTCCGTTTAAAAAATTGCCTAAAAAGATTCAGAAATTAATACTCTATGGTGATGAAAATGTGCATGTATGGGGTAAGCCTTTTGAGGGGATAATCCCTAATCTGGAAAGATTATTTAAGACCACAGATAGCGAGTATAGAAAAGAAGAGATAAATAAATATATGAGCAATCAGCCCTGTCCTGAATGTAAGGGGGCAAGATTGCGGCCGGAAAGTCTGGCTGTAAAAGTCGGAGGCATATCTATAAATGATGCATCAAAGCTTTCAATCAGCAAGGCATTAGTGTTTTTTAAAAATCTGAAATTAAATCAAAAAGAAAGGCTGATATCACATCAGGTGCTTAAAGAGATAAACCAGCGTCTTGAATTTATGGCAAATGTTGGGCTTGGCTATTTAACGCTTGATCGGCAAAGCAGTACTCTCTCAGGCGGAGAGGCGCAAAGAATCAGGCTGGCGACACAGATAGGCTCGCGGCTGACAGGAGTGATTTATATTCTTGATGAGCCCAGCATTGGATTGCATCAGCGGGACAATGATAAGCTGTTGGATACATTAAAGATATTGCGCGATCTGGGAAATACCCTGATCGTGGTTGAGCATGATGAAGCTACGATAAAGGCAGCGGATTATATCGTGGATCTGGGCCCTGGTGCCGGCAGAGAAGGGGGCGAGATTGTCTGTGCCGGGAGTTTTAGCCAGATTTTAAAGTGTAAAAAATCACTGACCGCGCAGTATATAAACGGAGATTTAAAAATAATACCGCATTTTAAAAAACGCAGGCATGACAATAAGAAATTCCTTGAGGTGCTTGGAGCAAAAGAGCATAATTTAAAAAATGTTGATGTTAAAATTCCTCTAGGTCTTTTTGTTTGTGTTACCGGAGTTTCCGGATCAGGAAAATCAACGCTTATTGACGATATTCTATACAGAGCCTTGGCTAAAAAGCTGTATAAGTCAAAAGCAAAGCCAGGCGAGCATGATAAAATTAAGGGAATAGAAAATATAGATAAGGTTATTGTGATCGACCAGTCTCCCATAGGCAGAACTCCGCGGTCTAATCCGGCGACATATACAGGAATATTTTCTCCTGTTAGAGAGTTCTTTGCGCAGCTGCCGGAGTCAAAGATCCGAGGTTATAAGCCGGGCAGGTTTAGTTTTAATGTCAAAGGAGGCCGCTGTGAATCCTGTCAGGGCGACGGGATAAAAAAGATCGAGATGCATTTTCTGCCGGATATATATGTGCCTTGTGAGGTTTGCAAGGGTAACCGTTATAATGAACAGACCCTAGAGGTTAAATACAAGGGTAAATCAATTTCACAGGTACTGGAGTTGACGGTAACAGCTGCGCTTGAGTTGTTTAAAAATATTCCCAAAGTAATGTCAAAGCTTCAGGTTTTGAGCGATGTGGGCCTGGGATATATTCAGCTTGGACAAGCAGCCACGACTTTATCAGGTGGAGAGGCGCAGCGGGTTAAGCTTTCAACTGAGCTTTCAAAGCGGGCTACTGGTAAGACACTTTATATTCTTGATGAGCCGACTACAGGGCTTCATTTTGCCGATATTGATAAGCTGCTCAAGGTACTGCATACATTAGTTGATTATGGAAATACTGTATTGGTAATAGAGCACAATCTTGATGTTATAAAAACCGCAGATCATATTATTGATCTGGGCCCAGAAGGCGGTGAACATGGAGGGCTGATAATCGCAAGCGGTACCCCTGAGACGATCATGAAGAATAAAAAATCATTCACCGGTATTTATTTAAAGCAGCACATGAAACGGCACTAATTTAATTATGGGGGATGGGCTTGTCCCACAAGGCGTTTAAAAATCATTTTAATTCCTTCAAAGCTTTACGATGCGGGGGATAAAAAAGTGTTCCCGCCACAAAGAGGCGGGACAGGCCTACTATTTCAGGACAATACAAGTTATAAAGAAAAGAATATGTTCAAACCCCAATCCCTATACCCTACTCTCTGAGTTGTGTTTAAATACTCCAAATATCTTGACTTTTTCGGCTTTTATTGGTAAATTATTATATGTACAGCTTTTACAATAAAGTCTTAAAAAAGAGTTGATGCAAAAGTCTTCAAAAATCTTACCAATTTATGGTTTATTGATCCTAGATCTTATTTGGCATTGCCGCAAATATTTTTATTTTAATAAAGTGCCGGGAGTTTTTTAGTGTAATGGAGGAATCATGCAGAATTTATTGTTTAAATTAATTGGATTGACTGCGTCCTGTCTTATCTCAGTGGGATTATTTCTGAGAGTAGACATTATTAATAAAGGTGGTCCGGTCATGATTCCTATTATTCTTTGTTCAATATTTTCTCTGGCTATATTCCTTGAACGGGTAATGAATATTTATAGCTCAAGGCCTGATTCAGCGCGATTTATGAGAGAAATAACCGGGGCTTTAAAACGCAATCGGATCAATGAGGCTTTGCAGATCTGTGAACAGACTCAGGGTCCTGTGGCGCATATTATAAAAGCAGGCATAGAGAAACATGATCGATCTCGCCATGAAATTCGCGAGGCAATCGAGGATGCAGGGCTGCATGAAGTTCCGAAACTTGAGAAGAACTTAAGTGCTTTGGCAACAATCGCTCATGTCAGCCCCTTGCTGGGGCTTCTGGGCACTGTAACCGGCATGGTAAGTACTTTTCAAATAATACAGGAGAAAGCTCAGGCAATGTATCCGGTGGATCCATCTGTTTTGGCGCAAGGTATTTGGGAGGCTCTGATCACAACTGTTGCCGGGCTGATCGTGGCAATTCCCAGTTTTGTTGCTTATAATTTTCTGGTTGCTAAAGTAGATAATCTGGTAGTGGAAATGGAAATCCTTGCTACTGATCTTGTTAATATTCTGACCCAGAGAAAATAGTAAGAAGGTCTTGAATAGAAGTAACCAGTAACCAGTAGTAACTATTGCAGGAAAACAAGAATGCGTTTTCGAAAACATTTAGAGCTTGAAAAAGGGCAGAAGGAAATAAATATTACGCCTCTGGTAGATATGGTTTTCCTTTTATTGATATTTTTTATGCTTACTTCTAGTTTTATTGTGCTGCCGGGTATAAAAATAAATTTGCCCAAGGCCGTAACTTCTGAAGTTATAAAGGAAAAAAATCTTATTATCACCGTAAATAGCGAAAACGTAATCTATCTTAATGAAAAACCGATAACACCATCTGAGCTGACAGGTTTTCTGGAAGAGACTGTTAAGTCCAAACAGGATAAGCCTTTATTAATAAAAGCGGATAAGAACACTCAGCTTGGGATTGTAGTCAGGATTTGGGATATTTGCCGCAAAGTCGGGGTTTCTCAGATTAATATTGCAACTATGCAAGAGTCGAAATAGGCAGTAAAAATTATAGGAAAATAATTATTATAGCAAACAATAATCAGTATCAAAAAAGGGATGGTGTTTTATGATTATGCAAATTGGTATCATTGCAGGTGATATCTGGCATCATTTAGAAGAGAACCAGGGTACATCAAAGCTGCAAGATATGATAAGCGCTGTGGAAAAGCCTAAGGAAGAGATACTTATGAGTCTGGGATGGCTCGCTCGCGAAGGGCATGTCGCGATAGAAAAAGATGGAGATTACAAAATAACGCTGCGTAAATAAGAAGGAATAGCTTATGGCAAAATCGGAGGAATACATAGTAGTTTTTATTACGGTTAATTCTGTAAAACAAGCGGGTGTTATTGCTAAGGAGCTTCTTAGCCAAAAAGCCGCGGCTTGTGTGAATACAGCTGGAGTAGATTCTCTTTTTAACTGGAAGTCAAAGATTCAAAAAACTAAAGAGATATTATTAATTGTGAAATCTCAGCGTAAACTATTTAGAAAGATAGAAAAAATAGTTAAAGAGTTTCATTCTTATGAAGTCCCGGAGATCATTGCAATGCCTATTATTGCCGGACACAAACCGTATCTTGAATGGATTGATGAAAGTATCAAGTAGAGGATTTGCTTAAAGATATTAAAAATAAATGCAAGAGCCGGGAAATTCTCGGCTCTTTTTAGTAAAAAAAGGATCATTTTTATAGTTCTTTCATTCAAATCCAACAAGAAAGAACCTAAAAAAAGGATTTATGCTATAATAGTTATGATGAAAAAAGGCTTTACTCTATTAGAACTGCTTATCGGGTTATCTGTTTTTGCTATTGTCGCGGCTTCTGTTTACACGAGTTTGTATATGGGAGTCAAAGTTTGGAAACAGGAAGAAACCCTGGACAGAACTTTGCAGGAAGCAGACCTGACCTTAAAAGTAATGGAAAGGGCATTACGCTGTGCCTTTTTAAATCCTGAAAATAAAAAAATCGAATTTTTTGGTTTAGGAGAAAGAGTGGATTTCTTTTCTACAAGCCCGCAAGGAGATATAGAAAAGGTTGTTTTTTATCTGCGTAGTCATGAAGGGGATAAAGCATTTTCTCTTCTGTGTTCAAGAGTTAAATATATGCAGCTTGCTGATGAAGAGGCTAGCAAAGAGGAGATTATAAATACTAAGATACTTGATTTAAAAATAAAGTATTTCAGCAAAGATGAAAATCTTTGGTATGAAAGCTGGCCGGAAGAATTGATTTTGCCGAATCAGGTTTGCATAGAGGTTAGTTTTGCGCAAGCCATTGAATCAAGTGGCTCTTTTGACCTGGTAAAATACATTAATATCCCAATGTCAAACAGTATGGATCTGACTTTAAATGAACAATTGCAATAATTCGGTTAAGAGTGAAAAGGGCAATAAGGGAATAATTTTGATTCTTGTGCTCTGGGTGCTATTTTTTTTATCTATAGTAGTTTTGACCCTTGGTTTTAAAAATAGAATAAATATACGTCTGCGCAGTCTTAATAATGAGCAGCTAAGGGCTTTTTATCTAGCAAAGGAAGGTGTCAGCCGCATAATTCTAAGGTTGGCTTCTGATGATTATGGATTTGATTCTTTGCAGGATGATTGGAGTAAGGGACTTGTTTTAGAGGAAGATTCTGGAGTTTTATCAGTTGAAGTAACTGATGAAGACAGGTTTCTCAATATTAATCTTATCAGTAGAGAGTCTCTACAGAGCGTTGTTGGGTTGTTTGAAGGTTTTCAAAAGGAAGATTTGGATGCAATTTATAAAAGTCGCCCATTTAATGTTCCAGTTGAGCTAAAAGATATAAGCATGATAGATGATCATAAATTTGATATAATAACAAGCAGCGGAAAAGTTAAGTTTTATGAATTACTTACAACCTTTTCTGATGGGAAATTAAATATCAATACTGTAGAAAAAGAAGTTCTCTTAATGATACCCGGGATGAGCCAAAGGATAGTTGAGGCGATCGTCGATAGACGGAAAAATACTCCCTTTAAAAATAGAGATAAGCTTTCAGAGGAGCTCTCGGAATTGGGATTAACACCTGAAGAGGTTGGCTCTTTGATCAAGCTAGTCAAGGTGAACTCTTCGGTGTTTAGAATTAAATCAAGCGCGGTGTCACAAGGTCGATCAATAGAAAAAATAATAGAGGTGGTTGTGAAAAGGGAAGAAAACGGATTTCGGATGCTTTATGCAGGGGAGAATTAACATTGTTTAAAACAGTGGTTTATTTTACAAAACAAAAAATTCGCATTGCTAAATTCAATGTCGCAGGCGATGGATTTAAAAAGATTCAGGATACAAGCATAGCTCTTTGCGATGGCAAATTGGATGAAGCAAAAATAAAAGAGGTCATACAAAAAGAGGGTTTATCAAAAACACAGCTGCTTAGCTGTCTTTTTCGGCATCAGACAGGCATGCGGTTTTTTTCTTTTCCTACTCATGATTACCAGGAAATATCCCGGATGGTCGCTTATGAGGCTGCGGAACTCCTGCCGCTTAAGCCTGATGAGACGATAACAAGATATCTTGTGCTTAATAAAAAAGATAATGGATATTCGGATACACTGGTCGTGGTTACACATAAAGCAGAAGTATTAAAGCTGATCGAAGGGTATAAAAAATTTGGACTTGAAATAGATGTGTTAAATTTGAGTTCCCTGGCCATAGTAAATTCACTGCTTTATTTGATGCTTAAGAATAAGAGTCATAATTTAAAAAGTAATTTTATGATTGTTTATTTTGAAGACGAAGTAGCAGAGATGATCATTGTCAAAAATGGAGTGCTTGCTTTCAGCCGGGGCTTTCTTTTGGGTGAGGCAAAGAACTTTTCGCAGGTGTTGATCAGCGAGATAAGACACAGCATCGAACTGTTTTTCAATAATACTAAAGATAGAAAGCTAAGCGAAATAATAATAGGCGGCTCACGCAATAACCTTGAGGAAATAGCAGATGGCCTTAAGGGAAGTTTTGATATTCCGTTTTCTATAAATAGGAAAATTGATATAGCCAGCGGCATGGTATTCGCGCAAAGACAGGGGATAAATCTTTTAAGTGATGAATTTCTGAAAAAGCGGATGCGCAAAAGATTAAAAAAGAAGTTTTTTGTCTCTGCTATACTCGTTCTTGTTAATATCTTGTTTGTTGGGGCAATGTTCTGGATGATGCTGAAAAACAAAGAATCTTATCTGCAAGAACTTGAGCGTAAGCTCTTGGAGTTGAAACCTCAGGCGCAGGCTGTTCAGAATAAAATACACAAATTGCAGATGGTTCAGACTCAGCTGACATCTCAACTTCTGATTCTTGACGCGATTACTGATTTAATCAATGTTACTTCCGCCACAATTACCCTTAATATGCTTTCTATTAATGAGTCTGGAGTTCTTGTGGTTAGGGGGCAGGCGAAAAGCCTGGGGGAGGTTTTGGATTTTGTTGGCGCGATAGAAAAGTCTCCTTATTTTAAAAACAGCCATCTTAATTTTTCAAGCCGCAGAAAAATGAAGGATGAAGAACTTATTGACTTTGAGATTCAGGCCAAGCTAGATAAAGCTCAAGGTAGATAAGCTAAGATTATCAAGAGCTCTAAGCGGGAATTCTTAGGGTTTTTTATTTTTTTTGTCAAATTAGTTATTTTAAATAGGGAAAATGGAGTAAAGTATGCGTATTGTCACAGGTGTTTTAAAAGGGAAAATGCTTAAAATACCAAAGTCAAAATATGTGCGTCCGACAAGGGCAATGGTCAGAGAAGCTATTTTTGATGTTTTGGGTGATTTTGTCCAAGGCCAGGATGTACTTGATCTGTTCAGCGGTAGTGGAGCGCTTGGTTTTGAGGCTCTCAGTAATGCGGCCAAAAGTGTAACTTTTGTTGAAAAAAGTAAGCTCTCGCTTAAAGTCATAAGGGATAATATTTTGTATCTGGGGCTTACCTCGTTTTGCCGGGTTATCGGACGTGATGTCTTTACTGCAATGGAAATTTTTAGAAAGAAAAAACAATGTTTTAGTCTTGTTTTTGCCGATCCGCCATATTCACTTGGAATGGCAAAAAAATGCTTGCTCAACATTGGCAACTGTGATATATTACACCCGTCTGCAATCATAGTTATTGAGCATTATAAAAAGGACGAGTTGCCCCAGCTAACTAATGAATTGAAGCTTTGGCAACTTAAAAAATATGGGGATACTTTTGTCTCCTTTTATGTGCCTGTCTAATTTTCACTTTTGGAAAATTTACCGAATGCTTTTTATCCCAAAATGGTGTAGCTATTTTTTAATTTTTTGAAAAGCAGTCAAGGAGTTGATATTTTGAATAGAAAAGCGGTTTATCCAGGGACTTTTGATCCGATTACTTATGGCCATATTGATATAATTAAGCGGGCAGCAAAGATATTTGATGAACTGATTGTTGCTGTTGCGGAAAATGCTAGTAAAAATCCTTTGCTGAGTACTGTTGAACGCATGGAGTTGTTAAAACAGGCTGTGCGCGGGATGAAAAATGTGAAAGTTGAGAGTTTTAATGAATTAATGGTTGACTATGTGCAGAGTAGGAAAATAAAAGTAGTTGTTCGAGGATTACGGATGATTTCTGACTTTGAATATGAATTTCAGATGGCCCTGACCAACAGGAGATTGAATGAAAATATAGAAGTAATTTTCATGATGCCGAATCAATCATATTCGTTTCTGTCAAGTAAGCTTATCAAAGAAGTGGCGGTTTTGGGGGCAAAGCTTTCAGAGTTTCTCCCTCCTTTCGTAGAAAAAAAATTAAAAGAAAAGTTTAAAAAACAGGCTAAAATATCTAAAAAAAGTAAAAAAGCATTATAAACATGGGGGATTAATGGAAATATTGAATAAAATAAGGCAAAGGGCCAGAGCAGCGAAAAAAACAATTGTTCTGCCAGAGGCAGATGATGATAGAGTTTTGCAGGCGGCTAAGATCGTTGTTGAAGAGGAATTGGCAAATTTAATCCTGTTATCAGCCGATGAAAATTTAAAAAGCAGAGCAGATTCGTTTGGCCTTGATTTAACTGCTGTTAAAGTCATAAACCCTTTAAAGAGTCCCTTGCTTGAGGAATTTTCAAATAAGTTTTTTGAGTTAAGAAAACATAAAGGAATCAGTATTGACGAAGCTAAAGAAAATATGTGTAAGTTTGTAACTTTCGGGGCTATGCTGGTTCGCGAAGGAATAGCTGATGGTATTGTAGCCGGAGCTATTACAACTACTGCTGATGTGGCCAAGGCAGCTATATATTGTATTGGCTTTGGCGAGAGAATAAGAACAATTTCCAGCTGTTTTTTGATAACTGTTCCAAATTGTGCATATGGGGCAAAAGGGACTTTTATTTTTGCGGATTGTGGCATTGTGCCTGATCCTTCGCCTTCACAAATGGCGAATATCGCTGCATCAGCATCTGAGCTTTTTAGATTACTTGTTGAAGAAGAGCCTCGTGTGGCGCTTTTGAGCTTTTCAACAAAGGGAAGCGCTGAGCATGAAATGGTAGATAAGGTAATTAAAGCCAAGGGATTGATAGAGAAGAAATACCCGGAACTGATCGCGGACGGGGAGCTTCAGCTGGATGCGGCTATTGTTCCTGAGGTCGCCAAAATAAAGGCGCCTGATAGTAATGTTGCGGGTCGGGCTAATGTGCTTGTTTTTCCGGATTTAAATGCAGGCAATATTTCATATAAAATGGTACAGCGCTTGGCAAAAGCAGAAGTAGTTGGCCCGATGATGAACGGGGTAAAGAAACCATGCAGCGATCTCTCACGCGGTTGTACCATAAATGAAGTAGTCAATGCCGTATGTACAACGGCTATAAGGGTTTTAGAAAATCAGTAATTATTTGATTGGAAAAAATGAATTTATGAATATTCTAGTTGTAAACTGCGGCAGTTCTTCGATTAAATACCAGCTTTTTTGTATGGAAACAAAATTAAGTTTAGTTCAAGGTATGGCTGAAAAGATAGGAAATACTAATTCCCTTATAGAGCATCATAAAGGGAAAGATACTTATAAATCAAAGGTATATTTTCCGGATCATTTTGCAGCAATTGAAAAGATAGATGCCCTGCTTAGAGATCCTAAATGGGGCGCTTTAAGTTCAAAAGCGGATATTAGCGCTATCGGACACAGGGTTGTGCATGGCGGCGAAGAGTTTAAAACGTCTGTGATAATAGACAATGAAGTTCTTTCAAGAATAAAATATTACAGCAAGCTTGCTCCTTTGCATAACCCGCCGGCTTATAATGGGATCAAGGCAACAATGAAGCATTTTCCCGGAGTTAGTCAAATAGCGGTATTTGATACTGCCTTTCATCAGACTATGCCGCAAGAAGCCTATATGTATGGATTGCCGTATAAGCTTTATGAAAAATATTGTATCAGGCGTTATGGTTTTCATGGGACTTCGCATCGATATGTTGCTCAGGCCGCAGCAAAAGTACTTAAAAGACCTTTGGAAAAGTTGAAGCTGATAACCTGTCATTTAGGAAATGGGTGTAGTATCGCGGCTGTAAAACATGGACGATCTATTGATACAAGCATGGGTTTTACTCCGCTTGAAGGCTTGGTTATGGGTACCCGCTGCGGAGATATTGATCCGGCCTTGATCGGCTATATTATGGAAAAAGAGAAATTGAATATAGCGCAGCTAAATGCGTTGATGAACAGAAAAAGCGGACTCCTTGGACTATCGGGAATTAGTAATGATATGCGTGATTTGCTCAAACTTGCCAAAGAAGGCAATGAAAGGGCAAAGCTGGCAATTGATGTTTTCATATATAAAGTTAAGAAATATATCGGTTCTTATATCGCGGCAATGAACGGAGCGGATGCGATTATTCTTACTGCTGGTATTGGTGAGAATATGACTATTATTGGAAAAAGGCTACGCAGGGAATTAAGCAATATTATCGGGGAAAAGATGAAATTGTTTACTATCCATACTGAAGAAGAGCGGTTGATCGCGATGGATACGCTTGAATTAATCCGGAACAAAAAATGAAAATAAATGTCGGTGAAATACCCAAGGATGGATTAATTCTTGAGCAGCTTAGCACAGGGAAAGATCTTGATCTGGAGAGAAAGGATCTTCAGTTCATTGAGCCGATTAAAATACAGGCTACTGTTAATCGCCAGTACGATAATGTGCTGATACACTTAAGCATTGAGGCCACGGCTGAGTTTCCATGCAGCCGTTGTTTAGAGACAGGATACTACAATATCAGGAAGGAATTCGATATAATAAGACCTGTAAATGAGGGTAAGGTCATTGATATCAGCGCAATTGCCAGAGATGAAGTAATACTTGATTATCCGATAAAGTTGTTGTGCAGGGAAGATTGCAATGGTATCTGCCCTGGCTGCGGTAATAATCTGAATAAAAGACAATGTGTTTGTTTTGATAAACAGGATTTTAATAGAGGGATTGATATAAATTAGTTAAAGTAAGTGATCCGCCAAAAAGTGCGGCGGATTTAATTCGCACGGTGGTTTACGAGCACTTTGTTCCATAAATCACGTACTCATTAAAGGAGGAAAACAATGGCTCATCCAAAAAGGAAACATTCGAAAACAAGAAGAGATAAAAAACGCGCTAATACTAAGCTGTCTGATCCGGCAATGGCAATATGTCCTAGCTGTCATCAGCCTAAGCTGCCGCATCATGTATGTCCGCATTGCGGCATGTACAAGGAAACCAAGTATGTTGAAAAAAAAGAAAAAGTGAAAAAGAATTAATCGCAGGTTCCATAAAATAAAAGGATATATATGAGAATAGCTGTCGATGCAATGGGCGGGGATAAAGCGCCTGATGTGATCATCAAAGGGGCGATACTGGCTGCCAGGGAAATTGAAGCCGAGATCATTCTTGTCGGGGTTAAGGAAGTTATTGATAAAAAACTGTCTTCTTCTCGTGGAGTTCCTGATAATATATCTATAGAGAATGCTACTGAGATTATTGAGATGAATGATTCTCCGGCTACCAGCGTAAGGCGTAAAAAAGATTCGTCTGTAAATGTTGCGGTTAAGATGGTTAAGGAAAAGAGAGCTGATGCTATTGTCTCAGCTGGAAATACCGGAGCGGTTATCTGCGCGGGAAGCCTTTTTTTAAAGATTTTGCCGGGAGTTGATAGGCCGGGTATAAGTGTTTTTCTGCCGACATTGAAAGATGTTGTGCAAATGATTGATATGGGGGCAAATATCGATGCAAAGCCTGAAAATCTGCTGCAATATGGTATTATGGGCAGTATTTATAGCCAGCATGTTTTGGGTAAGAAAAGTCCAAAAGTAGGGCTGCTTAATATCGGGGAGGAAGAAACCAAAGGACCTGAATTTGTTAAGGAGACTTTTAAGCTTCTTGAGCTGAACAAAAATATAAATTTTATTGGGAATGTGGAAGGCCGGGATATTTATACCGGTAATTGCGATGTGATTGTCTGTGACGGTTTCTTGGGAAATGTTGTTTTGAAAGTTTCTGAGGGGCTGGCTGATGCGATAAAAGAAATGATTAAAAGAAATCTGTCATTAAACATATTTACTAAGCTGGGGGCATTGCTTAGTGCTCCCGCATTTAAGGCTCTTAAGAAAGAGATCGACTATTCTGAATACGGTGGGGCGCCTTTGCTTGGAATAGATGGAGTTTGCATAATAGCTCATGGAGGCTCGTCTGCCAATGCGATTAAAAACGCTATACGGGTTGCGCATGAATCTCTTTTACATAATGTTAATCAGCATATAATCGATACTTTGACAGAAGAAAATAAGTAATATTATTATAAGGAAAAAGGAAATAAGAAATGGATAAAAGCAAAATAGCCTATATATTTCCTGGTCAAGGTGCGCAATATGTTGGTATGGCTAAAGAGCTGTGCGGGCAATTCAAAAGCGCGGATAGGATTTTTGATAATGCAAACCAGGTCCTGGGATTTGATTTAAAGAAACTATGCTTTGAGGGACCAATTGAGAAATTAACGGCTAGCGCATTTTGCCAGCCGGCAATATTTACTCATAGTATTGCAGCCTGGGAAGTATTGAAGAGCGATTTTGCGGATTTGAATATTATGCCTTGCGCTTGCGCTGGTTTGAGCCTGGGTGAATACAGTGCCTTGGTAGCTTGCGGGGCAATAGACTTTGCGGATGCGCTGCGTCTTGTGCATAAAAGAGGTATTTTTATGGATGAGGCATCAAATATTAATCCAGGGGCAATGTCTTGTATCCTGGGATTGGATATTGAAAAAACACAGAATATTGCCAAAGCAGCAAAGGTGGGAATTGCAAATCTGAACTGTCCGGGGCAGATCGTTATTTCCGGTACAAGAGAAGGAATTGTCAAGGCCAACGATATGGCACAACAGGCTGGGGCTACAAGAGTTATATCTCTTGATGTAAGCGGGCCTTTTCATAGCTTTTTGATGCGCCCTGCTGCGGATAAGTTGAAGCAAGCCTTAGAAAAGGTGCATGTATCTAAGCCTGCTATATCTTTTATTCCAAATGTAACAGCGGAATTTTTGACAGATGAGGGTATGATAAAGGAATTACTTACAAGGCAGGTTAGCCATACCACTTACTGGCAGAAGAGTATCATTACTTTAATGGAACAAGGTATAACGGATTATTTTGAGTTTGGCCCGGGCAGGGTCTTGCGCGGTTTATTGGGGCGAATCGACAGGGGACTTAAGGTTTTTAACCTGGAAAAACCTGATAATTTTTTGAAACTCAATGAAGAATTAGGGGGGATAATATGAGGCTAGAGGGAAAAATTGCAGTAATAACCGGTGGGGCACGCGGTATTGGCAAAGAAATTGCTGAGGTTCTTGCCAAAGAAGGTGCTAATTGTGTTTTATGTGATGTGAATGCCGAAGATCTTAAAAATGCAACAGCCGAGATTGAAGGTTTGGGAGTGCAATGCATGGGGCTGTCTTTAAATGTGTGTGACTTAAAGCAATGCGAAGAAGCTATGAACAAAATTATTGACAAATTCCAAAAAATAGATATACTAATCAATAACGCGGGCATTACCAGAGATGGTTTGCTGCTAAGGATGAAGGAAGAGGACTGGGATTCGGTAATATCAGTTAATCTAAAGGGTACATTTAATTGTACCAAGGCAGCTATAAAGGTAATGCTCAAGCAAAAATCAGGCCGGATCGTTAATGTAGCTTCAATTATTGGCGTGATTGGTAATGCAGGTCAGGCAAACTATGCAGCGTCAAAAGCTGGGATTATAGGGCTGACCAAAAGCGTAGCTAAAGAGGTTGCATCAAGAAATATAAATGTTAATGCTATTGCTCCTGGTTTTATCCAAACAAAAATGACAGAGGTCTTGTCTGAAGAAGTAAAAGAGGCTATGCGTAAGCAGATCCCTCTTAAAAGATTCGGCAGGCCTGAAGATGTGGGTAATTTAGTATTATTTCTAGTCAGTGACGACGCAAGCTATATAACAGGCCAGGTGATTAAAATCGACGGCGGAATGGTTATGTAGCACTCTTGAAAGGAGGAAGAAAAAAATGGCAGCAGATGATAAAGTAAAAGCAATAATAGTTGATCAATTAGGGGTTAAAGCAGAAGAAGTTAATGCAACAGCTTCGTTTGTTGATGATTTGGGTGCAGATTCTTTAGACACAGTTGAATTGGTAATGGCGCTTGAGGAAGAGTTTGGGATTGAGATTCCTGACGAAGACGCGGAGAAAATGACAACTGTGGGCGAAGCAATCAAGTATATTGATTCAAAAACAACAAGTAAAGAATAAGATTATTAACGTTAACATTACTTAAATCACAAAATACTATTAAGGATATAGTTTAGCTGTATTAATATTAAATTATGGATAAGAAAAGAGTTGTTGTAACAGGTATAGGGGTAGTAACACCTATTGGAAATACAAAAGAAGAATTTTGGCATTCTTTGACTGAGGGGAAAAGCGGGGCAGGTCAAGTAAGTTATTTTGACACAACTGGTTTTTCATCCACAATTGATGCGGAAGTTAAAAATTTTGAACCTTCCAAGTATATAGGTCCTAAAGAACTCAAAAGAATGGATAAATTCGTCCAATTTGCTGTCTATGCTAGCAAGATGGCTCTGATTGATTCTGGATTAGACCTTGATAAAGCTGACAGGGATAACATTGGTGTTATTATTGGCACTGGTATCGGCGGCCTACATGTTGTTGAAGAGCAGCAAAAGAGCTTTATGGAACGGGGTCCGAAAAAGATATCGCCTTTTCTAATACCCATGCTGATTGTTAATATGGCACCGGGTCAGGTTTCCATTAGCCTTGGAATAAGAGGTCCAAACTCTTGTGTGACTACCGCTTGCGCAACAGGTGGCCATTGTATCGGGGATGCTTTCAAAATTATCCAAAGAGGAGATGCCGTGGCCATGTTTGCCGGTGGGACAGAGAGCTGTATTACTCCTTTAGGACACGGAGGATTCTGTGCCTTAAAGGCCCTGACAACAAGAAATGACGATCCTCTGAGGGCATCAAGGCCTTTTGATAAGGATAGAGATGGATTTCTTATGGCTGAGGGTTCCGGAGTAGTAGTTTTAGAGGAACTTGAGCATGCTAAAAAAAGAGGCGCTGATATTTATGGTGAAATAGTAGGTTATGGGATGAGCGGAGATGCTTATCATATGACTGCTCCTGATCCAGAGGGTAAAGGCGGAGCGCGCTGTATAGCTCTATCCCTTAAAGATGCTGGACTCAATATCGATCAGATTGATTATATTAATGCGCATGGCACATCGACCCCTATGAATGACAAGGTTGAGACCATTGCGATAAAAACAGTTTTTGGTGATCTGGCTAAAAAGGTGGCAGTAAGCTCGACAAAATCAATGACCGGTCATATGCTGGGTGCTGCAGGGGGAGTAGAATTCGCGGCAATTGCATTAGCCGTAAAAGAGGGTATTATCCCTCCGACAATAAATTATACGACTCCTGATCCTGATTGTGATTTGGATTATGTTCCGAATACGGCTAGAAAAAAACAGGTTAATGCCGCTATATCCACCTCGCTTGGTTTTGGCGGGCATAATGTGACATTAGTCTTGAAAAAGTTTGAATAAACAATTGTTTTATTCGAAGACTCAAAAAATAAAGGGCAACTAATGTTCAAGTTGCCCTTTATTTTGTTAGTTTACTAATTGACACTATAAGCTATTTTAGGTATAATTAAACACGATTTTCACTATATTAGAACTTCAAAAGAAAAAATTACAAATTTAAATATTTTAGTAGTTTTATTTTAAGTTATCGATACATTACTTTGAAAGGAGCAAAGAGTTATGGATTATTTGCTTAGTGAAGAGCAGATAATGGTCAGGGACTTGGCCCGTAGAATCGCTCAGGAAAAGCTCAAACCTATTGTTAAGGAGCTTGAGGAAAAGGAAGAATTTCCTTGGGCAATCATGAAAATGCTTTCAGAAGCCGATCTTTTTGGCGTTTATGTAGATGAAAAGTATGGCGGAATGGGCGCGGGAGTTTTTGAACTTTGTCTGGTTACTGAGGAGCTGGCACGAGTTTGCGGTGGAGTAGCTGTAAGCTACGCGGCTTCTGCCTTAGGTACTGATCCTATTATACTTTTTGGTAATGATGAGCAGAAGAAAAAATTTCTGCCGGGTTTAGCCAGCGGAAAAAGAATAGGTGCCTTTGCGGTTACTGAACCTAATGCCGGAAGTGATGCCGGAGCAATTGAAACAACGGCAAAAAAGGATGGAGATTATTATATCCTGAACGGCCTTAAGCATTTTATCACAAATGGCGGAGACGCTGAGGTTTATGTTGTTATTGCGATGACGGATAAGAACAAAGGCCAAAGGGGATCATCGGCTTTTATAATTGAAAAAGGGACTCCGGGTTTTACTTTTGGGAAAAAAGAAGATAAGCTTGGTATCAGGACATCTACAACGCGGGAGCTGGTTTTTCAGGACTGCAAGGTGCATAAAAGTAATCTACTTGGCAAAGAGGGCCTGGGATTTGTCATTACTATGAAGACATTTGATCTTTCGCGTCCTGGAGTTGCTGCTCAGGCGCTTGGGATCGCGCAGGGAGCACTTGACCTGGCTATTGATTATTCTCGCCAGCGTATACAGTTTGGTAAGCCTATATCTAGTTTTCAGGGTATACAGTTTATGCTTGCTGATATGGCTACTCAAGTAGAAGCAGCACGGGGGCTTGTTTATAGCGTTGCCAGACAGATAGACAGCGGCAGTACCAAGGTTGCCAAAGAATCCGCTATGGCTAAACTGTATGCCTCAGATGTGGCTATGAAAGTGGCTACAGACGCGGTGCAGATATATGGCGGTTATGGTTATATGAAGGAATATCCAATAGAAAAATTTATGCGTGATGCCAAAATAACACAGATTTATGAAGGCACAAATCAGATACAGCGCAGTATAATTGCTACTAATTTAATTAAAGAAGCGATTGCAGCTTCAAGAAAGAAATAAGAAATGAATATAGTTGTTTGCATAAAACAAGTTCCAGATACGACTGATATTCGGATCAATCCGGAAAATAATACACTGATACGCGACGGAGTAGCGTCTATTATCAACCCCTTTGATATGTATGCGATCGAAGAGGGATTGCGTCTTAGAGACCGGTTTGAAGGTAAAGTGACTGTAATTACCATGGGGCCGCCACAGGCAGAGGCTGTATTGCGTGAGGCGATCTCACTCGGCTGTGATGAAGGTATTTTGCTCTCAGATCGGGCTTTTGCCGGCAGTGATACACTTGCTACAAGTTATGCCCTGGCTATGGGAATAAAGAAGCTTGGCAGTGTTGATGTTATTATTTGCGGGAAGCAGGCTATAGATGGGGATACAGCTCAGGTAGGGCCTGGAGTATCTGTATGGCTGAATATGCCTCAGGCAACTTATGTGAAAAAAATAGAAGAGGTCAAAGAGGAAAAGGGTAAAAGGATTTTCAGAATTGAGAGAATGGTAGAAGAGGGGTATGAAATCATTGAAATACCTCTTCCCTGTGTGCTTACAGTTGTAAAGGAAATCAATGATCCGCGCATGCCTTCTTTGAAAGGTATGATGCGTTCTAAGAAAGCTGAAATTATCAAATGGACGGCAGAGGATGTCAAGGCTGATGAGAAAAAGATCGGACTTGACGGATCTCCTACTCAGGTATTAAAAATCTTCAGCCCGCCTGTGCGCGAGGGCGGACAGGTGCTGCATGGAGAGCCGGAAGATGTGGCAGCAAAATTACAGGAACTTTTACAAGGTGAAATTAATTAGTTATGGCTATTGAAGTAATCCAAGAAAAATGTGTCGGATGTAAACTTTGTGTAAAAGCATGCCCATATAATGCTATTGATATGGTTAATAATGTGGCAGTTATTAATGATAACTGTGTTTTATGCGGAGTATGTGTTGATATCTGTAAATTTGACGCGATTCTTTTGAGAAAAAAGGAAGAGCTCGAAGTTTCTCTTGATGAGTTTAAAGATGTCTGGGTCTTTGCCGAACAGAAAAAAGGGGTGATCCAGTCAGTAGTTTTTGAACTTCTTGGAGAGGGGAAAAAACTGGCACAGAAAAGAAATCAAAGGCTGGCGGCTGTACTGTTGGGCAACGGTGTTAAGCCCAAGGCAAAAGAACTGATAGAGCGCGGCGCAGATATAGTCTATGTTCTTGAAGATAAAAAACTCGAAAATTACCAGGCTGAATATTATTCGCAGGCTTTGGCGCATATTATTCGCAAAGCTAACCCGGAAATAGTGCTTACAGGTGCAACATCGATAGGGCGATCTCTTATCCCTCGCGTAGCTGTAGAGTTAAAAACCGGGCTTACAGCTGATTGTACTGGGCTGGATATAGACGAAGGCAATGGCATGCTTCTTCAGACCCGTCCGGCTTTTGGCGGTAATATTATGGCTACAATAATCTGTCCCAGCCGCAGGCCTCAAATGGCTACGGTACGTCATAAAGTGATGAAAGAAGCAGTAGTTGATAAAAAGTATAAAGGTGAAATAATTGAAGTTGATACTAAAGAGATTAAACTTCATAGCAAAACAAGTCTTATCGATCTTATTGAGGAGCTTGAAGAAACAGTTAATATCGCAGAAGCAGATATTATTGTATCTGGTGGCCGTGGAGTAGGCAGCGCTGAAAATTTTAAAATCATTGAAGAATTTGCTAAGGCAATCGGTGCAGCGGTGGGAGCATCACGTGCAGCTGTTGACAGCGAATATAAGCCTTACTCTCATCAGGTAGGGCAAACCGGAAAAACAGTATGTCCTAAGATTTATTTTGCAATAGGCATATCAGGTCAGATCCAGCATTTAGTAGGCATGCAATCAGCTGACATAATTGTGGCTATAAACAAGGATGCGGATGCGCCTATTTTTAAATTAGCTACCTATGGTATTGTTGGAGACCTTTTTAAAATCGTTCCTCTGCTCACTAAAAAATTCATGAAATAATAATTTCTAATTTTACCTTCTTGTTTTAAATTCCTACATTAAAATTATCACAACGCTTTTGCATTCCTACTTAATCTATGTAATCTTTTGTTCAATCTTTGCAATCAGGGTCGGATGAATTTTTCAGCAGGCCCTAAATTAAAGTTTGCTATCTATTATTTAACTATTTATAATAAAAGAGGATAATTTTTAATCAAATTGAATGGATCTCTAGGACTAAATTATTTACAGGTTATGAAAATAAATGGTCATTCTTAATAATGGTGAGAAAAAGCAATAACTTATTGCTGAGAAAGATGATTAGAAAATTTTACGCTTAGCATGATTTTTCCCGCCATAAAGTATGGCGGGATTAACAAATCTAAATTGATTTTTTGGCGCTGTGGAACTCCCCATTGACATTTTTAATGTCAATGACTCAGACAGTCCTCGCGCTTAAAAGGGTACCCAATAAATCAATCTATATTTGTCTAAAATCCTGAATTTGCTTAAAAATTATTCAATCATTTTCGACTAAAAGCCACCTTAAATAAGAAAGAATCAAATAAATTAAAAATGCCCCTGATTACATAGATCACCAAAAGATTACGGAGATTAAGTTTTTCACCAACCTAAATAAGAAAGAACCATAAAAAGCATGTTAAAAATCAAGATTCGTGATTTATTTCCTGTTCATGTCCTGCTTATGATTTTTTGCCTGGTATCTCTTTCTGTGTTGCTGAATACTGAATATATGATACTTAGTCCAAGAGAACAAGGATTGATGCGTTCGCTTATCTATTCTCTGGCCGGGATTTTATCTATCTATTTTATTTTAAAATTATTATGGCATTTCTATCTATCCAGAAAAGCGTTTTCCTCTGAACAATCTCGGAAAAATCCAAAAGATGATTTGACTTTTAATAATTTTATTGAACAAACGGCTCCTTCAGGATATAAGCAGGTTATATCTAATAAGTTTGGATTCAGTTTTTGCTACCCCAAGGATTGGCAGCTGGTGCGCTCAAGGGAAAAACTGCTGCATATGCAGATAAGAGAGCCAAAATTAGAAAAGGGTTCTAAGATTCTGCGTAATTTTAATGTTTCATATCAAAATATAGATGGCGTACCCAATACGGATCTTTTATTTGAAGCGATCATCGCGGGATTGATCAGGGCAATAGAAGCAAAATTAGAGTTCGAAGAGCCTTTTAAAACCAAAGAAACATTTGGTATTCGTTATAAATTGAAATATAATAGCCCTAAAAGGACTGATCTTTGCTGTTATCAGGTAGCGATTACTAATAATGATAAAAAGTCCCTTATCCTGCTCACGTTTACAGTAGGCACCCGGGATTTTCCAAATAGCAAAGAATTGTTTGATGATATTTCAAATTTAGTAAGGATTTTTAAAAAGAAGACATTCTGTAAAGAGTAAAGCAGCAGGATGTCTAGACAGAAGATTAATAGTTTAATCTTCGTAATCTATTGTTAATTATTGTAATCAGGTATAATCCAGCCTATAGTTTATGATTATACCAGGAGGTAGTTA
>CAYTGV010000020.1:0-26879 GCA_964437495.1 uncultured Planctomycetia bacterium | reverse complement strand
CCCGAGCCAAGCTCTAAAATATCCCGCCTCTGGCGGGATAAAAAAGCCGCCGCCGTTAATAAGGAATCTCGTCTCGGGCTCGTCCTTCCCTTGGCTCTCTATGATGTACCCTACCCACGCTCCGCCAAGGGCATCCTCATCTTACATGGCTCGCACGCTTTCGGCATCTGTCTCCCCGAGATCAGTCGCCTTCAGCAGTGCTCGCCGATTCACTTGGGATATATTCATCACTCTTCTGTCTTGCTTACTGCAAGCCAGAACAGCCGCAACACCAAAAGACATTCGCCTTTGGCGAAAGACTTTTGCCCGTTTTCACGGATTCGTATTGCTTGATGAATATTTGTTATTCTTTATTGATGATCTGTCCGCATTCCGGGCATTCGGCCTCATTATTAAAAAACATCTATGGGATTCATTGTTTTTCTTCTATCTTATCCTTGTTTTCATCCCACCATTTAGTAAAATGCTCCACTGCCAATGGTTTTATTTTTAAATCTGCTGCCATTGCAAAATATCTTCCTGCGTATTCTACTGCTTTCAGACTTTGATCGTTTTTTATAACATCTATCAAAAATTGCATCCTTTCCTTTTTTGAAAAATCCTCTCGTTTCCATATATATTCAATAAAGGCTGGCCTTAAATAAATTGCTTCCTTATCATAATTCTGCTTTAAATTTTGCAATGTGAGTTTTGATGGATCAATCCCTTTGCGCCATGGTATACTAAAACCACTTTCATACATCCCGCTAGCGTGTTCATCTAATATAGTCTTCCACGCTCGCTGTGCACGCTGTGAAAATTGATAAGTTTTATCCTCTGCCCAGGCTTTTAGTTTGTCAAACGCTTGTCTATCATCATTCTGTGCGTCAGTTACTGTCGCTGTAAATTCTAAAATAGCTTCAAGTTCTGTTAAGGTATCTGAGGCTTTTTGAACTGTTTTATCTATGTCTTCTAACTTTTTACCAGCAATTTCATTTTTATTTGCAAGTTCTTCAGATAATTCTTTAGTTTCTTTTGCCTCTTTGGCCACTAATTCTACAATTACGCTTTGGGATTCCATTCTCTCCTTAATTCCTTCAATTTGTTTAGCATCTAACACCGCTTTTTCAGAAGCCGTTTTAATAGTCCCTACCCCCTTGATAGTGATTTCAATTATTCTGTCTTTTACAATTAAAAAGATTCCAAAAAATACTGCCAAGGCGCAAACAAGTAAAAGACTCCCTTTTTGTTGCTGCCCTGTAGTTATCAACCAGAATGCAATTACTATGCTATTTAAAGCCAATAGAATTCCAATTATTTGCATCATAAGATTTTGCCTCCTTGATTATGTGCATATTTGCAGCTCCTCATCTCGCCCCCCAATTCTCCAATATCCCGACCACGTAACTATATTTTCTTTTCGGATTGTCTATATTCTTTTTGGCTACTATCACAAACGCGTCTTTGACTTTCTTAGAGCCATATTGTTTTGTCTTTAAAATTATATCCTCTATTATCTGCGGATTGTATTTTTCAAATACTATCTCCGCGTATTTTCTTGCCTGTTTATATTCCTTTTCTCCATATTGCTCCGCTACCCGTGCCAGTTCAAGGTCTAATTTTTTAGCATCATATAATTTGACGATTTTATACATCTTCGGGCTTCGTTTTCTATAATCCTTATCAGTCAGGTCATCATACATAACCTCTATAAGCTTTCTAACCCTCAATTCCCCCATGCCCTTAGCAATGACATCACGGCTTATATTGCCATATTTCTTCGTTATCTCTTTAACGCTTTTTGACCAATACGGTTGGGTATCACTTATATTCGCCTCCGCAAAGTTGATTAAATAACAGAACTTCGCCCGCATAGATATTTGCTTGTTCCAGCCGAAAGTAAAATAATCTTTCGGCAAATGAAATAGCCCGCCTTCTTCTTTGTTACCGAGAATTGTTATTCTTGCGTCTTTTCCATAGGCCAGATCAGCAGTTATCAATTTATACTTCTTATCCAGCTTTTTTAACACCTTAGATATTTGCCTGCGATAAGCGATTTTATCCATTTTTTTGTCTATACCTAAATATTTCGCTATCACATCATAATCAAGTGTTAACTCGTGCCTGTCCTCCGAAGCTTTCTTGACCTTCGTAGTCTTGACGGAGTAGGTAGCGTAGGAGGATGCCTGTCTCAGTAAAAATAAATATATATCAAGGCTCCGTTCGTCATGCTGTTTCATCATTTGCGGAGCAAGCTTTGCTGATTGCATAAAATCATTGCTTACAGAAATTCCCTGTTTTAAAAATTCAATGTATTTTTCAATACTTTCATCAATTTGAATAGTCTTAAAATATTCTAAATAGCTTCTAGCAGCTTCTTCTGAATTTATTAGAACGTCTGTTTCTATACTTCTTTGTAATGATGTTTGCGTCCAGTTTGTACTGCCCAAGATTACTATCTTCTCGTCAATCACTATTGCCTTAGCATGTGTGTACGTAGATATTTCATCATAATGCACCGCTACCCCGGCTTCTTTAAGCTGTTTGTAAGCGCGAAAACTTCTCACCTTCCCCAGCCAATCGCTTTCATGCCTCTGATTCACAAAGTCTACGTTCTGATCCAAAATAACTTCGACCTTTACACCTCTTTCATGCGCGACAATCAACTCATTTACTAATTGCTGTACTTTATTATTGGTTTTATTCTGCGGCAGTTCCATAAGGAACATTACAGCTTTTATAGATTTTTCGGCATTGGCAATGGCTTCCTTTACCGCGGGAAAATATTTCGATCCGCTGATGTCTTGAACATCTGCGGGATAACAAAAAACTTTTACAGTTAAAAACATGACTGTAAAAGCTGTTAGAAAAATCGTCCGTATGCTTTTATTTTTCATAAGTCTCCAATTATCTGTCAGGCACTGTTCTTTTTTATCCTTTTTATATATCGGTCAATCTCATGATCATGAATACCATTAGGAAATTGCTCGTTTAGCTTTTCATACCTAATAGATGCACGCACTATCTTGCTCAGAGACCTGTCCATGAACATTCTCCACCATTTTATCCCACGATGAAGTCTCCCTGAAGTATCAAAATAAAAAACCGATCCTATATGCTCATATTTCATCGCAGTTGGAGGTATTCGCGTCACAATGTCCTCGTTATTAACAAAGCGATAAGTTCTATGCTTAAACCTTAAATTAAAGATTCTAGCAAATATAGCATTGCCTACTCTAGGCTGGCCAAAAGTATACAGTCCGTTTATGTCCCTGTTTTTCTGCAAAAACCTAGCAGTCGCGAGCGCTGCCAGTGCTGCCCCTAAGCTATGGCCTGTAATCCAAATTGATTGGCCATTGTTTTGATATTTAGATACAATTTTTTCAATCTCGCGCCAAACAGAATCTAACGCTGTTGAAAATCCTTTATGCACTTGCCCCCAGGCATCCTTAATTAGCCGCACGTCTGCATCTGTCAACCAATCCTGAATACATTGAGTCCCTCTAAAGGCTAATATAATCACTTCAGTGTTAGCGATAATATAAGCTTGGGTATCTTCCTTGTCCAAAAAGATGCATTCTTCGAAGCCCCATTTACTCTTTACTATCGCCTTCACTTCTCGGATGGGTTTATATGCTAGTTGTGAAGCTTCCGCTAACAGCAAAGCATTTTTCGCATTATATCTTTTTGCCTTAGAATTAAAATCGAATTTTGCAGTTTTCCCCATTTCTCACCTACCTTTTAATTTTAAAGAATCTGAACCAGCCAGTTGCTATAGCCTGTTGTTTGATGATTAATCCCGTGAATAAAGATTATATTACCCATCATTCTCCTTGTATTTTGACATTCCAAATACCTTTATAGCTTTCTTGTGAAAATCAGACAGTTCTCTCTCTTTTTCTAATTTAAACATATGATTATAAGTGCTTAGAAATTCATGAAGATATTGGATAGCACTTTCCAAAACACCTATAATGAAGTCAAAAGCCGGCTTTGAAGAAAATAAGGTGTGATTTAGCCCCTTATCTACTCCGGGCTGAGCCCCCAGAAATCCTGAATGAGAAAAATTACAACTTAATCTATACATCAAATTATAATCAGCCAACATATCGGCTTTTTGGGCCATTTCTTCAATGCTTAAACCTGACCAAGTTTTCAACTGCCCTTTTTTAATATTAAATCTTTCTTTAAAATCTTTACATTTTTGCTCAATTTCTTTTTCTTTCAACAGGATTTTATCTCTAAGATCTTTATTCTTTACTTTATCCTCCATACGCCAATAATTTAAACTTTTGCGCATATCTATCCATCTATAACCTATAAATCTTTCGGCCAAAGAACTAGTATTCTCACTAAAAATCATATACTTGATAGAAATCAGGTTTTCCAGCATAGAACGCAATATTATAGACGAACTTTGTCCATACCCTTCTAAACAAAGAACTTTAATCGAAGCATATTGTTTCAACGCGGCATTGAATAGATATAGAAAAACTGTTTTATGTAGCGGCATTTGACTAGGCCGAAAATCTTCTGTATTTGATTTGCAATTAAAAGCATACATTAACTCATCAGCTAATGCATGCACCTCATCAGTCACACAAAACAATTCTGAATGTTTTTTGATGTTTTCCTCTTTAAAATTCATTATTTTCCTATTCGCTAAACGCTATACGCTAACCGCTTGAGCGTAGCTCAACACACTTGCCAAAGTCAGCGGGTTAGGATCCTCAATGTCAACCGAGCTCCAAGCATCCATCATATATTTTTCGATATAAGCGTAAGGTAAAAACCCATAGCCTTTTTTGCCCCATTTCTCCGACCAGGAGTTTTTAAATTTAACCAGCTTCGTTTTATCATCATAACCTACAGGACAAATTGCATGGCCCCCCAAAGGATATTCTTTTTTCTTTGGCATTGAAACAATACCTGTCTTCGTCTTCATCATCCCTTCAAACACCTGAACACCAATAACACATGGCCCCTTATTAGCAAGGCTTAGGCGCAGTTCATTCAGGTTAAGGATACGAGCATAAGTCTTAATGCGGAATTTTTTAGCATTAGCAGAAAATCCTTTCTTGGCCTTGTCTGTTTGATATGATTGATACGGCCAGAATTTTTCCTGACAAACTCCATTTTTGTTTAACACCTGCATTGCCGCACGAAGCGTTGTGCCTTCCGCTTCCGGCATTCCATCAATTTTCTTACATTCGCTATAAATAAACCGCGGAGAAAGCTTTATTGATTTTCCATAATCAAGTATTTCTTGATATTCTTTCATTCCGCTTGCAGAGGCAAAGCTTACACAAGTCCCTTCATCGCCCTGATCTCTTACTGGCGATAACTTAGGCGTATAATCAACTTTCTTAGGTAGTTTCATAATCGGCAAATACGCCCGCATTAAATAATCCTTGCCGCTAAACTTATCTTTAACACATCCTAATTTTCCCATTTTTCTAAATCTCCTTTTTCTAAAGTTTTTGTTTTAATACTATCAGCTATCAGCCATGAGCCAACAGCTATTTTCACCATCTAAAACCTGCTCCTATAGTAACAACACTTTCCCCTTTTGATTTCAGAAAACGCAAAAACGACAACCCATCTCCTTTTAGTATCTTGCGGGAAAGCTGCAATTGAGCATTGAGGCCTTTATTTTGCTCGTTCTTAAGCTTAAAGCTTATACTATCTTTAGCGGTTAGCTTAGCTTCTGCTCCAAAAACAATAGCGTGAATTTTTTTGTTTGCGTATTCTACTTCAAATATTAGGCCTACGCCTTTTTTAATCTTCCATTTACCGAATAGAATAAGCACCCGCTTTATTGGTTTTGGTTTTCGGGCAACGCCTATACCTACCTCATATTTGATATACTTGTCCTTGAATATGCCTACACTGGTTCTAAAAGCAAAAATAGAATCTGATTGTTGGTCAAGCACATAAGATATGCGGCCTTTGTCTTTTATATCCCAATAGCCTTGGAAGATCAGTGTGTGAATTCTTTTGCGTTTGCGAATAAGCTGGGCTTTTTCATACTGATAGATGATTTGATGCTGTTTGTTTATTTTCCACGCGCCTCTAAAAGTAAGGATATCATGGCTTCCTTTTTCTTTTTGAACCCTGAATGTAAGGCGATTATTTTTATCAGCCTGCCATGCTCCTTTGAGTTTGAGGACATAAATGGATTGAGTATTTTCTTTTGTAGTAGTGGTAAGAGCAAATACAATAGAATTTTTTGATGTGTCGATGATATCAGCCTGCAATGTTAATTTATCGCCCAGGGTTTCTCTGCCCCACTTATTAAGCGTAAGACACAAGTTATGATCTTTATCTAAAGCCCATTTCCCCTGGAGTTTAACTTGATACGGAATATCGGCGCCTTTAGGCGTGGGAGCTTTTACATAATAAGATACTGTATTATTTGCATCAGTTTTGAAGCGGCCGTCAAGAACCTGCCTAAACCTGGAAAGCTTGCTTTCTTTGCCGGATTGATTAATAATCAATCGGTTATACGGATCAATCTCGTAGGTGATTTTTGGGTTATTCTGTCTCTTGCCCATAAATATCCTATTTTTAGAATTGTCAATGTTCTAAACGCTAACCGCTTACAGACTGTGTCATAATTCGTATCACAAAAAAGGTAAAGCGCATATTTACGCTATAAGCAACGTTTTTGAAAAAAGACATCTTTTACCATTATGTTTTTTTCATTCTTGAAGCGTTTTTTTAATTGTGACACAGCCTCTTAACGATATTCGCTGTCTTTTAGCCTGTTGTAAGGATCAATTTCATAGGTAACTTTTTCAGAGGCTAATTTTTTGTTTGCCATGATAAGTATAAGTTAGTGTAAAGAGGGGGTTTTGTCAATAATTTAACCCTACCCCGGTATCTTGTGATTAGTTTTTTGATACTTTATGAACGTACCGTTACGCTTCTTCAGCAACTTTAAAACTTTAAACAACGTTTTCGATTAGTTTGTACTTTGGAGGGCTGACCCCTTAGTTTCTCTTTTTGAAGGTCTTAATCTTAGCTTTTATCTCCAAACTGTTGATAAACTTATAAGCCAACCCCTGTTTCACAACTAGACGGTGATAGAAAATAGGCTTATAAGAGCTATTCTAGATTTAGGCTTAACCGGTAGGCTATTGCTGAATCAAACCTATATTTTTCAAATATCTTGAAGGACCTTGAGCCTTGCTACTTCCCCAAGGCATCATCCGTGTTTCGGGATATGAAAAATATAGCAATCTTTTTGATCTACTTGCGGCTACAAAAGCATTTCGCTTTTCCTCGGCTAACTCTTTCTTCGTTTGCGCCCTGTAATCTGGAAAGGTACCTTCATTCATTCCAATTACAAATACAACATCAAATTCTAATCCTTTTGAAGAATGAACTGTTAATAAGGCTAGTCCTTCTTGAAATTGTTGCTGCATAGTTCCGAGAGCTAAATGTGTCAAAAATACCGCTAAATCTGCTTGCCCACCTATACGACCTCGAATATACCGATCCCATTCACCTGATATAACCTTTATGTCTTCCCAAATACCTCTTTTCTCTTCTTCATCACAATGACTTGCATACTCTTCTAATATTTTAAAACTCCCCCTTAATTGTAAAAAGCCTTTTTTTAATTCTAATACTTCCAAGGCTTTAATAAGACTGTCTTTGTGTTTTACATCAGCCCTTATCAATAAGGACTTAATCACGCTTATCCCATCTACTAATTTAGCCTTCGGATTTTTAATACTACTATCATCCAGATTTAGTTCTTTTTTTAGTAAATCATAATGAAGTCTATCTTTCGGATTAACTAATAACCTCAGAGATGTCATATATTGTTTCATCAGCACTGATTCTATTTCATAGGTGGTCGAAATTTGCTTGTAGTGAGGAATTTTTCGAATAACAAGTTCTTCTTCTAACTTTAAAAGCACATATCTTGTTCGCGCCAAAACAGCACATCTTTCCAATACAATCTCTCCTTCAACATCAGGATGCCCATTTTTCAACAATTCTTTTAATTTGCTTATAACATTGCTTACTTCCTCGTCTTCATCCTTACCTATAATCAAATCCACTTCACCGTTTATAGGAAGCAACCCTTCTACTTCGTAGTTTTTATCAAGAGCCTTTACAGCATTTACAACCTGTTTTGACGACCTAAAATTTTCGTTCAGCTCTATATATTTTGCGCTAAAATCCTCCCTAAACTGATTCATCAACTCTGGATCAGCAGTATTAAAACCATAGATAGATTGCTTGGGATCACCAACCATAACTATATTTTTAAACTCATCCCCGCATAAAGATTTAATAACTCCATACTGAGCTGGGTTTAAATCTTGAGCCTCATCAATACAAATATAACGATATAACCTTCTAAAAAAAGATGCTATCTTTGGTCTTTCAAAAAATAATCTATATGTTAGAAGCAATAAATCATCGTAGTCAACGGCATTAGAAGCCCTTAGCCCAGCCATGTAGCCTTCATAGGCTTTTCTGTCATATTCATCTGCAACATCTGAAGGCATCATTAGTTGACTTTTGTATACTATAATTTGGCGCATCCAATGTCCAATTTTTTCGTTTTGTTCCTTTTTAGCACCTTGAATTTTAAGTTCATGAAGAAGATCAGGGTCTTCTTGTATGCCCTGAATCAGAACTTCTTTTCTGTCTTGATAAGTATTGAAAATTTGTGGCATACCTTCTATGCCAACCGACTTACCTCGCTGCGAAAGAACCTCCATGCAAAAACTATGCAACGTACCTATAAAAGCTTTGTCAGATATATTTTCAATATCTTTAAGTCTATCCTTCATTTCATTTGCAGCTTTATTTGTAAATGTAAGACCTAATATTCTAAAATTCTCTGTCTTCTCATTAAGAATTTTTCTTATGCGTTCTGTTAACACTCTTGTCTTACCCGAGCCAGGTCCAGCTACAACTAATAGAGGTCCACCCTGATAATCAACAACACTTTTCTGTATGTCGGTTAGATTTATTTGACTCATTTCTTCGCAACCTTAACCTTTCTAACAGGCTTTATCTTTTCTGAAAATTTAATTTTTTCTGAAACCATCTCTAATAAATGTTCAATGGGTACTGGTATTTTTCTTTCTTTTCTAGAGTTTAAAATATAACGCGCAAGGGGCCGAGCATAGCCAACTTTGTTTGAAGATAAACTATCAGTCAAGGCCCTCTCCGGACCTCCTTTTGATTTGTAATCTCTAGGTTTCCCCTTCTTACCTTTTTCGCCATGAAACTGATCAATGTAATCAGAAAGAAAATCTTTGCTTTGATGATATTCATTAAGCATTTCTTTTATAGCATTACAGTGTCCCTCTGAAACACAGTATGATTCAAAAGTATGCCCGCCTGGCAATATTATAATATTTTTCTGTTTAAAAACATCTGTTAGTTCTATTTTTCTAATTGACTTTTCAAGTCTTTCAACTGTTAGCTTTTCGCCATCCGAAAAAATAAACCAAGGTATTCTAAAATGATGTGCCATAAGAATAAAAGGCTTATAATTATCACCATCAACTGGCACAAAACTTAAACCAAAATGATTCACGTTTTTACCAAAATAAGCCTCTGCAAATATAGGTAAAGCAAATTCCTCAGTCTCGCCTTCAAAGAAGACCAATGCTCGAGCGAAAAGCATATCGCCACGAGTATTCAAAATTCTTCTATTAAGTTGCTCCATCTCCTTGGGGTTCAATTCATCAGAAGGTATTGATGACACAAAAGACTCTGCCCCATCCTTGAAGAAGCACCTGATATGTTCTATTGAGGTCTTACTTGAAATATATGGGGAATGCGTACTTATCATAACTTGACCTGGAATTTTTTCCATATCATCAATTAACGCCCTCTGAGCTTGAGGGTGCAAATGACTTTCAGGTTCTTCGAGCGCTAACATTGAATGCATATCATCGCTACCAATTTGTTTTATTTTCCAAGTCATATACGCTCGAAACACTAAAATTGCCGCAAGACTTCTCGTTCCCATCCCATGTCTAGACAGCGGAAAAGTTTGGGCACCCTTAGTTGTAAAATTAATATCTATTCCTTTTGCAATGTCTCTTAATGTTCTTGGCACAGGCGCGATATTGACGCCATCAGTATCAGTAGAAATAAAATACTTTAATTCATCAATATGTGTTTTTATGTGTTTCAAAACCTCACTCTTCTCTACCATTTCTAAATTTAAATCTGTGAGCACTTTCTCCAACTCCGCTCTTTCAGCGGGTTCAATAATTAAATCCCGAGTCATTTTTCTCCAAAAAGAACTTTGTTTTTTCAGATCCTCATCAATATCGCGTTTGGCATCCATAAAGTACAAAGCCATTGGCTCTATCATTTTCATACTCATCAAACCCGCTTCATCAATTGTCATAGATTCATGAAGTTTTGATGAGTCCTCTCTCCAATCCCTTAAAAACTTTCGCTCTACTTGATATGATGTCTTTTGGTCACTCCAAAAATAATTTGTTCGAAATGCCATAAACTCATCGTCATTTTCATCTTGAGATGTTCCATTCCCCCATAATGTTAACCAATAACTTCCACTTGGAAATGCATCAATAACTTTTCTCGAATCATCTACAGGCTTAATCAAAACATCGATCACAATTGACCGTGATGCTGGAGGAGAGGTCTCGCCAGGGCCAACGTAAATATCATCATCCGTTATAGGTTTAGCCCCATAGCCCATTGCAAACATCAAGGCTTCAAGACAACTTGTCTTTCCTGAATTATTGGCCCCTACAAAAATAGTTAGAGTGTCGATTTCTACATCCACAGATTTAAGAGATCTAAAATTTCGAATTCTAACTTCTACAATCTTTATCCCACTTACCTTCATTAGGAAAATACTCCTGTATTAAAAGTACCTTTAAACAAAATAGTTACAAAATTAAAAAAAGAGATTGACTCATTTAGTATAGACATATTTATACCACGAATAACGGTGTCTTTCAAAAGCTTTTAGCTCTATCGGACAGTCCTACTGAATCCCTCCATTTTAAAGCAGAGAGCCTTCCACCTTCGTGTCATTCGTTCTAAGAGAAGAAAGGCGAGAATAGCTAACACGGCACACCTCAACATCCATCTTATATTTTCCCTTGCTCCTATGATAATTGCGCCCTGAAATCAGTCATTATCTTTTTAGTATATGCTTCCATATCATTAAAATTGTCTTTTACTAATGTTACTTTTACAAAATCCATAATTGAATATGGTTTTAGGCTTATCGCATAGCCTTTCTTTTGATTTTTAACGATAGAAATATCATAAAACTCTTTAGTATCATCATGCACAATAGGAGCAATAAAAGATAGATACTTAATTAAATGCTTTTTAAATTCAGCATTTGAAGATAAGTGACGTATTACAGCGGTTGTTTCGTGATTTAATTGTTGGGTTTTATTGCGAATTAATGTAACTTCAATTAACCAGTAAATTTTCGACGAATAAACCTCAAGATCCCCCATATTCCCCGAAGCGTGGGAGTAAGGTTTTCCTATATGATCTGCTTTATAATTTGGACGAATCGCGAATTCTTTTCCGTATTTCAAGGCAACTAATATTGAAATATAGAACTCTAATTTTAACGGGTCTGGAATTTCTTTAAATTCTTCTATAACCGTTTTTCTTGTTCCAATTTTCATGATGCTTTCAAGTATTATATTTTCATTAATTTTGTATGTTGTAATAATATCAAAAATCTTATTAGCATATAATGTCCCATCGATTTTGTCAGCTTTTCTATGTTTTTTAATTATTATAAGTAATTCTTTGGTCTTTAGATTTAGCTTGCTAAAATACTTCCGTGCTATTTTCTTTTCTTCGTTAGAAAGCAGAAACTCTACCCTCAGTAAATCTTGTATGTAGCATGATTTATTTTCATTTATTTGAATCATCTTCTTACTAGAGTACCGAATCGTTATAAATCCCGAAATTATAAACAATCTACGGACAACATCAGGATAATCTTGTGTAACAGTTTTAAACTTTGTTGTTGCCCCAAAGTGTTTCTTTGCAAATTTATAAACACTCTCATAGTTTTTAAATTTATTCTTCTCGATAATTGACAGAAATTCATCCACTTTGCCACTTGGGCTAAACATGGCAACTACAAATTGTTCATAGCTTAAGGATTTATTTTTCTTTCGTAGCCTCAAAAGAATTTCGAGGATAAAGCGAAAAAAATTAAAATCATTAGTTACATTTCTATACGGTGATTTTCTATTATATTTCATTGCTTGAATAGAAAACGCCTCCTGCTCATCAATTTCCCCTTTAATGAGTAACCTTGCAATATCAGAAAACTCTAATTTTTCTCCGTATTGAGCATATACAAACCCTAACTCTGAAAGAGTCCTCATGTATGTCCAAAAACGCGATTGGAACCCACTAGGGAACCCACCATCAGCTCTACGAGTGCTATTTATCTCTTCGACTTGTGGAGCTATATCATCTATTTTTGTTGTTTTTGTGATTTGAATTTTATCACTAGCAACTTCACCTATTAAATACAAATATGAAACAATGTTTAGTAGGTTTTCATCGTTTAAAACTCGGCTCTCAAAATCTTTTAAAGCTAACAAAATACCCCTATACCTTTCGGGGTTTCTTACGGCAGTTTCAAATGCCATTTGTTTGCATGTGGGTTTTCTTTTGATTTTTGGCTTCATAATTTTAATAGTTGGTAACTAGCACTTCTTTTATTTTCTTTTTTCTATTATTATGGTAGCTAATGTAATTACTTTTGATTTTATATGCCTTATATTTTTTCATCCACTTAATCAATAAATCATTTCTACTCCCATTGTAATGAGTTACATTGGACAAGGCGAAATTAATATTTTTTTTGTCTAGTTCGTCAATCAATTTTAATAAGTCTATTTCTGAATCTTTGTCCCAAAATTTATTGTATTCGCTTGCAGCTATTAAGTATGGGGGGTCCAAATAAACAAAATCATCTTTCGAATAATTATTACCAGAAAAAAACTTGCGAAAATCTTTCGCGGTGAATTTTATTCTCTTGTTTTTCACAAAATTAAAGTAACCATGTAATGCCCCTACAACATTCTTATTAAAATCCACATTGCCTACAGGAAGATTAAACTTACCTCCCCCGTTAAATCTAAGCATTCTATTAAATCCATAAATAAGCAAAAGATAGAGAATCAAGGGATCGTTTTTTTTATTTTCATTAACAGATACTCGCAAGCGCTCGTAGCCCTCTTTATTAAATCGAGCAAAATAAGTTTTTTTCCATTTCTTTTTTAATAACGGGGGAATTATATCCTCCTTATAAGATCTAGACAAATTATATTCGTAAATTATTTTTTCCGAGGCTTTGAAAAACTTTTTTGGGTTTGCGGAATTTTTAATCAAAAAACACTGTATGTTAACAAGGTTTTTATCAATATCATTTAGATGATACTCGTTTGCCTTGACATTTAAAAACACTGTACCGCCACCAACAAAAGGCTCATAAAAATTATCTATTTTTTTCGGGAATAATTTATTTATCTGGTTCATTAATTTATATTTATCCCCAACATAAAACAATGGTGATCTCTGAAATTTATTACTCATTTTTACCCCTAGTTACAAACAAATACTCTTTATGATTATTAAAATTAGTATTGCCAGCGTTAAAATGCTTATGTTTTTTTTCAAAAATCCTGGTTTGTCCTTTTGCTCTTAATATCTTTTCGATTTCGTGAAGCGTGATCTTATTTCTCGAAGAATTACTTTTCGATTCGTATGTATTATTATATGAAACAACTAAATAACGAGCCTTCACATCTTTTATAAGCTCAGCAAATCTACGTTTAGCTTTTTCTCTGCAATAATCACTCATATTTTCAGGCTCTGGCTTTAAAGCCACACCATGTAAATTAGGCTTATCCCATTTAGTAAGCGTTTCCAGAACATGATAAAATCTACTATATTGCCTAGAATTATATGGTGGGTCAATATATACTATATCTGCGCTTATTTTTTTTGCCAATATATTTGTATCCTCTCTAAAAATAGACACATCACTAATACTCACTGGATCAATCGGCTTCATAAAAAAATCGTCTATTACTACTGCTTTTTTAAAATAAGCATCGTAATGCCCAACAGTATTCGCAATTTTATCAGAGGTATATAACAAAGAAGCGATAAGCATGTAATATTCTCTGTTTGTAAGTTTATTTTTATTTTCTTCAACATTTTCTCTAATAAAACCAATAACCTTTGCTGAGTTCTGGCTGAAATATTTCCCCCCAAAATTATTTGAGAAATAATTGTCCTCTAGATCCTCACCTGCAATATTATTATAGTTTCGAATGATATCGTCTATCTTGCTTTTATCCCATTCTCCACTTCCTAAGAATGCTTGGTATATTGCGTAGTTTGAAAAAAGAAAATCATTTACTATAATTTTTTTAAAGTGCTTAGCAGCTACCGCTGATACAATTCCTGTTCCTGCAAAAATATCTGCAAAAGAACTTCCATTACATTCTTTTTCTATAATTGAAAAAATCCATTCTATTAGTTTATGTTTACTCCCAATATATCTGCGGTTATGCAATTGAATATGATTCTTTTTTGTCTGGGGGATGTAAAAATAATTTTCTTTTACCTTTTCTGCGTTTATCTCATAAGTTGGTTTTTTAACCTCCAATAAGTCAAACATTGTCAGTTGGACACCATCCGCAACATAGCTAATGTCTGCCACAGGATTTCTTAACGTTTCACTAAAACTATAATTACCATTTTTTGAAACAATTATAAAATCTAAAACAGAAATACCCATTATTTCGCCAGCTTGAACAATTTTTTCTATAACTAGATTGTCTTTTTCACTTGGCTGAGGATTCCCTGAGGGGTGATTATGAACAAGTATCACACTGGCAGAATTCAACTCAATAGCAGGATGAAAAATTTCCCTGGGATGCAATAAGCTTTTATCTAGCAGCCCAACGCTAATTGTTTCTTTTTTTATTAAAGCATTCCGAGCATTTAAATACAAACAAACCAAATATTCTTTTTTCTTATCTTGCAAATCATATGTGAGGGTCAATACATCTTGTGAATTTTTAATAATTAAATCAGTTGCCGTGTTTTCGTCATAAAATCTTTTTACTAAAGAAATTGCCGAGACAATTTGCAATGCTTTCGCTTCGCCAATTCCAGAAATACCCAACAAATCATTAACGTTTATACTGAGAAAGTTTTTCCCGAATCTATTTATGATTTGCTGAGATAGTTTTTGGACATTCTTTCCTTTAATTCCGCTACCTATTAAAATAGCCAAAAGATCGCTTTTCGAAAGAGCATCAGGCCCTTTTTTGAGAAATTTTTCTCGTGGACGATTAATTTTTGGCATATCTTTTATTTTGGACATGATTATTTTTTATAAATTTCCTCTAGTGTTTTTCCGCCCTTTGTTTTCCACTTTTTCCAACCACTTGTTGAGTTTCCTAAAATAATATCGGAAGCTGCACTCGGACTATTAAATACATAGTCCTTTATAAAAACATAGAGATTTCCATCTTTTTTATTCAAATAACCGTTTGAAATTAACTTATCAATATTTTTTAAATTTCTATCCGCAACCGCATTCGATAATTGAGTCGTAGCCGTTGAATCCTTATACACTACAAAACCTTCATTTGTCATACGTCCCGTTGCCAAAGCTTTTTTCCCTCTACATGTAAACAATGGATCTGAGCTACCAACCTGTTCCTTTGATGCAACTTCTTGCAATACTGGGTATCCAACAGCCGTAAGTAATAATTTTAAATTGCTTAAAAATTCTTCCATCTCAGCAATATCTGCCTCAGAGAGTGATGGCAAAGCTGATCTTGCGCTATTCTCTAAATCAAATCTTTTTACTTGCGAGGCTATTTCTATGCATCGGCTTTCAAGATATTTAACATGGGCCTTTGTTAAATTATTATCTTTACTGATAAAAGCTATTGCGGTACGCCAAAAATCTTTTGAGCTGTCATGAGTAGTTAATCTATTCCATAAAATCTCAGCTTCCCCAATATATACCGTAGATAGTAATGCCTCTTCATTCTCCTTCCCAATAAGAAAATACACTGCTGGTTTATTGCAATAGGGTCGTTGCTTAATGTCTTTGAGTTTATTTCTCGGTATAACTATTGCTTGACCAACCCAATTACTTAATTCAGCGGTTTTCAATCCGTTTGGTTCGCCATCAACTAAAAATATTTTTATTGTTTTTGCCATAAATTTTACCTTATTAAATCATCAACCCCAACTTTTAAAGCCTCAGCAATTTTTCTTAGAGTTTCAATTGTAGGGTTAGAATTTTCTCCTGATTCAATTTTAACAATAGTATTGTATGCAACCTCGGCAAGCTTAGATAATTTATCCTGAGAAAGGCCAAGCTTCTTTCTCTGTGCTTTAATATTTTTAGCTATTGAATTTATTTTTTTATTTGACATTTCACTATTATATTAGTAGTATTGAAGTAGGTGATATTTAAGTTTCTTGTTCTTTGTTTTGACTATTATATTAATACTATTACAGTAAAAAGTAAAGCCAAAATCTAACTCGGGTTCGCGCAAAGTAGAATTTACGCCCTTCGGGCGCGGCGGCGGCTTTTTTATCCCGCCAGAGGCGGGATATTTTAGAGCTTGGCTCGGGCGAGGACTTTATCCCTTGACATTTCTTGATGTCAAGGGTACAGACTCATCGTTGCTTGAATTACTCCCTAGGGAGCGGCCCAGCGAGCGAGGCAGTGAGCCGAAGCCCAAGCTGAGGCGAACGGTCGAATTTAATCCCCAAGTAGCCCCGCACTCGAGCGACAGCGAGTGGTGCGGGGCGGGGCAACATTATAAAAGGTTCGTACTTTATCTAATAAGCACCGCCATTTTAAACGTTGATCGCCTTCGGCGAGAAGCGAAAAGGGGGATTTCGTCGAAAAACTTAAACGGCGCTCTTTATAAAGCTGTCCTGGGTAAACCCAGGACATTAAAAGGAGGAACCAATCTTTTGAGGCCATTTGCATTTTGGCAAATATAAATGTCCTGATTCTAAATTTCCTAACAAAGAGGTTAAGATGCAGTATATCCTATATGCCCGAAAGTCCACAGATGATGAAGATAGACAGCTCTTGTCTATTGAAGCACAGCTAACCGAGCTCCGTGAATTTGCCCTAAAAGAGGGTTTATGTATCCATAAGGAGCTTATTGAAGCTAAGACCGCTAAGGATCCAGGCCGCCCATTATTCAACTCTATGCTTCAAGCTCTTGAAGCACAGGAAGCGGACGGAATTCTGGCCTGGCATCCAGACCGCTTAGCGCGTAATTCTGTTGACGGCGGTAAGATTATTTATTTACTCGATAAAGGTGTTATCAAAGATCTGAAATTTCCCACCTACCGCCTTGATAATAACGCGCAGGGCAAATTCATGCTTTCAATAATTTTTGGCCAAAGTAAATATTATATTGATGCTCTATCTGAGAATATTAAAAGAGGTATTCGCCAAAAATTACGCAACGGCATTTGGCCTCAACGGGCTCCACTCGGATATCTAAACGATAGAAAAACACGGACTATCGTTATGGATAAAGATAAGGCCCCTTATATCCGCAAGGCTTTTGAATTATATTCAACAAGTGAGTATTCTCTCTCCCGCTTGCGGGATACTATAAATGAATGTGGACTTACAGGCACAAAAAACGGGATTTTAAGTATCAGCAATTATCACTTCATGCTCAAAAATCCCATCTATTATGGATTGATTAAATTTAACGGTGAAGTTTACGAAGGAACACACGAACCAATTATTACCAAAAAACTTTTTGATAAATGCCAAAAGGTTATGGAGCAAAGAAGTAAACCTCACAAGAAGAAGCCTCATTATTTTATTTTTCGCGGCTTGATTCGTTGCGGTGAGTGCGGATGCATGATTACAGCTGAGCGCCAGAAAGGACACATTTATTACCGCTGTACTAAGCGTGTGAAGCAATGTTCTCAGAAGTATATCCGGCAAGAACAGCTATCCGCACAAATTCAATCCGCTATTCAAAAAGTTTCCATTAGTGATGATTGGGCAGATAACATAATCCGAGAACTGCAGAAAGATAAATCTCAGTTTACCCAATCATCAAAAACGCATCTCCAAAATCTTGAAGCGCAGATCAAGCAAATCGATAATAAGATCAGCCGTCTTATAGATATTTACCTTGAAGGACATCTTGCCCTTCAAGAATACCAGGCTAAGAAAGCGGAATTGATAGGACAAAAGAAAAACATTCAGGAGCAGATCAGAGATTTCTCCGAAGCGGGTAATAATTGGTTCGAACAAGCGCACTCATTCATAACCTCTTTGCGTCAGGCAAGATATGTGGCGGCGGACGGAAATTTAGACTCGCAGAAAGAATTTCTGCAAAAGATTGGTTCGAACTTTAAAATTAAAGAGCGCCGTTTAAGTTTTTCGACGAAATCCCCCTTTTCGCTTCTCGCCGAAGGCGATCAACGTTTAAAATGGCGGAGAGTGAAGGATTCAATCAAGCGGGTTCGAGCAAGTTGCTCTCCGACAACGACTTATGACACAACATCAATATTTAAAACTGGTTAAGTATTCTGGTTGTTTTCTGATTTTTTCTGATAGTTTCTGGTCTTTTTCACTCTGATGGTCACTATTTGGACACCAATTTTGAGGCTTCGATCAACTGTTTAAAACTCTGTGGCTTGTATTTGTCCCACTCTTCCTGCTTCACATATAACATTTTATATGCTATCTTCTTTTGCCGGGCGTTTGCGTCATCGCACCACTGAGCAAGCCGCTTAATCTTCAAGGGATCATCTAAGTCCTCACGTCCTTTTGTCTCAACGATATACACTGTCTTTTCATTAGTTTTGACAAAAAAGTCCGGATAATAATTCGCAATTGTTCCCTCGGCGTTCTTGTAGTCAATCTTAAAATGCACTTCGTAATAATTTTTTGCAAATGAAACAACTTCATCATCACTCAATCGTTCAAGAAAATCAGCAAACTCAAGCTCAAACTGGCTGTCCCCAACAATCCTGTTAAATACACTTTTCTTGGGTACTAAATACGCCCGGTCATTGACGACAAACGGACGACTACTACTAACCTTAACATAATTCTTGATTTCAGCATCACCAACATCCTTCACCGTTAAAGCATTTATTGCATTTTTAAAAGTTTGAATTATTGTCTTTACCGCTTCAATCTCTGAAAGGTTCCTCAAAATATTTTTATCATTAAGATCAACCGCTGTCTCAAATAGATGTGAATAAATAAATTCTTTAACTTTTCCAAATAAAATGTCGTAACATCCAAAAAGGCGAAGCTCTCGCATAATGCTTTGTGCAAAAAAACCAACAACGCTTTGATAATTCGGCTCAATATTGCTTTCCAGAATAGTCTTATGATGAATTTTTTCTTCAACTACGTGTCTGAACACAATTTCTCGTTGTTCCTGTTCGCTAAATGTTTTTACCTTCAACTTACTATGCTGAAAACCCGCTACATTTAAACTCGCTAAGTTTTTATATTCTCTCTGAATCCTCGGAGTTAGTATAGGCAATTCAATATCTAACTTCTTAATATCTTTTTTGGGGTTATCGTGGTCGACCTCAATAACCGTAGGTGTAACCGCCTTAGTAGTACTATCCATTTTTCGTTTCTCTAACTCAACGCCTTCTGCCTTAATTGACTCGACAAAATCCATGAACGCTGGCGTTCCAACAACACTTACATACTCTTCCACGTCTTCCCTGCCAAAAAACATTCGCCTCAAACCCCGACCAAGCGTTTGTTCAGGTAAAATATTTGATGCCGCTACATACGCCCTCAGCCCTACAATAGTAGTTACATTCTTAACGTCCCATCCCTCTTTGAGCATTAAAACTGAAACAATTACCTGAAAGGGGCTTTCCAAGCTATCTATCTCGTTAGCTTGTTTCCGTAAGCGGTCTAATTCGTCTTTTGCTTTGCCCGTCACCTTTTCCGATATGTCGCCGCTTTTATTCGTATGGATCGTCATGACCTTACCATTTAAAGCAGGATAATTCTTTTCTAAATATACTCGCACTTCATCGCAATTCTGAGTGTCATCCGTCATAATAAATAAAATAGCCTTCTTCCCTGTCGGTTCAAGCTCCTTAGACGTCTTTTTCCATTCTTCAATGCCAAGATTAATATAATCTTCGTATTTCTCGGTAAATATCGCACTCTGTTTTTCCTGTAACTTTGCCCTGCTTGCCTGATCAGGAAGCACGGGAGTCTTAACAATGCCTTGATGGATCGCCTCAACAAGAGGATAATCAGAAACCGTCTGCACGAAAATCGATCCATTATCATGTTTCGGCGTCGCCGTACAATCTATCTGTAAAGAAATCTGCTTACCTTTCTGCTTCAATCTATTATTTATATCTTGAATAGACTTAAACCATGCCATTTTGGGATCATGAATATGGTGAGCTTCATCATTCATGACCAGGATCTCATCAACTTCCCGTATGATCTTTCCCAAATCCACAAGGGACTCATTTGTTTTGGCAACAGGCTTTTTCCCTAAGAAATAATCCGTCAAATTCTCATCACTGAATGACGATTCTTTAACGTCACCTTCATAAACACGGTGAATATTTGTAAGAAAAATATTCCCGGTGGGTGAAATTGCAGTTAAATCATCTTGCAAATGCAATGTTATCTGGAAATCATCTTGCCAATTTCTTCCTTCATACCCGTTATCAGGTAAAACAGGATCTTGATAGAATATTTTCAACCCATCAAAATCGGCTTTGATCCGTTCAAGAACGATAATATTCGGTGTAATAAAAAGAAAATTGCGAGAAAGCTCTGATTCCGATTCATAAAGCTTGTGAAAATAAGACCAAGCAAGAAGCAAGCTCATTACCTTTGTTTTACCGCTCCCTGTCGCCATCTTAATAACCAGACGAAGCCAGTCCTCATCAAACATATTGGGGCTTACGCGCCCCAATGAGTCAAATGGCAAAAGGTCAAACTTATTTCTTGCTCCAGCAACATCATACAACCAGATAATAGTTTCAGCTGCCTCGCGCTGGGCAAAATAATATCGAAATGAAAACTCATTGCCATCAGCCCCAGAAGCAAGATGTTCTTCTTTGAACCACCAGCTTAAAAGAGCCTTTGATGTCGCACTTGCCCCATCGTAACCCTTTTCCCGCCAAGCCTTAACACGTTTCCTAAGCTCCGGCACAAAAGGTGGCAGCAGTTTCTCATAGCCTTGCTCACGCAACGCTTCATCAGCTGGAAACCAACGAACCTCTGGCTCTAAAATTGCAAACTTATCTTTAGGAAACTTTTTATGCAATGCCATTATGAAATATTGACCTCAATAACTCTTGTTGTATCATTGCCGAAAATATCAACCACTTTAACAGCAATCTTACGCCGTCCTTTGGAAATTTCTTTTTCAGCGGATTTAAGCTCAAGTTTTCTGTCTTTTTTTGTCCTAAACGATTGCCATTCATTTTCAAAAATATACCCGCCCGTCCATTCTTCTTTTTCTTCCTGAGTGTCAGGATCAACTGAGCGGATTATCTCTTTTCTACTTTCCATATCAAAATCAACTGCCCAATAATCCACCCAGTCCGTCCATTTCTTTGTCAAGACTTCCTTCTTTACAACCGATGTCTTTTTTTCTTTTGAAACCTTTATGACTTGTCCGTTTTCAATAACAATCTTGCTTGAGCCCTCTTTCAGAGAACCTTCTGTTTCTTCAACGCTGCCCTGGTTATAAAATACGCTGAAATCACATAGCTCCACGCTGACAGCTTTATTCTTTCCTCGTCCTTTTAAAATAGGTTTTATTTCAATATACGCGACATCATAAAATTTAACATGACCTTTTGCAACTGCTCTGCGATCAAATACTTCCCGGGGGATAATCTTAAACTGCACATCAACGCCCTGACAGCTAAGCTCGGCAAAATCAAGCCCCATCTCATAATCAAATCCGAGGACATCGATTTTCGTAATTCCTTTTCCCTGCGCTTCTTTTATCGCACCATCAACAAATGTGAATGATACGGGCGCATCTATAGGACCGACAGAAACAAGGCGGTCACGTTTTTTGCCGACAAATGAATTATAAGAATCAACAGCTTGTGCATTATAAGCTGAAAGAATTAATTCAATAAACTGTTTTTCTTTATTCTCTAGAATATGCTGCTTCTCCTGCTCACGAAGGTCAATATCAACATCCAAATAATGCTCACGCTCATACTTTCCAAGATTAAGAATTTCAAACGCTCTGAAATCCTTACCAGATTGTTTCATTTCACGCTGAACCTTAATAAGGCGTTTGCGAGAAGTGTGAATCGCAAACCTCCCGAGGTCTGAGCCGATCCACTTACGTCCTAACCTCTCAGCAACAGCTAATGTCGTACCGGAACCGCAAAAGAAATCAGCAACAAGCTCGCCTTCTCTTGAGGAAGCACTGATTATTTGTTCTAATAATTTCTCTGGTTTTTGCGTAGGATAAATAGTTCCCCCCTTAGCGCTTCCTTCTTGAATCCAAAGAGATGATTTAACTGAAGCTTGCACTGTATCTAAAAATTTTATATGACACCTCGAACTGGCTTCTCCGTTTTTTAACAAAATCTTTCCCTCTGTTAACAATTCGTCCATTTTTGCTTTATTATATCTCCATCCATTTTTTGGATTATATCCGTGCCATTCAAATTTTCTTGATGGCGTATATTTTGGTGCTGTAGTATTTTCTAATTTAAACAATCTGCCATTATTTCCGTTAAATTCTTGTGCCGATTTTACTTTACCGTCATCACACATTAAATATGAATATTCTTTTATTGCAGAATCGCTAGAAACCCCTTTATTGTCCAAATAAAAGTTGTCAGTTTTTGAATAAAGAAAAATAGTTTGATGTATTCTGCTATATTTTTTAGTCGTATTATTTTTCGGATCAGTATTCCTATAAATTATTTCATTTCGAAAATTATGTGTACCAAATATCTCATCCAGCACTAATTTGGTATACGGAGACACTCTTTCATCACAATGCACATAAATACTACCATCATCCGCTAAAAGTCCGTACATGAGTTTTAATCGTTCGTATATCATTGCGATAAAACTGTCCGCACCTTTGCCCCAAGTATCCCGATAGGCGACTTCTTCAATAACCGACGGTTTTTTGGTGAAAGACTCCTCCCCAATCTCAACATTCATAGAAAAATCTGCACCGACATCAAACGGTGGGTCTATATAGATAAGCTTCAAACCGCCTTGCTTTTCAATCTCTCGACGCATGGGACCGTTCTTGAGAGATGAAAGAATTAGTTTATTGTCCCCCCAGATGAGCTTATTCGTCCAACCTCGAATCTGCCTTCCTGAAGGATCATAAAAGTCGAAGGTAACCTGTTCCACCCCCTTCTTAATCCTTTCTGTTCTTGGCTCATCAATGTTTTCTATTGTCTGGAATGGCAGGATAAGATTGCATGATTCCTGCGTCTTTCCGTTCCACACAAGCTCAACTTCTCGATCATCATCAAAAAGAAGAAATCTAAATTTTTCGGGGAGAGATTTACCTGATTGGATATATTTTATTGCATCTCTTTTTTCATTATCTGAAAGGCGCATAGATAAACTCCTGATTTAGTCTTATAATCTTGTCTTGTTATTATAACAATTTACAAATCAAGATGCAATTTATACCTCTGGCGTCCTTTACATCTCCTTTTTTGTAGCCACTGGTCTATCTCTGACATTTTGAATCTTACGCTTTTGGGCAGCTTATAGTGTGGAATAAACCCAATATGCGTCCATTGATAAATCGTCTTTATGGGCGTTTCAATCTGCTCGCTTAGCTGTTGAATTGTAAGTAGTTTTTCCATGGTTTAGAATGTTTAGTTCTCCGCCGTATTGTGTTAACATATTGTTAATAAATGCTTTCCATTACTCGCTAATTGCTTGGTGTCCAATTTATGACTTTTTAACCATCGAATTGGCCTTTTTAGCAGCTTTGAGCCACTTTTATTTCTTTGCCTATCTTGCCTTTGCTTTTGAAAAAGCTCTACAGACAAGTCAAATCTGCTCATTTACTTCCTGGCTTGGTTGCCTCAGTTTGCTTTTTGCCAACAAAGTTTGGACAATACTCTATTTTTAACTGCCGAAACTCCTTGCACTCTTTTATACATTGCGCACATACTTTATTTACTCCGTTGAACATATTTCACCTCCTCGTACGCTTGTTTTATAGCATCAGCTAATGTTGTTACTCTACTATCTTCAAAAACCTCCGTGAATAATTTCAAATGCTTGCCCAATAATTCAAGCGTTGGCTTTTTATCAGCTAATTTAAACTTGACCCTCCTTACCCTTTCGCCTTCTTTGTCCTTCGACCTGTCCATAAACTGCTCTACGGTTATCTCCTGAATTGCCGCAGCTTGCTCTCTACTTACTTTTGATAAATCAATGCTTACCGTGCCGTCCTCGTTGAATTTCACATAATCACCCATGTTGGAAAATGCAAGTTTCGCTACCTCTTGTAATACCTTGTCAGCCGTTATTTCAATCCGTTCACTTCTCTTTTCCATGAGCGTCTTGGTGTACTCTTGAATGTTAACTTTTGTTAACAACCTTGAAGCCTGCTCTCTTGCTGTTTTCTTGCTATACCCCGCCCTAATTGCCGCCTGTGTTCCGTTTAGATCAACCAAATATTCTTTGCCAAACATTTTCTCTTTGTCTGAAAGAGATCTAATTACTTGTTTCTTCTCAACTACCTTCTTCTTTGCTTTCTTTTTCTTCATTGTGAATCCTTTCAGATTTATGCTGCTTTATGATTTTGTTCACCAACCTTGTTTTTAAGCTTTTTTTAGTTTTATATATATAAACATATCCATACTGTCTGTAGCTATAGCTTTACTCTTTATCCCTATCAGGTATTTATCTCTTATCCGTTATCTTTTATTTAGCCAAGCCCCTACATACCTGCCTAGGTCACCGTTGTGAGAGTAAACAGCACAGAGCGGTGTAATAATTTATAGGGGCCTAGCTACTACATTTCAATCTTTTCCACTTGATATACTGTCTTGTTTCTTTCTCCTGTTCGTTTAATTAAAAGATTGTCACCTTCAGAAAAATGTGCCATTTGTACAGCCAATGCCCTTGACGTACGATCCCAGCAGAGTTCTTTCCCTGCAACCTCAAAGTGATACCGGATAGAGCTAATAGTTTTGGCGCCAAAATTTGTACTAACCGCTTCAGCAAATAGGAATTTCACTACTACCTCTTCTCCATCAGCCAAATTCCAAAACTGCGATTTTGACACCACAAAGCTCTTCAAAATCTCTTTACTGTTTTTCATAACTACTTTCTCCTTGCTCAGCAGACGACATTGCCTTCATATATGTAAATGTGACAAACAGGTATAGGGGTTGTTTGTCACAAAAAAGAGCAACCACTGTTATGTGATTGCTCTTAAACAACACTATTATACTTTCAATTATATCCTAGATTGCAGCTTTCCTTCTTAGTTTTTTAGCAATTGGACCGGATTTATTATTTAAATATACATAGCCTTTTTTATGATCATATGTCTCGAACTCCCCAAGTCCGTTTTTACTCAATTTACTCTCCCAGTATTCAAAAACTTCTTTCTGATTCTTTGCCCCGGGGGTTCGTAAAAGCACCTTTAACTTTTTAGGACTTTTTCTTTTGCGTAATTCCTCAGGAATTTTTAATAACTCGCAAGCTCTTTTGTAGTCTTGCCTAATTGAATTTTTTATTTTTTCTATATCCCTGTTTGGTTCCAAAAGTTTTTCTTTGTATAGCCTTGTTAATATATAATCATCGCGCCTTTCTTGCAGTCTAAGCTCATACACACGAAACATTCTTTTAATTGTTTTAGTTTGCGTGGAGTTCTTCTTTTTTATAAATGGAGCCATCTTGCTCTGCTTTGGCAAATACTGTTTGGTCTCAACATAAAGATGCCCAAATATTTGAAGCAGCTCGCTTTCAATCATTTTTTTGCTTTGAAACATGTCTATTTTTAGGTTTAAAAATCTATCCTCTTGTAAAATTGCGTGTAATTCGGCCTTTCTCCTTTCTTTTGCATTTGTATATTTTGCAGGATGAATATGGGGGGACTTATTCGAAACCACCTCTACGGAATTACAAATATCAAAAGCTATCCAATCCGATTGTTTGTCCGGCATACCGGGATAAAGAAGGCCATACGTGTTGCATATTTTTTCATACTGCCCAAACCACGCATTGTATGCTGTTTCCCACAAGGTATTATCGTATTCAGCCTTTCGGCGAATACGATCTAATTCTTTAAATCTTTTATATTCTTGTCGATATTCCTTATCATGGCGAAGTATTTCCCATTTGATAATAAAAATGTCTTTATGTTCGTTTTCTGTTTTTTGCATTATTATATGGCCTTCTCAACATCCTAAATATCAGAATTACTTATTCTCCACATATCAGCGGTTAGGTATTGCAACTTCTTCCACTGTTTAATTTCTCGGCTTCTGCTGCTTTTCTAATAATCTTTAAAGCTTCTGGTTCTGTTAAATCCGGATTGAACGGCCCGCTTTTGTCCTGGCTCAGACCCGGTCTTTTCAGACTCTCCAGAAGTGCGTCCCCTTCTTCCACTGCCTGCATCAGTTCGTCGTATTCCTTGTCCATCGTCCTTTTCCTCCGAGTTTACTTGTGTCCCAGCTTCTTGTTTACCCTGTTTGCCATTTCCGTCAGCATTGGGTTTGGCTTTAGCTTGTGCTTCAGTTGGCTCTTTCTCATTAAGGGTAGCATGCCGTACTTCTCTGAGAAGGGCGACTTTTGTTTCTTCTGAGATTTTTTACTTTCGTCAGACTTCATT
>CAYTGV010000019.1:0-28228 GCA_964437495.1 uncultured Planctomycetia bacterium | reverse complement strand
AAAGGTTTGACTTTTTTTTTGCTATTGATATAATCATTTACTAATATGATGATATTAATATTTTTATTTTTAAGAGGAAATTATGGATTTAGATTATAGAAAAGTTGCCGGATTTTTTAAGTCTATTGCTCATCCAATTCGTTTAGCGGTGGTCCATAAGCTTTTAGAAGGCAAAAAATGTGTTACAGATATCAAAGAGCTGACCGATGTAGGACAGTCAAATCTTTCGCAGCATTTGACGATACTAAAGGCAGCGGGAGCTGTAGACTGGCAGCAGGCAGGAAAGACAAGATGTTATTATCTTGTTGATCCGATACTTATAAAAATTATTCTGGAAAAATTTGCAGATAAATAATATTTTTAAAAGCAAAGAGTTCATTTGTTAGTTAATGAAGGAGGTGTGTGATATTTAAAGTTTATGCTGATAAATGTGTTGGATGCGCGGTATGCGTGGATGCTTGTCCTGAAGGGGCAATATCTATGACAGGAGGCAAGGCGGTAATAGATGAATCTTTATGTGTGCAATGCGGTAAGTGTACGCCTATTTGTCCGCAGGAAGCGATATTTTCTGATGCTTCCGGCAGTATTCAGAATAATCCGGGAGTTTCCCGCGGTTCCGGCAAGGGCATGGGACGCGGTTTAAGAAGAGGTGTGAATGATGGCACCGGGAAATGCGGCGGAGGCAGGGGAAGAAGAAGAATTTAAAATGTTAATTGTTTAATGTTATTACAGCTAAAGTAATAAAACATTAGTTTGCAATCAAAAGGAGAAATGTATGTTAGAAACAGGATTAGAGCATTTGGAAAGTTTAAAAGAAACTGAGTTATTAATTAAGAATAATGAGAATGTAATGATTTCCTGCGGAAGAATGGGGCCGATGTGTACCCCTGTATATAAAATAATGGAAGAACTTAGGGAAAAATATCCTCATGTTGCGATAATGGATATGGATTTTGATATTCCGGCCGCGGACTTTATTAGAAGTTTACCTGAGTGTATGCTTTTTATGGGATTACCGTTTACGGTTTATTTTAAAAAGGGAGTTGTGGTCGCGGCAACAACAAGCATTCAAAGCAAAGAAGCAATAACTGATATAATTGATAAGGTGTTTAAGCAATCATAATCTTTTTTATTTGCAGGATTGTGTCCAAGAAGGGAAGGAAAGATGCGAAATTCAAATAAAAACAATACGGGCACTAAAATAACTTTAAGTTATATTTTGCACTAGTTTTCACCCCGTTGGTTTATTTTTATTATGGGCACAGGGGCTCTAGTGAACATTTATCAGATGATATTATCAAATTCTGTAGGATTATTACATAATCTTGTAGTAGTTTTTTTAGGTATAGCATTGGGAGCATTTCCTATTGCTTTGGCCTTTATGGTAATTAGATTTTTTGTAGGATTTGATTGTATATTAAAAGAATGGAGACATTCAAGCCTGATACAATTTTATTCGGCTATATTTATTGCCGCGGTAATATGCGCGGTAGGGTTGCTGAATATTCCTGTAGGTTTTATTCCGAAGAGTTTTGCTTTTGCATTGGCCTCTAAGCTGTGGTGGATAGCAGTAATTGTTGGGGTATTTTTTATTTTTTTTTACTCCATATAAAGTTATAGTCGGAGATCATGCGAAACCCCGCAGGGCTTTGGGTTTTTGGTTTCTTTCTCCGGTAGGGTTGTTTGTGCTTGTTTTTTCAGGGAATTTTCTTGCAATGCATATGACGGATTTATTTTATATCAGAGCGATGCTGTTTTTAAATGTGCTACTTATGGGCGTGGCTTTTCTGTTTACAGGTATAGTTTACGTTATATTTATGTACCGGGCCTTTTTTTTATAATTTCTCGCGAAAGGATGTATCTCCTAGCTTTATGATCGGGGTAGCACCGATAGGGGTTTCGATCATAGCTTTAAATACAATTATGTCTTTATTAAAAAAATCCGGCTTGGAGCTCATAGATCCTGCTATTTTTTTTCATTGATCAAAATTGTATCATTATTGCTTTGGGGTTTTGGATTTTGGTGGCTTTTGATTTTGGTGGCTTTTGATTGCCAGTGTGATCATTATTTCATATTTTATCAAACAAGGGGTTCCGGTTACATAGGGGTACTGGGCTTTTATTTTTCCGCTTGTAGCATATACCATAGCTTCTTTAATTGTAGCTAAAACATTAAGCATTGTATTTATTAAGTATGCCGCTTTCATCTTAGCCGGGCTGCTTCTTGCAGGCTGGATTATTAATGCGATTCTTACCCTAAGTGGTATGATTGATAGAAGCATATTTGAGGTTTCACCTACATTTAAAGGGGGCATCCCAAATGTATTACAGGAGGTGTGTAGCAATGGCTGAAAAACTAATATTTGTTAAAGGCGAGGAATTTATAAAAAAAATTATTTCTGGGGAAAGGAATTTTTTTAATATCGAATTAGAAGAAGGATTTGATCTTTGCGGTCATGAGAATTTTAATGAAATGCAAGATTGTCTTAAAAACGGAGATCTAAAAAATAGTCCGCTGATATTAAACGGTTCTAAGCTTAGGAATCTTGATGCAGATGGTATATATCTGTCTTTTCTTGAAGCAAAGAATGTTAACATGAAACATACGGCATTAATGGGGGCGGATTTAAGTAAGTCTTGTTTTGAAAACGCGGATATGCGTTATGTAAGATTATCTTTTGCTAAATTGACAGACGCGAATTTTAAGAATGCAGATTTCAGGCTTGCGGATTTAAATATGGTTTCTCTAAAAGGCGCATTAGTGACAGTTACTAATTTTTAGGCGGCTGACCTGGAGTATATGAATTTGCAGGGAGCGGATATTAAAGGAGTAAAAAATCTGGAGTGGGGGAAGACATTTAAAGACAGTTAATTTTCAGTTTACTGATATTACAGATAAAGAAAAAGAAATCATTCGCCAGGCATTATGGTTGCAAGAGAGTAAAAAAAAGAAGGCTGTTCGGAGGCAGCGGCTGATAAAGTTTCATTAGAAATGTTTTTGTCGCTGGTAATAAAGTCGCTTAAAAGTAGAAGGATTGATTATGGAAAAGACAGAAGAAATAAAATTCAAAGCTATAGGTCTTATTAAAACGCCATATATCGATACTGCTCCTTATCAGCCGATAGCTGAAGATAAAGGTGATTTTCGCATTGTTTTAAATTATGCATATGCTAATGGGCTGCTGCAATTGGATAAATTTAGTTATATGTATGTCATATATTATATTGACCAGTTAAGCAGCAAAACGGAGATGATCGTCCATCCTCCTTGGTCCGAAGAAGAGGTCGGATTGTTTGCCAGCCGCTCTCCTATGCGCCCTAATCCTCTCGGTATTAGCATAGTTAAGATAAAAAACATAGAAGGCAATGAGATTATCACCTCAGGGTTGGATGTTTTTAATAATACGCCTGTTTTGGATATCAAGCCATATATAAAAGATTTAGACTCAAAAGAAGATGCTAATTATGGCTGGATTCAAGAAGGTCAAAAGGATAAAGAGCATCTTCTTTTACATATCCAGGGGATCCCGCATGATTATTAGCCGAAATATTCTATTTTAGCATAAGAAGTATATCTTCCTAAATGAGACTGCTATCGAAAACTTTATTGCTAAATTATAATAAGTGATTTCTGAGGTTTTAAGGCCGTGATTTTGGACGGAAAAGAAGTGTTGACGTGCAAATTTTAATTATCTATAATATGTTGGATTTTCAACTTTAACCTTGTAAATAATTAATGTGAAGGAATGTATAAAAATGAAAAGTCTAGATGAATATAGAGGCATTGTAAATGATGATATCCTGGCAAAAATTTATAATAAAGCCACAAAACTGAACAACAGGCATGTGGTAAATATCAGTTCGACTTATCAGGGCGGGGGAGTTGCTGAAATATTGCACAACCTTGTTTGTCTTATGAATGATGCTGGGCTTGATTTTGGATGGAGAATTTTACCCGGTACCCAGGGATTTTTCACAACAACAAAAAGAATGCATAATGCTTTGCAAGGGGAAGATGTAGATATGGATTTAATCCATAAGGATTATTATCTTGAAAACAATGAAAAGTTTTCTGTGTTTACGCATATAAATCATAATGCTGTTATTGTTCACGATCCGCAGCCTTTGCCTTTGATAAAATTTATGGATAAGAAACAGCCGTGGATATGGCGCTGCCATATTGATTTAACTAATCCACATAAGCAATTATGGGACTATATTAAAACATTTATTCTGCGCTATGATGTGGTTATTGTTTCTGATGAGCAGTATAAACGTAAAGACTTGCCGGTTGAGCAGCGTATTATTATGCCGTCAATTGATCCTTTGTCGACAAAAAATATGGATATTAGCGAGGAGATAATTCAGAGCTATGTTGATATTTATAAAATTCCTACGGATAAGCCAATACTCTTGCAGATATCCCGCTTTGATAAATGGAAGGACCCGGAGGGGGTAATAGAGGTTTTTCGTAGAGTAAAGAAAGAATATGACTGCAGGCTTATACTGTGCGGAAGCGCAGCAACAGATGACCCGGAGGGGGCTGAAATCTACCAGCATTTAGTTAGCAATAATCAGGATTTGCTGGAATCAGGTGATATGATGCTTATTACTGCAGAGGATAACTATATGGTTAACGCATTACAAAGATTGGCTGCAGTTATTTTGCAGAAGTCTACCAGAGAAGGCTTTGGATTGACTGTTACAGAAGCCTTGTGGAAAGCAAAGCCGGTAGTTGCTTCAAATATCGGAGGGATTCCGAACCAGATTCAAAACAATAAAACAGGGCTGCTGGTAGATCCTTATAATTTTGATGAATGCGCAGAGGCTGTGCTTAGATTGTTAAAAGATGAGCAATTTGCCCAAAAGATAGGTAAAGCAGCCAAAGAATATGTCAGAGAAAAATTTCTCATTACACGGCATGCGCTTGATTATTTAAATCTGATGATTGATATTTTGTGAGTTTGCTTGATTCTAGAGTGCGGCAGTATGGGTTTACTTTATCGTGCTGGTTTTTTCCTTAAAACAATCAAAAGGGCATTAACTGTTCCCGGGTCTGGTTGCCTGGCTTTGCATTTTTCCAGTTATCTTGATTTGATTTCCTTTATTAAATTTTGTCTGTAGCTGCGTGAAGAGTTCAGAGCGTCAAATTTGTCTGCAATAGCAAGGATTGTCGCTACAATGGAGATCTGCCTTGATGAATATCTCTATACGCCAAATCGCTCATAATGGCAGAGAATAATGCTTTTTCCTTTGTTAGGCAAGCAGCTCGCTTTTGCAATGATCTATCTACTGTGCTGGGCAAGCTTTATCTCTTTAGTAATTCTCAATTTGCTTAAAAATAATCTTTAAAGTTTTGTATATCATTTCTGAGGGAATGATTGCGCCTTTGGTGAATTTGGGATAAAATAAGGAAGATAGAATAATATTAATACAGTTTTTTAAAATCAGGATAAATGAATGGAAAAACAATCTAACTTCATCCGGGATATTATTGATGAGGACTTAAGAAATAAAAAAAACGAAAGTAGGCTCCATACTCGTTTTCCTCCGGAACCGAATGGATATCTGCATATAGGCCATGCAAAATCAATCTGCCTTAATTTTGGGCTGGCCGAGGATTATGAGGGGCTTTGCAATTTGCGCTTTGACGATACTAATCCAATCAAAGAAGAAACAGAGTATGTGCAGTCTATTATAGAGGATGTTCGCTGGCTTGGATGGGATTGGCAGGACCGCTTGTTTTACGCTTCGGATTATTTTGATAAGTTTTATTATTATGCGCAGGAATTGATAAAAAAAGGCAAGGCTTATGTATGTGATCTTACCCCAGAACAGACACGCATCTATCGCGGTAAATTAACAGAACCGGGAAAGAACAGCCCTTATAGAGAACGTACTGTGGCGGAAAACATGGATTTGTTTGAACGGATGAAAGCCGGGGAGTTCGAAGATGGGGCACGTGTGCTTAGGGCAAAAATAGATATGGCTTCTCCAAATTTTAATATGCGTGATCCGATAATTTACCGTATTTTAAAAAGCGCACACCATAATACAGGAGATATTTGGTGTATTTATCCCATGTATGATTTTGCCCATTGCCTGGAGGATTCAATAGAGGGAATTACGCATTCTATATGCACTCTTGAATTTGAAAATCATCGCCCTTTATATGACTGGTTCCTGGATGTCTTAGAGATCCCTCATCCTCAGCAGATAGAGTTTGCCAGGCTGAATCTGGGGTATACGGTTATGAGCAAGAGAAAGCTTTTACAGCTGGTGCAAGAAGGGCATGTTAGTGGATGGGACGATCCGCGGATGCCGACAATATCTGGTTTGCGCCGCCGCGGATATACTTCGTCTTCAATTAGGAAATTTTGTGAGCGTATCGGAGTGGCAAAATTCAACAGTACTATTGACATCTCAATACTTGAGGCAAGTCTGCGTGAAGAGTTGAATTTTACAGCGCCTCGGGTTATGGCTGTTTTAAACCCCTTAAAAGTTATTATTACTAATTATCCGCAAGACCAAGAGGAAGAGCTGGATGCTGTGAATAATCCGGAAGATCCTGCTGCAGGCAGTCGCAGAGTTCCTTTTTCACGTGTGCTTTATGTGGAAAGGGATGATTTCATGGAAGATCCGCCTAAAAAGTTCTTTAGATTGGCCCCAGGCCGGGAAGTGCGCTTGCGGTACGCTTATTTTATCACATGTAATGATGTTATTAAGAATGACAGCGGGGAGATCGTTGAGCTGCATTGTACTTATGACCCTGAGACATCCGGCGGAGATTCTCCGGATGGACGAAAAGTAAAGGCTACTTTGCATTGGGTAAGCGCTGCACATGCGATTGATGCTCAGGTACGTTTATTTGAGCATCTTTTTTTAAAAGAAAATCCGGAGAAAACAAAAGATAAAGAAGTATTCACTGTAAATTTAAATCCTGATTCATTGAAGATCCTTGAGGGCTGCAAGCTCGAACCATGTCTTAAAGAGGCAGAAGCAGGCATGGCTTATCAGTTTGAAAGACTGGGGTATTTTTGTGTAGACGGGGTAAATTCTTCAAAGGATCATCCGATGTTTCACAGAATAGTATCTTTAAGAGATACTTGGGCAAGGATTAAGAATAAAGTAAAGAGGTAAAAGGTAAGCGGTTGCGATGCCTCCTCCACTAAAAATTGAAGGACACGCGTATCGTTTAAAAAGACAAAGGTAACGGCTATAATCAACGAAGACGAAGAGGATAAGCTAGGGGAACATCCGTTTCTGGCCAAACCGGTTGCTACAGCGAAACTGATCGCATGCATTGAAGAACATACTAAAGATTAACATACAAATTGTATATATGTTATAGTTTTTGAGCTGTATTCTCTTTATTGTCTTTTTTTAAAACAATCATTCCTTCGATGATCATCCAGATCTCAAGCAATAGAACAGCGCCACCGATGCTGAATAAAAACCAGTTGTTCTTACTAAAAAAATTTCGCAGATTCGAAATCATTGCCCATCCAGTCATAAAGATCATAAAAAGCATTGGCAGAAATGTATATAAAATATTGGTTTTGTGCTTTTTTAAGTAAATGGTGATAACTAGTAAAGCTAAAGCAGCCAGTAACTGATTGACCGTCCCGAATAAGGGCCATAAGGTTAATGCTCCCTTGCCATTGCCGTTGCAGAAAGCAAGGATGAAAGCGCTTATTACTGCTATTAATGTAGCCGGGTGTTTTTTGTTGATATAGGGTATCTTACAAGCAGAGGATATCTCCGTAACAACATATCTTTGGATTCGGGTTGCGGAATCAAGAGTTGTTGCAGCAAAAGAAACCAGAAAAACTCCCATAATTGTTGTAGTGATCTTGGCTGGTATTCCAAAGGTAGATATCATGTTGGAAGCGCCATTAATAAAAGATCCCAATTTTGCCTGAAGGCCGTTTGCCGCTGCCCAGCTTGAATAATGATGAGAAAAAGCCGCCGCCCCTTGCAAGAACTCTCCGTCAGCTGTTTTAAGACCAAGGCCTAATCCTGCGGATATGGCAATAATTACAAGTACAGATAAAGCTCCTTCAAGCAGCATGCCGCCGAAGCCAATGAATAGTGAATTGCTTTCTTTATCGCATTGTTTGGATGAGGTCCCCGATGATACCAGGCTATGGAAACCTGATATTGCTCCGCAGGCGATAACAATAAATAAAAAAGGTATCATGGCCGGCGCGCCGATCGGAGCCGGATTAAAAGCCGGGGAGACCAACGGGGGGTGACTTATGATTATCCCGATAATAAGCAAGGCAATAGTTATCAGCAGTTGATAGGCATTTATAAAATCTCTTGGCTGAAGTAATGTCTGTACCGGAAGAATAGATGCAATATAAGCGTAAATAAGCAGGATGACTATCCATATTGACAAGGGATTAATGCCGAATAATGCCGGCATGGATATAGGAATGAAAGCTCCGAGAACTATAGTAAAGTACATCACTCCCACAGCAATAAATCCCAACATATTTACGTCTTTTTTTTGTGATACATCAATGCCCCGGTATATATAGCAATTGGAATTTGAAGCCATACCGGCAGAACTGACTGAGGGTACATAATAAATAAGAGCGCGATGATCAAAACAAAAATCGCAATTACTATCCAGAGTTCAAATAATATGATAAGTAGAAATAATATGCGCACACGCGGGTTGATTATATCTACGGTTAGATCTCCCAAAGATCTTCCTTTGCCTCGCATGGAGATTATCAAAGAGCCAAAATCGTGGATTGCTCCCATGAATATCGAGCCAAAGAATACCCAGATCAAAGCAGGTATCCAGCCCCAGATTATTGCAATGGCCGGGCCGATGATCGGGCCTAACCCGGCGATTGAAGTAAAGTGATGTCCAAATAGAACATTTTTCTTGGTGGGGATAAAATCCATATTATCGCATAATTCAATACTTGGAGCTATTGCTTCGGGATTTAATCTGAAAAGTCTTTTCGCAATAAATTTTCCATATGTATGGTAAGCGATGATGTAACCGGTGAAAGTTACGCTAAGAATAATTAGAGAATTCATTTAGCCAATGATTATATTAAAGGTTTTTAGTATGCTATAATCATAACATATGGAAAAGAACTTGTATAGTTGAGATTTTGCTGAGTAAAGCTGAATGCCATAAAATTGTAATAATATGTGTATATATAAGAAAAGGATGAATATGAAAATCATAATGCAGATAATATCGATTACTATTATAAGCAATTTGTTTTTTCATGGTGCTTTTTTGCCGGGTATTCTAAATCCAAGCTTGTTAAGGAGATTAAAAACTCCGATCATTTTGTTGAAGAGGTAATAGATTGTCCGGAAACTTACCGATGCTCTAATGATAAAAGACAAAGACACTTTATTGTCTTTGTTTGAAAATCATAGCTACGGTATAGAATAATAACTGGATTAAGGGATAACCCTGTCTTTTTTTGTCTGCGTTGCCATATTTTTTAATAATTATTTTGATTATACGTGTAATGTATTGCAGGATCAAGGGTTGTGGTTTTAGTTCTAATTTGCCGTAATCCATAAAATATGGTACACTTTATTACTTATTAGAGGAGATTGTTTATGAAATTAATATCTAAACTGCTTTTAATTGTGTATTTATGTACGGTATTAAGCTCCATGGCTTATGCTTCAAATAGCATAAGTGTCGGCTTAAGCTTGAATCCGGGTGCAACTTATCTATATAATCAGAAGGATTGTCAGCTAAAACAATTATCTGTGGAAAAATCCTTTAATGCTGCTCTGACTGATTTTGTTCAGGATCTTCCGCAGATGCAGGATTATGATTGGAACAGGGCCAGAGAAAATAATAAGAAATTATTTAAGTTTCTTTCTGAGATTTAATGGTGAGAGTAAAACTGCGTTTTATTACGTCCTTCGTTTTTTGCCTGCTTAAGCGCTGCTTTTAACTGATTTATTAGTTTCTTTGCGTCCTTTAATGTGCTGTTATATTGGCTTACTCCGCAACTTACTGTCAGCTTAAGAGAGCATTCAGAGCGCAACTCATCTGAATTTGCCATGAAGTCGCGAACACGTTCGGCCATGGCAAAGGCATTGCGCAAATTCGTTTCCGGCATTATAACTCCGAATTCATCGGCTTTATACCTGCAAACCTCATCAGCGCTGCGAATATTTTTTACGAGAAGTTCTGCTATTTTCTTAAGCATGCGGTCTCCGGTAATAACTCCTAGTGTATTATTAATAACTTTGAAATTATCAACGCCCATGAGCATACAGCTGAAATCACGTTTATATCTGCCGCTGCGGATACACTCCTCATTAATACGGTGTTCCAAATACTGCGGGCTGTATACATTGGTCATCGTATCAAAAAACGAAAATGAAATTGCTGTGTCCACTTTTTTCTTTGCTTTTATAAGATTCTTGATCCGGGCAAGTAATTCTCTTTCGTCCGCACTTTTGGATAAAAAGTCAGAAGCGCCCATTTCCAGGCCAAGCAGCTTATCATCAATAGTTTTGATAGCACTGTAAAAAAGAATGGGCAAGCTTACAAGGTTATTGTTGTGCCGTATTTGCTTGCAGACTTCAAAACCGTCAATATCCGGCAGAACGATATCCAGTATAACCAGATCAGGGGTGTTATTTTCTACTATAGATAAGGCATCTTTTCCGTTTTCCGCATAAATCACCTCGTAATTCTCTTTTTCGAGAATTTTCTTGATAAAAATCACATCACTCACTCTATCTTCAACTACGAGTATCTTTTCCATTTTAATCCTTATTATTAGGTTTTTTTATATCCTACTCCTATCTATACTATACCATGAAACCGGGGTTATTACAAATTTAAGCCTAATGCCTCAAAAAGGTTATCAAAATTGAGATTGCTTGAAAATTTGTCTTTTATGTAGTAAAATTATATAGTAAGGTAAAACATGATGAATTGTGAAGTGGGGAGGCAAGAGATGGATATTACTGTAAAATTTATGATGTGTCCGGTTACGCATTGTAAAGAGGTTTGTAGTATCGTGTCTGAGGGGGGGGGAGACCTTAAACGACCTGGCTTGATAGATATCTGATAAGATCAGCTAAACTCAAATAAGGAAGTTCTTTATTTTTAAAGAAAAAGAAAAGAGGAAAAATGTCAAAGAAAATAATTTTGTTAATTATTTGTGTGCTGGTTTTAATAAACGTTAATTCTAATTCTTATGCTTTTGATGAAAATAATAAAAATTCGCCGTTTAAGTTTATTAAACAGTTTTGCCTCATTCTTGAAGCTAGGGAGCAATTGAAGCTCAGTGATAAGCAGGTAGCAAAAATAAAAGCTGAAAAGCTTTGCACTCAGAAAGCAGTTACTAAAGCAGATGCAGAGATTGATATTATTTCACTGGATATAAAAATAGAATTAAAGTAGGATAAGATAAACATAAAATTAATAAATAAATTGCTGGATGAGAAATATGAGTTTAAAAAAATAAAACCAAGGGACAGATTGGCGCATATGCGAAAATAAATGATATTTTAAATAAAGATCAGAAGAAGATGTTGCCTGAAATATATAATAGCCAAAAAAATAAAAAATATATGGATAGGTTAAACCAGTATGGGCCCTATAAGCATCAGGAGAAAAAGAGCTATCCGGGCAAATAAGGCTTGATTTAGTTTAAATAATTGCTTTTTTGAAGGAGGCGGTGTGAAAAGGGAAGATCATTTAGGAAGGCGTAACTTCTATCGATTAAAAGTAACCTATCTTGTCAATTATAGACCAAAGCAGGACATAGAAGATGTCGGCAATTATAATTATGCCCTGACAAAGGACATCAGCGCCGGCGGCCTGCTTGTTATGGCAGAAAGGAATTTCCCCAAGGGCACATTAATGGAAATGACCATTAGCCTGCCAATGTATCCGCATAAACGCTTGAAGGCGCTGGCAGAGGTGACAAGTGATTTTCCTGCAGATACTCAAAAATCGCTTTATCCAACCAGAATGCGTTTTATCGAGTTTAACGAGGTTGCCTTTGATAAGCTCAAAATTTTCATAGAGGGCGAAGTTAATAAAGGAAAAGACGGTCATACTTTAAAAGAAAATATGGACAGGAGAAAAGAATAGAACCTGGCTTTTTCCCAAGTTTATTAAATGCTCCTGTTTATTAAAGCCAGAAATTCCGCCCTTGTAGCCGAATCCTCGCGAAATGACCCCAGTACTGAAGAAGTGGTCATTATCGAGTTTTGTTTTTCTACTCCGCGCATCATTTCACATAGATGCCTGCATTCCATAACTACCCCGACTCCTTCGGCATCAATACTGTGCATGATTTCATGCGCGATCTGGGAGGTTAGTCTTTCCTGAATCTGTATTCTGCGCGCAAAAATATCGGCCAAGCGGCATATTTTGCTTACACCTAAAACCTTTTTCTTGGGTATATATCCGATATGAGTGCGACCGTAAAATGGCAGGAGGTGATGTTCACAAAGGCTGTAGATCTCAATATCACGGACAATGATCATATTATTAGCTTCAGATTGAAAAATAGCATTATTAATTATGTCTGCAGGTTTTGCTTTGTATCCCTGAGTTAGAAATTCCAGCGCGCGGGCTACTCTTTGGGGTGTTTTTTTCAGTCCCTCTCTGTTTGGATCTTCACCCATTTCAATCAATAGTTCATGAATCAACTGCATTACTTTGTTTTCGTTCATCAGATACTCCTTGTTTTTATTTATTAACTGACTGCCCAAAAGCAGTAAAATCAGTATAGCACTAAAAAGGCTTTTTTCAATATTTTTGAAATAAAAGTAAAACTTGCTGAATTTAAACCGAAAACCTTAACAGCCTATTTTTTTTTCAAAATTGACAGGGTCTCAATATGCGGCGTATGAGGGAAGAAGTCATATGCTTTGACCTTCTTTAGTGTATATCCAGTAGTTAGTTTCTTTAGGTCTCTGCAAAGTGTTGCAGGGTCACAGGATATATAGACTATCATCTTTGGCTGAAGCTCTTTAATCTTATCGATAAGCGCATTCTCCAGACCTCTGCGGGGAGGATCAACAATGATTATATCCAATGCTTTTTTCTGAACGGTTTTTATCCAATCTTCACACTTAGCTTGCACTGTTTCAATGTTCGAAATAGAATTTATGAATATATTTTTCTTTAAAAAGGAAATATTTGCTCGAGAAAAATCAACTGCCTTAATATTTAAAAAAAGACCTGAGAGAGCTATGGCAAAAGTTCCTACGCCGCAGTATAGATCAAGCAGGCTTAGCCCGGCTGTTTTAGGAAGCTCTTTTTTTAGGTCCTGGATAAGCAGCTCCAGCATTGGTATGTTAATCTGGAAAAAAGATTGGCTACCGAATAAAAAAGTCTTTCCGGCAACTTTCTCAGAAAGCTGGTCTTTGCCTAAAAGTATGCTCTTTTCATTCTTTTTTTTATTTATATAAACTATTCCCGAAAAGGAGAACTTTTTGCTAAGCTCTAGCAACGGATCAAGCGCGGAGAGCTTTTTTTTAAGGAGTTTGCCGTAACAGCAAAGCAGAAACTTTTTACTTGACTGGCTTTTTTGCAAAGTGATTTCATTTACATATTTTTTCTCTGCCGGTAGGCAGTTTAAAAATTTACTTATAATTCGGTTCATCATATCTGAAGCGAGAAAACATCGGTCAATAGGAGTGAATTTGTTGTTTTGTCCCGGGGTATGGTAAGCGCATACAGCGATGTTGTTTTCAGTGATAATATGCAAGTGAATCTTATTGCGGTATCCCCAAATTATATTACTTGAGACCAAGGACCCGGAGATAATTGCCGGATCAAAATCGGATAAGATTTCTTTTAACTGTGATTCTTTGATTTTTAATTGCTGGGCATAATCAATATATTGATAAGCAGAGCAGATTTGAAAATGTAAGCAGCGGGGGGGCTTGCGGTGAATAGATGAATCTGTAACCCTAAGTGTTCTTCCCTGTATGTAATTCTTTTTGTCTTTAACTATGCTGTATTGAACAGTTTCTCCTGCTATGCCGCTATCAGTTAAAACAATCTTATTGTCTTTTCGTCCCAGACTTTTCCCAGGGTAAATGATTTTTTCAATTTTTATTTTCATGTGAAGATTATAACATAATAACAAAATATTGGAATAATTAATCTATAATAAAGACATGCGTAAGGTTTTATTTTGACAGGAAATTTTTTTAATTTTATTGTGAAAAATTAGAATTGAGAAAAGAAAAATATTTCTATAAAAAAAATAAAAAAAATGAAGTAAAAAGCTCTTGACAACATGTTGTTTTTATATTAAAAAAAAGTATGCATTAAAGACGGCAGTAACATTTTAACAGGAGGTTTGGATGGCACATAATAGGCACTTGAAATGTCCAATATGTGGAGATAGTATTGAATGGGATGAGGATTTCAAACTGGGTGATGTTGCTTATTGCAGCGATTGCGATGAGGAGCTTAAAATTGTAAGTATTGATCCGCCGCAGTTAAAAAGGATAGTAGAGCTTTTAGAAGTAAGTAATGGAAGCTATAAGGGGTTTTACGAAGAAGATAGTGATAAGGAATATGATCATCCAGGCGATTATGCCTATAGAGAAGAAGTTTAATTTTTCAACAGTATAATTGTGGAACCTTCATAATAAATCATTGCACTCTTGTCCTGGGGGCATTATTTTAGCAGAATGGCCATGTCTAAATGTTCTGATTTTTTAAACCGTTAATGTTTTAATTTTTTGACAAATGTCCTCTGTGAGAGTATCATAATAAATATGAATGATCTTCATCAGAGATATATGGGAATAGACAGACGCAGGTTTCCGCGCGTCAATGCAATGGTTGAGTATACAATAATTGAAAAAGTTTTCCAGGAAAATGGGGGCAATACTAAAAATATTAGTGCGGGAGGTATTGCTTTTTTTACTCATGATAGGATAAAAGCAAACAGTATCCTTTCTCTTTCTGTAAGCCTGCCGGATACAACGGTTTTTCAATCAAAGGCTAAGGTTGTCTGGTGTGATTGCGTTGAAGTTTCCTGGAATCCGGACATTCATTATGAGTGCGGGGTGAAATTCATAGAGATAGATGAATTGAGCCGGCGGAAAATTTCAAAATATACCTTTCTCCGGTTAAACAGTAATTAATCCTTGCGAAAATATTTATAACAATATAACCTGCTTTTTTTTATATCATAAGACAAAGGATAATTGATTGTGCCTATTATTGAACCAGTAATCAGACCTCCTTCTGAGGGCTCCAGTTTTCTTCTGCAGATAACTACGGGATGCTCATCCAATCACTGTACATTTTGCGGTGCTTACCAGGGAAAGGAATTTAGATTTAAAGAAGAGCAGGAAATATATTCTGATATTAGACAGTGGGCGGCTGCAAATCCCAAGACGAGAAAAGCCTTTCTTCTTGACGGGGATGCTTTGGTTGTAGGCAATAGCAGACTTGTCCGGATATTAAAAGAACTGCAAAGAAATATGCCAAGTCTTAGAAGAATAAGCAGCTATGCCAACGGATATAATATTACTGTGCGTAGCGATGCAGAGCTTAAAGAGTTGTTTGATAATAAGCTTAAACTCTTATACATTGGCCTTGAAAGTGGCAGCCAGGAGATATTGACTCAATGTAGGAAAAAATCAACGGCCCAAGAGATGATCCAGGCAGTCAACAGAGCCCAGAAATCAGGGATTAAAGCGTCAGTGATCGTATTACTTGGACTTGGCGGCAGGCAGCATTCTAAGGTACATGTGCGTGATACGATAAAAGCAATTAATGAAATGCAGCCTAATTTCCTTTCTTTTCTTTGTCTTATGCTTATACCCGGTACGCCTCTTTATGCAGATGCGCAAAGAGGAAAATTCCAGGAACTTAAAGCCCGGGAATTGCTGGAACAAAGTTATGAGATAATAAAAGGACTTGAGCTTAAAAAAACAATATTTCGTTCTAACCATGCTTCAAATTATCTTTCTTTAGAGGGAATTCTGCCGCGGGATAAAGAACAATTGCTTATTGTGCTTAGGCAGGCAATAAAAGGAAAGATAGGCTTAAGGCCGGAAATATTCAGAGGGCTTTGAGCATAGTCGCGAGTAGCTTTTAACGCATAATGCAATACTGTTTTTTAATAATTCATAACTTATAATTCGTAATTAGTAATTTACGTGTGCCCTTTGGGTATAACTAGTAACTGTTGTGTTATCCTGAAATAGGTTGAGGGAGAATAATATCCTAATCTGAAGGGGATGGGCTTGTCTCATCTCGGGATAAAATTAAAAAAAGGTAAAGGAAGAGGTTCGCTGTAGTAAGGGCTCCAAATAATTTTACACTTAACATAATTTTTTCCGATAGAAAGATATCGTAATCGATAAATTAGCCCTAAATTTACGGTGCTCTGAAAACTCTCCCGCCGAAGTGCGGCAGGATTAGACATTCATTGCACCCTTACGGGTGGCCCGTAAATTCAGGCCCAATTTATCTAAAATCATGCGTTGATTTGCAGGATAGCAAATCAAGATTTTACAGCGAAAGCTATGAAACCTGAAAGGTTCGGTTTATGGATGAACCGAATCCAAGGCGTTTTAAAATCATTTTAATCCCTTCAAAGCTTTACGATGCGGGGAATCAAGGCAAATAGATAATTTTACACTCAGCATGATTTTTCCCCTAAAGGAGAAATGCCGGGGCCGATAAATCAACCCCGAATTTACAGTGCTCTGAGAACTCACCCCGCGAAAAACAGCGGGGCTCAGACACTCATCGCAAATAAGCGAGTATCTGTAAATTCAGGTTTAATTTATCTAAAATCATGGAAATCGTTTAAAAATCATCTCTTTGTCATGGAAGTATGTTGATAAATTGGATAATAGTGACCCCGCCACAAAGGGGGCGGGATAGGTAAATATATTAGGATAAGACATAACGGGGAAATTTAAAAGTTATCGGTGTTAAATTATGAGTGACAAACAGAAAAAGTCCTTATATAATGAAACAAGAAAAGGAAATAAATATGGCTAATTTTTCGTTTGATATAGTTTCTCAAGCTGATATGCAGGAAGTTGACAATGCGGTTAATCAGGCAGCTAAGGAAATCAGCCAAAGGTATGATTTCAAGAAATCTAAATGCAAAATAGATTTTAACCGAGATGATAAAAAGCTTGTGCTGATAGCTGATAATGATTTTAAACTTCGTTCCTTAACAGATGTGTTAAATACGCGTTTAATTAAAAGAGGCATATCGCTTCGATCGCTTAAGTTTAATGAACCTCAGAAAGCCTTCGAAGGTACTTTGCGGCAGATAGTGGACATTTCAACAGGCATTGATAAAGAAAAAGCCAAAGAATTAATTAAGTTTATCAAAGGGCTTAAATTAAAAGTCCAGGCCCAGATAGAAGGAGAAAAGTTAAGAGTGAGTTCATCTAAAAAAGATGAATTACAGACGGTAATGCAACAGGTTAAAGGGCTTGATTTTTCCTTGCCGCTTTCTTTTTGCAATTATCGGTAAGTGTGAGTGTGTATTTTTTTATTTGAATTTTTTGACTGAGGAGGATAAATGATAGATCAGGAAGCAATGGTGTTTTTTAAAAAATTAGTCGAGAGTATAAGCCCGTCCGGATTTGAAGAAGAGGCAGTTTCATTATGGAAAGAAAGGACAGGAGCGTTTATTAAAAAAATGTACTGCGACGTTCACGGTAATTGCACTGGTATTATTGCAAACGGGAAATTCCCTAAAATAATGCTTGCTGGCCATATTGACGAGATCGGCTATATGGTGAATTATATTGATGAAGAGGGTTTTATTTATTTCTCCGCGATCGGGGGGATAGACCCCCATCTTATTCCGGGACAGCGAGTCTGGATAAAAACAAAGAAAGGTAAAATACTTGGAGTAATAGGCAGAAAACCAATACATCTCATTAAAGAATTAGAAAGAAAAAAAGTTGCAGGAATAGATCAGATGTGGATAGACATAGGCAGCCAAAGTTTTGAACAGACAAGAGAAATAGTAGAAATAGGAGATGTCGCGGTCGCGGCTGTTGGTTTTGAAATGCTTAATAATGATAAGCTTATTGGCAGAGATTTTGATGATAAAGCTGGAGCATTTGTGGTAAGTCAAGTATTAAAGGAACTTGCTCAAGCTGAAAGCTGTGCATCTGTATATGGAGTAGCAACTGTCCAAGAAGAAATAGGACTGCGTGGCGCCATAACAAGCGCGTACGAGATTTCTCCTGATATCGGGATTGCTATTGATATGACTTTTGCTACTGACTTTCCTGGAATGGATAAGAAAAAAATTGGGGATATAAAGATCGGAGCAGGTCCTGTGATCGCAAGAGGCCCCAATATAAACCATTATGTTTTTGAGATGTTGATAAATACAGCAAAGGAAGATAATATACCTTATCAAGTAGAAGGGATTGCCCATTCAACAGGCACAGACGCTAATGTTATTCAACTCACAAAATCCGGGGTAGCAACGGGATTGGTCAGTATCCCCTTACGCTATATGCATACTTCTGTGGAATTAATAAGCCTTAGCGATGTGGAAAATACAATAAAGCTGATCAAGGCATTTATTTTAAGGATGAATAAGGACAATAAGCTTTTAGATTTTTTGCAAAAGAACAGCTCTCAATATAAAAATAATTAAAATCTATGAGCCTTCCTAAAATCCTGGTTTCAAAATACCCGCTTATTTTAGCTCCTATGGCTGGTGTTAGTTCTCTGCCATTTCGGACTATCAGCCGTGAATTCGGTGCTCAATATGCCTTTCTTGAAATGGTGCATGCCAGGTCTTTGAGTTATGGAAGTAAACAGACAATGGAGTTGCTGCGTACGAATGAAGCCGATCATCCGCTTGGCCTGCAGCTTTTAAGCAAAGAAGAGGATTATATTAAAAGCGCGATCAAACGGTTAAATGATACTGGGTATAAGTATGATTTGCTGGATTTTAATGCAGCTTGTCCAGTGCGGAAAATTTCTTGCAGAGGTGAGGGCGCAGGACTCTTACAACAGCCTCGAAAACTAAAAAAATTACTTCAAGTAATTGTAAAGGCATCTCCGGTGCCTGTAAGTGTCAAGATCAGGCTGGGATGGGATGATGCGGAAAATGCCGGTGAAATTGCAAGGTATGCTGAGGATGCGGGAATAGATGCTCTTTTTGTTCACGGGCGAACGAAAATCCAGGCATATAAAGGGGAAGTTGATTATAAAGCGATAGAACAGATAAAAAAGAGATTAAAGATTCCTGTAATTGCAAGCGGAAATATCCTGAGCGCAAAACACGCCAAACAAATGTTTGATGAAACCGGTTGTGACGGCCTACTTATTGCCAGAGGAGCTCTGGGCAATCCATGGATTTTTAAAGAGATAACTACTTATTTGGAAAAAGCGATATCACTTGATAGGCCTGCTATTGGAGAAATAGCTGATGTAATGCAAAGACATTTTAATCTATCTGTAGAATGTTTTGGAGATAAAAGAGGTGTGGTCAGGTTTCGTAAATTCTATGTATGGTATACAAAAGGAGTTAGCGGTATAAGGCCTTTGCGTGAAGAGGTAATGCGAATAACCACGAAAGAAGATATGGACAGTGTTATTGAAAAATTTCGCTATAAAAACCAAAACTGATTTGTAATTTATATTTTTTTAATATAGAATGTAGCAAGTGCTCTTTTATTTTTGGCATATTAAATAGGGAAATATGTAAACACCTCTGGTTGTGGATGATGAATTATAGAGGATTATCGTCTTTAAGAAATTTTTCATATTTTTTAGAAAAATCGGGTTTATGGAGTATCTTGAAAGTGATATGTCTTGTAAGCTTGTAAGTCTTGAAGATTTACTAAAAACATGTAAATAAACGCCTTAAGCGGAGCTTAAGGAATCTTAAAGGGAAAAAATATCAGGAAGAGTAGAGAAAAAATGGAAATAAAAGAAATTATTAGCAGATGCGAGAAGTTTGAAATATTTCAGCAGCGCATGGTTAGCGAGAATTATGCTGAAATAGTTATGTTTACCAAGGAAATATTCAAATGGTCTATTATTTTCAATGAACTTCTTGGAGACCCGGTAAGCCCGGCAGGCTTTAACCCGACTTCTGAGCATATCCAAATAACTAAAGAATACGGCGGGATCTTTGCGGATCAGACGCTTTATAAGAAGGATTTTCCTGATAATACCATTTTAGCTATGTTTTGGCCCTGGCAGGATGGAAAGCGGATTACGGTAAAAGTGGTAATTTTGAAAATGTAGGAAACTTTGAATATATTTTTAAATTTTATTGACATGATTATTTTTTTTGAGTACAATAAACCCAAATGGATAAGCATCTTATAATAATATACCGCAAGTTAAAGGAACGCTTATCTTGCGGTTTTTTAATAAATGCATTAATTGTGTTCATCTTTAAATGAGGAGGATTGAATAGTGGCAAAAGGAAAAGTTAAATGGTTTAATAATAAAAAAGGTTATGGGTTTATTACTACAGAAGAGGGAAGTGACATATTCTTACATCACAGTGCTATACAGGGCGATGGATTTAAGACCGTAGAAGAGGGACAGGATGTTGAGTTTGAGATCACTCAGGGGCCTAAAGGCGAACAGGCTGTAAATGTAGTTAAGTTGTAAATATAAATATCCAACAGGCCTGGCAAGATTTATTGCCAGGTCTGTTTTATTTTGAGTTAAAAATCCCCATAGCTTATTCGACTGAGCATTTCTGATAATGCAGGTTTAACCCCAAAAGATACCCTTATCTTAAAAAAATAATAATTTGCTTGCTTTTTTTTAGAGATAATTTAAAATACAATTTTATTTCAAATTGCAAAGAATAGCTGGAAATAGGTTTTTTTATTTTTTTTCTTGCAATATCTTAAAATTTTGCTTTAATATTAATTAGCAAACTATAATCTAATAAATTGCTGAAAGAGGGGATTTTTATAAAAAGAGAATGAACAAACAGCATACCCGCAAATACTGCAGTAAAGGTAATCTTATTCAAAATACATTTTTCCTGATGAAGGTCTTCGGACGGGAAATTGTAAAGCTTTTTTCTCTTCTATTCTTAATAAAAATCAAATTTAATTGTGTTAAATCCGGGATTTATTTTGCTTTATTTTTCAGAGAAGGAGTTTTGTCTTTTTTAGATAAATTTGTAAGGACACCAATAAGAACAAATTACTTTAATCCGGGGATTGTCGAATTAGCCTGGCAGTCTAAAACTAGGTAAGGAAGACACTGGAATGAAGAAAAAAGAGAAAAAGATTTTTGGGTATGAACTGGTGTTGGATTTGTTTGAGTGCGATGCTGATGTGATCACTTCGAACAAGAAACTTAAGCAATATGTTGATAGGCTTTGCAAACTTATTAAAATGAAGAAATACGGTAAAATATTATTGCCTTATTTTGGCGAAAAGGAGATATTTACAAAGGGTTATTCTCTTGTACAGCTGATTGAAACAAGCTCAATTACAGGACATTTTTCGGATTACTGGAAAACAGCATATATTAATATTTTTTCATGTAGGGCTTATGATCATGATTTGGCTAAAAAATTCACAAAAGAATTTTTTAAAGCAAAAAGAGTAAAATCACGCTATTTAATCAGGTAGAATAAATTTAATAGAGTGTAGGGATTTAACAAAAACAGCAGATAATCTCTGCTGTTTTTGTATTTATACTGGTTTTATGCTAAAATGCATCAAGCTGGTATTTTAGTAAAATTAGATTATTGTGAGAGATGACAATGCAATTAAAAACCCCGTATTATCTTATAAATGAAAAGAAACTTTTAAAGAACCTGAAAATAATAAAGCGCATAAGAGGTCTTTCTGGAGCGAAGTTTGTTCTGGCGCTTAAGTGTTTTTCCACTTGGTCTGTTTTTGATTTAATGCGGCAGTATATGGACGGGACAACTTCCAGCTCTTTATATGAAGCTAGGCTGGGTAAAGAAAAGTTTTTAAAAGAGGTTCACGCTTATTGTGTCGCTTATGACCTGGATGAGATCAAGGAAGTAAGCTGTTTTGCGGATAAGCTTATTTTTAATTCTATATCACAGCTTGAAAAATTTGCGGGATATGGAAAAACATGTGATATTGGGCTGAGGGTTAACCCATTAATAAGTTATTCTAATTTCGATTTGGCTGACCCTGCCTGTAGGTTTTCCCGCTTAGGGGTAATAGATAAGAAAGTTTTGCAACGCAAGGTGGATTCAATAGATGGAGTAATGTTTCATTTTAACTGTGAAAATGATGATTTTAGGGATTTTTCTAAGAACTTGGATTTCATTGGTAAAAATTACGGGAGTGTTCTTAAAACGTTGAAATGGGTTAGCCTGGGAGGGGGATTTTATTTTTCCAAACCAGGATATCCAGTGGAAAAGTTCGCAGTAAAGCTTAAAGAATTCAGTGATCGTTTTAAAGTTCAGCTTTATCTTGAGCCGGGGGAAAGCGCTATAACTCAATCAGCTGAGCTTGTAACTAAGGTTCTTGATATCGTGCATAATGAGGCGGATATTGCTATTGTCGATGCCTCAATAGAAGCGCATATGCTGGATTTATTGGTTTATCGAATAAATGCTAAAATAAATGACAATGTCAAAGGAAGTTTTAAATATATTGTTGCCGGGCGATCGTGTTTAGCCGGAGATATTTTCGGCAGCTATGGGTTTAAACGCAGGCTTAAATCCGGCAGTATTATCAGATTTTGTGATGCTGCAGGATATACTATGGTTAAAAAGAACTGGTTTAACGGGTTAAAAATGCCTTCAATTGCAGTAAAAAGGCTTAATGGAAAGATTGAATTGATCCGTGAATTTAAATACAAGGATTTTTTAAACAGTTTATCATAAAAGTGATTACTTGCGTTCTTATCCCGCTAAAAAGCAGCGGGACAGGCGAGATCAATTCTCCCGCTAAGCGGGATCATTGAAAGGATTATTAAGATGAGGAAGAATGTATTAATTGTCGGGGCAGGGGGAGTTGCGCATGTCGCGGCTCATAAATGTGCGCAAAATAACGATATCTTGGGAAATATCTGTATTGCCTCAAGAACTCAGAGTAAATGCGATGCTATTATTGAAAGCGTAAAAAGAAAAAACCATTTAAAGGACACTGCAGGGAAAATTTATTCCAAGGCGCTTAATGCCCTTGATGTTCCCGCTGCCGTAAAACTGATAAAAGAAACTAATTCGCAGATAGTTATTAATCTTGCGCAAAGCTATGTTAATATGTCTTTACTTGAGGCATGTATTCAGACGGGCGTTGCTTATATTGATACAGCTATCCATGAGGATCCTAATAAGGTTTGCGAGGATCCGCCTTGGTATGCTAATTATGAATGGAAGAAACAAGATGAATGTGGAAAAAAAAATATAACAGCAATTTTGGGAGCAGGGTTTGATCCGGGAGTTGTAAACGCTTACTGCGCCTTAGCCGTAAAACATTATTTTGATAAAATAGATACAATAGACATAATGGATGTCAATGCGGGTAATCACGGAAAATATTTTGCTACGAATTTTGATCCGGAAATAAATTTTCGCGAGTTTAAAAAAGTCTGGACATGGATTGATAGAAAATGGGTTGAGGAGAAAGTGCATGCAATCAAGATGGTATATGATTTTCCGGTTGTTGGGGCTCAGCCGGTTTATTTGAATGGGCATGATGAGCTGCATTCTCTTTCAAAATATATAGATGCTAATAGTATTCGTTTTTGGATGGGATTTGGCGATCATTATATAAATGTTTTTTCTGTTTTGACAAACTTAGGCCTGACATCTGAAAAGCCGATTAAAACTGCTGAAGGAGTAGAGGTTGTTCCTTTAAAAGTTATCAAAGCAATATTGCCTGATCCGCTGTCTTTGGCGCCTAATTATACAGGCAAGACCTGTATCGGTAACTTTGTTAAAGGAACCAAAGACGGCAGGAAAAGAGAGGTTTTTATCTATAATACATGTGATCATGTCCAGTGTTATAAAGAAGTGGAGTCGCAGGCTATATGCTACACAGCCGGAGTCCCGCCGGTAGCTGCAGCCATGCTTATTGCCCGGGATGTCTGGGATGTTAAGAGAATGGTTAATGTCGAGGAGCTTGATCCTGATCCATTGATCGAGATTCTTGATAGAATCGGCTTGCCGACACAAGTGCTGGAAAATCCAAAATCACTTCCTCAGAGTGAGAGGGTTAGATAGGGTTTATTTTTAAATCTTTGCGTGTAATAAAAGCCAGCAGCTAAACTGAGTGCTGGTTTTTTTATTAATGTCTAAATTAGTATTAGCTGAATATGCCAAAAGAGTAAATATGATAAGGGTTAAACTTTTTAATAAGTTAGATCTGTGGATAACTTTTCTACCCGGAGAAATCTGTTTACAGGTGAAGAAATACAGGGTATTATATTTAATAATTAGGGGCTGGGGATTGAGAATAACAGAAAACAATTTACCGGAGAGATAACATTGGCAAAAAAAAGAAATTTTTTAAATTCTGTTTTAGATATAAGCCGTCTTTTTATGCTTATTTGCTGTATGCTTATTGTGGTGATTCTTTTTTTATTTTCCGTAAAATTAGATTTTAAATATTATGATATAGTATTTTCTTCAAGGCTTAATTCAAGTATGTATTATGGTATAGAATATAGCCCGAATTTTGAAATGTGGAAGATCGAACGGCTCGAAGATGGCAGCATATATACCAGACGTTTGTATCCTTAAAAATCTTATAATACTTTAAACAGAAAAGTTAAACATATGGTTAAGATAAAAGCATCATTAATAGCATGGGCGCTTGGGGGCGTTATCGGTCTTCTTGTTTTTATCCTTCTTTTTAATCATGCCTTTGCGATCGCCTCTATAGACATCCGTTTTGATAAAAAAGAAGTAATGGATATTGCCAGTGCATATGTCAGGGGAGAGGGTTATGATCTTCAAGGGTTTGAGAGTTCAATGCTTTTTGATTCAGATTACAAAGGATCTGTTTATTTACAGAAAACCCAGGGTATAAAAAAATCAAACGACCTTGTGCGCTCAGGGGTTCCGATATGGTTTTGGAATGTACGCTGGTATAAAGAACTGGATAAGGAAGGCTTTTATTGTGATATTGATCCCATGTCCGGGAGGATTATTAATTTTCATCACTCTTTGCTTGATGATGCTATTGGGGCAAAGCTTACATTCGAACAGGCCAAGGCATTGGCAGAAACTAAAATACTCAAGCAGAATATAAACTTATCAGATTATGAGCTAAAAGAGAATAATACCAAAGAACAAAAAAACAGAACAGATTATTATTTTGAATGGGAAAAAAAGGATTATGCTATTAATGCAGCTCATTTGCGTTTAAGTGTTGCAATCTATGGGCAAACGCTTGGTTATTTTTCGAGATATTTGGATATCCCGGAAGAATTTATAAGGGAATTGCAACGGGATATATCTTTCGGGCAGGTTCTTTCTATTATAACAACGATTTTTATGTTCTTTTTATTTATTGCGGCAATATTTGTTTTGATTGTCCAGTTTAAAAGAGATAAGGTCAACTGGAAATTCGGACTTTATTTTGGTATTTTCGTCAGTGTTATTACGGTTTTTGATTTTTTGAACAGCATGCCGCTTTTATGGAACACATATCTTGATACAATGAGTAAAGGAGTATTCATCGCGATTTCCGCGGGGACTATGTTTGTCGGCGCTCTTTTAGCAGGGCTGATAATTTTTCTATTCGGCAGTTCCGGAGAATCTTTATGCGCTGAAGTTAGCGGATTAAAGATGCCTGTTTTAAAGGCTTTTCGCACAGGAAAACCGGATAAAGCCCAGATAATCCAGACATTTGTTGTCGGATACAGTATGGCCTTTATATTTTTGGGATATATTAGTTTATTTTATCTAATTGGAACTAAATATTTTAATATATGGATGCCGCCGGAAGCAGAGTATTCAAATATACTTGGAACAAGTATGCCATTTTTATTTCCGCTTACTGTTGCTCTGGGGGCGGCGGTAAGTGAAGAATTTATGTTTCGCCTATTTGCCATATCATTTTTTAAAAAATATATGAAGCTGACCTGGCTGGGAGTTTTAATACCGGCAGTAATATGGGCATTTGCGCATTCAAATTATCCTGTTTTTCCTGCATATGTCCGGGGCATTGAACTTACTATCGCCGGCATTTTCTTCGGCATTGTATTTTTAAAATATGGGTTGGAGGCAGTACTAATAACCCATTTTGTCATTGACGCTGCCTTGGTAGGCCTGCCGCTTATCAGATCTCAAAATGCTTATTTTATGATTTCAGGCATTGTGGTCGTCGGCATTGTATTTTTGCCTGTACTTTTGTTGCTGATTATCGGAAGTAAAAAAAAGAAAAATTTTGCACTAAGCAGTTGAACCTAAAACATGTTTTAAAAGTATTAAAAATCATTTGATTTTTTGATTTTAAAAGAGGTACCTTTGAGAAAATATTTACCATATCTTTCACCTCCCTATAAGCGCTGGAAAAGAAGAGCGCGATTGTTATTGATACTTTTTCTGATGGTTGCCTTTTTGTATTTCTGGCATTCGCCTGCAATGGATGAATTCTCCGGCCGTGAATCTCAAAAAGAGCCGGATAAGGTAAAAGAGGTTCCCGAGAAAGACAGGGTGGGGGAACAGATTAATTATGATCTTTATCTGGGAAAAATTAAGCTGGGTCAGGCGAAATATCATCATATGAAAAAGATGATGTATAAAGGCAGAATGGTTCATTTGATAACCTTTGAGACAAAGGCTTTGCGTTTTAGGGACAGGGAAACTATTTACTGTGATAATAATAGCTTTCTGCCGATATTGGTTGAGCGCAAGGTTTCTCAATTTTTAAAACCGGAAAAGATTAAAGAGGAGTATGATCAAAAAAACTTTGTGTTGAAGATAACAAAAGAGAGGTTTACTAAAGAGGAACATGTTATAAAAAGTGATGCTCCAATTCAAAACTCTATTCTTTTGCCCTATGTTGTGCGCAATACAAAGAATCTTGATCTAGGATGGTCTTTTGTGGTTAATCTTCCGCAGCGAAAATATAAGATCACTCTTGCGGCTATTGAAACAGTCAAAGTCCCGGCCGGTGAGTTTCAGGCATATTATTTTGAAAGTGATCCTAGGCAGATAAAAATATGGATCAGTACTGATGAGAACAGAGTTCCTTTAAAACTTGAAGGCACAGGAGGTATGATCGGCTATAAGCTTTTAATGCGTGATTACTCTCTGCCGGAGAAAAATATGCAGAACAATAATTAAAATATGAGTAAATATAAAATAGTATCATGGAATGTTAACGGCATAAGGGCATCTGAAAAAAAAGGGCTTATTGAGTGGATCCAATCGTTTAAGCCGGATATTCTTGCCATTCAGGAAACAAAAGCTAAGCCTGAACAGCTAAGCGATAAACTCAAGGAACCAGAGGGTTATTATTCTTACTGGAATTCAGCTAAGCGTCCGGGCTATAGCGGGGTTTCGGTTTATACAAGAAAAAAATTGCTTAATTTGATCTCGGGATTCGGGGAAAAGATTTTTGATGATGAGGGGCGAAGCATTACGCTTGAATATCCCAAGTTTTTTCTTGTGAATACTTATTATCCTAATGGAAATGCCTCAAATGAGCGGCTTGAATATAAATTGGCTTTTTACCGGGCCTTTTTTAAGTATATTAAAACACTGCAAAAGAAAAAAAAGATGATTATCTGCTGCGGTGATTTTAATATAGCGCATACTGAGATTGATCTGTCCCGGCCAAAGGAAAATAGCAAGGTGTCAGGATTTCTACCTCAGGAGCGAGCGTTGCTGGATGATTTTATCAATATGGGGTTCAGCGATACATTCCGCTATTTTAATAAGGAAGCGGGGCAGTATTCCTGGTGGGATTATAAAACCCGCGCAAGAGACAGGAATGTAGGATGGAGGCTGGATTATTTTTTCGCGGATACGAAATATATGTCAAATATAAACAAGGCTTTTATATTAAATGAAGTTTACGGATCTGATCATTGTCCTGTGGGTATAGATCTAAAGATTTAATTATTAGTTCCTTGTATTATTGTAATTTGTCATTAGTAATTGGTCATTTATTGTGGAGTCTTGGGTCTTGTGGCTTGCGGCTTGAAACCTGCGTCTGGTATTGTTTAAGGAGATTGTATGAATAATTATCTTATTTTGGTCATGGGAATCATCTTGTTTAAATATGTGCTTAATTTTGTTGTTGATACTTTAAATCT
>CAYTGV010000018.1:25022-29260 GCA_964437495.1 uncultured Planctomycetia bacterium | reverse complement strand
CTGGCTAAATGCAGCCTGCCCACAGCCCCTTTTTCCCGGCTCAGGGCCATAACCTGTTCCATCTTTATACCAATACCCAGATCATTGAGTTTTTCGACCATCTTTTGCATACGCTCTGTACGCGCATTACGAATTTTATTTAATTGATCCTTTAGCCATGGGTCCTGCCAATCTAGCAAAAGACCGATAAGATGTATCTCAAAATCATCAATTTCAGCTGCAAGTTCCAATCCAGGGATTATCTCCAAACCCCTGTCCTTGGCCTCCTCCATCGCAGGCAGAATTCCGTCAACACAATCATGGTCAGTAATTGCAATTGCCGTCAATTCTACTTCTTGAGCATATCGCACAACTTCCTCAGGAGAAAAAGTCCCGTCAGAATAATTGGTATGCACATGTAAGTCTATATATCTATTAGGTAAATTCACTTGTTTTTCCGTTCTTGTTTATTGATTTTGTCTAGAACCCCGTTTACAAAACGGCCGGATTCATCATCCCCAAATCTCTTTGCAAGATCCACTGCTTCATTGATAGCCACTTTAGGCGGAATTTGCTCCAGATAAATCAACTCAAAAGTAGCCATGCGAATAATATTGCGATCAATCACCGCCATACGCTCGATCCGCCAGTTATCAGTATACTTTGTTATAAGCTTGTCTATATCATTGAGATGCTTAAGCATTCCCTCAACTAATAACATAGCAAACTGCTTTACGGCATCTTCTTCAATGTTTTTCTGCCAGTAATCATTGGAAATTTCCACTAAAGGAGCCGCTTTTCGGATATCAACAGAATAAAGGATCTGTAAGGCGCATTCTCGCGCATGCGTACGTTTTCTCATTTAAATTACCCTACCATTCCCATCAAATTTGCCATCTCAATGGCCACTCTTGCCGCATCCTGTCCCTTATTACCGCTTTTTGTTCCCGCGCGATCAATGGCCTGCTCAAGATTCTCAGCGGTAATAACCCCGAAAATAACCGGCACTCCAGTATTCATAGAAATATTGGCTATTCCCTTTGCCGCCTCATTAGCAACAAAATCAAAATGCGGTGTCTCCCCTCTTATAATTGCCGCAAGGCATATTATAGCATCATACTTTTTGGACTTTGCCATTTTATTCGCAAGGCACGGCATTTCAAAAGCACCCGGTACCCATACTACCTCAATCTTTTTTTCATCGGCCTGATGTCTTTTTAATTCAGTTACCGCTCCTTCAACCAGCCTTTTAGTAATAAAATCATTGAAACGAGACACCAATATACCAAACTTCTTTCCCTGAGCATTCAGATTTACTTCTACTGTTTTCATTTTTCCCTCCTTTAATGAGCACATAACTTATGGAGCATCAGTAATCATAAGTTATTGTGCGAATTAAATCCCGCCGTATTATGGCGGAATATCCAAACTTTAATCAACCATAGAAAGCATATGACCTAATTTATCTTTCTTTGTTTTTAAATATTTCCTGTTTATGTTTGAGGGCTCTATTTCAATCGGAACCCGCTCCACTATCTTTAGTCCATAGCCCTGCAGTCCGATAATTTTACTGGGATTATTAGTAAGCAGCCGTATCCTTTTTATACCAAGGTCGGATAATATCTGCGCCCCAATGCCGTAATCTCTAAGATCTGCTTTGAATCCCAGCTTTTCATTCGCCTCCACAGTATCCAGCCCATGATCCTGTAAAGCATAGGCCTTGATTTTATTGGAAAGGCCCACGCCTCGGCCTTCCTGCCGCATATAAAGTATTACGCCAGAGCCATTTTTATTTATTATTTCCATTGATCTATGCAGCTGTTTTCCGCAATCACAGCGGCAAGATGCAAACACATCACCGGTCAAACACTCAGAATGAACCCGAACCAGAACAGGATCTTTGAGCTTTCCTTTTACAAGTGCCAGATGCGGATGTTCATCCACATCAGAGTGATAGACATGAAGCTTAAAAGTTCCATAAGCAGTAGGCAACTTTGTTGTCGTTACCTTTTTAATAAGCTTATCGTACCGATGCCTAAATTTTATCAGATCAGCTATTGTCCCTATTTTTAATTTATGACGTTTAGCAAATTTCAAAAGTTGAGGTGTTCTAGCCATGGTTCCGTTTTCATTGAGTATTTCACATATTATCCCGGCTGGTTTTAATTTAGCCAGTTTCATGAAATCCACACATGCCTCTGTATGTCCGGCCCTAACTAAAACTCCTCCTTCAACAGCTTTAAGTGGAAAAATATGCCCCGGACGCACTAAATCACGCGATTTTGATTTTGAATCCATCAATACCTGGATTGTTTTTGCCCTGTCATAAGCAGAGATGCCCGTAGCAATAGCATATCTGGCATCAACAGAAACAGTAAAGGCTGTGCCCATTGCTGACTGGTTCTTTCCCACCATGGGATGAATATCAAGATCATCAAGCCTTTTCCCTTCCATAGCTGCGCATATAAGGCCACGCCCGTATTTTGCCATGAAATTTATTTGCTTATGCGTAACATGCTCTGCGGCCATGATCAAGTCGCCTTCATTCTCGCGGTTAGCATCATCAAGGATAACGACCATTTTGCCTTTTTTAAAATCATTGATTATTTCTGATACATTATTAAATTTCATAAATGAATACCTTATTTATGGAACGTAGTGAACATAAATTAGTGTATAAATTTATCCCGCCGCCTTTTGGCGGGGTTTATCCCGCCATGGAGGGATAATTTAAAATATATGATTTATGTCATGTTCATCCATAAATTATATATTCAATAAAAAAAATCCCGGAGAAAATATCTCCGGGAAATAATCAGACTGCAAAATAAATCTGCGTATCTTCTCCCATCTAGACTTTAACTATTGGCGAAGGAATTACACCTTCTCAGTCCTGCCGCATTCTGGCCGGAGTCGCAGGCTTACCCCTATGGGGCTTACTGCCAGCAGGGAATTTCACCCTATCCCGAAGATTTCATAAATATATCACTAAACTATCTACTTGTCAAGTTTAGCTTTTGCTTTTCTCTAAACCCTAAACGCTATACGCTAAACGCTAATTTCATCCGTTTATCTCTTGAATTGCCTTTTTATTGTCTTCGGCAACAAAAATTATTGTTGCCGGAACTCCTGGTACGCTTGATGCTGTTCCGTAAAGATATTTAATATCTATATCCGCGCTTTTAAGCTTTTTTGCCATGTCTTTGAGCATACCCACTTTATCCTGCATCTCAACAACCACAACTTCCTCTTCCTTGACTTCTTCGATTTCTTTAACTTTTAATATTTCAACTGCTTTTTTGTTATCTGAGGTCTTAAAAAGAAAATGTGCTTTAGAATTATCCACATAGGCACAAACAGAATCGATATTAACTCCTTTATCACCAAGCCACTGACTTACATCCGCTAATGTTCCAATCCTATTGTCTGCCACAACATGAATTTCTTTCCCTGCTCTTGCTTTTGACATGCAACCTCCCTAAAATAGCGCATAACTCATCAGGGCACCCGCCCCTTTGAACTATAAACGCAAATTAATATCCCAATAAGACTTACTATAATTATAGCTATACACACATCAGGTTGTCAAATATAAAATTTTCCGCATTATATCCCAGTTCATGCCTCTTCAAGAGCGATTTGCAGCATAACTTCCTCAATATAAGCATCTTCATCCCCGTTCAGGTAAAGCTCTGCGTCATCCTCAATCAGAAGCGCAGTCTCTACAAGCTCATTATCCTGAAAACTCGCTAGTGTGCCTCTAAAAGACGACAAAAAAAATAATTTATTTATTTTCTTGCTAACCTTCTATGTTTAAATAAGCTACATGTTTAGTATTTCTGTTTAATTTGCTTATACCGATAACAATCTATTGTATGGTCATTGACCATACCCACTGCCTGCATAAAAGCATAGCATATAGTGGCACCCACAAACTTAAAACCCCTTTTTTTTAGTTCCCTACTCATTGCATCTGATTCAATAGTGGTCGGGGGTATTTCAGATAGTGTTTTCCATTGATTTTGCCTTTGTCTTCCTTTTACAAAAGACCAGATGAATTTATCAAAACTTCCATGCTCCTTTACCACCGCAAGGAATGCCTGTGCATTTATCTTAGCAGCCTGCACTTTTAATCTATTCCTGATGATTCCGGGATCATTTAAAAGGCGCTTTATTTTTGCATCACTCCATTTGGCTATTTTTTTTGGCTGGAAGTTATCATAAGCAATTCTATAAGTAGCTCTGCGCTTTAATATCGT
>CAYTGV010000018.1:0-24922 GCA_964437495.1 uncultured Planctomycetia bacterium | reverse complement strand
TTGGCTGGAAGTTATCATAAGCAATTCTATAAGTAGCTCTGCGCTTTAATATCGTCAGCCAGCTAAGTCCTGCCTGAGTGCCTTCAAGCAGAAGCATCTCAAATAATTTCCGGTCATCATGAACAGGGATTCCCCACTCTTTATCATGATAATCAATATAGTCTTTATCATTAGTAAGCCAATCACAGCGTTTGAGGTTTAAGTTCTTATAGTTCATTTCTCTTATTGGCTCTTTTTCTTAATTATCATGCTGTAGGAGATGACCATACCTCAAGCTCCATTTCCCCATACTCACAATACTCTATGCGATAAGGGATTACCTGTATAATTCCATAATTCGGATCATCCGGGACTTGGAATATTTTCTCAAGAATACCGCACCAGAAATCATGTCGCAAATCATGACTGGTATTTAACTGTGCTCTGCCTTGTATTTGAAGATACGGCTTTATTTCATTAGGATCTGTGCTGCCGCAGGTAAGATGAACTTCCGGATTGTTTTTTATTTGCTCAACTTTACGGGATTTGACAAAAGTAGCGAAATTAATAATTAGGTTTTCTGAAGTGACAATCATAACATAGCACACCCAGGGCTTTCCATCTCCAGTTAAAGTAGCCAGGCTGTCCAGCTGAGGGACTTTTAAAATTTCATGAATTTTTTTTCTTAGCTCACTCATCCTTACCCTCCTTTTGTTGATATTAAAAAATTAACTAATTATTCAAAAAATCAAGATATACAGCAACACTCAAGGCTATTGCCGAAAGCCCGAATATAAATAAATAATTTATTCTTTCTTTTTTTGAGGTTAGGCTGCAAAGAACTCTTTGAATCAGATTATAATCATCGCTATTTAACTGCTTTTGAGTCTCCAATTTTTCAAGAATATGCCTTCGCTTTATCATATCAGCAGTTTCCTGTAAAATCTTAAACTTGTATACAAAAAAAACAAAAAATCCTCCCACCCCAACATACCAGGATATCTTTGAGTAAACAGGATTAAGATGCAGCAAAAAAACGGTTATCCTGATAGCTATTGCAGATATAATACCAATAATAAAAAAAAGCCAGGAAGAAAAACCTCCCTTACATTGACTTCTATTTATACAATTTTCACACTTTCTGTCATTCATCCTTTTCCTAACAAAACAGATGTTACCTATTTATTCAGCGCACAAAAGAAAATCCTATGCGAAGTGCCTCAGTACGATTTTTATAGTCTATTAAACTTTCTGCCAGAGCATTAGCGTATTGGACATTAAGATAGAGTTCAATATTATTTATATTCATGGGATAAGTAAAATTAATTTCATAAGAATTACCTTTTCGAGCACTGCGAAAATGGGAATCCACAACAAGTTTCTCTGCATAGCCCATTTTTACCCCTAAATCAAAATATCCCCGATAATCACAAAGGTCTTCATTAGTCTCGTTACTATTTTCTACATATGTCCAAATTTTTGGGGCTATCTGCAACCCAAACGAGCTTGACTCTTGATAAAATATAAAATTCGGCTCTAAATAAATATGATTTGTACTCCGGGAATTTTCTTCACTCTTCCCATTGGATTCATGCTGATATCCTAACTGTAGCAACACGCTGGTATGTTTTCGACTGCCAGTATATAAATCAGAAGACAGAAAAAATAATTCCGGTTTATAGCTTGTATCGTCAAAAGGCTTTGAGTCTGACTTAAGATCCCAAAAAGAAGTTTGTGTATAACCAAAATAAAATCCTTCTTTAAAGCTATTCTCAAACGATTTTTTTTTAACAGGATTGTAAAACTTATATTTAAAGCTTATTTGAAATTTACTTTTGGACAAATTGGTTCCCAATAGAAAATAGAGCGGTTTATAAACACCTAAATTTTTTAAATATGGCTGATAACGTGTAAATATAGACTCTAAATAAAGGGATTCATCATATTGTGCATCAGCAGACAAGCCCAGAGCAGAGGCACTTTGAGTGTCTTCAGCCAGCGTCGTAGAGCAAACAACCAAACTAACAGCTAAAATCAAGCAAACACAAAATATCCCCACATATCTGTCATATTTAAGCATTTACTTTTTTCCTGTCCTTTTAAAAATAAACTTTGAAAAATCTATACTTTAAGTATCACGCTAAGATCCTCATGCCGTGACTGAAGATCATCTTCATGCTCAACTTCATCCTGCAATATCTAAACAACCATATTATAGGTGACAGAATCCTTCATGCCCACTTCTTGAATTAGCTTATTATATACACTAATTGCGTACTGCTCGCCTTTTATATTCTGCTATAAAATTTTCCGCACAAAGGAATCCGTTACTTTAAATCAATCCTATTTATCCTTTTTCACATAAATTCTGCACATATAATATGCACCCACGCCAACTCCAGCGGCTATAGTTCCGCTAAATAATTGGGCGATCACCCACATAGATGCGCCGCCGCCTTGATACGGCACAAAATACTCATTGTAAAGAATGACTCCCATTAATCCCAACCAAGGAACTAACCCTGCCAAGACAACACCAATGCGGCGTTTAGATACCAACCCGCAGATAAAGCCTACAGCAGCTGATGGAATTAATATCATTAACCATGCAATCATAATTTTATCTATTATTTATTGCGTCAAATTCAAAGAAACTAATGAAAATACATCACTCTATTCTTCAACATTAAGAGAAAACATCGACTCAAGATCATGCTTTGAAAAACAACGGAAAGCGAACATTGTCTCAGAACTGGTAATCCCCTCGATCTTAAGCATCCTACTGGTTACCACCTCAGATAGGTCTTCATTTGCCTTAGAACGTATTATTGCCACTAGATCAAACCGGCCGCTTACTGAATATACTTCACTTACCCCTTGAACATCTGAGAGCTTTTGCGCAACATTATTTATATTTTTTCTCTCAACCTTCAACAATACAATCGCCGTTACCATTTAATACCTTCTTTCTTTTTAACATCAACTAACTCTAACATCCACTTCTTTTTCAAAAGGATTCAATCTTAGATATAATGAAAAAAGATAAGGATAGTTATGCTTCAGGCTACAAATATATTCCACCCACTCCGGTAATAACCGCTTATAAACACGCTCAAAATCAACTGCAAGATGCTCTAGGTCCTTTTTCGACAACTTATCAATATTATCTCTATGACTTAATTCCTCCGCAAGATGAAATGTCGCCAAAAGAAGATCAGTAAAAGTCTTATGCTCAATAAGTACCGGATGCTGTATCAAATCCGATAAAAACCCTCTTTTGGGAAGTATCAGTTCCTTAAGCAACTTTATATCTTTATTGCCTACATCAAGGTCAGGCCTGTAATGCTTGAGAAATTTAAGTGCCTGCCTGAATTGTTTACTACTGGATTGATTTGTAATAGTTAATCTATCTTTTACTCTTTGCTTTTTTTTGTCCAGCTGAGAAATACATCTCAATACAGAAACACCGATTTCACTAAAGAAACACCCGATTAATATATTCTTCTTTGACAACATGGCCTTCTTATCACGCCATTCAAGCAATCTATGAAGGATTACCGTAACAATCAGCACTTCCAGGGGTAAAAAGGCAAGATCTCCCATGCCATATATAAAAATATGGTGCAAATCGTGAAAGATAACATAATGCAGGAAATGCAACACCACTGCAAGCAGAATAAATAACGCTACTATAGCTATTTCTCTTTTATATTTTTTCATATTCCCTTTATTTTTCCTTTTCCGCCCTTGGATTGAGACTTTCCTTTATATTACAATAAGGCATAAAATGTTCCGGTATTTTTGTTTCGAATTTCATTTCTTCATTAGTAAACGGATGCCTGAATTTTATCGACCATGCATGCAGCGCTAAGCGCCCCTTAGTCTTTCTGCCATATTTTATATCTCCGACAATAGGATGCCCCTTATCAGAGAGATGAACACGGATTTGATTTTTTTTACCAGTCAAGAGATAAATCTCTAATAAGCTATACTTTTTCGAAGCTTTAATTACCTTGTATTTTGTCCTGGCAAACTGGCCTTCTTTTGGATTTTTAACAGACCGCACCTTATAATCCTCGCCATCATCAAGATAAGACTCGATAATACCGCTTTTGGCCTTTATTGTTCCATGAACCAAGGCCAGGTATTTTTTTTCTACATTCTTCCACTGCGCAGCAAATTTCTCGCGAATCTCAAGGCTTTTGGCAAAGATCATTACCCCAGATGTTTCACGATCCAGTCGGTGAACAACAAACAACTCAGTCTTTGACTTGGAGTTGCCTTTTTTTGCATAATTTGTGAGCAATTGATGTGCCGTTTTTTCTGTTTCATATCTGGCCTTAACGCTTAAAAGCCCCGCGCTCTTATCAATAATAATTATGTCCCGGTCTTCGTAAAGTATCTTGATACCTGCGGGCACAAATCGTGTTCTGATCTTAATTTTTGATTTTATCATACTTACCTTTCAGGAATATCCTAAAAAATGGATTAAAAATTAAAATGTTTATTTTCTAAATATCTTGTTTTATTGCTTATAGTCTCAATTATAATCATTTATTAAGATCTATACTATTTGTCGCATTTCTATCCTATTAGGTTATCACCTATTGAGTTGTTTTTGGAATCAGGATATTCTCTTTTAAAATATTAATTTAAATACATTCGATGCTTTGTCAAATCTCTTTTCGCTTTGTACCCAGCCATGATTGCTATAGAAATTATTTGCTTCTTCATTTCTTTCAAAGCTTTCAAGTTTAATCTCTTCAAAATCACTAAACATTATAGTTTCAACATGTTTCAAAAGTTTTGAACCGTATCCTTTGCCATGAAACGCAGTTTCCACCATCATCAGATCAAGCAAATCACCTTTACACACACAAAACCCAAGCATTTTATCTTCATTCTCTATCAACCAGCAATCAACTATATTATCTTGAAGATATTTATGGGCAGCACCGCTTTCAATGAATCTGTCGACTCCTTTATCACCAAGAAATGGACGATAATTCATGTCTATTGTTCTACAAGCTATTCCCTGGATTGTCTCTAAATCATCTATTATAGCTTTTCTGATTTTTAATTCCATAGTAATTTAAATTACCTTCCTTTTATCTATATTCTTTTATACACTCTTACCCAGTCAAATTCAACTTTTTGAGGGAATTCAGTTGTTTGATTAGGATAGCCAACACCTTCCACCCATGCTCCGATAGCCAGATTAAGCAAAAAAAATGACTCATTATGTAATTCAGAGCGCTCCGGATGAATTGCTGCAGATATTAATTCGCGATGATACTCTTTGCCGTCAATTTTCCAAATAATAGCATTCTCATCCCACACAACAGCATAAACATGAAACTGTTCATTTAAATTCTCAGCCAATGTCGTTTTGCCGCCGGAATAAGTAGGCCCCATTTGATTATCATTAAAATAATGAGCTGTCCCAAGAACAGTGTCATCTTTACCAACTCCTCCGCCGAACATTTCAACAATATCAATCTCTCCGCATTTTGGCCAGCCAGCTTCCTCAATATTTGTTCCCAGCATCCAAAAAGCAGGAAAAATCCCTTTGCCATAAGGCATTTTGATGCGTGCGACAATCTGTCCGTACTTAAAACTCCTCTTGCCGTATGTTGTTAACTTTGCTGAGGTATAATTACGAGCTTGAAACTCTCCCCCTAAATAAAAAGCCTCAAGTACTAACTTACCATCTTCTATATAAGAGTTCTTGGAATCTGAGGTATACTCCTGCATTCCCCATAATCCCCAGCCGTCATCATTAGGCCCATAACCTATATCGTGTGTCCAGTTTGTGCCATCGATTGTCTGTGCATTAAATTCATCAGACCAAACAAGTTTCCAGCCATTTCCCGGATCATACTCATTAATATTCTTACAAGAAACAAAAAATACAGTCACCGCCGATATAATAAGCAGGATTAATAAAACTTTGACAATAATGCTTTTTTTCATATAACTCCATCTCTTGGCATCCCAAACAATCTCTACTCTATATACAATTTAAAATTCCGCTCAATTTCCTTTAAAATTACTTCATCAAAGCAAAGAGCCATAAAGTCTACCCTGGAACTGAGAATAATTACTGCATTAATCACCGCATCCTTAGCCAGCAAAGATTTTAATTTTCTGCTTACATTACGGTTGGCCTTAGAAATATCTTCAAATATCTTAGAAAGTTCTTCTAATGTCCAATCCGCCTTATTTCCCTGACCTTGACGAAATAGCTGTGCCATAAGATACATACTTATCATCTTATACGCGATGTATCGAAAGTCCCTGGCTATTGAGGTTGCAAAAAGTTGCGAATATATATGTACTTAAGCAAATTAGGATACTCGTCCTGATCCCGATTGGTTTTCCTGAAAGCTGTCTTTCTGTCCATATTATTATCCCAGCGAGTAAAATGCTAAGAATTTCATTCCAGTTAAATAGTGCCATATTTAACAAGTTATCTATTGCCATTTTTCTCCTTTTTTAATACTACAACTAATCTCGTTTGTATTTTTGCCATCATCAACATTAATATTAATACTTTCAACTGAATCTTTTATTATCCTGTTTCTTCCGGTTTCTTTTGCACGGTATAGCGCCTTATCAGCTTCTCCAATAAGTTCATCAACTGTTTTACTATAATCCGTAAAGGAAACTATTCCTGCACTAAAAGTCAATGTAACTGAATTTTCATTGATTAAAAATGACGATGTAATTTTGGTTGCCGCTACTGAATACTTTATTCTTTCCAATATCTTTACTCCTTGCTCACAGGAAGATTCCGGAAAGATCAAAAAAAACTCATCTCCACCATATCTACAAGCTATATCAGTTTCCCTTAGATCATTTTTTATGATTTTTGAAAATTTTTTCAAACAATCGTTACCGACAAGATGACCATAGGTATCATTAATAGTTTTAAAATGATCAATATCGAGTATTGCTATCGAAAGTTTTTTATTAAATCTTTTGCTGCGTTCGGATTCTTTTTTCAAAAACTCAAGGCTAAACCTGTAATTCAAAAGCCCGGTAAGCTCATCATTGACAGCTAAAAATTCCATTCTTTTTCTAAGGTTTCTTTCAACGCGAGACAAAGATCCAATAACAATACCGCTAAGGAAATAGATGGCAAATCTAATGGCCATACTTTTCAAAACAAGGTCCCTGGCAATCCAGGAGTCAAAAAAATTAACTTCAGCCGTAAATATCAATGTTGCGATAATCGCAGCTATTATGCCACCTTTTACTTCAAACCAAAAACCTGCCAAAGAGATCATCAGTATATATAAATAACCTAAAGAAATACCAAAGGCCTTAAACACTTGCCTCAATACAATAGACAATGCAAATCCAAAGATAATCACAAAATAGCGAAAATAAATGGATTCAGTCATATTCGATGCTTTAATTCTAAGAATTCTCAGGATCGTAATAATTTTGTCCGTAAATATTATGTTACTATTTAACTTCAGATGATACTGAGCCTCTACCTTGGACTTATAAGTATATGTTTTAACGTTATTTGTGTAGTGAAAAATAGACAAGACATTAAATCCACAATCCTTTGTATTATCGGGAATAATTCTAAATATCTTTGAAACACCATGAGCATTGACGATTGTCATTGTTTTTTTGATATATTTTATAGATAAATCATCAAAATTATTAACACGGGATAGGTCTGTTAAGGCCACGAATCCCTTTTTGGCTTTTGACAGCTCTTTCTCCATTTTTTTACATAAAAGCTCCCCCTGCTGCTCATTAAAGTTACTACGAAACTCTAACATCAACAGATTATGCCGATTGTCAAATTTTATGGTGAACATTTTTCCTCATTTCCTGTGCTTTATCAAGCAAAATTTGGGTTTAGTATATAAATTGTTAATCTACGCATGTTCTTTTGGCAACTCGCAATTTCCGGCCTTTAAATTCTATTATATCACCCTCAGTAACTTTTTTCCCTTTTTGCGTTTCTACAACACCGTTGACCTTTACCAGCTTTTCTCTGATAACAAACTTAGCTTCCCCGCCACTTTGCACCAGATTCGCGAACTTAAGCAGCTTATAAAGCTCTATAGGAGATTCCGAAATCTCTACGACAGTAATTTCTTTTGAATCTTCTTTATTCATATCACTTCCATCATTATTGATTATTTAGCCTTTTATTTTTTATATCTAAGTAGATACACTTCAGTTTTTTCTTCAGAAGCAACTTTAAAAGCCGAGACAGCAAAATATAAATCCTGAGAATCTATATTCGTTCCTATTTTCACAGTGTAATAAACTATTTCATTGTTTTTGCACATTGAGACAGAATCCCCTGCTGCGACATCATAATGCATTTCAGAAAAACTTTTGCCTCCCGCAAGATTTCCATAAAAATCTTTATAAAAACCAAATATTTCCTGAGGATGCATTTGAGTTTCAAACTGCAGGAATTCATATTCAGGCGGAGTATTTCCAAAGTCGCGTTCAAAGGAAAGAGGATCAATGTGAGATAAAATGCTGTTTGCAAAGTCTTTTGTAACGGAATAGATTGCATTTTCAGTAATATCTATCTTCTCATTTACCGCTGAAAGACCTTCCGGCACCGGAAAGCTATTAAGATCATATTCCTCCAAAGTCCTGGCATAAGAGACATTACCCAAAGCTATAAAGCAAGTCAAAAACATAATTAAACTCATCGCCTTTTTTATATATTTCATCCAATCTCCTTTTTCTGCACACTAAACTAACATTCAGCATATACAAACTAATTCGCACAGCTATTTAATAGTCTTTCTGGCAATTATCACACCTATCGAGCTGAATAAAAAAGCTTCTGCCGCCAAAATAACCATGATCATTATAGTAGTACCACCCTCAAAATAAAACAAACAGCTTGTCAGTACAATCCCTACACCAACGGCCGCACAAATAATTCCGGCAGTCAAAATATTTCTAATACGCATCCCCTGAATTAATCCTAAAGTTGGAATTCCATAAGACATAATCCAAAAAGGCAGAAAATCAGCAGATCTTGCCCAATGAGTAACCCCGCCCCAAATACCAAACAAGATCGCATTAATCCCTAAGATTATTATAAATTTTCGCTCATAAGGGTTAGAGGGAACATTTTTTTTAGCAAATACTTTTAAATAAATAACTGCAGAAACTATACTTAGTATAAACCATATCAACATAATTATTCCATTACCTTTCTTTCCTTTTCATTAAGCTCTCAGGAACCTTCATTAAGATGCTTTACGGTAAAATAAAGAATAATTCCCCAATAAGCACAGGACAGCTGGCAATTAACGCTCCCATAAAATTCATACGGTTATTATCAATGCGTGTTCTATAAGCATAATCACAAAATATTATAAAATAGTATCCGCCAACACTCAAGAGATAGGGCTTAAGTTTCTTTCCATGAGACTTAAATACTTGAAACAAACGATCAGAGCTATCAGCATTAAAATAGCCAGCACTAATACCGGCTTTGCAGGAGAATATATAAAGTTTTTAGTTGTAATCGTAACAGTCCGCGCTTTCATAAGAGAGATAAATCTCATCAAAAGATCACCTGCATGAAAGATTAGAAACCCGGCTACAGCTGCCTTAAAAAAATTAACACCTTGTTTCATAATAAATCTCCTCTTGAGCGCTCTCGTTCTGCCCAATAAAACATTATTCAACTCCGGATATCGCTGATTATATTATTTGGTTATTAACATAATTAACCCAAAGATAATAACCACCACTATAATTACCAAAAGCAACGTACCCATTGCCATTTTTATCTGAACTTCAGAGGAAAACTCCTTTCTCGGTATTTTACCACATTTTTCACAATTAAAGACTCCGAATGCCGCAAAAAAAAACAAACCGACTAATCCGGATTTTGCCTGTGCCTGCGCATTATAATTACGAGATACATTATTGCTACATCGGGGACAATTATATGCCATTATATTCTCATCTCAGTTGTTAGAAATTTAGCATCCTAATCAGCAAACACTGGTTTAACCAAAAAATATCATATATATAATTACAGCTATTCCAATCCCCACAATAACTCTATAAGGTTTTGGAATCCTATCTATTATTACTTTTAATTTTTCTTTATTAAACAATTCCCAATACATCGCTATCAGGCCGATCTCAAAGATCAATAATATTGTCCCGATCAAAACCATTCCAGAGATTATCTCTTTGAATCTAATCAAAGTATATAGTTGAAACATTAGGAAATATGCAACAGGAAGAATCCCTGCAACATATAACGCGTTTTCTTTGGGGAATTTATCAGCCAGTTTTTTATTTAACAGTACAGATATCAACCAGTACCCTATATAACTATAAAAAAGAACAATACCGATTACCGGTAAGTTAAACTGCCCTCCTTTTGCTAAAAATTTCGGAAAAACCAGGATTATCGGCACTAATAGGTATGCCATATTAATCTTAAAAAACCTGCATATGGCTATGCCAACTGTACAAAACGCGCATAACATTATTACTGAACCGTTGTATTCAAGCTGTATCCCTGAAAACAAACCAATAACAGTCAGACTCACCATCCAGGTAAGCGGAGAAATCATTATCTCAAGCCATGAATTCAATTTTGGTTTCTGTTTACTGACAAGTTTTGTTTTTTCCGCATTCAATGGATCTTCAATTATATCTGACATTCTTTTCCCTTCTTTTCAATAAGTTTATGTTCTTATTCTTTTAAAATTTCGATTTTTCCGTTTTCAGTGAGAGTTATTAATACTCTTTCTGTTGTTCCAGAGTTAAATCCGACATACAAGGATAAATATATTGTTTTGCCACCCAATTCTTTATATCCCGGATCATAGGACACCCGAATCCCATTATAAGACATCTGGGGAATATTTTTAAGTTTTTCTTCAGGGATTTTGTATTTTTTCCCAAAAGCTTCAATGCCTAAAGAAACGATTTTGTTTTGCGATTTTTTTTATCCAGAAACGATAACAGGTCCAGACCGCCGATACCTTCGCAATTATAAACAAATGTAGAGAAAGACAAAACCCCTTCTTTAGATACCCGAGCATTGCCGACGATTAGGCAGAGAATAAAAAAAGTAAATATTGTTTTTTTATGATCCCCCTTAATCCATCAAAGTATTTAAATCCGAATTTTCTATCAGCAAAGGCCAATTCATGTTTTGACCTGTCTGGTTTAAAAAAGTGTCCTTAAAAACCTTCTCCTTGAATATCGTTGCAATTGACTGCGCAAGTTTGTCAATAGCCTCTTTTGTAGTTCCGACCAGCGCTGAACGCTAGAACAAAAACAAGTCAGAAAAAATAACTGTTTTAATCGCATTGCTCATATACTTTCCTTTGCTGCTGATATTCCACTGTTATGTTTATTTTTTCAGAAAATGTGCCTTTAAAATATTTCCGATACTTTTATTGAAAGTATAATTTTCTGTTTTCCAAACTGAGACGATTTCTTTGTTTTGTCTTTTCCAGTATTTGCTATAATTTTCCCAGCCATAGACCGGACCTTCCCTTCGGACAAATTTATTATTCTTAAGATATTGATACACCCCACTAGGGAACACATCATTGGCAATAGACTTATATGTCCAATAAGTATAATCAAAGCCAAAATCATCAAAGATATTAAGCATATCATCCAACCAGGCACATTCGCCAAAATATCCGCCCCGCCAGTTTATACCAAACTCGCCCACGAGTAATTTAACTTTATTCTTAAATGCGAAATTATGGTATTGTTTAAAATGCTGATACAATCTTTTTTTATTCCATAAAACATTTTGCACGCTACCCGGATATTTAAGCAAGGGATGAAAATTAAAAACATAATCCAATGGAAGATATGAATGGATACTTACCCCCACATTGTCTTCAATAAGCGATTCCAAAAATTCTATTTGCTGCGCCCACAAGGAGCCCTCAAGATAAATCAATGTCTTCTTGTCTACTCCTCGGATGGATTTTATTATATTTTTATAAAATTTCTTCAAAATAGTAATACTTTTATTGCCTAAGACCGGTTCATTAAGAACATCATAGGCATAAAGAGCAGAATGATCTTTATATCGAGCGGCGATTATTTCCCAAAGCCTATACGTACTTTTTCTACAGCTTTCCTTTTCCCATAACATCGCTTTCCCGGTACTGTCAGAGTGCCAATCAAAATTTTGGGCTCCGCAGGCAGCGTGTAAATCAAGGATGATTTTAAGATTATAATCTTTTGCCCATTTAAAAGCCTTATCTAAAAAGTAAAAGCTAATTTTATTACGACTAGAAGCCTTTTCTTCGATGAGTCGATAACTAAACGGAAGTCTTATGATTTGAGCGCCTAATTTTGCAATGTTTTTAAAATCATCTTCAGAAATAAAATTATCTCTAAATTCTTTTTCAAATTCAAACAATGCCTTACCAGTATTGTCTCTTTTGAATTGCCTTTTTAACTGATGCTCCGCTATATTCCTGCCTCTAAGAATATAGCCTTCCATTAAAAGCCAACCGCCCAAATTTACACCTTTCAAAGCTTTATTTTTCATCATTTTCCACCTATCTTTAAACTTACAAATCTGCTGATTGTGCTCGCATAACATACACAAATCGAAAATGTCACCGCCCAATATAAATTAAAGATAATATGACACATATAGAATAAGATACCTACAGCGATTAGCCCAACACAAATTTGGTAAATATTAAATTGATCATCATAAAAAGAATCCTCATTAACCAGCCCTATTTGGTATAAAAGAGCAACTCCATTGATCACATTCCACAAAGTAAACATTCGCAATAATCCACTTTCTGTTTTAAGCAGATAAATACCGGAGGTGACTGCAGCCACTCCATTCATAGTCAACGCAAAAACAAGCATAGCCATTTTTTCAGGTTGCGTTTTATTTCTTTTACTAAAGACATGATAAATAGAAAGGAAAAAACCAGCAATAAGTATTATGGAGAACATGAAAATAAACCCATCCTGCTTAGGAATATGCGTGAATTCAAGTGTTCCTGCAACCCCTTGCCTTAATTCTGGGTCTGCCACATAAAGCAAGACAAAGGAAACAGCCATCAAAAAGGTAGCTGTTTCATCATAAGCAGGCCTAAAATACTTAAGAAGCCATTTATTCATAATATTCCTTTATTACAATACGAAAATTGAAAAACTGTATTTCCTATAAATATTCTCTGATTTTAATAAGGTTTTCGGTTAAAGGAATTTTACTTAGATCACAAATCCAATAAAATGAATTCGTAAAAAAAATAATTATAAACAAAGCAAATACGCCCAGAATAAGCCAATTTAATACATTCTTTTTCAATGCTTTCTTTTCTCTTTCCGGATTATATCCTAATTTTAGAAGCAACTGCCATGCACATTTCCCCAGCAATCCAAAAAACACAACATACATAGTAAATACCGGGATAAGATATCCACTTTTGACTATTTCCACCCAAAACCAAAACAAACAAATAACATACCACAGAAAATCAAACAGCCCTTCTCTTTCAAACATTTATTTTCCCTCTTTTCCAAATTTTATTCAACTTTTACCGATTCAAGATATTCAGCTATAGTTTCGGCTTCTTCTGCAGTAATACCACTGTTTGCTTTAGCTGACATCCGCAATGTTACAGCTTTCCATTGTTTGAGATTATTTTTTTTAGAAAGAGATTTTGAGAGCGGATGACATTTAGCACATTTATTTTCAAACATAGTTTTTCCGTCTTTATTTTCCTGTGCCTGTAAACAAAAAATATTCACCACAAAACAAACACCAATAACAATCAACATACGAAAACTGATTGATTTATAATTCATTTACATCCCCCCCCCTATTCCAGCATTTAACCTTCAAAGCCATATTTAAGCATATTGAATTAGCCCATAATTTTAAGCGCAAAATAAGGTACGATATTAAACACTAATATCGCAATCTTGTATTGCCCAAGATAAGTAAAATAAGCCTCACAGAGGAATTTTTCATCCACATTAAACATCTTACCATGCATTTTTACCGCTGTTTTACGAATTACAACAACAAGAATTGACGACAATAACAACAAAGCCACATTAATGATCGAACACCACCCCAAAAACAATCTTATAATCTCAAGGTTCATCTCTATCCCCCTCTTTTTTATCCAAAATTAATCATATTAATCTTATTATATCTAATGAAAAGAAATAAAATAATTGACAGATATATCAAGTCTAATTCTTAAGAAACCCACTTTTACACCGCTTATATAATTTTTCTTAAAAAAATTTAAACTACAGGGATAGTGTCAAAGCTTTCTCCATTTTGCCTTCTCTGCACAAGGGTGCAGATTTCCTTATAGGAACTTGATAATAAAATAAAAATATCTTTTATCTTCTCCCCATTAACAACAACAGGCTGATATTTAGTTTTATTAGCTATATTTACAAAATTAGGACTTTTCTGCCCGGCCACAAGAACATCACAATCCATAACAATCTTTAAAATATGCTGCATTTTTTGCTTTGTATCGTGCTCCATTTCTCTTGCCACATTAGTTCTTTTTTCAATAAATTCACTTTCTCCGTTATCCTTCAGATCGTATACATAAAAAACAATAGTATCCCCCATATGTGTCTTCGCCACATTCTCTCCGTCATTTGATCCAATACATAATCTTAATTTTTCCATGAAATCATTACTCCTTGCATTTAACTAAATTTAACGATCAATCAACTCTTTAAAATTGTCTCTAATGATAAAGTAAACATCCTCAGCATTAATATTGTTCACTTTTTCAATCTCTTTTAAACTCATATCAGCTTGGACTTTTATTTTGTGCTTTGCCAGTAAACCTATAATTTTAGAAATATTCAAACTATACTCCTGGGCTATATCAGCAATAGGCCGTTTTCCAAAACCAGACGGAGGATTCTTAGGCAGTGTTATCTTTAGATTATCCTCAATGGGCTTGATTATACTGTATAGCTGTTTAGGGGAAAGATTATTAAGCTGGGAAATCTCGAGTATTGTTTGATTTTCATCTTTTAACGATATGCCTGCTTCATTTAACTTGCTAATGTTTTCCTGAACATCAAGTCCTACTCTTGATGAAAAAGTCTTTAAGGTCGAAAGCTCTGCATGTCCATAAGGCGGCTCGCCGTATTTTTCCGCTGCTGCGTCTTCCATCTTGCTATCAAGGTCTAATATCCATGATAACGGGGGTATTTGGAAATAAGTGCCTAACATACAGCCAACGAGCACTAATAAGGCTATAATCATCTCTTTGGAAGAAAATTCAGATTTTTTCAGCTTATTTTTCATATAAGAAACTAATGCCTTCCAGTTATAATAAACATGAAAAAGCATACTTAATACAAACAAATATCCAATGTTTATATGTAAATTAGCCCACTCAGACTTTGTCAATCCCCAAAAATGCCAGTCTGACCAATAGGATATTCTTCCAGGGGGCACAACATAAAGAACTAAACTTGTAAAAACAAGCACAATAAACAAAAAAAACGCAGTCAAGGAAGTTATCTTTCTTTTCATCATCGCCTCTTAGTTTGAAATATTTTAAGCTCAGATTCTTAAAACAACTAGAATGAAAAAATCTGCTTAATCCAATAAATTGCTTTACTCTTTCAAAGTCACTTTCTCTTGTAAAATTTAATCAGCATAGTCATCCGGTAACATTCATAAAAATTAATGCACCAGCAAGAATCACCCCGATATACTGTACTGCAATCTCCCAATTATGTAAGCCAAGCAAGAGCCCTTTTGTTTCGTACCCATATAAATCAGATTTTCGCCACAAAAGGGCAATTCCTGTCAGGGCGGTGAGCAAGAAAAATGGTGAAAAAACCAAACCAATGGACCTATGCAGTTTTCTTACATTCATTTTTACCTCCCCAATTTTAGCATTCAACCTATTGAGCAAATCATATCCTGGCCACAGCACATGGGCGATTTGATCTGGCCATGTCCATTCGGGCATTTTGAAACTTGAATTTCTGTACCATCATCCATTTTCAATATATCGTTTACAAGCAGCGCATCACATTCAGCACAAGTCGCATTAACACCCATCCCGCATTTTGAACATTTATATGTTACCATTTCAATCACCTCCTTATTTATACTTTACAATAAACCAAGAATATCTCACAACCAAAAACAGAACCATCCCCATTTTCCTTCTTAAACACTAAACAATAATAAACTATTCATTGATTTCAATCCCCCTATTTTTCAAGTACTCCTTAACCTGCCCAATACTTAAGATGCGAAAGTGAAAAACCGAAGCAGCAAGCAGGATATCTGCTTTGCCTTTTACCACCCCTTCATAGAAATGTTCCAAACTGCCTGCTCCGCCGGAGGCAATAACCGGAAGATCCACTGCCTCTGAAATAGCTTTGATGAATTCCAGATCATAACCAGCCTTTGTCCCGTCCCCATCCATGCTGGTCGGAAGAATAGTACCTGCTCCAAGCTCTTGACACTCTTTTGCCCAAGCAACAGCATCCTTGCCAATTGGTTTTGTCCCACCGGAAACTACCAGCTCAAACCCGGAAGGGAATTCAGGGTTTCTTCTAGCGTCAACAGCCACAACGATCTTATCAGAACCAAACTTTTCTGATGACTGTTGAATAAGTTCCGGATTTTCAACCGCAGCACTATTCATAGAAACTTTCGAAGCGCCCGCAGCGATAACCATCTCAATATCTTCCAGGCTGGAAATACCACCGCCCACTGTTAAGGGTATATCAATGACCGCCGAAACCTTTTTAACCCAATCAAGCCTTGTCTTTCGATTTTCAAGTGTAGCCGCAATATCCAGCATCGCCAGCTCATCAGCGCCTTCTTTCTGGTAAAAAGCCGCATTCTCAACCGGATCTCCCGCATCTTTAAGCCCGACAAAATTTATTCCTTTTACTACCCTGCCGTCTTTCATATCCAAACACGGCATAATCATTATCTTACTCATTTAACCTCCCTTTATTCCAATTAAAACATATTAAAAATTTAAATCGCCTCCATTGTTGAAGGCGGTTTTGTAGCGATATTATATGTCACGCTCACCACACCAGATACTTCCGCCAGTATTCGTTTTGAAATTTCCATCAAGGTATCATAGGGCAATTTTGTGGGTGTAGCTATTCGAGCATCAATGCTGTCCCAGCATCGTATCTCTATCTGCTGTCCAAAATCTCTTTTCCCATCGCACATTCCGGTCACCCGGTCATTATGCAGAATCGCCATGTACTGAAAGGCATTCACATCAGCTAGTATGTCTTCCAATATAACTGTTGCCTGCCGTACGATATTAATCTTTTCCGGTGTTGCCTCACCAATGACCCTTGCGCAAAGCGCCGGCCCAGGGAAAGGCATGCGGTTATAAATAGATTCAGGCAGCTCCAGCGCCTCAGCCACTTTTCTAACGCTATCTTTTCTGATTTGCACAAGCGGCTCAATAATCTTATAGCCGAATGCCTCCTGCGGATCAATCCCCAGCTGTTCAAAAACATTATGCTGGCGCTTGATACCAGCTACGGTCTCATCAACATCGGTTAATATTGTTCCCTGCAAAAGGTATTTTGCACCGCTTTCTTTTACCAATCGGCCAAAAACATCTTTATAAAATGTCTGCGTGATTGCTTCTCTTTTTTGTTCCGGGTCGCTAAGGCCTTTAAGCGCATTAAAAAACTCCTGTTTAGCGTCGAAAAGCATAACCTCAACACCATGTTTTTTAAAAAGCTCCACGATCTCCTGAGGCTCCCCCTTACGCATAAGGCCGTTTTCCACAAAATATGTTTTAAGCCTGTTTCCCAGCGCTTTATGCCCCAGCATAGTAACTGCCGCGGAATCCACACCCCCGGACAGAGCGTTGATAGCTACGCCATCACCGACAACAGCGGAAATTTCCTCTACTTTTGTTTTTATGAACTCCGAGGCATTAAGTTCCTGCAATGTGATTTCCTTTGTGTTCATTTTTCCCCTCCTTTAATCTTTTAGTTAACACTTCAACAACAGATAAAATCGTAACCCAAGACCAGTAATTTATCAAAAATTCAGCTCGCAAAGATCGCACCCTTAAAGTTAACTCTGCATATACAAAAATCCCTGCCCCGATTCGGCAACTCCGGGGGTTGTCTCGTATCAATCACCCCATGAGTTTAAGCGCAAAGTATGGCACAATATTAAACATTAATATAGCGGCCTCATAATGCTCCAGATAACTAACATAAATTTTTGAGACCTCTTTTTCATCCAGACCAAATATTTTTGCGTACATCTTTGTCAATTTTTCGCGAAAGCGTACAACAATACCCGCCGAGAGCACCAACAACCCTATATTAATAATTGAGCACCACCCCAAAACCCCAGCAAAAATCTCAATATTCATAACAACCCCCACTTTTCAAAACAGCGTTTAGCGTGTTTAGATAAGCCTCCTGTCCCCTTACAGCAGTCACAAAGTCATAAGTCACGGATTTAGCTAATAGCTTATAGCTGATGGCTTATAGTAAAACCACTAACTATCGACCATAGGCTATCGACTATAGACCATTGGTGTTTTATGGCCGCTGTCATCTTTTATCCTCTAATTAGTATTGTGTCCCCTTATTTCTCTACATTTACTTTTCAGATAACAACTTTTGCAATTCTTCTTTTATTTTTTCAAAATGAATAAACTTATTTTTACCTACTTCTTTCATTTTTCTAATTAAAATATTGCTATTTTTCTTCTCATACTCTTTTTTATAAATTTCATATACTGCAATTGCATGCTTAGTTAATAATATGACTTTCTTATTCTTCACCAAATCAGGATGATCATTTATAATCGTTTGCAGATAAACTAAGGCTGATCCGTATTGGTCCACACCACTATCCATCCTGCCCTGTGTATATCCTCTTAATTCATAAAATAAACCTGCAAAATAGATCGCAGTTAAGATTCCAACTGATAAAAGCAACCAATTTCTAATGTATCGCTTTTTCTCACTCTTCATCTTTTTCTCCTCTTAAATCTATTTCTTCGAATTTTTTATAGGCCGTTACATGTCCAGTATCGGCCATAAAACTTGTTCCTAAATGTGTTATTTTATTAGTGGATTCATCAATCGTTATTAACAATAAGTCTGGCACATCAGGGACGAGATATAGATTAATTCCGTCCTCACTTCCGCCAAGACTTGTAACAGCATCAAAATTCTTTAGTATTCTCTCAGCTTCTTGAATATCCATACCTACTCTTATTATCGATGGTCCATATGCCTGCTTAGCATAGTGGACTAGACTTGTAATAATAAAAAATACAATTAAGGCAATTATTAGAAGAATTGCTTTATTTTTCATTTTTCCTCCTTTTTCAAACCAGAACCGCCACCGAACCAAACCATAGACCATGGACTATAGACCATTGGCTGTTTTATGGCCGCTGTCCTTTTTTTTTACTCCCACCCCGGGGGTGGGAGTTGCCCCGGAGCTCAGGCAAATCTATAATATTGAATGAAGCGGTGAGCACTACTAATAATAGTGCAAAAAATCAACCTACGAGGTTGTATTTGCTTTATTTATTTTTTGCGATTCATAGGTTCTTCGGTTACTATATTCTCAACATTTATGCCCATCGACTCCAGCGCTTCTTTTGCGGCCTTACGTACGTAATATATTGTGCTTTCTTTTTTACCACTTCTCTGATAATAGTGAGTTTCATCTTTTAACATGTCCTTCAGAAATGAAATCGCTCTTTCAATCTTCAACTGGCCACACGCGATTGCCCCTGTTTGCTTATCGCGTGGATCATTTGAATGCAAAAGGTTAAAGCTCTTACTTGCTAACAAACTGTCTACCTGTTTTAAAATTTCCTTCGAAACTTCTTCAAGAACAGCAGCATTTTCAACATCTATAACTAATATATTTCCATGCTTTAGTTTAATTATAAAAGTTTTTGCTCCTGGGCCAAAAAAGGATATTGCATTGTCATACCATAAAAGACCTGCTGTGCTCATTATCGCCGGCATATTTATTGATGTATTTCCACTGCGATCTTCTCTAAGAACAGCATTAAACACGTTCAACTCATTGGCACTTAAGTATTTTGTTGTTTTGTTTGAAAAATCATGGATTATTACTGTCATATCCATAACTGGATGAAGTTCTACCACATATTTACCACCAGGTGTCTTGAACATTAAAGAAGCCCGTTGTGTAGTTGCAAACACTGAAGAATTAATACATAAGCATATCAAGAGTGCAAAGAATATACTTTTCATTTCTTTCATTTTTTCTCCTTTTAAGCCCCCTTTTGAAACCAAGAACGTAGTTTTTCTTTAAGTTAGACGGATGGGCAAAGACACGATGTCGTAATGCCGTAAACCAATGATGGTTTTTCGGCGATGAATCCCGCTTTAGCGGGATGAACCCATGAGACTAACTTATTAGAAAAATAGTGCTGTTTCTTAGGGGCGATTTTCCTTTGCTTCGTTTCCTTTAGACGCCAAAAGGAAATGAAGGCTGGGGTCTAAGGGGCAGCATAGCCCCTTCCCACCGCAAATCGAAACACACCCTAAGAAACAATAAAACGTATTGCGAAAAAAGTCAGAAATTAAAAAACTCTTTGAATACCTTCAACCTTTGATTAACCTTCGCCAAAGTCAAATCCCTCGTCCTCGCCATGCCAAACCCTTGCACGTTGAATGAGGAAAGAATAGTGGCATATGATAACGCTTTTATAAGTGTTTTAGAATCGATCTTTTTAGCTTGTGCGAGAAAACCCATTACTCCGCCGGCAAATGTATCTCCCGCTCCTGTAGGATCGATGACTTCTTCAATAGGATAAGCAGGAAGCGCAAATAAGTGGTTTTTTGAATAGAAGATGCCGCCATGTTCTCCTTTTTTAATGATCACCATTTTTGGCCCGATCTTAAGAAGTGCTTTAGCGCATTTAATGATATTTTTCTCATCAGTAAATTCGCGAGCTTCCGCGTCATTTACAATAACGAGGTCGACTTTTTTCATAAGTTCTGTGACCGAGCCTTTTTTTGCATCTATCCACAGATTCATTGTATCCATGCCTACAAATTTAGGTTTATTTAATGATTCAAGGAATTCAAGCTGCAGATCTGGATCGTAATTAGCCAGGAACACATTTTCAATTTTCTTTTGTTTTATATTTACTGTCGGTTTATGTCTTACGATAACACCCAATGTAGTGTCCAGAGTAACCGCTGTATTCAGATCATAAGCCAGGTATTCTCCGCTCCAGCGGAAAGTTTTTCCTGGCTTAGCAAGCAGTGATTCAGTATTAATCTTTTTCTTTTCCAGGAAGTTTATATGTCTTTGAGGGAAATCACTACCAATCACAGCTGAGAGATGGACATTGGTGAAATGTCTTGCAGCCAAGGAGAAATGTGCTGCAGAACCTCCAAGCAGATCTTTTTTTATTCCATGCGGTGTTCTCAATGAATCCAGTGCTACAGTACCCATTACAATTAAAGACATGTTCGTATCTCCTTCTGGAACCCCGCCATATTTTAGAGCAGGCCTTTTTAATATTAGTTCATTTTACTTTGCTTTTAGCGCCCCTTATAACAGAATGACTAAGTAGTTTCATGAATTTCGGATTTGATGTTAAGGTATTGATATCGCCAGACTCTACTGCACTCATTATTTCCGAGTCGTTTAATACTGCCATAAAATCTGGATCATTTTGAAGATTACCTATGCTTGTCATTGTCCCAGGGTCATTCTGCATACTTCTTTTCAAAGCATCTATACCTGCTTTTACAGCATTGGAATCTGTAGGCTCAGAAGCGCTAATCTGCAAATTACGAACATCTTGATTGGTAACACCTTTTCCTTCGGGTTTACTTTTAATAGTTATAACTTTTTCTTCGGCAATTAACACTATACCCATGTCTTTAGTTTGAATCTGATAATTAGCGTTTTCAACCCCAACGATATTTCCATAAATAACACTTCCGTCTTTTAGTATTATTTCTTTCACATTTTCAGCAAAAACATTGCTAACGCATAATATTGATATCAAAAAAACCGCAACCAGTTTAACTGTCATAAGTTCCTCCATATAGATTCCCAATATATCACTATTTTTAATGCAGGTCAACAAGGGAAAAACACAAATAAAAAGTTAAAAGTAAACAAATTAAACCTCGTAGGTTGAATTTTAAAGGTTCAGAGGATAAAAGTGAATAGGGAGCTTTTCTAAACCCTAATTCCTATACGCTACATGCTGGGTTTTTAAAATGCACAGCAATGGTCTATGGTCTGGTTCGAGGGCGGTTTAAATAGTCAATAGTCGATAGCCTATGGTCGATAGTTAGTGGTGTCTTGTCCTAATATAGTTGGCCTGTTCCGCCTCTTTGTGGCGGGGACAGTTTTTTAGCCCCCGCATCGTAAAGCTCTAAAGGGATTAAAATGATTTTTAAACGCCTCTCATGATTTTAGATAAATTTGGCCTGAATTTACAGGCCACCCGTAAAGGTGCGATGAATGCCTGATCCCGCCGCCTTTGGGCGGGAGAGTTTTCAGAGCACCGTAAAATTAGGGCTGATTTATCGCTTACGATATCTTTATATCGGAAAAAATCATGTAAAGTGTAAAATCATTTTTAGCCCTTACTACCACGTACCTCTCATCGTTGAGAAACTCTTTACTCCTTATTTTCTGTCAACCTTTTTCAGGATAGCACAGGTTTTACTATAAGCCATCAACTATAAGCTATTAGCTAAACCCGTGACATGTGACCTTGTGACTGGTGACTTTGTGGACTTGTGAGATGTGACTTGATTCATGGGGAAAGGGGGGAATGCTGAACTAACCGTTAAAATCCGTCCAGCACCCCTCCAGTGAAAATTATAGCTGTTGCTTCAGAGATTCTAAGATAGTCTTTCTAATATGCACAGAGGGCTCCAGATGCTCTTTTTGAGCCTCAAGCATTACTTTCAGCCACTGATCCTGAGTAAATCTCACATTGATAGTTTTAGTGTATTTTACCTGCTTTTTCGGCCGGCCTCTCTTTGCCTTTATCATATTAGAATTATACCATATTTTTATTTTTCAGGCAACAAAAAAATACAAAAAAACACAGTAAATAAAAAAATAGCTAATAGCCAATTATCTATAACTTATGGGGAAAATAAAGAAAACTATAAAAACCAGTTTTTTTACCTATTTTATAGCAGTGTCTTATCCTAACATAATTAACAGTTTTTATTCTTCTTACTACCAATCTTTTAAGGTATTCAAGGGATTTTTAAGCGCATCCATGATTTTAGATAAATCAAACGCGAATTTACTGGCACCCGTAAGGGCGCGATAAGTGTTTGATCCCGCCTGTCCCGCTGTTTTTTAAGCAAGGGCACCTTTTGGCGGGAGAGTTCTTAGAGCGCAGTAAATTTGGGATTGTTTTATCAATCCCGCTGATTTTTAGCGGGAAAAACCATGTTAAGTGTGAAATCATTTGAATACCTTACTACAACGTACATCTCATCGTTTACCTTTTTTTAATTTTATCCCGGGATGGGACAAACCCATCCCCTACAGATTGGGATATTATTCTCCCTCAACCTTTTTCAGGATAGCACACAGTTTACTAACAGCTATCAGCTATTAGCTATAAGCCAGTTCAATCGATACGATGGCAATTTATACTTTTTATCTTTAAGAGACCTATCCCCTCTTCGACCATTTCAAAAGTATAGAGAAAATGATCTCTATCAAAGCTGTTATTTGGCCCTGAATTTTCCCATCTAACATCAGCCTCTGCAATTACTTTAGATTGGTCAATTATCGCTACTTTTATATTTTTGATATGGTGAGCGTCATGGAATTCATCCGAAATCTCCTTTATCCAGTTATCCACATCCTTTTTAGTTTTATACACTCCCCAGGGGTAATTTAGTTCAAACCCGTCATTTGCCAACATTGAGGTGACCCCCCTAGACAGACGAGGATTTTTCTCGAAGTTCGTGAAGAAATAGTGAACAGTGGCCTTTGCCTTATTTATCTGATAGCTTGGTTTAAATTCATCAGTTTGGGCAAAAGAAAAAGAAGTTAAAAACAACAAACTTATAGTTGTAAAAATTATTTTTTTCATATATCCCTCCTTTAGTTTTATTTATTATATATTAGAACACTGCGAAGGTAAAATCTAAATATTTATTATACTTAAATTTCACAAAAAAAGCCCCGTGGGTATTTATACCAACAGGGCTATCTTGTTCCGCCAAAGGCGGTAATTATTAATCCAGCAACTTCCTACTCTCCCACAGGATTACTCCTGCAGTACCATCGGCCTCAAAGGGCTTAACTGCCGTATTCGGAATGGGAACGGGTGTTTCCCCTTCAGTAAGGCCACTGGAAAATTCTTTCCCTAAATAGAACTTGTATCTTGCACCGAACTTATAACGTGAACCAAAATTATTTTGATTCTGCTGCGTTCTGGTTTTGCGATGTTCAGTTTTAGGGTAAATATTCAAATATTTAACAACTATATAATCAAGCTACAGCGTAGAACTCTATAATTAGACAAAAGTGATCAAATCGCACGGCATATTAGTACTCTTCAGCTTAACACATTACTGTGCTTACACCTAGAGCCTATCAACCTTGTAGTCTTCAAGGTGCCTTTAGGGGACTTGCGTCCCGGGATATCTAGTCTTAGAGGGGGCTTGGCGCTTAGATGCTTTCAGCGCTTATCCTTTCCGAACGTAGCTACCCAGCCATTGCCACTGGCGTGACAACTGGAACACCAGAGGTTCGTCAATCCCGGTCCTCTCGTACTAGGGATTGATCTCTTCAAATATCCTGCGCCCACGATGGATAGAGACCGAACTGTCTCACGACGTTCTGAACCCAGCTCGCGTACCACTTTAACCGGCGAACAGCCGGACCCTTGGGACCTTCTCCAGCCCCAGG
>CAYTGV010000017.1:0-38583 GCA_964437495.1 uncultured Planctomycetia bacterium | reverse complement strand
TTATTTTTGTTTTTTAACACTTTTTAATGAAATAATATTCGACAATGTCGAATAAGCATATAATCATAAGAAACTAAGCTGATTTAAAACTTACTACGTATAATTAATTATAATACAAATGCTTTTCTCTGTGCTCTCTGTGTCCTCTGTGGTAAATTTATTTCCTGTCAACCTATTTCAGGATAACACACTGTTTCAATCTCTGTAATCATGCTTTAATCTCCGAAATCAGGTTCTTTATTCCCCATAAACAATAAAGAACCAAAAAAAGGAACCAGAGTTCCATCTCCGGTTCCCAGCAGCTATCAATTTTATTTTCTATGTTTTATCAGTTAATCTTCTTTTCTTCTTTCTGCTTTTAACTCGTAATTAGTAACTCATAACTTATTTCGCATCCCTCGAACTTCGATTTTCTATTTTCAACTCGTAACTCGTAACTATATTCATGCTTCTACTTTTACTTTTTTACTTTTACCTTGTAATTCGTAATTCGTAACTCATAATTGATAACTATTTTTCTATCTGTGTTCATCAGAATTAGTTTTATCAGTGTTTATCACAAATGCTTCTATCTTTTCAGCTTTTAACTTGTAATTCATAATTCATAACTCGTAACTAGTAACTATCATTTACATACCGCAATACTCAATACGCGATACGCAATACTGATCAGTTACTTACAAATTTCTCTACTAAGACTGATCAGCGGCTTCAAGCAAATTCTTATAACCTTCTTTACTCCTTCACTCTCTCTAATTCTATTTGCTATCGGCGGGCTATATTTGTAGTAGAATTTCACGAATTTTGTGCCAAGCGTATTAGTCAGCAAATACTCATCTCTAAATTCACAAAGCACTCTGACTTCTTTTGCCATTTTCGTACCAAATGCCGCTGTTGCGATAAAACATCCGCCGCCGGAGCCGCCTGAGCCGCCTGAACTAGCAACCGGTGCAGCTACAGCCTCAACCGGCTCATAACCAATCGTATAGATCGAGAAATGCGTAGTAGGCACAGAAACAACTCTGGAGGCTGTGTCTACAGTTGCACCAGTCACTTTTTCCCATGCATATGTTGATAAATTGTAATAATAGATGCCTAGATTATTTTCATCTGTTATCCCTAAACTACTTATTTGGGCATCTGAATAAGGTATTGTTATTGTAGTAGCTGTCGTAAACTGCGTACCACCTGGGCCAAAGTCTACTGTATTACCGACTTTAGTAAAACCTTCGGTATTGACTTCAGGCGAAGATATTATCTTAGCGATTGTTACATCAAGCGGGGCATCAATAGAATCTGCATTGATCGAAACCGCTGTCCCTGCTATATCTCCGCTGTTGACGGTTACTGTTCCGCCGATATCATTTACTATATTCTGTTCTACTATTTCATCTGTCACAATAAAAGTATTCCTTAAAAAGCTTATTTCATTCTCGCCTGTGCTGTTATCTGTCCAGCTGACATAAAAGTGAGTTCCGTTGGCATCAGTAATAAGATACGGCTTTACCTGATCTCCAGATGTGCTAAACTGAGTATATTCTTCAAACTGATACGTCCCGTTAAAAGCACCGGCCATGTTTATTAAGGAGCTGGTTCCGTCTTGATAACTCCACACCACAAAGGCATCATTGCTGCTGTCTATGGCAAGTGAATACTCATACAAAGTATCTTCGGTTAATGCTGTCTGGTTGACCTGCGAGCTCATATCAAACACGTAATTTCCCTGATCATAAAGATATTTATAAAATTGCAGAGTGGCAGTACTACCGCTCAATTCCTTCCATAGCATAAAAACATTGCTTCCATCACTTGACGCGGCAATATCAGGCCCCTTACCGTTTGCAGTTGCATTACTTACCACTACATCCGTAGAGAAACTCTCTCCTGCGTCAATTGTAGTTGAAGCTGCATGATCAAAATATATACTTGAAGTTCCGTTATCATTTACTCCGCGCCATGCAGCATATATATCTTTATCAGAGTCTATTTTAATAACAGGATCAGCACAAAGCTGTGGAAAACGGTCATCATCAACTCTAATTGAAATTGGAACAAATTCATACCATGCATCGCTATAGCTGGCTGTTGTTCTGTTAAAATTTAGTGTTGTCTGGGTGCCGTTATCATCAAGCCACATAACATATATAGTTGCCGGCTCCAGAGTTTGTGAATTGCCGTCATCAGTAAGTGAGCTTCCTACAGCAATTGTCGGGTGCAGCTGATCAGACAATCCTGAATCATTATAGATCAAATAGCTATCACTAAAAGCTGTATCCCCGTCTGCCAGAGTAGCAATATAAATATCCCAGTCAGCTGACTGAGACTGCTGCTGCCAGGATATATATACATTATTGCTTGAATCAATATCAATAGCAGGATATCGGTGATCAACTCCGATAGCATCAGGGTTGACTTTTATAGGAGTTGCAAAGCTATCGCCAAAATCTGTAGAACTTGAAAAATAGATGTTCCATTGACCTAAAGCTGAGAGTTCTTCCCATGCAATATAAACATTTTTACCATCTGATGATGTCTGAATGCATGAATTATCCTGAGTAACGTCTGCAAGAGTAGTCTGAGCTGAAAAAGTACTGCCGTTTAGTTTCTTAAACAGTCCATAAACAAAATTCTGAGTTTTAAAAGAATATGTGCTTGACAGCAGCTGGTTGTCTTCAATATCATCAGCATTTACAGCGACCTGAACTGTTTCTTTGTAATCAAAATAAACTGCAGGGTCATAAACAACAACATATTCACAGCTATTTTTTTCAATGATTTCAACAGAATACTCTACAGTTGAACCAGAACTATCAAGATATGTCTGAGCTATGCCATTGGACACAATATTCACACCATTTACGCTTAAGTCTATTGTATTGGCATTAACCCCAGATAAATTATCCAAAACAGAGAATTTGATATTGGTAGTTCTTGAAACATTTTTTTCTCCTGTTGCCGGGAGAATATTACTAATGGTCGGAGCAGCAGTATCACTTACTACAGTAAACGAGTAGCTGTCTGTAGTCATCGAATTCGCAGCAAACGCAATATTACTTGTGGACAGTAATATAATTAGAACTGCTGCTAAATTTCTTATTGTTCGATTAAATTTTTTATTTTTATTCTTCATCTTCGGTAACCCAACCATCCTTCTCACTTGAGTGAGGATTTGCGGCTTTGCCCTGTTTCCAGGGTCCCTTTCGGGACGTCCCATTCTTTCGAATGGTTTGCCTTTATCGTGATTTTAGTTTCTTTTCAAAGTGCTATCTCTACTTCCTTTTACATATAAGCAATCCCCATGCCATGATGCTACTTTTCAAAAAATTATTAAACTCCTAACTATTTGATTATGAATGGGTTACAGATATGGTCAATTTCAGAGTTTTTCCACATTATAGTAAATAGTCAGTTTTTTGAGAAATTTTTTTCTATTCATGAAATGCTTTTCCTTACCCTGTACACACTGTGACATATAAAAAAAGAGCACTTTCAAACAACAAAATGCTCTTTTTTTCAGACTTTAACTATTCTCTTGCTTTTCACTCGTAACTCATAATTAGTAATTCATAACTATTTTTTCTGCTTTTCCCATGTATCCACTTTATCTTTTCTCTTTTTTCTACTTTTAACTCGTAATTCGTAACTAGTAACTCATAACTTATTTCGCGTCCTTCGTCCTAGTGTCCTCGCTGTAGTCTAGCGAGCAACGGTCGTCCTTCGTCCTTCAGTTTTTTATGCTTCTAGCCGCAACCGTAACCTTTTAAAACGATACGGGCATCGCCACCGCTAACCACTTTCTACTTTTAACTTGTAACATGTAATTCATAACTATTCTTTCGTTTTATGCTATGAGCCATCAGCCATGAGCTAGCACCAACGGTGCTAATTTGCCATCCCTGTCCGCCATGCATTTTGGAGGAAGCTATAAGCCAAGCGCTGCAGCCTTAAAGATATTTATTTATATGTTCCTTCTCCTCGTCTTCTTAAGACATAAATCCAAACAGTTTTTTTCTTATCCGCAACATCATACAATACTCTGTAGTCTCCTATACGAAGTCTATAATGCGCTACATATTGCTGCACTTGAATCGGAGGTTTAAGTTGGGTAAATGGTTTCTTGGAAAAAGGACGCGGATTATTGGAAAGTTGCTCAATTTCATCCATAATTTTTTCTTGCATACTTCTTAGGGGAATAGCAGCAAGAAATTTTTTGAACTTATCCGCGATTTTTTGAGTGGGAAATTTTACAGAATATTTCACTTATCCTCTTTACGAACTTCATCAAAAACGGTTGAAACAGAAATCCCTTCAACCCCTCCTGCTATTGCTTTTCTTCCTTCTATAACAGCCTTTACAATCTCAGGGTCTGATAACTCATCAATAACATCCAGCAATTCCATAACTTCTTCATATGGGAGATTGACACTTATAGGTTGCCCATGGTCTGTTACAACTAAGAATTTCTTCAACAGAGCCCTTGACAAATGTCCTTTAAGATCTCTGATACCTTTATGCGGTGCCCTTAGAATAGCAGTTGCTATCGTCATGACCTCTACCACCTTTCATCATTATATTATCAGTTAAAATGTGACTACATTTGAGCCTACAATAAGTATATCATAATTTAACCTCTTGGGCAACCTTTATACGCTTTATTTTACGAGCCATCAGCTATGAGCTAGCACCAACGGTGCTAATTTGCTATGAGCCAAGCGCTAACAAGCGCTTTCTTTTGCTTTTTGCTATGAGCTATCAGCCATGAGTCAAGCATGCTTTTCATGCTTTAGCGTCCCTCGTCCTAGTGTCCTCGCTGTATTCCAGCGGACAACGCTCATCCCTCTTCATTCGGGTTTTTATGCTTTTAGCCGCAACCGTAACCTTTTCCAATCGATACGGGCATCGCCACCGCTAACCTTTTCTTCTTTATGCTTCTTGCGTCAATCAGTGTTCATCAGTTTTTAGCTTTTTCTTGTAGCCTGAGGCCTGCAGCCTGTAGCCTTTATCAGTGTTCATCACAAATGCTTCTAGCTTTTCCACTCGTAACTCATAATTCATAACTCATAACTATTCTTTCGTTTTTTGCTATGAGCCAAGCATGCTTTTCATGCTTATTCTTTTTACTTTTTCCTTCTTACTTTTTACTTGCGTTCTAACTACTCTCTCCAATCTTCCAAACACCTTTTTCAAGAAAAGCTTCTATCGTTTGCCTATTTGCTTTGTTGATCAAATTAGAGTGTGATATTTTATGCTTTTTAGCGTATTCAGCAAGCGTCATAATGTGCGCACCTTCCAGATACGCAAGCCTCTTATAATAACTATTCGTAAGTGCTTTGCCAACTATTTCCTCCATGATTTTTGTAGTAGACTTTTCTTCAAACTCTTCAAACGCCTCATAATACATTTTTCTATCAATGAATTTAATATTCACCGGCACAAAACCTTCTCGAATAAGTAAATAATTATTTATTACCCTTCCAATACGGCCATTACCATCTACAAATGGATGCGTATGCTCAAACGTAAGATGCAGTAACGCAATACGCCTTATAATATTTTCATGGCTGCTCGCGTTATATTCCGCAATCATTTTTTCCAATCTTCCTACTACTTCTTTTGGGTCTGGAGCTATGTGGTTAGCAACCCTAACCCACTCACCTTCCCCTCGAAATCTTCCGGCAATATCATCTCGAATATTCGCTATAAGCATTTTGTGAAGCAGCAAAATAACCCCAAGCGTAAGCTCTTGTTCTCTGGCTTTTGTATCTATATACGAAACTACCCGCGCTAGGTTTTTTGCTTCAAATATTTCTCTTTCATTTATATATCTATCTAAATCTATCTGTAAAATAATTTTCTCTGTTTCTTCAAGAGTAAGCGTGCTATTCTCTATAGCATTAGAGTTATATACCTGCTCAGCAACCTCTGTTTCACTCAATAATTTTATAAGTGCTTGCTTACCGACAGACGAAGCATAATATCGCTCTCTCAACAGCTTGATACTATTAAATACATGTAATATTTTTGGCATACTTAAAGTATACACTTTTTCACGCTTTTGTCAACATAATCGTGAAATTTAGTAAAAAAATAGCAAAATTCACGGTTATGAGCTATCAGCCCCATCAGCCAAGCATGCTTTTCATGCTTTAGCGTCCCTCGTCATAGTGTCCTCGCTGTAGTCTAGCGAGCAACGCTCGTCTCCCTGTCCTCCATAGCTTTCTTGACCTTCGTAGTTTTAACGAAGTAGGTAGCGAAGGGGGATCATCCTTCAGTTTTTTGCTATGAGCTACCAGCACAGAAAAATAGGAAGGTTTTAACCCGTTAACTCGCAACCCCCTAACGCGTTAACTAGCCTACTTTGCTATAAATGAAGCAGGCGCTCCCTTTTCAGAAAGCGCCCCTTTTTTCAGACTTTAACTATTCTCTTGCTTTTCACTCGTAACTCATAATTAGTAATTCATAACTATTTTTTCTGCTTTTACCATCTTTCCTTTTTTATCTTTTCTCTTTTTCCTTGAATATACTATTAACCATGAGCTATGAGCCAAACGCAAAGCGCTTCCTGCTTTTCAAAGGATATTTTTCAGGATATTTTTTTCATTAAACTGAAAAGAAGCATTACAGCATAAAGAGGGATATTGCAAATTTTATCATCCTTTCTTAAATTAAGAAGAGTTGTCCTAACCAAATATAATGGATTAAATTGTTGATCGTAAGAATTAAAACTTTTGCTTTTAGGATTCACGCCAGACTTGACTTCAAGCGGATAAATATAATTATCCGCCTCAAAAAGAAAATCCAATTCAGCCATCCCGCTTTTACTTCGCCAATAATATAAATTCTGAGGGGTAATACACTTCAATTGCTGCGCTACATAATTTTCAACAAACGCCCCCGCGTATTCCGTAAAAATCCGCTTTCCAAAATTCTGAATATTGACAGGCGTTTTAGCCAATGCCCCTAAAAGACCGACATCAAGGCAATAGACCTTAAAACATCCGCGATCAGCATAATGTTCTAAGGGAAATTTACTGCACTCAACAGCAGAAACACTATAAATCAACCCGGCATTCTCAAGCCAAGTAAGCGCATTTTCATACTCTCTTGCTCTGGCGCCTTTTTTAAGAGCTGAAAACATGAATTTTTTATTTTCCCTGGCTAAATACAAAACAAGTGAATTCCAAATAAGTGTAAGCTTTGGAATATCCGAAGAAGGCGCGTGTTTGGCAAAATCCAGAACATAGGAATTAATGATCTCCTTCTGAATCTCTCTTACTTGTGGCAACTCCCCGGTTTGAGCGTAATGATTGACAGCCTCCGGCATCCCTCCTACAAAATAATATTTCTGAAGACTATTAATCAAATTTTCATGAATAGGAATAGGCAAAGAAGTAAAACCTATCACCTCCTCCAGGCGCTGACGGTAATTAGCCTGGCCAAGAGCGTCAAGAAACTCAAAAAAGTTAAGAGGATAAATGGTTAAAAAATTCACCTTCCCAACGGGGAAAGAACCAGGAGAAGACATTTTAACACCAAGAAGCGATCCCGCGGCGGCAACATGAAATTCATTACACTCTTCCTGAAAATACTTCAGAGAATTAAGAGCACTATTTGAAACCTGAATTTCATCAAAAACAATTAAATCTTCATGGGGATGAATATCACAATTACAATAAACAGATAGATCCGAAATAATCCTTAAAGGCCGAATATCCCGTTCAAAAAAAAGTGTTAACTGAGAATCCTCTTCAAAATTAAAATAATGAATTTTTCTATATTCTCTTTTTCCAAACTCCTTAAGAATATACGTCTTCCCCGTCTGTCTTGCTCCTTTAAGAAGAAGCGGCTTTCGCCTTACAGAGCGTTTCCAATCAATTAAAGCCTTATAAATATCTCGTTTCATATTTAAAGTATACTACCATTTAATACCCACTGTCAAGTATTTTCATTCATTTTTTGTGATAATATGCACATTATACATGCATATTTTGTGATAATATCCACATTATTCAGGTCAAAGGTAGTAAATTTTTCACTCTGATTAACAGTACTCGTAACTATTTTTGCTTTTACTGGCCAACCGGCTAACCGGCAACAGGCAAACTCAATATACTTTTCTCCCATTATAAAGTAGTCAATTTTCAATCCGCCACTATTTACGCAATACTCAATACGCAATACTAAGTTAAATGAAGCAAGCGCTCCCCTTTCAGAAAGCGCCCCTTTTTAGGACTTTAACTATTACTAAGTTTCAACCTTATCTCTTATTCTTTATTTTTTTGTAGCTTGTAGCCTGCGACCTGTAGCGTTTAGTTTATGCTTTTGTTTTCTGCGGCTTGTAGCCTGAAGCCTGTAGCTTTTTAACTTTTATCTTTTATCTTTTCTCTTTACCTGTGTCCTTGTGACATGTGTCTTGTGTCCTTGTCTCGTGTGTCCTTGCTATTCTTTCCGCTTTTCCCATGAGCTATCAGCTATAAGCTAATTCGTCCTTCGTCCTAGCCTCGCCGTTTTCTGGCGAGCGGTCATCCCTCGTCCATCAGTTTTTTTACTATCGACCATGAGCTATCAGCTATGAGCCAAGCATGCTTTTTATGCTTCATGCTTTTCCCATGAGCTATCAGCCATCAGCCAAGCATGCTTTCCATGCTTTCTGCTTTTCACTCAAACTCATAATTCATAACTATTTTTATCTTTTTCACTCGTAACTCATAACCCGTAACTCATAACCCGTAACTCATAACTATTTTTATGTTTTTCACTCGTAACTCATAACTAGTAATTCATAACTAGATGCATCACAGTGACTTAACTGGCTAAATCGGATGCATCTACTGTCACATATACAGTCTGCCCATGTTGAAAATCACTTGACGGATCATAAGTCAAAGTATAATCAGCTGCAGTCCCGGTAATATCAGGCGTTACTGCCACACCATTTACCACCATCACAATTGTACTCTGATCAACACCGGTTTCATCATCTTTGACATGTACAACAATATCAGTGCCCAGTGCAATACTGGTTGCACTTGATGCCGGTACATGACCATCTGCATACGGAGCTGTTGTATCTGCTATCACGCTAAAAGAATAACTATCTGTAGTCATCGCATTAGCGCAAAAACCCACTGTAGCAAAAACTAAAACACCTAATAAAACCGCTAATCCAAAACTTATTTTTTTCATTACTCAACCTCCTTTAGTTGGCACACAACAAATATATGTGCGATTAATTTGTTCAATAATCTCAATAAAAAAAACCCATCCCCGAAGATCCCGAGAACAGGCCTGTCTTTAACAAGTTGAAATACTTCAACTATATTTTTTCTTTTACCCATTAGCTATAAGCTATTAGCCATAAGCAAAAAACATCTGTGTTTTTAAATACTTAGTTTTTTTTGCTTTTCTAATCGCTAAACGCTAATCGCTGTTTTATTCTCCTTCGGCAACCCAACCACCTTTACTAGCGTTTAGGGCTTAGGGTTTAGCGTTTAGGGTTTTGATTTCTCCCTATCCGCCAAGCGCTATCCGCTATTCGCTGCTTTAGGCTTGTGGCTTTGCGTCCCAGCTTTTCAGCCTCGATTTAAATCGAGTATTTAAAACAATCGAATATTTTATGCTTTTAGCTTTTCTATGCGCTACTCGCTACTTGTCCTCCATAACCTTGGTGGCGGAGGATCCGCTAATCGCTATTCGCTATTTTAAATCTGGTTTGCTATTATCGTGGAACTTTTCAAAGAACAAAATTTGGTTAATCTGTTAAGCTATATGATTCAATCTTTTTTGCTTTATTTCTTATTTTTAGACTGTTATTCTATACGCTAACCGCTAAACGCTATACGCTGCTTCTATGGTGCGAGATCGCTTGCCTGCACCTCTATGTTAACTTGAACCCCATAATTAAAATCAGCCGGCGGCTCATAAGTAAGCGTATAATCAGCAGGAGTACCTGTAATAGTAGGAGTAACAATCTGACTATTCACTCTCATCACTATTGTATTTATATCCACACCTGCCCCATCATCCTTTACTTGTACTATGATCGGCGTATTAGGAGCAATGTTTGTAGCGCTCTTAGCCGGACTATGCCCTGTTGTATAAGGCGGTGTAGTATCAGGCACAACTACCGTCTCTTTTGCCTGAGCGCTAGCCACATTTGATAATGCTGAAACATTAGGCACTTCATCCTGAGATTTAATAGCAAAATAATACGTCTGCCCGGGAGTCAATCCGCTAACTGTCATTGATTCAGCTGAACCTGCTGCACTTGGGCTCGGCTCCCCACTGGCCTGCGTTGCGCTTGCCCAATTGCTATCATTAATACTTGCCGTAGAATAACGCACATCATAGCTATTTACTGTGCCAGTAGCTCCGTCATCCCCAGGAGCTGTCCAGGTCAGATCAGCCTCACCATTGTCAGTCCCAGAAGCTGCGGATAAATTAGCAATTGTAGCCGGCAAAGTTGTATCAGGGCTTAAGCTTCCTTCAAAAGCTCCTATAGTCCACCCACTTCGCAGGTTTGAATTATAATCAGTAGTAAATAAACTTGATAAATCTTCCCCCCCATTGAAACATGGAGAAGTATCTTGGGGGTGAAAATCTGCAATAGAAACTGTATCTTCATTATAACCTTGTTGTGACCAGTTTGAAAACACAGTCATTTCAAGTTGAGGGTCTTCATTTAAGGAATTATCTCCATTGGTAACCGCACCAACCCAAGAAGTGAAATTAACAGCTGCAGTTTTATATTTAAAAGGAAGAGCATTATTATCATGATACCATAGGTTATTATCCCAAATTATTCCAGAATCTGTTTGACTACTAGTAAGATAATCGACCAAATACCCACTTGAGTGATTTCCTATAACTATATTGTTTTTTATATTAGTAGCAACGTTGCTACCGGGATTGCGTACCCGAAACCCATAAAACGTATCATTAACTAATGCACTATCATAATCAGGAAGAATAATTAAGTTGTTGTATATCGAGAAATTTTTCCATCCAGACCCTGAAGCTTGATTATAGTGGTCAAATCCATATCGACAAGCAATGATTATATTATTGTAAATATTATGATTCTCTGAAGTAGCAACTGCATGAGCTTGTGTTTCGTCTCCTAATCCGATTCCTGTACCTCTTAATCTTCTTCTCACTGTTTCTTCTGTAGAACCAGCTGGTATGTGTGCCACATCGATTACATCATCAAAATTGATTCCACTACAAAAAATAAGATTTCTTCTTATCGTAGCATTAGGATGATTATCAACATAGATATTTATACTCCAATTATTATAAACAATATTATCTTCTATAAGAATCGCGCTACTATCTCCCCCATATCGATTAATCCCCTCGCCTCCTGTCTCTGCTACTATACTACCTGTTATTGACCCCCCATCTCCAATATTGACTGCTGTTGGCCATCCGCCATTGGATCCCCATCTTTTACCTCTCGGCCAATTCATCATACAATTAGCATAAAGATAACACTTATTAACTTCAAGAAATGTACCGGGGGTTATCGCATTTTTTCCGCAATATTTAATCTTACATTTTTCTACTTTAATGTGACTTCCGTTTGCATAAATTCCAATAGAAGGAGCACCTAATATAGTCAATCCATAAATAGTAACATAATCTTCTGTTTCAACATAAATACCAAACCGGGTGTTATTCTCATCAAGTTTCCTAACTAAAATATCTCTTTGAGTTACCGGATCCTGCCCGGAAGTATGAACATATAACATAGAAGCAGCACTGTCCCAATACCATTGACCATCAGCAACGCAATCTGCTAACGCATATACAGGACGGCTTGATTTAAAAGAGTCATCCATAACAATAGAATCAGGAGTTCCAAAAGAATAGGATGTCCTGTAAATAGTAGAATTATATGCCGTCCAATTTAATAAGTGTGTGTCTGTTGGATTTATTATTACTTCCCCATCTCCATACGGCCCAATCACAAATCGATTCTGCTCACTTGCTGTACCGCCTAAACTTGCAATTGTCAACCTTTCGTTATATACTCCTGCCTTTATACGAATATGGTCTCCCATTGTCAGGGCACTCCTGTAACGATCCAGTGCTTTACCTATTGTTTGCCATGGACTTGCCTCTGACCCATCACCCGTAGTATCACTCCCGGTTGCTCCATCTACATACCACGTGTCATTTCCTCCGACAGCGGCTCCAATCATAAAATTTTCATTTTTATCATAATGACGGTCATCCGCAATCGCCGCATTAGCCTGAAAAATGAAGCACACAATAAAACAAATCATAATATTATTAATTTTCATTTGCATCTCTTTCTATAATCTACAAGCAAGAATCCTTAGAATAATTTCACTTTATTATATTTTTAATAAATATTTTAAATCACGAAACAATCACTTGTTCGAAATGTTCCAAATGAATTAACCCATGAAGTAAAGAAGCAATATCTATACCACTTTAATTTTTATAATTAAAACTCTGCAACTGTTTACATTTAAACAATTTATCTAAAAGCAATTTAAATATTTTTTAAACTGCTTTTAACAAAAACAGAAAAAAATTTCTTGTCGTTAGAAATCTTTTTCGCATTATTTAATTTATTGCATTAGAATCGACGCGATCAATTATCTATAGATTATTGATCATTAATTTTCTCCACTACTACAACTATTGGTCTTAAAAATATTCTCGTCAAAGCTTTTGCCCATCTCCGACTTCTGATATAACCCGCAATAGGAGGACTAAGACGATAATATAGCTTTACAAACTTCAATCCATATTCATTATTCAATAAATAATTATCCCTAAATTTACATAATGAAAGGACGTCCTTTTCCAAAGGTGTTCCAAATGCAGCAGTAGCAATAAAGCACTGTCCACCTCCGTTAGCTAAAGCAGTGTTAAACAATTCCTCGTTAATAACAACACTTATTTCATTAGAATACAATGACTCATAAGAAGTATTATACGCTTTTACTCGATAATAGTATTTGCTACCGCTCTCAACCAAATCATCTTCATAATACTCGGTATTCGCTAAAACTGTGTCACGCAAGGCATATGAACCTCCAGAGACTTTTCTTTCAACCTTAAATCCATCTTCATAATTAGAATTATCAACCCACTCAAGCAATGCTTTATAGCCAACTGTTGACTCAGTGGGGATAACAATTGCTACAAGATTTGAAGGAGCATCATTGGTATTCTCAAAAGCTCCTATAGTCCACCCACTTCGTAGGTTTGAATTATAATCAGTAGTAAATAAACTTGATAAATCTTCCCCCCCATTGAAACATGGAGAAGTATCTTGGGGGTGAAAATCTGCAATAGAAACTGTATCTTCATTATAACCTTGTTGTGACCAGTTTGAAAACACAGTCATTTCAAGTTGAGGGTCTTCATTTAAGGAATTATCTCCATTGGTAACCGCACCAACCCAAGAAGTGAAATTAACAGCTGCAGTTTTATATTTAAAAGGAAGAGCATTATTATCATGATACCATAGGTTATTATCCCAAATTATTCCAGAATCTGTTTGACTACTAGTAAGATAATCGACCAAATACCCACTTGAGTGATTTCCTATAACTATATTGTTTTTTATATTAGTAGCAACGTTGCTACCGGGATTGCGTACCCGAAACCCATAAAACGTATCATTAACTAATGCACTATCATAATCAGGAAGAATAATTAAGTTGTTGTATATCGAGAAATTTTTCCATCCAGACCCTGAAGCTTGATTATAGTGGTCAAATCCATATCGACAAGCAATGATTATATTATTGTAAATATTATGATTCTCTGAAGTAGCAACTGCATGAGCTTGTGTTTCGTCTCCTAATCCGATTCCTGTACCTCTTAATCTTCTTCTCACTGTTTCTTCTGTAGAACCAGCTGGTATGTGTGCCACATCGATTACATCATCAAAATTGATTCCACTACAAAAAATAAGATTTCTTCTTATCGTAGCATTAGGATGATTATCAACATAGATATTTATACTCCAATTATTATAAACAATATTATCTTCTATAAGAATCGCGCTACTATCTCCCCCATATCGATTAATCCCCTCGCCTCCTGTCTCTGCTACTATACTACCTGTTATTGACCCCCCATCTCCAATATTGACTGCTGTTGGCCATCCGCCATTGGATCCCCATCTTTTACCTCTCGGCCAATTCATCATACAATTAGCATAAAGATAACACTTATTAACTTCAAGAAATGTACCGGGGGTTATCGCATTTTTTCCGCAATATTTAATCTTACATTTTTCTACTTTAATGTGACTTCCGTTTGCATAAATTCCAATAGAAGGAGCACCTAATATAGTCAATCCATAAATAGTAACATAATCTTCTGTTTCAACATAAATACCAAACCGGGTGTTATTCTCATCAAGTTTCCTAACTAAAATATCTCTTTGAGTTACCGGATCCTGCCCGGAAGTATGAACATATAACATAGAAGCAGCACTGTCCCAATACCATTGACCATCAGCAACGCAATCTGCTAACGCATATACAGGACGGCTTGATTTAAAAGAGTCATCCATAACAATAGAATCAGGAGTTCCAAAAGAATAGGATGTCCTGTAAATAGTAGAATTATATGCCGTCCAATTTAATAAGTGTGTGTCTGTTGGATTTATTATTACTTCCCCATCTCCATACGGCCCAATCACAAATCGATTCTGCTCACTTGCTGTACCGCCTAAACTTGCAATTGTCAACCTTTCGTTATATACTCCTGCCTTTATACGAATATGGTCTCCCATTGTCAGGGCACTCCTGTAACGATCCAGTGCTTTACCTATTGTTTGCCATGGACTTGCCTCTGACCCATCACCCGTAGTATCACTCCCGGTTGCTCCATCTACATACCACGTGTCATTTCCTCCGACAGCGGCTCCAATCATAAAATTTTCATTTTTATCATAATGACGGTCATCCGCAATCGCCGCATTAGCCTGCAAAATGAAGCACGCAATAAAACCTAATCCCATAATAAAACTAGTTACTTTCATGTTTCTCTCTCTTTCAACTATTCCAAATCTCTAATTAAAATCATAAATATTGTTAATTGTCTTTACTAAGGAAAGCAGATTCTAAGCTGTAATAAAATTAAACATACTAATAAACCTAAAATAAACAATGTTGCTGCCTATACATTTATATTATTACCTATTCGTATTCTATTGTAAATAGATAATATATCTAAATTTTAAAAATCTTTTAGATACATAGAACTCCCTAAAACTCCGCAATATTCAAACTTTGCTTTAATCATATCTAAAAAATTTATTCATACTATTTCCAAACAACCTTTTGTTTGCCAAAAACAAAAACTATAAAGCCAATCATTGCCGCAATATTCAGCAAACAAAAAACATAAGACAAAGTAAATAATTTAATTTTTTTATGCATCTTATCTAAACCCCAACCGAATATTCCCAAAACATAGAATATTAACTGCCCAACAAAAATTATATTATAGATTTCCTCTGATCTCAAGAAAAAATTAGCACAAAAAATTAGTAATAAAAAAACAAAAGCAAAAGCCCTTAAAAACTTATGCGAAAAAAACTGCCACCAGATTTTACTTTTAAACGGATTAAAAAGATTCGCACACTGCACAAAAACCTGAAAATTCCCAGCTAAAGTTCTTACTTTTCGCCTAAATTCTACACTTGACGAACCAGAAGCCTTATCAAAAGCAAGTGCCTTTTTTGTAAATATTGCCCGAAATCCCTGCTCTATTATTTTCAAGGGGATGAACATATCATCAAGAATTGTATCATCTGGCGGACTCACAAACAATTTCCTACGAATCGCATATATCGCACCAGTAGCTCCCAACATTGACCCAATATTACTTTCCTTTTCACGTAGGAACTTTTCATAATTCCAATAAAAACCCATACCTGATCCAACTGCGCTTTTTCCCCGATCTGTGAGAATTAATTCTCCACTCACACATCCTACCTGTTCATCAGCAAAGTTTGCAACCAGATTCATTAGTGCATCTTTTTTAAAAAGCTGGCGGGCATCAGAAAAAACAACAATTTCACCCTGCACTTGAGGAATAATTTTCTTTAAAACATTTACTTTTCCCATCCGTTCTGAAGCAATTATTAATTCTACATTTTTAGACTTGAATTTTAAAACAATTGCATGAGTAAGATCAGTAGAACAATCTGATCCAATTATAACTTCTATCATATCCTCAGGATAATCCAGCTCCAAAATATTATTAATTTTATCTTCAATGTAATTTTCTTCATTATAAGCAACGACCACAAAACTAATATAAGGAATTATCCTTTTTGCCTTAACAGGAGAAGAAAAAAACAAACTAATCACCCAAAGAAAAAAAGGATACCCTAGATAAGTATAAAATATTATAAGCAATGAAACCCAAAAAACTATTTTTAAACCCACGAAACTCATATTTGGATCCAATCTTTTACATTAAAAATCAAAAACAGCTCATCCAGTTAACTTTACAACCAAACTTCTTAACCTGTTATATAGCTTAATCCCTAATATATTTTTTAAACCGTCTAAAAAACATTGAAGAAGAATCATCTGTTTAATATTTTTGCAGCTAATTATATTACTGAATTTACCTAAGGTTGTATTACGTGTAATGGCAATTCTTTTAATTAAAAAATCTTTTGGATTATTTATTCCGATTTTAGAACAAAATACCTTTTCATAACCAACAACCTTTGAAATCCTTATAATTTCAGAATTATGCACTCCCCGAGGAACAGAAAAATATTTCACCTTTTCACTAAGCAGCTTTTCTAAAAATTCACGAGATTTTTTTAGCTCATCCATAATCTCAGCCTTTTTTAACTCTGATAAAAACCGGTGCTGCATCGCATGTGAACCAATAATCATACCATATTTTTTTAATTTTAAAATATTTAGTTCTGTGATCATCCCCTCTTTTAAAAACTGAACACAAACAAAAAAATACGCCCTTAATTTAAACTCCTTTAAGATTTCAAGGACTTCGCTGCCCCAGCTCCTATACCCATCATCAAATGTAATAATAACTTCTAGGTCTGTTGAGATTTCATTCTGTTTAGCTACTATTTCCATTTGTTTTCTAAACATTGATAAGGGTACATCATATAAATGCAACCCTTCATCAGAATTAACAATATTATGGTACATGAGCACTAATTGTCTTTTTGATTTTTTTTTACCCATATCATCGAATTTCTATTTATTTGCTACAGTTGTTATTACAAATTTTCTACTAAAAGCAAGTATTCCTAAGATTATCCAAAAACTTCCCACAACCGTATCACGAAAAAAATTAGAGTAAAACATATTTACCACCAAAAATGAAAAAATACAACCGACAAATCCAAACCCAATTGCCGCAAATTCTGAATTTGCCACAACTATGGCCTCCTTTAAAACATTACCTAGAAATAGGAAAAAGAACAATAACCCCAGAATCCCCATTTCTGTGCCAATGAGAATAAATGAATTATGCGTATCCTTACCAATAATAAGCTGCGGCTTTTTAAAACCTTGTCCAAAAAGGGGATTTTCCCAAAACAAATCTATCCCTTCCTGCCAAAGCTCAACCCGGCCCTGCGAACTCGAATCTAGTGTTTCTTCTCCCGGATAATCACTCCTAACCACTGTTTTTTCAAATCGATTAACTATTGATTGGGGCATCCAAACCTGCCAAGATAGGCCTATGATTATAAAAAAAACAATAACCATAGTAGCTGTAAATTTTGAATGCTTTAAAAGATAGGGTAAAGCAACTAGACCAATAGCAATAATTCCTATCCCAAGAGCAATAAATGATCCCCGCGAATAAGTTGTCAGCAAACCGCATAAAGCAATAATAAAACCTATGCCTGCGCCAGCCATAAAAATTTTATTCTTAGTGAAAATGAAAAAACTAAATAAAAAAGGCATGAATGTTGCTAAAAAACCTCCGGCAATATCAGAACCTTCAAATCCTTGGCCAAAAGGACCGGAAGACCGCTTAAAATCAGAAAAATTAGGGCCAGCTAATACTCCGTTACGCCAGGTATGCAATCCAACAAGCACAACACTTAATAAAAAAACATAAAACAAAAACCAGATATTTTCTTTTTTTTCTAAACAACGAACTATTACAAAATAACCGATAACTAAAGTTATCAATCTTTTAAATTCTCTCATTGCCTCAACCATTAAAAATTCATTGGAAGTAAACAGAGTATAAATAAAAGAAAATGTCCAAACTAGTAAAAACAAAAGCAACGGCTTATGAAACTTTGGGTTTTCAAACTTTTCTTGCCGCTGTGAAATAAAAATGAATCCTAAAACAATCAAAAACAAATTTAAATTGTTTAAAATCTGTGCACCAGGAATCATCATTTGAAACGGCAAAAATAAGATATATGCAGCTAATATTATATTTTTCATGTCTTTTTTTTAGTTAGATTCAAAAATAGTTCTACGGTCTCACGGGCCGCCAGTTCAATTGAAAACTTATCTATTACAACTTTTTGCGCCCTTAATCCCATTTGCTGGCCTTGATCCGGCAAAAGCATTAATTTTTCTATGGCTTTGGTCAAGGCTCCAGGATCCTGCGGCTCAACAATAATGCCGCTTTCATTGTCAACTAATAGTTCATCAACTCCACCTATATTTGTGGCAATAATCGGCTTAGCAGCAGCCATTGCTTCTAAAACACACAACGGCAGTCCTTCAAAAAGAGACGGCAATATCAGGCTGTGTGAAAATTTTAATATTTGGTTAATATCATTACGGTAACCGACAAAACGCACCAAATCCATAATCTCTAACTGCTTCACCATAGATTCCAGTTTTTCCCGATCCTCTCCATCCCCAACAAATAAAACCCTCAAATTAGGATACTTAACACGTAAAAAATGCAGCGCCTCCAGCAAATAAGCTTGACCTTTCTGATGTGTTAGCCTGCCAATACAAGCTAAGATAAAATCTTGCTCCTTTAGATCAAACTCATTATACAAATATTTAACATCTACTGTTCTTGAATATTTTTCCACCTCAACCGCATTCGGGATGTAAATGATCTTTTCACTAGGGATACCAACCTTCTGATGATAATATTTTTTCACAGCTTCAGATACAGCAATCAGCCGGTCTGTTTTGAAAGATAAAATTTTATCTATAAGCCGATGCCACCAAGTTTTCCAGACATCAACATTCTGGGCCGTGCTGATCACTACCGGAGTTTTAGCCATAAATGCCGCGACTCTTCCCATTACATCCGCAGTCCACAAATGTGTATTCACAATCTGGAAATTTCCGGTTTTTATTAGCTTAAACAATTTGATAAACGCACCTAAATCCAGTCCGCTTTTTTTATTCAAGGCAATGATTTCAATTCCCGCAGCTTCCACCTCTTCAGACCACTTGCCTTTCCAATTCAAACAGCAGACAACAGGCTTAATTTTAGTCTGGTCAATATGTTTTAAAAGCGCCACTAAAAAACGCTCAGCTCCGCCTCTTTCTAATGACCAAATAACAAATAACACTTTAAGCATTAATTTACCTATACCTTACTTTGAGATTTTTGAGATTTTTTAACTTTAAGTTCATAAAATAAGTTTAAAAGCATTTGCGCATTTTTGACAATATCAAAATCCTGTTCAATTTTATCTTTACCCTGTCGCGAAAATTTTGTTTGCAACTCTTGATTTTTTAGCAAGGTTAACATGCTTTTAGCAAAACTCTCTTGCAGCTTGGGATCAACCAGTAATCCGGTTTCCTGATCAATCACAAGTTCCGGAATCCCGGAAATCCGCGACGAAATCACAGGCACGCCCAAAGCCATGGCTTCCATTAAAGCCACGGGGATTCCATCCTGTCCATCTTTATCATCCCAAACTGACGGCAGCACAAATAACTCTGCTTCTTTGAGCATTTGCTTTACTTGCTGATTATCCATAGCTCCGCATAATTTAAAGTTTTTATTCAGCCCTAATCGATTTATAGATTTTTCTAGTTCATTTCTTAAGGGGCCCTCTCCGATAATAACACAGTTAAATGTTATTTTTCCAACCATTTTAGCACAGGCATTGATCAAAAACTGAAACCCTTTCATTGTGATTAAACGCCCTACACTAATAATAAAATTATCTTTTTTGCAAATTTGCTTATCATTTTTACTGTACTCAGTTAAGTCAATTCCACAGTGGATAACCCGAATTTTAGCAGAAATATCCTGTCCATAAAAATCATTTAAATATTTTTTATTATATTCGGAAATTGTAACTACTGCCGCAGATGCCTCTATTTTTTCCTTTAATAAAGATTTATCCAGAAAAATATCGTGTGCATGAGCCGTAAACGTAAATGTTATTCCAGTCAGTTTTGATATTACCATTGCAACAAAAGCCGGATAAGTTGCAAAATGTGCATGCAGATGGTCTATTTTTTTTTCTTGAGCCATATCCGAAAAATAGCAGCCCACAAAAATACACCATATATTTTTAGTTAATTCCCGATATTTTTTATAAGTTTGTCTAATTACTGAGAAAATCAAAGAACAAATTATTACCGGATGTTTAAATAAAAACTTTAGAAATGCTAAAATTACTTTCACCCTATTAATATAATAAGTTTTTTGCATATACGGCTTGGCTTTTTCATGAATCAATAATTCTAGATCATTACGGATTGAAAATATAGAGACATCTATGCCCTGGTTCTTAAGTTCCACTATTTCATTTAAAACGAAAGTTTCCGACCAACAGGGGAAAAGTGAAGTAATATAGCCAACCTTAAAATTAGACTCTCTCATTTATTAATCCTTTTCTTTTTGATAATTCAGAAATAAGGCGTTCATATTTTTGTCCCATAATATCAATCGTAAAATTATTTAACACCCGTTTTCTGGCATTTAATCCCTTGGCCACAATTTCATCCGGATTTTCTAACATTAATAATATTTTCTCCGCAATCGCTTCTGAATCTGCCGGCCTCACAAAATATCCGCAATCCTTGTCAATAATTTCGAGATTACCTTCAATCCCAGTCGCAATAACCGCAACACCCATTGCCATAGCCTCTAAAATCGCGTTAGAAAATCCCTCACTGAGTGAAGGCATTACGAAAATATCAAACTCCTTCATTATTTCCCTTACATCATCACGCATTCCAGCAAAATTAAAATACTCAGTGATGTTTTTTTCCGCAGCATATGACTCAAGACCTTGTTTTAAAGGGCCGTCTCCTACGAGAACAAAGCAAACATCTTGGCGTTTTTCAATTACTTTTTCCGCCGCCTTAATAAAATAACGATGGCCTTTCATTTCCCTATTCATTGCCGCGACCATGCCCACTTTAAAAATTTTCTTCTGTTGATTCGTCTCAGGTTTCAAACCCACAAATTTATCCGCATCAATCCCATTATAAACAATACAAACTTTTTGCGAATCAATTTCCTCGCTACTGATTACCTTTTGCTTAACAGCATCTGAAACGCAAATAACCTTATCCACATAAGGATTTATGATCTTTTCCAGAAAACCAATAAACTTGGTCCTAAAATGCCCCATATCTCTCCGGGAGGAAACAATAATCGGCACTGATGAAATTTTCGAAGCAATAACCCCAAAAACATTCGCGGTATTTAGATATGTAAATACCGCTAATGGCTTTTCTTTTTTTAAAAGAGAAATCAGTTTAAAAAAACCAGCCCAAAAATTGAACTTCCAAACTGAATCCATTTCCACACTAGATATTTTTACTTTACTATTCAATTTATTAATTTTATGAGCAATTTTCCCTGACGAGCCAAGACACACTATTTCCAAAGTCATATCCTTGATTTTCAACGCGGAAACAAGTCTTAAAACATGCGTCTGCGCTCCTCCGACATTCAAATCATCAATAATTAAAACTATTTTTTTCATACTTTTCTCAAGCAATTTTCATATATTTGTTCTATGATTTTTACTTTTTTAGTGATATCAAATTTCTCTTTTACGACAATTCTCCCTTTTTCACCCATCCTTTTAGAGACACTCGTATTATCCAATAAAAAATTTATTTTTTTTGACAATTCCTTCACATCTCCAGGAGGCACAAGAAAACCATTCTCTCCATCAACCACAATATCTGATGGGCCAGGTATATTTGTTGCAATTACAGGTTTTTTCAAGGCCATTGCTTCAATTATTGTTAACCCAAAGCCCTCAGGAAAAGTAGTTGTTGCCTGAACAAGTATTTCAAAATTATTAATTACCTCAAATATATTACTTTGCCAATTTGTGAAAATTATTTCTTCTTGCAAATTTTCTTTTTTTACTAATTTTTTAATATTTTTGCAATACTCATCATCTCCTCCTTTAACATCACCAACAATTACAACTTTAATATCCGATCTTGTTTTTAAAACTTCTTTTGCGGCTAAAATAAACTCCCGATGCCCTTTACCTTCAACAATCCTTCCCACAAGTCCCACGACACGAAAGCCATTTAAATTAAATTTTGCTCTAAAGTCACCAAATAATACATCATCGAATCTTTCTAAATTAACTCCATCATGTAGCATTAGCAACTTTTTTTCAGGAATGTATTTTTTATATATTTCATAAGCTTTTTTATTAATAGAAATAAACTTCTCCACATAATTAATTAACATTTTTTCTCTTTTAATTAAATCTCTAGTTTCTCTTAAATGACAAACAACAGGAATTCTAAAAACTCTTGCAAGAATAATAACAGGAAACCCCATTAAAATATTTGTATTTACGTGAATCAACCTGATATTATTTTTCCAAATTTCCAGCCAAAAATAAAGAGTAAATGGAAGTATATTGAGTAAAAACTCGCAAATGCTAATAAAATATCCATTACCCCTCCCCACTTGTTTAAAACTAATATATCTAAATCTCTTTAAATATATATTCATCATTTTAATTTTAACAAAATTAACCCCTTTATTAAATGTTAATACTCTGGGGCAAAACCTTGTTTTATCTAAGCACTGTAATAAATTAACAAGAGCCGTGCTTGAGCCCCCAAACCCTGATGAAGGTTCAAAATACAAAATATTAACTATATCATTTTTTTCTTTACTAGTTACAGAAGTTTTTAATAAGCAATCATGTACTTTCTTCTTCTTAAAAATTGAACTTATTATTTTTTTGACAGAAAAAAAAGAAAACCTTCTAAAAAATTTAACTATGCGAAACTTATCTTCAGAAAATAGATAAATAGGGTAATGAAAAAAATACAAAAATACTACAGCTGGCATTAAAAAAACATAGAAATTTCCTATTTTTTTTCTTCCTAAAAAGCTTAAAATTACATCTACATTTATCATAGCATTTCTTTTAAGTATTTCATGTTTTTCTTGCAATAAAGATTGAATCTGTTTCTTTTGTCTCCAAATATAATCAATCTTTTCTTTTAACTTATTACTTTTTAAATCTTCTAAATCCATGCATAAATTATTCTGCCCAATAAGTTCCATAAATCTTCTCACTTTCGGAGCATAATTTAACGCAATAAATGGTGTTGATGTATTAAAAGACAATATAAAGGAATGCAATCTCATCCCTAGTAAAAATTCCATTTCTCCACATACTTCCATAATTTGAAAAACATTATATTCATTTCGCAAAACAAAAGCATTCTTTTTTAATTGCATCTTTTCTATAATGAGATCAGAAACATCCTCATCACTTAGAAATGAAGATTCCGGATTAGAAGTAGACACTATTCTATTCTTTTTGTTGAGCATTGGGATAAAAAGCATATTTACATCATACTTCTCTACCAAATAATCTAGGGCTTCGGCCAAAGATTGATATTCCTCATCACCCCATCTAAACATTTGTTCTTCTGGACCACGAACAGAAACAGAAACTAATTTCTTATCACCATTAATATTTTCACTAGATAATATTTTTTTAAACTCACTTTTATTTTTTTGTTTTAAAGTTAAAGCTATATCTGCAGAAGTAATAATTTTCTGGGGTTTAACTCCTAATGAAGTTAATTCTTCTATACTACCTTCTTCTCTTACTATAAAAACATCCATCATTTTTATAATTAACTTAGTATAAGCACGCTGAATTCTAGAAGCCGACCTCATGTTAGCTCCAATACTATAAAATATTGTAGGAATCCCTAAAATTTTACCCATCCCCATTACACCTAAGTAAGGGATAAACCCAACAATTAAATCTCCACCACCACAAATAATTGCATCAGCCCTATGCATAAATTTTATCAGCTTAATAAAATACCTTGGTTTATAGTACTCCTGCAGTGGTATAAAATCCTCAATATGATCAAAAACAGATTCATGTTTAACTGTTGATATGTCATAAAATTTAACAACACCATTTATTGCACTTCTAAATGCTTCATGTGTAGCACTAGTTAAGGCTTCATCTCCAATGTTTATTGTTGCTGCATGCAGATTAATCAAATTGATTTCTTTTTCCTTATTTTCTGTTCTATTTAAAATTCCTGCATATATGTCCTCGCAATTTTTTGTAATTTTTCTAATTTCAAATTTTTGTTTTATTGTTTCTATCCCCTGTTTGCCCATCCTAACTTTTTCTTCTTTATTCTTAAAAAAATATATAATTCTTTCGCATAATGCGTTCAAATCATTTACAGAAACTAAAAACCCATTTTCCCCATCTTTAACTATTTCTCTGGACCCACATATGTCTGTAGCAATAACCGGCTTTTGCATAACCATAGCCTCAAGTATTATTCTTGGCAATCCCTCAGGAAAAGAAGTAGACGGATGAATTAATACATCAAAATTTGCAATAGCACTTTTTACATCATCAATCCATCCAGTAAAAATAATGCTTTTTTCTAGGTTTTTACTTTTCACTAGATCTTTGAGCTTAATAAGATAATCTTCGTCTCCTCCCTTGGCGTCACCCACAATTATAAATTTTATTGCTTTCCTATACTCAACAATTCTTTCAGCTGCAGCAATAATTTGCTCAAGACCTTTTCCCTTAACTATTCTCAAAACTAATCCTGCAATAAAACTATCTTTGAGCTCATATTTTTCCTTAAAATCACCTAATGGAACATTAGAAAAATCATTAATATCAACTCTATTATAAATTATTGATATTTTTTCTTCCGTTACCACCGATTTATAAAGTTGATACGCATCTCTGTTTAATACAACAAAATGTTTAACAAAACGCTGAAAAAACTTTTCTCTTCTTACTAGTTCCCTGGTTTCTCTTATCCAACAAACAACTGGAATCCCAACTATTTTTGCAGCCATAATAGCCGGAATCCCCGAGTTAATATTGGTATTCACATGAACTAAATTTATTTTATTTTGCTTTAAAATAAAACTGATTTGAAATATTTCTGGAATGATATTTTTCAAAAAGAATATCACATATTTCAATATGCTAATTTTTTTCTGCTCATTATAGTCCCTTAATTTTATAATTCGCACATTTTTTATTTTCTTAATCTGCGAACCAATATTCTTTACAACTACAATAGAATGAAATTCTTCTCTGTCTAGATGTTTAACCAAATTCATTAAAGAGTTTGCCGACCCTCCAAATCCTGACGATGGCTCATAAAATAATATATTTTTTTTGAAATTCATTTTATTTTTCCTCAATTATTTTTTTCGATAAAAACTATCTTTAGTTATGTCTTTTTCAAAAACTACTAAGACGCAAAGATCTCTTTTATTTCTAATAGTATTATTTTATCTGTTTTAAATAAAAATCTAGCGTAAATTGCGATACTGACAATTAATAAACAAAAGAACTCAATCCAGTTCGGAAGCAAAAACCTTGCAAAAAAATATTTTAAAATTATTAATGAAACAAACATTATTACACCTGAAAATATGGACGGCATTAAAGCGCTAACTAAATCCTTCATCCTAAGTTTAATAAGCCTTGCAACTACCAGAAAAGAAATAATCATAATAAGGAATGCGGTTATTGTAACAACCCAGCTTACTCCTATGGAACCGAATGAATTAGCCACTGGCCATACCAAAAAAATGTATATTATTACCTGTAAAGAAATGATTAAAAACCCTAGTTTAGATTTTTTTAAAGCCAAAAAGACACTTCTGTTGCAAACTATAAATGTATTAAAAACCCCACTCCAAACCAGTACCTCTAAAATAGGTATGGCTCCAATCCAATTCTCTCCAAACGCTAATATCAAAAAATCTCCCCCTAACATTATAATTCCTACTCCAAAAGGTATTGTTATAGAAGAAATAATTCTAATCACTTTTAAAAAAGCATTTTTTAAAACAACCAAGTCGTTTTGGACTTTTGAATAAGCAGCAAAAAGAATTCTACTCATCTTATTCCCTAAATATTCGTTTGGTAAGTTAGCTAAATTATATGCAATCGAATACATTCCCAATTCAACAATCCCTAAAATTTTCCCAATAATAATTCGGTCAAAATTACGTTGCAAAAATACAATCAAGCACGTTAAAAAAACATACTTGCCGTAATGGAACATATCTTTCGCTAAATTTTTATCAAATTCAAGTTTTGGCCGCCAATCAATAACTATCCATAACATCACAAGTTTCACCATAGTCATGGATAAATATCCGAAAACTAAGGCCCAAATACTTGCTTTAATCACGGCAATTGTGATAGCAACCAAGGAAAATACTACTTGTCCTATTATTTCTATTAAAGCAATTTTCTTGAACTTTATTTGTTTTTCTAACAAAGCAATCGGAACTCTTCCGAATGAATTAATTATAAAAATCAAGCCTAGAAATTTCAAAACTTCAATTAACTCTTTTGTCTGAAAAAAACTTTCAAACAAAGGCAACATAAATACCAGTAATATGTAAAGAACAGCCCCTAAAGATGGAATAATAAAAAAAGCTGTATTTGCTGCCTTTCTTATCTCTCCTTGTCTTTGAACAAGCGCAGCATCAAAGCCCATACTTTTAAACAAACTAAATCCATCAATAACCACAAAAGCTAGCGCGAACAAACCGAATTCTCCAGGAGAAAGAATCCTGGCCAAAACAATTGTTGTAGAAAAGGAAATAATTTTCTGCAAAAAGCTACCACCAATAAACCATTTAGATGCTTTTGTCGTTTGTTGTCTTAAGCTAATCAATTCTTCTTTATATTTTTTATGCATTTGCTTTTTTTAATCCTTTAGCAAACCACTCTATAGTTTTCTTTAAGCCCTCTCTCAAACTCACCTGAGCCTGCCAGCCTAATACTTTTGTTGCAATAGAAATATTCGGCTGCCTTCTTTTTGGATCATCCTCAGGTAATAACTCAAATTTTATCTTAGACTGAGACTTTGTTAATTCAATTATAGTGCTTGCTAAATCTATCACCTTATATTCAACAGGATTACCGAGATTTATTGGCTGCTGATAATCTTTTGTCATTAAATTTTCTATTCCATCAACTAAATCATCAACATAGCAAAAAGATCTAGTTTGAAAACCATCACCAAAAATAGTTAAGTCCCGACCTTGAAGTGCCTGCACAATAAAATTAGAAACAACTCTGCCGTCATTAAACTGCATATTTGGGCCATAAGTATTAAAAATTCTGATCACCCTTACATCCAGCTTATGTGCACGCATATAAGCGTATGTCAATGCCTCTGCTCCCCGTTTGCTCTCATCATAACAACTCCTGGGACCGATCGAATTAACGTTTCCCCAGTATGTTTCTGGCTGAGGATGAACCAGCGGATCACCATATATTTCAGAGGTAGAAGCTAGGAAAAATTTTGCATTATGAGCCTTAGCTATGCCCAGACAATTGTGAGTTCCATTCAGCCCTGACTTCAGGGTTTTAATCGGAAATTTCATATAGTGCACAGGAGAGGCTAAAGAAGCAAAATGCAAAACCCAATCTAACTTTTCCCCAAAATAAATTGTGTTGGATATATCATACTCTAAAAGGCTAAACTTAGGATCATTCAATAGCTCTTCAATATTATTTCTTGAACCTGTAATAAAATTATCCAAACAAACAACTGAATGCCCGTTTCTTAAAAACCTGCGACATAAATGCGATCCCAAAAACCCTGCACCACCTGTTATTAAAATTTTCATTTTCAAACCCCTTTCAATAAACTAAATTTTATACATTATTTAATTTTTGATCTTTTTCTTCTTTTCAATTAAGCAATCTATTCTTTACTTTATTGTTAAAATAGCCACATAAACGGCTAAAGTATTTGTTAAAACATTTCATGTTCAGGACGGCCAACGCTCTTATATTTAAATCCCCTTTTCTTCATATCTTTTGAATCAAACATATTTCTTCCATCAATAATAATCGGGTGCTTTAAAAGCTTCTTTATTTTAGCCAAGTCAATTTTTTTAAAGCTATCCCATTCAGTCATTATAACCAAAGCATCACTTCCCTGCGCAACATCATAGATATTTTTACAAAAATCCACCTTCGGCAATATTAATTTAGCATGATCCATTGCCTTAGGATCATACGCTTTTACCTTTGCACCTTCGCCTTGAAGCATTTTTATAATATCAATCGCCGGAGCAGATCTTATATCATCAGTATTCGGTTTGAAAGCAACTCCCAATATACCAATAGTCTTCCCATTAAGTATCCACAAAGCCTGCTCAATCTTTTTAAACAATAGTTTTTTCTGCTTTTCATTTATTCTTTCAACATCTTTTAGCAGTTCAAATCCGCAGCTAAGTTTTTCCGCAATTCTAATGAACGCCTGAACATCCTTGGGAAAACAACTTCCTCCGTAACCAACACCTGCGTTTAGAAAGTTTTTTCCGATCCTTTTATCCATACCCATTCCCTCGGCTACCATTTCTACATCTGCTCCCACCTTTTCGCAAATATTAGCAACAGCGTTTATAAAAGAAATCTTTGTTGCGAGAAAAGAGTTTGATGCGTGTTTAATAATCTCCGCGCTCTGTATATTTGTAACAATAACCGGAGCATTCAGAGGTTTGTATAATTGAAGTAACAATTTCTTAGCTTTTTCGCTTTCAACTCCCAAAACAACTCTGTCCGGATTCATAAAATCATATATCGCAGATCCCTCTTTTAAAAATTCCGGGTTAGACGCTACATCAAAATCAATTTTGTGATTATTAAGACGCATAATATACTTAACCCATTTGTTTGTTTCAACCGGCACTGTACTTTTTTCTACAATAACCTTATAATTATTCATATGTTTAGCAATATTTCGCGAAACCTCTTCTATATATCTCAGATCCGCATCCCCGTTATCCTTAGGCGGAGTTCCTACCGCAATAAATATGACCTTAGATTTTTCCACAGCTTTTTTAATATCACAAGTAAACATCAGCCTTTTATTCTTGCGGTTCTTTTTTATCAGCTTTTCTAAGCCAGGTTCATATATAGGAATCACTCCTTTATTCAACTGATTGATTTTCTCCGTATTATTATCCACGCAGATAACATTATGCCCTAGTTCCGCAAAACATGTACCCGAAACAAGCCCCACATAACCTGTTCCAACAATTGCAATATTCATTTTTAAAATTCTCCTTGTTTTATTATTGTTAGAGCTACAATTATTATTTTATTTATTTTTCCACGATTCAACAGTCTTTTTCAAACCTTCGGCAAAATCAAGTTTTGGTTTATACCCCAAAGCACTTTCAGCTTTCGATATATCCGCCAAAGTCTTCAGGACGTCTCCCGCACGTATCGGAGTAAATGTCGGCTTTATCTGCTTTCCCATAATCTGATTAAGTATTTCAACTAAAGACAAAATTGTTGAATCTTGACCGCTGGCAATATTAACAACTAATCCTGACACCCCTTCTTTTGTTGCCGCTAATAAATTAGCATCTACTACATTTTCGACAAAAACAAAATCTCTTGATTGTTGTCCATCGCCATGAATCGGCGGCTGCTGATCATTAAGCATCGACTGAATAAATTTCGGGATAACCACAGAATACTCATCATCCACTGCCTGCCGCGGCCCAAAAACATTAAAATAACGTAAAGCCACGGTTTCAATTCCAAAATTCTCACTAAAAATCCGGCAATAATATTCTCCTGTCAATTTTGTTAAAGCATAAGGACAAATCAGAAGAAGATCATCATTTTCCTTTTCCGGAAACTTCGTTGTTTCTCCATAAACAGAACTTGAAGAAGCAAAAACGAACCGCTTTACTTTATTTTCTTTTGCCGCATTCAACATATTTAAAGTACCAGTAATATTAACATCATTGTATTCATAAGGATCTTCTAGTGATTTTGGCACGCTTCTTAATGCGGCTTGATGAAAAATAACGTCAATATCCTTAGCTGCAGTACAACATAAGTTTAAATCACGAATATCCCCCTGGATAAATCTAAAGTTTTCTTTATTTGAGGAATATTTAGAAACAAAAGATAAGTTTTCCTTTTTTCCGTTTACCAGATTATCTAACACGATTACGGTATGACCTTGTTTTAATAGTTTTTCCACAATATTTGAACCTATAAATCCGGCTCCACCTGTAACTAATGCTTTCATATCCTCTCCTTTTTTAGTTTTAATTAAGCCACTTCAATAAAAGCTTAATCAGATAATTTCTCGATTCCTCAAACATTAAAGAATGATCAGTTTTTTCCAAATAATGCAACTTACATAATTTAGAATAATCCTCTCTTTTATCCAAAACCTTTGTCTTGAATTCTCGGTTAAACTCTGATGTTTCATTGTCCAAACTGGCCATTAATATTAAAACCTTCTTTTGATTAACCATAACCTTCTTAAAAGCTTCCCAAAAAAACCAGTTAAACAAATCATTATCTGGAATTCCATCTTTATTCCTAAATGCCCAGCAATAAATATTTTTCTTGAAATGACGGGTCAAAGAAACAAATGAACCTTTTATTAAATTAAAATCAGACTCTCCTCTTAATAAACGAACGTAATTTTCAGGTTTTAACAATTTTTTAATATATAACCGACAAGTTGCCCAAGCATCAAATTCCCGCATAATATTTGATTTTTTGTCTAATGAAGAATATAAAACAGGTAAAGCTAAAAAAATTAGCCCTGAAATTTTATTGATTCTACTAACACAAGCTAAAATCGCAGAAATACATCCACCACAATAGCCCAGTAAATATATCTTTGCCCCTGCATAATTCCCCTGGATCCAATCCACAACATCAACGGTGTCTTGTTCAAAAACTCCGGATTGAATCTTTCGGAACACAATCTTGTTCAAAACATTATGAGCAATCTCACCCTTGCTTTGACCTACCCCAGTTTGATCAAAACGTAATACATAATATCCCTGTTTTGACAAAATATCAGCAATCAAACGAAAAACATCACCACTACCGCTTTTATTAACTAATCCCGCGTTGCAAAATACGATAAACTTCTTTTCCGCAACTTCAGTTTTTGGCATAGACAAGATTGTATACATCGATTCTTTGTTACGATTCGGTATGACAATTGCCTTCTTAACTATATCTAACTCTATCATTTATTTATCCAGCCATTCAATTACAGTATTTGCTAATTTTTCCAGACGCGTAGTCCATATTCTTTTCGTAAACCAAGAAAAATTGTTATTGACCCTAATAATTTCTGATATACCCTTAGTTCCCAGTAATGTCTGCCACTGCACAATCTCACTTTCTCTGCTTTTTTCGATTGTGGACATATACATAACCGCAGATTTTCCGCTATATTCATTTAAATACTGCGTAATTCTAATTTGCTCCAGCTGGTTTAAAAATTTTTCCGCCATATAAAACCCGTAAACGGATACGGCTTTTCCTTTTTTCATGTCTTCACGCAGATTTTCAACCTTCTTAGAGATTTCACCAAGATAATAATGCTGCAAAATTATATTTGATTTTAAAAGTACATTAGCGTATTTATGCATATTACAAACAGGGTCACAAAGAATAACTTTTTCCACTTTCAACTCTTGAGCAATAAGCATTGTTAAAACCGCACCTAATCTAACCCCAAAAAAGCAGATATTCTTCACATTAGTTGTACTTCTCAATTCAGTTACTGCTAATTTAATATCCTGCAAACGTGTTTCTATGTCATAATCTTTAAATTCACCGCAACTTTCCCCTTCGCCCCTGTAATCAAAGATAATTACAGGATACCCAGCACAAGCCAATTCTCTGGCAAAATTAAACATTTCCATATAACAGCGCAGCCTCTCGTAACCTATTGGCATAACCATCACAACTCCGGAAAGAGCCTGATTGTTTTGCGGCAAAAATGTACTGCAATAGAGATGTTCTTCTTTATTCTCACAGTAAATATAGTAACTTTTTTCTGTTATACGTATCATCAGAGTTCCTTAAAACAAATCTAGTATTCATTTAATTCAGTTATCAACTATACCTTTTAGAAAAATCAATAATTGTGAACCTATTGCTTCCCTGCCTATTTTATTCAAATGCCCACCATCTTCAGTATACTCCGGAACCATGGATAGGTATTTTTTATTCCCGACATTAAAACCATCTGTACTGCAGTCAAGTTTAGTTGCTTCATATTTAGCAAGATTAAATACCTTGTCGCCTAATTTTTCGACTAGCTTTTGATTAAACTCATTTCGTTTAATATTATCCTCATCCGTCCAAGTAGATTTTCCTAACATTCTTTTTATCTTGGCTTTAATGTCTGTTGGTGTTGAATTTAAAGGCACAGACATATGCACAAACCGAACTTTTGGATATTTCACCTGAAGTTCTTGCATTATCTTAACATAATAATCAAACACCTGATTGATATCAGTATTCCCAACTACATCAACATAACAAAACTTAAAAAAAGCAATATCAACCTTAGCCCCAACACCACTATCCATAATTTTTTTAAAATCATCAACCTTAGATAAAGGTTTACAATTAGCCCCAACAGGAGAATGCGCAAAAATACCCTGATTAAAATCATTCGGTTTTCTTGTTTCTACAATATTTAGCTTAATATCCGGCATTTCAACCATAATATCTTTTATACCATCAATGATATTATAACCAACAGATTGATGACCAAAATATATCTTTTTATTTGCAAGGGCATCCCATTGCCCCTGAGGTACTGCTTTTAGTTCGGATAGATCTACTTTCATATTTTCTCCTTTAGCATCTAAAACTTTGATAGATACTGATACAATAATGATAAACACTGATATAATTATAAATAGTTTTAGTTTCATAATTAACTCTCCTTTTAAACAGGATAAACACTGATAAAATTAAATCTGATTAACACTGATAACTCTTAACTTATGTATAGTCAATAAATATTAGTTACGAATTACTAGATATGAGTTAAAAACTAGAAAAATTGATAGTAAAAACTCAATACTACATACTAATTGTTAAGCTCCTTTAATTACTATTTTTTTTATTTCCTTATATAAAGCGTATTTCTTATTAATAGAGTATAATTTCAGATTACCGTATTTACGGCTTTTCATTATGCCTAAGGACTCCAGTTCTTTTAATTTTTTACCTAGATTTCTCTTATCTAAAGACAACTTTCTTACCATTTCATTTACATAAAGCTCTTCCCCCGAATTCGTAAGAAAATAATTCATAAGTTCTTTAGTTACAGATGATTTAAATAAAACCATACTTACCTCTTTTTTACACTTTAAAGTGTATCAATTTACACTAATAGTCGTAAAGCATACCACATTTCACATTTTTTCGCAAGCTCCGAACATCTGCAGCTTAAAATAGTTATGAATTACGAGTTATAAGTTATGAATTAAGAGTCAAAAGCTACACGCTACAAGCCGCAGGCTGCATGCTATATGCTACAGGCCACAACCGCATTACGAAGTCAGGTCTGAACTATTGACAAAAATTTGACTACCCCAGGCCCCTATCCTCCACCAGCCTTATTCCTCGCAAACTACATCTTTAACTGACTTTTAAATCCCCTGTTTAAAGAGTCGTAAAAGATACCATATTTCTCATTTTTTCGCAATAGCAAGAAGCAAAATACTTTAACCCTCATTCCACCGCGTAGGTGGAATATGATCTATTTCCAGCTATTTCACCTATCCTTCATTGCCCTTCGTAACCTTGGCAAAGTAGGATCGTCCTTGAGTTTTTTGCTAAGAGAACCTAATTCCTGAACAAACACAGATTCACTTATTTTAAAGTTCGTAAAGATTACCATATGTTTTGCGTTAAGACAAAATCATAAAATTAATCAATACAATGAGTTACAAAGCAATAAATAACTTAATTAACCGCCCGTTCATAAAACACATTCACTCGATAAACGCTGATTAACGCTGTTTCAAGCATATATCCTTCTACTAAACGTATATGCCCAGTGTTTTTTCGAAAACACTAATTTTATTCAATGGTGAATCAAAAGAAAAATTAATTTTCCTTGTTGAGTTCCCATTGAATTAAATTGCAGCCGCGCAGCGGCTTGAGCATATACTTCTTTATCCGCGTTTATCTGCGTTCATCTGCGTTCATCTGCGGTTGATTCCTTTCTTTACTTTTAACTTTTTCCTTTACTGGGGTCCCTGTATTCTTTTCATTCATAATTTATTATTCGTAATTCGTAATTATCTTCCTACTTTTTCCATGAGCTATAAGCTATCAGCTGCAGGCTTCAAGATACAAGCCACAAGATACAAGCTTCATGCTACAACTTCATGCTATGAACTAAGCGCTTTATGCTTTCTCGTCCATCGTCCCAGCGCAGCGATCGTCCACCTGTCCTCCATAGCCCATTGCCCTTCGTAGCCTTGGCGTAGTAGGGTTGGCGAAGGAGGATCGTCCATCGGTCTTTTTGCTATGAGCTATCAGCCATGAGCTAAGCGCCAAGAGTGGAGTCAGTGGTCACCTTGACTTTAGACACTTTTCAAATCAAACCCTCTTCTAATTTAAATAAGCTCAACCTTTAATTTTTTATCTAATGCTCCAGCAAGTTTAATCAATGTTTGTAGAGAATAACTTTTGTTATGAATATCTTCTAACCGAGATATTGTTTGTTGAGTCGTGTGTAATCGTTCAGCTAATTCCAGCTGAGTCAATTTCTTCTTTTGTCTAATCTTAGCCACCTGAATAGCCAAAGAAGCAAAAACTTCTTCTTCATCGAAGGCCCTACGGAATTCGGGATTTTTTAAATCCTCTTTTACTCTATTTCTTAAAGTTCTTTCTTTTTTCATAATTACATCATCCTCCTTTGTGTCTTTGTAAATAATCCTGCATCATTCGTTCCGACCGGTCAATTTCTCCTGGCGGAATTTTATCAGTCTTTTTAACAAAACCATGAGTGATAATTATTTTCTTACCCAAAAAGAAATACAAAAATCGATAATAACCTGGTCCAAAACGCACACGAAGTTCACGGATTTTCCCTTTGACAATATCCGCAAATGGCCTGGGCAAATTCGGCCCTTCTTCTTCCAGCTTTACCATCCATTTTTCTATTTTTGCTCGTACCTTCTGTTGCATTTCATCCAGAAAATTATCTGTTGGACATTTCCCCTTTGAATCCTCATAAAAAATTACTTTGTACATTTACCCTACCCTCAATTAAAATATACACTATTTTTGATGTATTAGCAAATTTTTGTACACTATTTTTAGTGTACAACTTAGGAGTCGAGGGTCAAACCTTGACTTTAGACACTTTTCAAATCAAACACTAAACCCTAAACTCTAAACTCTAAGTCCTAAATAAGCCACAAACTCCAATAGCAAATGATCAATAATCATCCCTTACTCCTTTATAAAACATGATGAACACAGATACTTTTACTTGATGAACACTGATAAATGGCTAATGGCTAATAGCTCATGGTCTATAGTTACAAATTACAAGTTACAAGTTAAAAGCTTCGCGCTGCAAGCTGCAAGACACAAGTTACAAGCTACATACTAAAAGCTACAAGCTTCATGCTGCAGGCTTCAAGCTACAAGCCACAAGATACAAGCTTCATGCTACAACTTCATGCTATGAACTAAGCGCTCTCTGCTTTCCTGTCTTGTCCTAAAATAGTTTACACTTTTAAGCATAGACTACTTATTAACCGCCCGCTTCGCTCGATAAACGCTGATTAACACCGATACGTTATGATATTTCCGGAAAATCATATGCTTATTCGTGGCTGCGTTCCAGCCACATGCCTGCATCAAACCAATACTCAGCAAGGAAAATATATTTTCCTTCTGAACTTGGTTTGTGAAGGCCTGACTTGACAAAGTCAAGTTAAGCATATGTTTTACATCCGCGTCCATCTGTGTCCATCTGCGATTGATTTGTTTTCCTGTCAACCTATTTCAGGATAACACATCATAATCGCCCACTTAAAAACAGTGAGGTCTCGCATATTGGCGGACTAACCGCTATCCGCTATTCGCTGTCTTCTTTTAGTCCCTCTATTATCGTTGATCTATGCACATAAAACATTTTCGCCAAATCTACATGAGTGAAATCATTTATGTCTTTGCCCTCTGCTGCTAAATAAGCCTTTATCAGCACAATAAACTTAGCATTCTGACGACTGCTTGAGAGAAACTCAGGGGCAAAAAAATCTTTTTTAATCAAAAAAGCTTTTCCTTCTAAATTAATCAACTTTATTTTAGCCGCACGAGTGTGTTTAAATTGCACATCTATAAGCCCATATCTAGATTTAAGTTTTTTTAGAGACTTTATCACCTGCCTGCGCAATGCGTCAGGCTTCCAATTCAAAGGCATATTCAGCTGCCCGGCAAACCGCTCAACAGAAATCTGAAATTCTCTTTCTTTTCGGCGAAGTGATTCTGCCCTAAGCAGCAAATAAAGATCCATTGCCCGATTGTCCTGTTTGCTAAGCATCCGGGGGAAATAGCGTTTACTATTCATTAATGTACTTGGCAATTCAATAAGTTCAGGAAGCGGATATATCTTTTTTATACTGATTTGAGGTGGCCCCCTTAGATCTTCGCCTTTTAGATGAATTGTTTTCATCCGTTCTAAACGCTCTTTTGCCAACAGCGGGCAATCAATTAGAACTGATGATTCAAAGTTGTCTTTTAAAGCCTTTACACTCCAATTAGTACTACCAATAACCACATAGCGCGAGTCAACTATAATCATCTTGTCATGTAGCATATAACTTTTTGTAATCAGTAATATCTGCGCGCCTTTAGCCCTCAGAGCATCAAAAGCTTCTCCTTGGCTGTTATCCCCATTTCTTGAATTAAGATAGATTGTAACTGCTACGCCTCGATCTAAAGCTTCTTCAATATCATGCATCAAACGATTTATCGGATGTTTTGCATATACATCCGGTTTCATTATGTACATTGAGAATACAATTGATTCCTGAGCATTATCCAAAAGCTGTATAACCGCTTTTTCATAGGCACGATCAGATATGTCTATTACCCCAGCCGGGTAAAAACTCTCAGGTGCCGCCCCTAACGGAGTTGCTATAAGCCAGCAAAACAAGAATAAAAATAAAATTAATTTATTTTTGATTTTAAAATTACTACCCCATTTTTGCAATTATCAGTCCCCTTTTTTCTTGTCCTGTAATAATGGACATTTTAGACACAAATACTTTAATTAACCGCCTCCCGCCAAAACGCGGCGGGACAAACACTCTTACTCGCGAAGCCCTACAGGGCTACGTCCCGCCCTCTATTAATATAATTCCCCAAGGCGGGAATAAACGCTGATCAACACTGTTTAAAACAACTATTTACTCCTACACGTATATGCTCAATATGTTTTCTTTGAAAACATTGGATTTATTCAAAGTGAACTCAACAAGAAAAATGAATTTTTCTTTTGATTCACCTTTGAATAAACTTTAGCCGCGCCAAGCGGCTTAAGCATATACTTCCCTCTACTCTTCCTTTTTACTTTTACCTTTTTACTTGTAACTGCGTCCATCTGCGTTAATCCGCGGTTAATTTATTTTTTCTATTCGCTAATCGCTGTTTTTATTTACTTTTTACTTCTTACTTTTTACTTCCGACAAAGGAGAATCGTCCAGCTGTGGTTAATTTATTTTCTGTCAACCTTTTTCAGAATAACACAACTTTCATTCGTAACTCATAACTAGTAATTCGTAACTATTTTAATGCTTTATGTCACAGTAACTATTTCTTGTCCTTGAGCAGTTTTTTATCCTGCGAGGCTTTCAGATAGTTTTTCTTACTGCTAACCTTTTTACCGCTTTTCTTTTCTAAATCCCTACGGGCTTTTCCTGCAACGCTTCCGCCAAGCCTTGCGGATTCTTTATTTTTATACATTCCTTGAGCGTTTTTATTGCGTGCAATCTCTGTTGTTGAGGCTTCGCCAAGCATGGAAAAGATAAGCTCTAAATCGTTCATATGATCCCGCAGATTCTCACGCTTTAGTTTCTTATATTTCTTATATTCAGAAGGCGTCATATCAAATGTAGCTTTAGATATTTCAGCTGTTAGAATAGCGTAATCCTTCTGCTCATCTATACCTCTTTTCTGCCATTCATCCGTTAATTCATCACGGATGGCAATACCTCTCATACGCTTCTCGATCCAAGCGTCTGAATAGCCTTTTGCCTTATATAACGCCCTTGTGCGTTTAGTAG
>CAYTGV010000016.1:22013-45535 GCA_964437495.1 uncultured Planctomycetia bacterium | reverse complement strand
TATCTATACGACAACCCTAAAATCGTTCGCCGTACCCGAAAGCTGCGCAAGTTGATCCATAAATTAAACTCTAAAAAACTTAAAAGGCTGATATCTCAGTTTAAACCTGATGCGGTAGTATGCTCTCAGGCTTTTCCCTGCGGAATGGTTGCTGATTTTAAGAAAAAATTTAAATTTGACTTTCCGCTTATTGGCGTGCTGACAGACTATGCGCCGCATTCTTACTGGATGTACGATAATGTTGATGCCTATATTGTTCCTAATGAAAAAACGAAAGAACGCTTTGTAAACAGTGGTATCAAAAGTAATAAGGTTTTTCCGTTTGGCATACCGATAAGTGCGAAATTTTCCGGAAAGACCAATAAAGAATCTGCGAGAAGGGTATTAAGATTGGATGATAATAAGCCTACTATCTTAATAATGGGAGGAGGCCAGGGTTTAGGTCCGATTGAAGACCTTATATACGCGATTAATACGATTGAAACTCCTTTTCAGGTGATTGTTGTTTGTGGAACTAATAAAAAATTAAAAAAATGGCTTGAAAAAAGAAAGCTGCTTTTTAGAAAAAAAATGGCTATCTTAGGATATACCAGACAAGTGGAAATGCTTATGGGAATATCTGATTTTATTGTTACCAAACCGGGCGGGCTTACTACAGCGGAAGCGCTTGCGAAAAGCCTGCCTATTGTTATTGTTAATCCGATACCCGGGCAGGAAGCTAAGAATACGGAATTTCTTCTTTCGGAAGGGGTTGCGGTTAAAGCTAAAAGTCCTCTTGATGCAGCGTGTTTAATCGAGAAATTGCTTAGTGAAACTGATAGGCTCAAACAGATGAAAGCGGCGGCCAAAAAGCAAGCCCAGCCGCAGTCAGCCTCAAATGCAGCAGATCTGATTATTAACCTTCTAAAACAAGAAGACTTATAGATGATAATGTATTTATTGTATAGATTCGGAGAGTGGCTTTCTTTGGTTTTGCCGCATAAATTGGCCTATAGAGCGGCTGTTTTTTTTGCAAGATTTAAATATATTCTTTGCGCAGGCGAGAGAAAGGCTATGCGTAAAAACCTGGAGATTATATTGGGTAAAGGTCATCCGGGTATTAAAAAATACCCGAAACAGATATATGCTAATTTCGGCAGATATCTGGTTGATTTTTTCCGCGCCCAGAAGATTGATAAAAAGTTCATTGATAAATTCGTAAAGATAGAAAATTTAGAATACATGGATGATGTCCTGAAAAAGGGCAAGGGTGCCATAGGCCTTACCGCACATCTGGGCAATTGGGAATTGAGCGCGCAGATCCTGGCAAGGCTGGGATATAAGATGAACGCTATTGCACTTACCCATACTCATTCAAGAATAGATGACCTATTTTTAAAACAAAGAGAACTTACCGGAATAAAAGTTGTTCCTGTGGGAGTAAGTGTTAGAAAATGTTTTGCGGCATTAAGGAAAAATGAAATAGTCGGCATATTGGGAGACAGGGACTTCTCCGGAGAGCACGGGATATACGTTGATTTTCTCAATCATCAATTTATGGCTCCTTTAGGACCCGCAGTATTAAGCCTGCGTACTGGTGCGGCAATTGTTCCGGCATTTGTTGTCAGGGATGAAAAAGATGAGCGTTATTTCAGATATATTTTTACAGAGCCTATCTATCCTGAAAAAAGCATCGATGAAAAAAAGGATATCAGGCGCCTTACAAACAAATATATAGGTGTTATAGAAAAATTTGTGAAGCTTTATCCGCAGCAGTGGTTTGTGTTTCATGAATTTTGGAAAGCAGAAAAAGTAGAAATACTTTAGCCCGAATTCCGAGAACCTAAACTATGAGAGTTTGTGTTTTAATCCCAGCTTATAACGAAGAAGCAACTATTTCTGTTCTTGTGCAGGAGATCATATCCCATGGTTTTGAGGTAATAGTTGTTGATGATGGCTCTACTGATAATACTGCTTTAAAAGCCAAAGAATCGCAGGCATTTGTTTTAAGCCATCCGCATAATCTCGGTAAGGGACAGGCACTACGAACAGGGTTTAAGTATGTACGCGGTGGTGATTATGATGCTGTTGTTACCATGGATGCTGACGGGCAACACCTGGCTGATGAGATAAGTAACTTTATATCAATGGCAGAACAATCCAATGCAGGTATTATAATCGGTAATCGCATGAGTGAACCTGTGGGCATGCCGCTGATAAGAAGGATCACGAATTACCTCACTTCATATATTATCTCTAAGATAACGTCTGTAAATATTCCTGATAGCCAGTGCGGGTTTAGGCTGATTAAGACAGAAGTGCTTAAGAAGCTAAATCTTTCTACTGTGAAATATGAAACAGAATCAGAGATACTTATCGACGCCGCAAGGAATAATTTTATTATTGATTCAATTGCGGTCAAAGCTGTTTATGCCCATCAGAAAAGCCAGATTAATCCTGTTGTTGATACTATGAGATTCTGGAGCTTGATAGGCAGAAATATTTTCAGGAAAAAGCTTTAATGGATTGTGGGCATTTGATAAAACAAATGGTAGAAAAACAGATCATAGAACGCGGTATAAAGAATCAACGCGTTCTTTCTGTGTTTCTGAGCATCCCGAGGCATAAGTTTGTTGCGCCTGAGTTAATGCGCTGCGCTTATGAAGACTGTCCTTTGTCTATTGGCAGCGGTCAAACTATCTCTCAGCCTTATATGGTTGCTTTAATGACAGAGCTGCTGCAAGTAACTGAGAAGATGAAGGTTTTGGAAATAGGTGCAGGCAGCGGCTATCAGAGTGCTATTCTGGGGGCACTTGCGGCAGAGGTTTATTCCTTAGAACGAATCGAAGTCCTGGCAAAAACTGCTGCGGTTACTTTGAGTTCCTTGGGAATAGAAAATGTGCATATAAAAATAGCGGATGGAAGCGTCGGCTTTAAAGAAAGGCAGCCCTTTGACGCGATTATGGTTACTGCCGGAGCACCTCGAGTGCCGCAGGCATTACTGGATCAGTTGGCTGAGGGTGGCAGGCTGGTAATTCCTGTAGGCAACAGGTTTTCTCAGGAATTGATGTGTCTGCAGAAAAAAGACGGTAAAATCTTAGAAACAAGATCTTGTAGTTGTATTTTTGTGCCCTTATTGGGCCAACAGGGATGGAGCGTGGATAATGAATGAATGGTTTTTAAATTCTTTGGGGAATTTACCGACTGAATGGCTTGTGATTATTGTTTCTGCAATGCCGGTCTCGGAATTAAGAGGGGCTATCCCGATTGGGATCATGCTTGGGCTTACTCCCCTAAAAGTCTTTGTGCTGGCCATCCTGGGGAATCTTATTCCGGTATTACCGTTGTTGTATTTTCTGGAACCAGTCTCTGAAAAGCTGCGGAAAATCGCATTCTTTAAAAAGTTCTTTGACTGGCTTTTTAAACGAACCAGAAAAAAGTCAAATATAATAGAAAAATATGAATTGATAGGATTGATCGTATTTGTGGCTATCCCCTTGCCGATGACCGGAGCCTGGACAGGTTGTATTGCCGCGTCACTGCTGAAGCTTGAAAAAAAGCTTTCTTTTTTTGCGGTTGGGGCCGGAGTAGCTATTGCCGCGGTTATTGTAACCTTTCTCACCTTAAGCGCTAAAGGGTATTTCACAAATGTCCAATAAGAAATATGTTCAGGTAGCTGTTAATCTGCCGCTTAATGATGTTTTTGATTATTCAGTGCCTGAAAAGCTTCAGGATTCTGTTGAGATCGGAAAACGCGTTTGGATACCTTTTAGGAATAGGACAATAGTCGGCTTTATTGTCAAGATAAGTGATCGTACCGAAATACCCCGGACAAGAGATATAAAGGAAGTTATTGATCAGATTCCTTTGCTGAGCGAGGAAATGCTTAAACTTAGTCGATGGATGGCAGATTATTATTTCTGCTCCTGGGGTGAGGCGATTGAGGCTGCTGTTGCCGGTCCTTTTAAAAAAGGCAAAACCTCTGTGCGCTTAAGAAAATCTACAGATGCAAAAAGCCAGGTTAAAGAAAGCGGCGAGCCTCTTAAGCATGTGCTTACAAAGCATCAAAACAGTGCGTTGACAAAAATAAGTAAGAGTATACTTGATGAACAGTTTGGAGTTTTCCTTTTGCATGGGATCACGGCCAGCGGTAAAACAGAGGTATATTTCGGCGCGATAGAGCAGGCCTTAAAAAAGAATAAAGAAGTAATTGTTTTTGTTCCGGAGATCGCCCTGACACCGCAGACACTCGAACGCTTTATAACCAGATTTAGTAAAGAGAGAGTAGCGATTATTCACAGCCGATTGAGCAAGGGAGAAAAATTTCAGGAATGGCAGACAATAAAGCAAGGCCAGGCAAAGATTGTCGTTGGCGCGCGTTCAGCCATTTTTAGCCCTTTGAAAAATTTAGGACTTATCGTAGTCGATGAGGAACATGAGAATACCTATAAACAGGAAGATATCCCTCGCTACCATCTTGTGAATACGGCGATAAAGCGTGCTCAAATCTCCCAGGCAGTTGTAATATTAGGCAGCGCTACCCCGTCGCTTGAATCAACTTATGCATCAAGAAAAAAAGAAATTCAGTTTATTGAATTGCCCCAGCGGGTAAAAGGCAGGGAATTGCCGGTTGTGCAGATAATAGATATGCGTCAGCAGCGCCAAAGAGCAAGGCATTTGCAGGTGTTTTCAAAATTGCTTGAAGACTATATTTCTAAATGCTTGAAGAATAAAGAGCAGGTTATTCTTTTTTTAAACAGAAGAGGATTTTCTACTTATGTGCATTGTTCTAAATGCGGACATATCATGCAGTGTCCGCATTGTAATATTGCGCTTGTTTTTCATTATGATCAGACAAGACTGGTCTGCCATCATTGCGGTTATTCCCTTAAGCCTCAAAAACTATGTCCTCAGTGCAATGGCAATTATGTCCGCTATTGCGGTACCGGTACGCAGAAAGTAGAAAGCGAACTGCATCGGCTTTTTCCCAGTGCCAAAATCGGACGCATGGATTCAGATGCCTTGAAAGGGAAAACTTCCCATTTTGAAATTTTTGATGATTTTAAGACAAAAAAGATAGATATTCTGATCGGTACGCAAATGCTTGCTAAAGGCCTTGATTTTCCTAATGTAACCTTGGTGGGGGTTATCTCTGCTGATGTGACTTTAAATCTGCCTGATTTTAGGGCATCAGAACGCACGTTTTCACTGCTGATGCAGGTTTCCGGACGAGCAGGCCGTGGTAAAACCGCAGGAAAGGTTATAATCCAGACATATACTCCGGACCATTACGCGATTCAGTGCGCGATTAAGCATGATTATAATGATTTTTATGAACAGGAAATGGTTTTTAGAAAACAGCTTGAACTTCCCCCATATGCGCATATGATAAGTATAGTGGTGCGCTGTAAGGAAGAGGAAAGGGCGGAGGCGGCGGCGCAGGCTCTTGTAAAAATTTTAAAACAAGAGAGCAAGGATTTTAAAATGAATATATCTGGACCGTCTATTATGCCGGCGGCAAAATTAAGAGGATTTTATCGTTATGGCATTATTATCAAGGATAAGGATGTTTTTAAGATAAACGGTATTTTAAAGGAAACCTTTAAAAAATGGAGAGCGCCATCAAAGGTTAAGATTGCTGTTGATGTGGATCCTTCGATGGTAATTTAAAAGCAGCGATTAGCGTATAGCGTTTAGCGATTAGAATGTGCTATCCTGAAATAGGTTGAGGGAAAATAAGGAGTAAAGAGTTTCTCAACGATGAGAGGTACGTGGTAGTAAGGTATTTAAATGATTTTACGCTTAACATGATTTTTCTCGCTAAAAATCAGCGGGATTGATAAAACAATCCCAAATTTACTGCGCTCCAAGAACTCTCCCGCCCAAAGGCGGCCTCGCTTAAAAGACAGCGGGACAGGCGGGATCAAACACTTATCGCGCCCTTACGGGTGCCAGTAAATTCGTGTTTGATTTATCTAAAATCATGAATGCGCTTAAAAATCTCTTGAATCCCTTAACAGATTGGTAGGGAGAGGAATAAAAACTGTAAACTATATTAGGACAAGACAGCAAGTAGCGAGAACTGAAAGACGATGGACGATTACTCGCCTTGCTCGTTAGGACGAGGGACGAGTAAAGAATAAAACCGAAGGATGAGGGACGATCGTTCGCCAAAGAACGGCGAGACTAGGATGAGAGATGAGAAAAGCAAGAAATCTGAAGAAGGAAAAGAAGAAATAGCTGATAGATAAAAAAAGAAGAGAGCGGGCGTTTATTGCCATAATGACAGCTGTGTTTTTCAGTGGGAACGATCGTTTGTTATCCTTCGAAGTATTAGGTTGTGGGTTTTATTTCGTCAAAGCCTTTTTCAATAGTGTGTAAAGCGGAAATGTTTTTTATAATATTTTCCGCTTCTAAATTCCGCGGAGAAATATTAAGAAGTATAGATGCCGTAGTTTTTGCTCTTTCGTAGTTTTTGTCTTGAAAATATAGACGCGCAAGAAGGTTTAATGCTGGAAGATTTTTGTTATCAATAAAAATTATTTCTTCCAGGACAACGATCGCGTTATTTGTTTGTCCTGACTTATGGAAAAGAGCCGCAAGCTTATAAAGCGCGGAGGCATTCTCAGGAGTTAATAGAACGATCTTCTCCCGCAGTTTAATGGCAAGATTGAATTTATTTTGTAGATAAAAGTAAGCAGCTTTTAGATCCAATATCAGCTCAGTTGTTTTGATTAAAACAAGTTTTAGAAGTGAGGATTTTTTTAACTTTTGATTTTGCCTGGCTGCTTTGAGAAGGTAGTGCCGGCATTGAGTAAATTCCGGATAACGTTCCAGGATTGAGTGGAAGAGTTCCATGGCATAGCCGTAGTTATTTTTTTTAAGAGCCTGAAGCCCTTTTTGGTAGAATTCGTTGTTTTCGAGATTGCTTTTTTGTTCCATATTTTGTATTGTAAAGAAAAAGGCGCATGCTGTCAATCAAAACAGCAGATAGCGTTTACAGGAACAATGAAAGTTAATGGCTAATGGCCGATGGCTGATGGAAAAAATTGTGTTATCCTGAAAAAGGTTGACAGAAAATAAAGGGTGTAAACGGAAAACAGCTATTGAAGATAAAGTAACTAAAGGAGTAAGGGCTCCAAATGATTTCACACTTAACATGATTTTTTCCGATAGAAAGATATCGTAAGCGATAAATCAGCCCTAAATTTACGGTGCTCTGAAAACTCTCCCGCCCAAAGGCGGCGGAATCAGATATTCATCGCACCCTTACGGATGGCCCGTAAATTCAGGCCAAATTTATCTAAAATCATGAAGGTGTTTAAAAATCATTTTAATCCCTTTAAAGCTTTACGATGCGGGGGGCTAAAAAACTGTCAACTATATTAGGACAAGATATGGCTGATGGGAAAAACGAAAGATGAAGAACGAAAAACAAAAATAGCGGTCATTAAAAAATATATAAAAGCATTGCTCTAATATAATTTTAACGCGTGAACACGCTAATGCGTAAACGATTAACTCAATAAATCAATAAGGATAATCTGAATTATGAAAATAGTGTTTTTTGGTTCGTCTTCATTTGCTGTAGATAGCTTGCGGGCACTCATTGATAGGCATGAGATAGCCGCGGTTTTTACGCAGCCTGATCGGCGTAAGGGAAGGCATTTGCATTTAGCCAAGACGGTTGTTAAGCTTTTTGCAGAGCATAATAACATTGTTGTATCCCAGTCAGAGAATATTAATGATGAAGATGCCATCGTAATGCTTAAAAAGTTTCAAGCAGATATATTTGTTGTGGTGAGCTTTGGACAGAAGCTAAGTCGAGAGGTTTTGGATATCCCTAGGCTTTATTGTATTAATGTACATGCCTCTTTGCTGCCCAGCTACAGGGGGGCAGCTCCGATAAATCATGCTATTGTCAATGGCGATAAAACGACAGGTGTGAGCATAATCAAAATGAACGAGTTTATGGACGGGGGCGATATTATTTTGAGAAAAAGCATTGAAACAAAAGATGATGACTCTATTGTTCTTACCGAAAGATTAGGAAAACTCGGCGCCCAGGGCTTGCTGGAGGCCTTGGATCTAATTGAAAAAGATAAAGTTGAATTTATAAAGCAGGACCAATCCCAGGTTACTCAAGCGAGTAAACTTAAAAAGTTAGACGGCAGTATTAATTGGCAGGATAGCGCGGAGAGTTTGCATAACAGGGTTAGAGGATTACTGCCCTGGCCTTGCGCGTATACGTATTATAAAGGAAAGTTTCTTAAAGTGCTTAAAAGTAAAGTCGTAGAGTGCCCCCAGGAAAGACGCAGGGATTTGAGGCTGGGTGAGGTTCTCTTGATCTGTAAGCAAAAAGGCATTATTATCGCTTGCGGCAGAGGAGAGCTGATAATCGAAAGGGTCCAGCCAGAGGGCAAACGTGAGATGGATGCATATGCCTTTGCTCTGGGGCATCATGTTGCAACCGGTGAATGTTTTGGATAAAATTTCTATTGTGTCAAGATTTAAGTGGGCAGTTAGGTGATCTTTTGCACTTTTGGTAAAGATTGGCTGGATTATTGTTAGGGTTGATCATGAAATGAGATAAGCCTTATAAATGGCTTGTGATGTTTAATTAAATAAACGCATGCGATTATTGATGTGATGGAAATAAAAAGAGATAAATAAAAAAGCCAGGGGTGATAAGAAAGGACAATCCTTGTGCGGCCATTAAGATAAACATCTATTCCCAATATCTCATCTATGTTTATAGCTTTTCCGCGTGAGCTCACCCAATTTGAATCATAGTTTTGATTGATTGCTATTAGGCTGCGGCCCTTTCCCCCCACCGTAACTATGCATTTATTCGGCTCAAATGCAGTCTTTATAATCTTCCCGTTTCCTTTGACAAAAAAAGCTTCTCCTTTATATAAAGGATTTTTTTGTATGCTTTCGCTGTAACAAATGTTGTTCCATATTATGGAAGATGCCGATGGAGCAAACACAAAATATCGAGGCTGTACTTTTGTCGGGATTGTAATCAGGCAATCTTCCCAATCGATTGTTCCGATGTTTTTTAAAAAATTAAAATAGGAAAGACTGCTTGGCGTTCGAAGCGTGTTGGTAGACATCGGCTTATTAGAATCGCTGAAGCGGCCGGCTATTTGATAAAAAGATGACGCGTGCGGTTTTACGGTTACGCAGTGAACATCGACACGGTTGCCAAATCCGCCGATAAAAAATGAAAAAATCATAGCAATTTGAATGATCCTGACTACCCATATTTTACCGGGGTGGGTAAAGTTGTTAATAAAAGTTCTAATGAACATGTAACTTTGGATGAGGAGAAGACAGATAAGAAAAAAAATAAGGTGGTCATAGTATTCAACATTGCGGAAGATGTCTAGCCAGTCGCGATGATATGAAACCCTTGAAACAAATAAAAACGCAGGTAAAAGTTTGCATAAAGAGAATAATCCCGAGAATACAATAAAAATAAAAAAATAGATTAGATGGGAATATGATATCTTCCTTTTTGAAAACGAGCGGGCATTAATAATTAAAAAATCTTTCACAGTAAATAAAAATAGCAGCAGAATCATGAAAAAATAAGTAAACTTACCGAAAATAGCCATTATGGCTGAGATAAAAAGAGCATAGAGTAAATTGATATGAGTCTTCTGTCCTTTTAAATAGAAAAAAAGCAAAAGTGGAAACATATAAGCAAATAGCTCATTAAAATTGCCTGACATAAGCGTTTCTGTGAAGCGAGGCGAATCTGCGTATATAAAGGAAAAAAATATGGGGATGAATAGGTGCTGCGGGTACCTGTGTTTAAGATAAAGGAACATGCCGCCTATTCCCAAGAGATAGATAAGTAGAATATTAAACTTAACCCCAATAAGTTCTCCAAAAACTAAAATAGGAATTGTGAAGGGTAAAAGCAATGATATATCATGCGGATACGCGTATAAAGGATAACCTCCTCCAATATGAGGAGACCACATGGGAAATCGTTTGTATTCAAGAATACTTTGCCTGAAAATAGCGGCATTAAGAAATTCCTGGTGCATATCATCGTTGAGGATCATTGTTTCACCTGACATGCAGTAAGAGACAATTTCTTGTCCTATATATAATATAGAACAAAGTACTAAGATTAGAAGTATGATTTTTTTAAGAAAAATAAAATTAAACATTGATTTGCTTTCACAATTTGTCATATAAATTTGTTTTTACAGTAAAGCATTAGAAATGCTTTACTGTTGAGATTATTCATCATGATAAATAATCCTCCAGTGGAATTATGGTTTTATCAAGAGTCATTGACGGCTTTTTGTCGAGAAACTCCATACACCACGTTTCAAAAGTTAATAAGCAAAAAATTCTATAGCCGTGATGCTTTAATTCGCAGATCTTATTTGATTTCATGGATTGCTGCTTGAATTCATCAAAAAGCCTGTCTATCGCTGTATTGTTGTACCAGCCGCGGCGTTTTAGGCGCCTTCTGAGATTTTCAAGAACATAAGGCCGTTTATTTAGAAGAGAAGGGAATGGCACATCTAAGCTTTGTTGCGCCGCGTAAACATATTTTTTAGGTAAATAGCGCAATAATGCCATTTTTAAAAATTTTCTACTGTGAGCGGTATTAGTTAATTTTTTAAATGCAGAACCTCCATTAAGCCAGCTCTCAGGCAGATCGTTTATAAAGCTGATTATATCATGATTCAAATACGGAGGGTAGTGTTGAATATTGAAAAAACTAAGCGGTTTTTGCGTAGGAGGAATCATGTATTGATATAGGCCGTAGAACATTTTTGTTTCCACAAGAGCATTAAATAAATTATGACGATTTACCTCTATATTGCATGATGACTTGTTGAATTGTATCGCCGGGAAATAATCCGGATTTAAAAGTGATCTTAAAAAATCATCAGAATAGTGGCGATATGTACACAATCTTTGAAAGAAATTGTTATACATATCCTTTTGGGCGAATAAGCTGAAGACATGCTCGCTTTCCCATAGTCGTTCCCAGTCAGAAATGGAAAGCATAAACTCATTGAGCTTGTAAAAGCTTTTTCTTATAAAATAAGGAAGCTTGCTGATGTAGCGGTGCCATTGCGCAACAGGATAGTATTCTCCCCAGAGAGTGTCCCCGGCATCTCCTGAGAGCAAGGCATTGACATGTTTTTTGGCTTCCATGATGCACACAAATATTGGAAAGCCTCCCCCGGGGACCGGTTCTTCATTGATGCGTACCATAAGCGGAACATAATCAAGATGCCTGTGGCTAATGGATACAGGGTGATGGATGCCGTTGAATTTTTTTGTAAGATATGCCGCTTTGGGCGATTCGCTAAAACCAAAATTTTCAAAAAAAACAGTGAAGGTATGAATAGGCTTTTTATGTAGTTGGGATGCCTTTATGAAAACAAAACTAGTGTCATGTCCGCCGCTTAGAAAACAACCCAGGTTTTCAGGTTGCGTTGTGTCAAGAAACTGTGAAATACTTTTAGAAAATAAGCGCTCATATTTATCAAGATGGAGTTCCAGGTCATCAAATGATTGGCGGTTAAATGAAAATTCTCCTGGCCAGTTGTTTTTTATTGAAATGGTTGTGTTGTTGCCGGCAATAGAATGTTTGGGGAGTAATCTATAGATGTTCTTGAATTGAGTTTTTTCAGTGAAGGAAAAGCCGGTTGATAGAAATGACGGCAATGCGCGGGACTCAAATCTTGGTTTAAATGGTAGTATCGCAAGAAGATCTCTCATTGTTTTAGCAAAAACAAATAGTGTTTTGTCTATATAGTAATAGAGGCTTGTTGCTTGATACCGGTTATTGATAAGATGCCATTCTTGGGTAGAAAAACAAAAAACAAAACCGAGATAAAACCCTTCCAGATGTGATTGTAAATCAGTGCTATATTTTTTGAATGCATTCAACAATCTGTGATTATAAATATGTGCATTATTCGAATCTTTTTGAGAAAAAGAGTTATTAAAAGAATCAGAAAAGATAGAACCAAATGTTACAACACAATAGTTATCATCTTGATAAAAAGGAATAGAAGATTTTACGCTAAGGTGATCATGATAAAAATGATAGTTCAAATCAGGCAGAACACTTTTTTGTTCTCCCTCACCTTTTTTATTTAATATCCCACAAAATAATTGCTGCTGAAAAATATCATTCACAAATAGTAAACCCCTTCTTTTTCAGTAAAAAATTCATGAAAACAACAATCTTTTAACTCAAATAAAGCACAATACTCTACTAATTCTATTCACATTAATCATGCCCCAGCATTAGTAAAGAACAACTATATTCAAAGAAGCATCAGTAAAGATAGTCAGAATTAACTACTAACTTTTCTTGTTTTTTTATAATAATATTGTTTCTGCATTTCATAAAAAACATCAAATACTATTTTATATACTGCTCGTTCTCTGCGAACTATCAATACTATAAATAATGATTTTATAAATAATTCTAGATTTAAACAAAAATAATTTATAATTTTTAATAATGTTAAAAAATATCGTCGGTTGAAAAAACCAACAAGCGCTCTACCGAAAAAATAGTTTCTTATTTTTGCATGATAATAAATTAAATCTTTATCATTCACTGCAGAAATATTAGATATAATATAATAATTACTTGATAAATCCTTTTTTATATCAAATAATCGCATATCCATTTTTTTGCCATAATATTCATCGTAAAGCGATGTCCCAGGCAAAACGGTTAAGAAGTTAGCGACACCAAAAGAGGGCTTAATTTTACGCAAAAGATTATACGATTTCTTTAGATCTACAATTGTTTCATCAGGACAACCAACAAGCATATTAGTTGTAAAGCGCATATTATTTTTCCTCAACAAATTACACCCTTCTAATATCTCTTTAGTGGTGATCCCTTTTTTAATTTTTCTTAAAATTTTATCGGAACCACTCTCTAATCCTAGATCGACTTGTACGCAACCAGCCTTTTTAATCTTTTTAATGATGGTATCATTTAGTTGAGAAACTCTGGATTCAAAACTCCATTTTATATTTTCTTTATGGATTTCAAAACAAAAGGAATAAAGCCAATTTTTATCAAGACAAAAATTTTCATCAATAAAATGAATACCCTCTATTTGATACTCCTGCTTTAATATTTTAATTTCTTTGATAACATGTTCAACACTTCGCTGTCGATATCTGCTATTGCCTCCGGGGCAAAAAGAACAATGAAAAGGACAACCACGAGATGTCATAACTGTAGCTATTCTATAATTAAAAAGCCCTCGAATAAAACCCGGTGGCACCAAATATTTTTCCATATCAAGTAAATGTCTTGCCGGCACAGGAAAATTATCTAAGCATTTTTCTATATTCCTTTTTTGCGTTTGGATATATCTATGATTATCAAAATATGCAATACCATTAACTCTGACCAGTTCTTTTTTGTCGCGAAATATAACATCTACTAATTCAATAATTGTTTTCTCTCCTTCGCCAATTACAGCAAAATCAGCACCCAAATCCTGTAAAGATTCTTTTGGGAAAATACTAGGATGTATGCCCCCCACAATAATAAGATTTTTATTGCTTCTAGCTCTAATTTGCTGGATATTTTTTTTTGCAGAAAAATAGGTTAAAGTCATTACCGAAAAACAAATTAAATCATAATCATTATCCGCAATTTCATCTATATCAATGTCATTAAACAGCCTATCATATAGCACAACGTGATGACCAGCATTCTCAAGCACTGCACCGATCATTAATAATCCATGCGGTTCAGCCCTAAATATTTCGATATGACTGTTGACTAAAGCTATTTTCAATTTACCCATTTTAATCCTTATACATCTTTAAATAAAATATTAAATATTGCAATATTTAAAAACATAGTATCAATCCAATTTTACCGGCTCTTAAATCACGCGACCTTTCTCGCACAAAAACAAACAAATTATTATAATTTTGTAAAAACATGCTTAATCAACCAGTTTCTAATTGGGAATTCAATAAGTAACCGAGAAAATGAATGTTTTATTCTCCACATAATAATTGGCCTATATATAAGACTGAGAATGCTCAGCAGTTTTAAAAAAAATCGCTTGTCTGTAATAAACTCTTTGTAAAGTTTTAGGTCAATAATGCCGGAGGAGCATTGTATAAGGCGAATTAGCCGCTCATAATCTTTTGAATACCAGTAATAGCGTATTACAGAACGTGCGTCAAAAGAATCTATCTCGGCCCAATTCTCAAGGGTCGCGGGTATTTGCAGGTTGAATTGCTGCTTTGCCATAGCCGTCATTTGTGAACCAGGAATGGGCTTCCAGTCAGACCCGAATCCAAGATAACAATGAGGATTGTCCTCCAATAATTCCAATAATAATTCTTTAGTGTTTAGCAAGTCTTTTTTTGTTTCTCCCGGCATGCCGACAAAGAAATTATAATGTGGTGTTATCTCAGGGTAAAGTGAAAGTTTTTTACTGACACGTTTTATCGCTTCTAGGGAGATTTTCTTTTTCATAAGGTCTAATATTCTTTGAGAACCGGATTCAATGCCGATCATAATATAGCCCACATTTGCTTTAACCATTAAAGCAATGTCTTTATCGTTCATGGCATCGAGCTCGTTTATTCTAACTCCTCTGAAATTTATTTTGACATTTTTCGATATGCCGGAGGATATGCAGCATTTAAAGAAGTGTATCATACGCTTTATATCTATGAAACTATCGTCATCAAAGACGGTTATACTTGTTATTTGATATCTCTGAATAAGGGTTTTTATGTGCTGGATGACACTGTTGATTTCATAAGCGACCCATTTTTTTTCCATTGACTTATAGAGCACAGGCGCAACACAAAATATACATTGGTGAGGACATCCTAAGCTGGTGAATATCGGGATATCTCGTTGGCTTAATGTTTTTCTAAAGTAATTCTTCATGTCCACCAGATGATATGGAAGCTCTTCGTAGGGGATAAGTTCATGTTTTTTAGAAGAAGGGTTTGCTGAAATCTTTCCATTTTTTTTGTAATACAGACCGACAACTTTTTCCAGGGGATAGTTATTTTCAAGGGCATTGATCAGTTCCGCGAGGGCAGTGGATCCGTACCCCGCAATGACGTAATCTATATACTTATTTTTTAATGTTTCTTCGGGTAATAATGTGGGATGGATGCCTCCCCAAAGAATACTTACATTATGATTTGTTTTTAAAAAACGAGATATTTCTAAGGCATATTTTATCGGGCTTCCAGTCATTACTGAAATCCCGACAAGTTTTATGTTGGGGGTGATCTTTTTTTCTAATATTTCTAAATAATTTTTTGGATAAAAGCGCAGATCAAGGATTGAAACATTCTTTTTTCTTTTTACTGAATCGGCTGCTGCGTATATAAGACTTAAAGGCGGGTAGGTAATAAATGCGTCTGAGGAGCCTAGCTTGGGATATAGCAATAATGTTTTAAAATTAGGTTTGTTTTGCATTAAAGGCGCCTTTGCGGAATCTGAATGAAATTTCTAATAGGCTGAAAAATCCTTTGATCATGTCAATCATTGTTACTTTGGAGGTGGAATTATTTTTCGCGTTGTATGTGGTAGGGATTTCTGTGATCGCATAATCATTAGCAATCCAAATCACTAGGATTTCAAAAAGGTAAATAGGGCTTGTGTATTTCGGTTTTGATTTCAGTATGAGTTTTGCTGATCTTCTATTGTAAAATCGATAACTATTACTGTAATCTCTGATCCCGGGAGAGATCAATAGCCGCGCTATAGAGCTCATGCAGAGACTTACAAAATTCCTGAAAACGGATCTTCCGATAATTTTAGATCCATCCACATATTTTGACGCGATCGCGATATCGTAATTTGAACCGGAAATCAGTTTTATTCCGTTAAGAAGTTCGTTTGGGTGTTGCGCGCCATCGGCATCGATTTCAACAAAAATAGTATGATTTGTATGGGCAATTAGCCATTCTAGCGCAGTACGGGATGCGGCGCCACGTTGGCAACCGTAACTTTTTTTCTTTGTTTTTATTAATTGAATATTGGCAGCCTTATTAATAAAGTTATTTATAATATCAAGAGTTCCGTCAGTACTGCCGTCATCTACAATACAAATAGTATAATTGATTTCACGAAGTTCTTTGATCATTTCGGTTAACACCTGCGCTATGGTGTTTACCTCATTTAATACCGGCATACTTATGCCAATGCTTTCTTTTAAAGAGATATTATTCATAGAGTGAATCACCGATCCCTATAACTTTAATGCCATCTCTTTTTTGGATATAACGCCAGGGGTCTAAAATAATAGAGTTCGTTGTAAAGGGAAAACTTTGAAATTCTGCATGTTTTGTCCCGATAAAATAAAGCAGCGGCTTATCGCCGCAATCCGGGTAAGCCCCATCTATAAGAGGATCCCACATATTCACGATATGATTTTTTTCTATTAATATGTTTTTTAGTAATATCGATGGACTTCCCGTAGTTATGTTTGATTCTGCTTTAAATGATTTTCCCAGGATCAGGATGGGTTTGCCTGCGGCATATTTTATTATTAGATCAGCTAACCAATCTGTTTGATTCTCACGCTGCAGCATAATGTTTTCAAACCAATCATAACTCAGATCAAGTTTGCGCGCAAGATAGCTTAATGCTATATTATCGCGAGGGTGGCATCCCCCGCCATCTCCCATTCCTCCTTCTAAATAGCTGTCACTAATTATTCTTTTGTTTGCCATTTTAAGGGCATTAGTAACATCATCTACATTACTATTGGGGGTTTTGTGGCATATCTCCATTATTGTGTTTGCAAAAGCCAATTTCATCGAAACAAAAGAATTGTAAAGTACTTTTATTAGTTCAGCGTTTTCAATAGTTGTTTTAAAAAAAGGGGATTGATGAATAGTGGCATAAAAACTTTCTATCTTTTTTGCTGCTTGATCATCATCCACGCCCAGCAAAACAAACTCAGGATCAAGAAAATTTTTTATTGTTGTTCCCATGGCGATAAAAAAAGGGTTATAACAGAGCTTGGTATGTCCACCCAATAATGGCTTAATATCACGACGGATCGTTCCCGGTAATACGGTGGAAATTATGATCACTATTTTGTCTTTGCCATATTCTTCGATTTTTTTAGATAGCGCGGCAATGCCTTCTTTTAAATATGAATAGTCAAAATCCGCGCGTATCTCAGGAATTCTTGTTATTCCTTCATATTGTGGATTGTGAGGTGTTTGAATCGAGACAAAAATAATTTCAGAAAATTTTACAATTTTCTGCAGGGTTAAAAATTTAATATTTGATTTTTCAAGGTATTCCTGAGCCAATTCCTCTTTATAGGGAATTTTTTTTGAGCTTATAATAGTTTGAACGTCCTTTGATGTGTCATAACCGCAAACTAAATGTCCGCAAGACTCGATGGCAACTGCTACCGGTAATCCTAATTTGCCTAATCCCAAAAATCCTATATTCATAATGCAGTATAATTCTTCCTATTTTTAGCCTTGCAGATAACTTCCAGTAAAAGTTAAAGAAATCAGTTGTTTTGTGTTTTTTTGTTAAAACTATTATATATTAATGTGGGTTGGCATTCAATATAAAGTAAGGAATAATACGTTGTAGTGGTGGTAAGGCAGAGATTCAAAGCTGGAAAATTCGTTATTAAGGAGTATAATCCAATCAAAGAAGAATTTAATTGTAAAATATATTTATTATTGAATCAGCTTGCTTATGTGTGCTTTAATATGTTAAAAGGTTACTGTTCAAACTCATAATTTTAAAGGGGCAATTATGCCGCAGCTTAGAAAAGATCCAATAATAGGCAGATGGGTGATTATTGCAACAGAGCGTGGAAAGCGTCCGCATGATTTTGTAATTGCAAATGATGCGCCTTTGGAAACACACTGTCCTTTTTGTGAAGGCAATGAAAAAGAGACTCCTCCGGAAATATATGCGATAAGACGGGAAAACACGGCTGCAAATACTCCGGGTTGGGATTTGCGTGTTGTGCCGAACATGATGCCTTTAATGCAGCTAGAGGGCGAAATGGGCCGCAGGGGGCAGGGTATGTTTGATTTGATGAACGCAATCGGCGCGCATGAACTGATCATTGAGACAAATAAACATGTGGCTAATATAACAGAACTTGATGTTGATCAGATTGCTTGTGTTTTTGATACATATATTATGCGTATTAAAGACTTGGAAAAAGATACCAGGATAAAATATGCGCTTATTTTTAAAAATTACGGAGTTGTTGCCGGAGCCAGTCCGATCAGGCATTCAAGATCGCAGCTTATTGCTCTACCGGTAAATCCCAAACGGGTAAAAGAAGAACTTGTCGGATGCAAGCGATATTATGAGTATAAGGAACGCTGCTTATTTTGTGATATGATCAGGCATGAAATAAATGCCAAGGTTCGTATTATCGCGCATAGTGACGGATTTATCGCTTTTATGCCTTATGCATCGCGTTTTCCTTTTGAGATATGGGTTTTGCCCCAAGAGCATTCTTGTGACTTTCATAGCCTGAACAATAGTAAAGGCCTGGCCAGAGTAATGAAAACAGTAATGGGCAAGCTTTCTGTGGGATTAAATGATCCTCCTTATAATTATCTTATTCATACCGCTCCGTTTAGGCGTAAGACATCAGTCGGATATTGGAAGACAATAGACTATGATTATCACTGGCATATTGAAATCACCCCGCGGCTTACAAAGGTTGCCGGTTTTGAGCTTGGCAGCGGTTTTTATATAAATCCTACACCGCCTGAGGATGCGGCTAAATTTTTGAACGAAATAAAGGAGCTATGATTTAATGCAGCAATTGCGTCGTGACCCAATAATCGGTAGGTGGATAATTGTCCGCTATGATGATATCAAAATGCCACAAGACTATTACGTTGCGGCTGTGCCGAAAAAACAAGTTGGCAGGAAGTGTCCTTTTTGCAAAGGCAATGAAGACATAACTCCTCCTGAGATATATGTGGATAGAGCCCCTGGATCTGATGCGAATAAACCAGGCTGGAATTTACGTGTAATAGCTAATAAATTTCCCGCCCTGCGTATAGAAGGAGATCTCGAGCGCCAGGGGATTGATATCTATGACCAGATGAACGGAGTAGGTGCCCATGAAGTTATTATAGAGACACCTGAACATGTAAAAGATATTCCGGATCTTAGTCTTGGGGATGTTTCTAAGATAATTCTTGCATATAAACAGCGCTGTATTGATCTTAAAAAAGATAAGCGTTTTGAATATATTCTTATATTTAAAAATCATGGTCTAAGCGCAGGCGCTTCTCTAGAGCACTCACATTCGCAGCTTATCGCGTTGCCTATTGTGCCTAAAAAGATCAAGGAGGCATTGCGCGGTGCTAAGAAGTATTATGGCTTTAAAGAGCGATGTGTATACTGTGATATCATGCATCAGGAACTGCAGGAAAAAGACAGGCTGGTTACTCAAAATAAAAAGTTCATTGCTTTTAGTCCATTTTTTTCCTGTACTCCATATGAGACATGGATTATGCCCAAGGCGCATAATAGTCATTTTAGCGATATACAAGAAGATGATATTGATGATTTAGCGGCTATTTTAATAGATACCTTGGGTAGATTGAAAAAGGTCTTGACAGATCCGCCGTTTAATTTTATTATTAACACTGCTCCAATACAGAATGACCAAGAGCTTGAATTTTATCATTGGCATATACAGATTTTGCCAAAACTTACCCAATCAGCTGGTTTTGAATGGGGAACTGGGTTTTACATAAATCCCAGTCCACCTGAGCAGGCTGCGAAATTTTTGCGTGATAGCCGTTAATTAATAGATAAAAGGGAAAATCCTAAACACAGATACACAAGATGAGAGATTAATGAGAAAATATCCGCCAAAAGGAACGGCGGGTTTAATTTGCAATTATTACTTAGTTTCACTGTGTTCACTAAGTAATTTGCTTATTAAAAAAAGGAGGAAATGCAATGGCAGTAAGAGTAGGTATTAATGGATTCGGAAGAATAGGTAGACATGTTTTTAAAATAGCAATGGAAAATAACGATATCGAGATTGTAGCGATTAATGATCTTACAAATGCAAAAACACTTGCCCATCTTTTGAAATATGATTCTGTTTACGGAAGATATGATAAATCTGTCAAGGCAGAGGGTGATGCTATAATTGTTGAAGGAAAGAAAATCTATATTTCCGCGATTAAAGATCCTAAAGAGCTTCCATGGAAAGAGTTAGGGGTGGATATTGTTGTGGAATCAACCGGAGTATTCAGAACAAAAGAGCAGGTAATGTGGCATGTTCAAGCTGGAGCGAAAAAGGTAGTTTTGACTGTTCCTGCCAAAGATAAAATTGACAATACAATCGTTCTTGGGGTAAATGATACCATGCTTAAGTCCGAAGATATTGTTGTGTCCAATGCCTCATGTACTACTAACTGCCTTGCTCCTGTAGCTAAGGTGCTCAATGATAAATTTGGCATAGTGTGCGGATTAATGACAACAATACATTCCTATACTAGTGATCAGAGACTTCTTGATTTTCCGCACAGCGACTTAAGAAGAGCGCGCGCTGCGGGATTATCAATGATTCCGACAACAACCGGTGCGGCCAAAGCAGTTAGCTTGGTTATTCCTGATCTTCAGGGTAAATTAAACGGTATGGCTATCCGTGTGCCTACTCCTACAGGGTCACTTGTTGACCTGGTAGTAGAGCTGGAAAAAGACGCAACGGTTGAAGAAATCAATGCAGAGTTTAAAGCAGCGGCTGAAGGCAGCATGAATGGTATATTGTCATATTGCGATGAGCCGATAGTATCTGCTGATGTTATTAAGGATACGCATTCATCGATCTTTGACGCATTAAGCACTATGAAAATCGGGAAAAATATGGTGAAAGTCCTTTCATGGTATGATAATGAATGGGGATATTCAAACAGAGTTGTTGATTTGGTTGATCTGATTGCGACAAAAGGATAATTTCAATCAAAGTTTTGCGGTTTAAATGTAAAGGGGGCAGAAATTTAAATTTCTGCCCCCTTTACATAATATTTTTGCTTCAAAAAGGCTGTTTTAAGATTGTCAAACATGTAAAATTTGTATCGGAAAATAGCTTTTTATATTACTTGACAATAGTTACCATATATGCTATTATCAAAAACAGTCAAAATTGAAGTTAGTTTAGTCATTTTTTGGTTAAGAAAAAAAAGGATATTGCCTTTTAAGGGGAGAGGTTTATTCATTTTATAAGAATTTTGTGTTTTTTTTAGAAAATAAGAGGTAGAAATGGATAATATTATTACAGCAATGGATGTGGTAAGAAAGTATAATATATCTTATCAGACATTGAATCATTATACTAATTTTGGCTTGCTTAATGCTATAAGGAAAAGAGGCTCAGGTAATAAGCGATTTTATGAAGCTTTAGAGGTAGAGAGCAACTTGAATAAAATAGATGATTTGAAGGGTAAAGGATATCCTTTGAAGATAATTGCTAAAATATTGAATAATCATCAGATTTGAGCTGTCTTTCAAGGAAGGATTGACGGGAAAATGGATTTTAAGGATAAAATACTATATAAAGGTATGTTTACTGGCTATGCTTTTTTTACTAAAAAAGGTATGGCCTTTTTATATTTTAAAGAGTTCAAGAGTATTTAAAATTGGCCAAAAAGGATGACAAAGATATCGACTGGGTAAAGCGTTATATTTCTACATGACAGACATGGGAAGGAAAACCCGGGACAAAATAAAAAGTTAGAGATTTTTAACTATAAGGAGGGGAAAATGTTAAAGATTTCTGACATTTTGAATAAAAACAGAAAAAACAGAGAAGCTAAAACAGGCAAAAGCTACTATTGAACAGAGGCTTGAATATCCAGAAAAAGAATATGAAAATGCAAATGTGCTTCATGCTGATTTTAAAAGGCAGCTTTCGCAGTTGACGGAATTTTTAGCTCGCAGAGAAAGAGAAGTAATCCAAAACAATAAAGAAATTTTTAGTTTGAAAAGTGAACTTATTCTTGTGCAAGCTGAATATAAAATAAAGGAGCAGGAACTTCAGGATCTGAGAATGCAGCAGAAAAAGACACTTGATTATCTGGCTAGAGTCACTAATTTAAATATTAGTATACAGGAAAATAATCAAGGATATCCAGTCGCAGGTAGTTTTTCTCAAGATGAAAAACAAAAAGCGGACAAAGTAAAGAAAGAGTTAGAAAAGTTGTTGGGAAAATAATTTTAGGGGGGGTTATATTCGATGTTAAATAATAAGAAAATACAAATGGTTCTCTTCTTAACCGGGGTAGCTGTCCTATTCGGGGTCTTTTTTTTGGGCGATCTCTATGCGCTGGATTACCAAGATTACTTAAATAAGGGCCAAATGTTCTATGACCAGGGTGAATACGAGAAGGCCCAAATTGAATTTGAGAAAGCAAGGGATGCCCTTAAGCAACAGGGAAAGTTTATTAGCTTTGAAAGCAAAGGTGAAAACAATGAAGAGAAATTAACAATGTTGCAGGAAGAAAATAAAAAGCTTGCAATCAAGATGCAAAAACTGGAAATTAAAAAGAAATCGCTTGAAAAAAATCTGAAAAAGATCACTAATAAACTAAAACAAAAAAATAAACCAACAGCTAGTTTTACGAAGAGAATAAAAAAACTGGAAAGTGCTGTGATTGAAAGACAAAACCAGCTTAAAGCTATTCAGGGGCATGTGGTAAACATAAACAGAGAAAAAGGTGATTTATCAAGAGAATTGGCTGCTGTAAAAGAAGAACTTATAAAACTATATCAAAGAAAAGGCGGGATAGAAACAGCCAAGGCTGAGAACAATAGTGTGCAAAACAAACTTTTAAAATTTCTTGGGGCAAAAAAGCCGGCTGAAAAAATCCCGACATTATCTATCAGAGATAAGCTTGAGCATTATGAGATGTTAATAAAGGAAAATGATAGATTAAATACGATGCTGGCCGAGCAAAAACAGGTGGCAGAAAGAACAGATCTCAATAATCAGGAGATCTTAAGGAAACTTGAAATGTCTAGGAATTCTCTTGAGCTGAAGTCTAATGAAAAGGAAGCTGTTCTACAGGAAGTGGCTTTGCTGGAAAAGATAAATAGTTCTTTATTACAACAAAAAGATAGGCTTGAGTATGTGTCCCTGGCAGCGACAATACGATCAAAAGATAATAAAAGCAGCAAGATCATTAAGCAGAAAGAGGAAGTGATTAAAGGATTAAAACTGCAGATTAAAGAATTAAAAAAAGATAGTAAATTTATTGAAAAGCAAAACAAGGAATTGGTTCGGAAAGTTGATGCTACTGAAAGTAAGCAGGCAAAGATTGCCTCAGAGCTGTCCAAGGCGCAGGCAGAGAATAAAGACCTTGCGGCATTGAATAAAAAGCTTGAGACAGAAAAGCAGCAGGATAAGAGCAGGGATATAATAGCCAAGCTTGAGGTCCAGGCAGGTGAATTAAATGATAAGCAGGCAAAGATTGCCTCAGAGCTGTCCAAGGCGCAGGCAGAGAATAAAGAC
>CAYTGV010000016.1:1693-21913 GCA_964437495.1 uncultured Planctomycetia bacterium | reverse complement strand
TAAGCAGGCAAAGATTGCCTCAGAGCTGTCCAAGGCGCAGGCAGAGAATAAAGACCTTGCGGCATTGAATAAAAAGCTTGAGACAGAAAAGCAGCAGGATAAGAGCAGGGATATAATAGCCAAGCTTGAGGTCCAGGCAGGTGAATTAAATGATAAGCAGGCAAAGATTGCCTCAGAGCTGTCCAAGGCGCAGGCAGAGGCAAAGCAGGCAAAAGAGGCAGGCGAAGAACTTGCGGCTGAAAACGAGTCTAAAAACAAAAAGTCAAATATCTTAAGCGCAAAAATCACGGAATATGAGCGGGATTTAGAAGCCAAGGATAATCAGATAGCCCAACTTAAAGCTGATCAAGAAAAGATTAAAAAAGAATTATCCAGCACTAAGTCTGACAAGAGTTCAGAAAATGTATTGTATGTGAAAATAGATGAGCTGGCAAATAGACTTAACCAGAAAGAGGAAGGAATCGCGGCTTTAACGAATGAGCTTGAAACAGTAAAGTCAGAGAGGAATTTTGCTTCTTTAGGGCTTGTTCAGGTGCGCAAGGAATTAAAACAGCTGCAACGGCAGGGGGACAAAGTTGAAGTATTGAAAAAGGATACTCAGTTGAGCAGCCGCTATGAGGCATTAAGAAAAGAAAGTGATGAATTAAAGGCAGAACTTATATTTGCAAAAAATAATTCAGAAGATCTAAATAACAGCAATAAATTACTATTAAAGGAAAACATAAATCTTCAAAATGAAGTTAAATCTATTCTGCAAAGCTCGAAAGAGGTTGAGGGAGTAGATGCAAAACTGGCAATTCTTGATAAACAGATTGCTAGCAAGGAAATGCAGCAGCAGGCATTGCGCCAGCAGCTTGATTTAGCAGATGCGCAAAGACAGTCCATTGCGATTGAGCTTGAAAAGGTGCAAAAAAAATATGCGGCTTTACAAAGTGAGTCCGGAAATCAATCGGATGCATCAGGCGATGTTTTAGAGCAGCTTCAAGCAGTTCAGAATCAAAAGCTGATTTTGCAGCAAAAGCTGAAGCAGGCAATTGGAGAAGTAAAAAACCGAAGTAAAAAAGGACTTTCGCTCCTGCAAAAGGTTAAAGAATTGGATGTTGAGCTGGCTAGAAGCGAAGAAGAAAAGGTGGTAATGGCTTTAGAAGTAGTAGCCCTTAGAGAAGAAAAAGCAAGATTAGAGAAAAAAATCATGGAATTACAGTAAGATTATTTTTGTTAACAACAGAGGAAAGCAATAAATGCTGATTTTGATAAAACAAATTACAGCAGTTTCTTGATCCTGTCTCCCGAGGTTTATTTATAAGAAGAGAGCTTAGAGATTTCTAAGGATTAATCTTCGGATAAGTATTTATATGCAAAAATTCCCCTTTATCGATTGGTCAGATAATAATATTCAGCTTGTTAATCATTTCAGACAGTGATAAAATATATCAATCCAAGAATAATCCATCAAAAATGTTAAAATCTTGAAAATTAGGGAGAAGCTAAAAATGAATGACATTAAACTTGTCAGTAAAAACTGCAAAGGCTTTGTATTGGATAAAGAGTTGAAATCTGTTTTTAAGGCTATAAAACTTATTCATAATGATCTCAAAGAAAAGAAATGTCCGGGTAGTGACTATCTCGGCTGGTTGAATTTGTCTTCAGATATGCCGGATTCGCTTATCAGAGATATTGAGGTCACGGCAAAAAAAATAAGAAAAGATTGTGATGTTTTTGTCAGTCTTGGTATCGGGGGATCATATCTGGGAGCAAGGGCCTGTATTGAATTTCTAAAACCCAATTTTGCCAACGAGCTGAAAAGCGAAAAACCAAAAATTTATTTTTCCGGGCATAACTTAAGTGCTGATTATCTTCAGGACTTATTTAATATAATAAAGAAGAAGAAGGTTATCATAAATGTAATTTCCAAGTCCGGGACGACAACTGAAACCGCGGTTGTTTTCAGGATATTAAAGCAGTATATGGAAAAGATATATGGGGAAAAAGGAGCCAGAGACAGGATTATTGCGACTACAGATGCTAGTGCCGGAGCATTGAGAAAACTGGCAGATTTTCAAGGGTACAAAACCTTTATTATTCCAAATGATGTGGGCGGAAGATTTTCTATTTTAACTCCTGTAGGATTGCTCCCGATAGCTGTAGCCGGTATAAGCATCAGGGAATTATTAAAGGGAGCTAAGGATTTTGAAAAAAAATGTGATTTACTTAATCTTGAGAAAAATCCTGCTTATAAGTATGCAGGGATAAGACATATCCTTTATAAAAAAGGCAAAGATATTGAAATGCTGTCTGGCTTTAACCCGAGCTTGCGTTATGTCGGAGAATGGTGGAAACAGCTTTTTGGAGAAAGTGAAGGCAAAGACGGCAAGGGAATATTCCCTGCGGCATGTGAGTTTACAACCGACCTGCATTCAATGGGGCAGATGATCCAAGACGGTAAAAGGAATATATTCGAGACATTTTTGATAATCGAAAAGTCACAGGCAACAATAAAAGTGCCTAGGTTTAAAGATAATATTGATGGCTTGAATTATCTTGCCGGTAAGGACTTGGATTATATAAATCATAAGGCTTATGAAGCAACGGCCAGCGCACATTATGATGGTAAGGTGCCGAATCTGAGTATTATCTTACCCAAAAGAACCGCTTTTAATCTTGGGCAGCTGTTTTACTTTTTTGAAAAAACAACAGCTATTTCTGGATTGCTCTCAGGCGTAAATCCGTTTAATCAGCCTGGAGTAGAGGCATATAAAAAGAAAATGTTTAAGCTTCTGGGCAAGCCTGGAGCCAAATAAATAAGCAAGCCATATTTATTTGGAATTACAAATTACAAATGTCAAATGATCCCGCTGTAGAGGGACCTCGATGTTATGCTCAAAGATGTTGCTTTATCCGTAAAAGCCAATACTTTATCTTTAGCAGAAGAAAAAGCAAAAGAATCAAGAACTGATTATTCCCGGGTGATTGTAGAATTAAAACCCGGCAATTTTATCCAAGCCAATCGAAATTAAAATTGGCAAGTAGTTTTGCCTCAGGAACGAGACAGTTACAATTTGTTAAAAGACCTGATTATGAAATTTAAAACCGGTGATTTGTTGTACGGTAAAATTTGTAAGTTTTCCGTACATTTAGGCCAATTAAATAGCTTGATTTTCGAAATTAAGAAATTGGTAAAATTGGATATTCAAACTCTTTACCGGGTTATTCGTCCAGAAGCTTAGGGGCTGATAAGGGGCGGATATAATCCGCTTATCTTTAAAGAAATATTTCAAATAAAAATTATCATTTCAGAATTCATACCGCAAAGTTAATATTTTTCTGCTAAATCTATTAATATTTTCAATTATTAGTCATTGATTTTTGGCCAATTCAGAGCAACCTTTCTAAAAAAAACACCACCGTATTGCTAAACTGTTTAATTGTAATGTGTTACGTAAATTAAAATCAGGCTTATTTGTTTGCAGAGTCTTGTTTGATATGGTATACTTTTACACCTTTTTTAACTATCGATTAGAAGCTTAACTCTAATGTTTTCAAATGTAAAGCGAAAAAATATGAAGCAAATAAAAACGCAATTTCCAAAATTATTATCTTATTAGTTTTTCAGGTTCTTTTACTGGGGAATATATCCATAGCTCAGGAAAGCAGTGCCTTAAGTCCGGCGATTAGAATTCCTGTTAGATCTTTTTAAAATGCGTTTAGTGAGCGTATAGGGATTGAATACAAAAGAAATGTTATTGATATTGTTTTTGATGTGCAGACAGATATTCAAGTAATAAAAGATATTTTAAAAGGGAGAATTTTTAAAAAAGTTGGTAATGGTGCAACTACAGTAGTTGTCGGAGATACGCAGGGTGATTTAGTGTTAAAAGTCCCGTTAAGGGCAGTTTCGCTTAAACCAGAAGAGAGGAATTTTATTGATAATAATAGATTGCTGAAAAAAATCGATATTTTTATTAAAGTTTACATGCCAAAAAAATTCACAATTTATATAAAACAAAAATTAAAAGTTATGTATTATAAGTTCAAAGGCATGAAAGCTGATGTAAATAAAATAGTTTTAGAACAATTAGAGGATGGTCATGATATTGCCGAAAAAAGAAATTTTAAAAATGTTCTTAAGTTTCGTTTAATTCCTAATATTTCCAAAGAATTAAGGATTAAAGGGGTTGGAAAATCAAATTTATTAAATGGAAATATTCCAAGTCTAATTGTGAGTGAGCAATTGGATAAAAGTAATATTTTTTATAACAAAGTTAAAAATGAAGTTAGTAAAGGAAATATAGATAAAGTATTTCAAATGTGCGATGCAGTTTTTAAAGCACAATTAGAATTAGGGCAAGAAGGAGGTTATGATCTTGATGTGGGTATTAATATTTTAGAAAATTGGGCGATTACGGAAATAAATGAATATAAGTTAGTTGATGTCGGAGCTTTATCTGAAGACAGAGAAGAAGCTTATGAATTTTTCTCATTGAAGATTGCACAAGCAGCAGAAGTTCTAAAGCTAATGGAATCACTTACATTAAAAGAAACAATAAAAGTTTTAGAAATGCGAGGAAATAATTTAGCTCATAATTTAGAAAAGTTTAAAGAGTTATTTTCTAATCATGAAATGGCTAAAATGTTTGCCATCCATTTTTGTAAAAACATAATAAAGTATTGTGATCCAGAATATATTCAAGCTTTAAAGCTTGTAGATAATTCTAAAGTTAATTCTAAAAACAAAGTTAGCTTAAGATCTCTGCCGGAAGTTATTTTGCCCGGAATTAAACTTTTTCATTTTGGATCTGATGATCAGCGACTAATGCAAATGTCAATTTAGACAAAAGATAACAGATAAAAGCTAAAAATAAAGATAAAATTATGAGAAAAAGAATGAGAAAAATTATAAGTTTGATTATTGTTCCAGTGCTTTTGTGGGGTAATTGCACTTTGGCTAAAGCTATGCCTGAATTTAGCGATGATAATGTTGCAACATTATCTGCGCGTTTATCTGTAAACAATGATCTTTATTATGGATTTGAAGTTCTTTTAAATGGATTGCAAAATCTGCAGGAACAAGAACTAATAGAAAACGATATGAAACAGCTCAAGCAACAGATTAGAAAGATTAATGATTCTGATGCTGCAGTCAAAGACTACTTAAAAATGAATGTTTTGCAGGCTCAGACCCATATCACTGAAAGCGAACTCGAAGATTTTTGGGAAAAAGGGGTGGAGATTAAAGATATTTTTGCAATGCAGATCGTTAATGATTTCAAGAACGATTTAAATGCGGCTGCGAAAACAAAATGGTTGATTGATTTTTTAGGTAAAAAAGGTATAAAAATTTTCAGAGACCCAAAGGTAAAAGGTGAATTTGCTTATATCCAGGATTTATTAAGTTTTTTGTTCAAGGGATCTTTTCGTCGGGATGCTACTTTGGTTATTGCCGGGGGAATGAGTGATTTGTGTATCCAGGAGTCGTTTGAGATTGCGGTGCGTTGGGCGAAAAGAAAGAAAGCATTTACGCATATTGTGTTACCGGAATTTGCAATTGTGGGAGATGAAATCAGGCCAGAGGTTCTAAAATATTTAAAGGAAAAAAAAGTAAATTACAAGATTTTTATTGATGGGGAAGAAAAACACAATTTTGATAAATTTGAGTCCCGGTCGAAAGTTTGGGTGAGTTTTTTTAAAACCCGGGATTCCTTTCGAAATGAATTTATGGGAGTTAAAAATAAGGTATGGCTTGAACAGGAGGCATTTTTTAATTTAAAGGAAAATACTAATTTGCCGAGGGCAAATAATGGCGCGTTGATTAATAGTATTGAAATAGATAAATATAACCGAAGCAATAAAGCGATAATCCTGAGTGTGATTAGAGATTGGATTAAACAGCATCCGGAGAAGCTGACTTTTGATTTGCCAGTCTGGGAACAGGAATTAGAATTTTGTGTAAAAGCAAAGCTTTATTTTGCGAAAAAAGATGGTCAAATCATAGGGTTATTATTAATAAACTGGGATGCGCAAGGTAATGTGCATATTGATAAATTAGAAATTGCTACGGGATATAAAAAAGAAGGGTTAGGCGCGAAGTTATTATATTTAGCCAGTCAGGAAAATTTTGATAAGCAGTTAAAACTGATTCCGTGGGATAAAGATGCAGAGCTTTATTTTAAAAACAAAGGGTTTGAATTGGGGCAAGCGGGATTAGAAGATTATTTAGTGCAAAAACCTCTAAATTTAATCACGGGGGAAAAAATTCAGGGATATCAGGCTGAGATTATTAGGCAACTTAACTTACAGCCAGTTCATAAATTTCCTTATAATGAACCGCTACAATATGCGGAAAATAAATATCAGTTAGCAGCGTGGGGAAATGATCGCGGAGAACAGTTTATTCGTTTGGGGCCATTGTTTTTTATGAATAAAAATTATTTTGATCAACTGGATCAGCCACTGCAAGGACAAATCCAACCTAATACTATATTTTTATTGCCCGCTGCTCCTAAATTAAATGATGCAATTTCTTTTGGTTATGATGCGCATACCCTAGTTTTAATTGCGCAAATGCTTAATTGTGATTTTTCTGTTATTGATTATGCGCAGGATTGGGGCTGCAACGATGGGATATTATCACTGGTGGCTTTAAAGCTAGGATTAGTAAAGTATATTGATCTTTTTGATTTTAAAGAGTTATCGGTAACTAATGCTCAGGTACAGTTAAAATTAAATGGGTTTAAAGAAAATAGAAATTTTAGTGTGAAAACAATATCAATTAAAGATGGAGAAAGTGTAAAAGTATTATTTACTCAGGCAAAAAAGTATGGGAACAGAGCAGCTGTATTTGCTAATTTAAGTCAATATCCGCATGCAAATTGGGCAACTACGGAAGATGCAATAAAAGTGATGGGAGAAATTAAAGAAATAGAGTTGGCAATTATTAGCGGCTATACAATTGGCAGGAACGTTAATTCTGAATTTTTAAAAAGAGATATAAAACTATTTAAACAATTTGGTTTTTCTGTTGCGAAAACTCAAGGGGCTTGTGCTGATTATCGGGCGATTTCTGCGGTAAGATTAAAATCAAAGGATATTGATTTACTGGATATTAACATAAAGAAAAATGCTAATTTTGGAAAAATAACTTTTATCGAAGACTCAATATAAAAAAATCGGTTACGAAAACTAATCATGAAAAAAATAGTATTTAAAATTACAGTTTTAATTTTAATTTATGGGTTATTGATTCCGAATAACTGGGCGCAAGCGGAAGTTATGGAAAAAGAGAATCTTTCCCCGGGTATAAATGTTCCCTCGGTTGATTTTCAGAGCAAGTTTCAGGCAATAATGGATCCTAAAGTTAGAGTTGCAGCTCAAGAAATGGATCTTATTGCAAAATATGCAGTAAAAAAAGTAAAAAAACAAGCTTTGGCAAAAATAAAAAAAGCCGCAATTGCAGCTGAAAAAAAAGCGCAAGCATCGGATGACTTGCATGATTGGCTGGAGGTAGCTTTTATGAATTTTGCCATAGGTCCGAAAAAATACGATAAGGTCATAAGAATTCTGGGAAAATTAGAAGACAATCCAATTTTTAAACCCGTTGCCCATTTTATTGGGGCAAAAATAGCTGTAGGTAAGAACAAATTGGATCAAATCCAGTATTTTGCTACGGAAGCATTAGTGGGGGCAATAGAAAATGATGATGATGTTTTGGCGATGTTTTCAGGGGCACTTCTTTCCGGATTGCTTTTATCTCAAGTTAATCAGAAAATAGCATTAGTTGTTCCGACGATTAATCAGTATTTGAAAGTTGTAGAGGAATATGTTCAGCTCCCAGATCCGAGTGAAGATCAAAAACATAGTTTCCTGGTAGCTTTATTTACTTTGCATGCTTTTACTTGTATTTTTTGCGGGAGAAAGCAATTTAAAAAGGCTGTTTATGTAGGAGATAAGTTGTTTTCGATTATTGATAATAAAGCGCTGGCGATTAATAATAAAGTAAAAAAGAAAATGATCAGTAATATGTGTTTCTGGCTGGGAGCCTCTTACGAAAATCTTGCAGAATATGAAAAAGCTGAATATTTATTTGTTAAAGCATTTAAGCTGCATCCGGAAGATGCTGATAATGCTAATTTATTAATAGAATTAACTAAAAAAGTAAGATCACCTCAGATGTATAAAAAAATATTAGGGATGATAAATGATACCTTAAAAGATGAAGAAAGCATTTATAAATGTGTTTTAAATGAAAGGCTGCTTCAGGATATGCCAGGGATTGCTCCGGATGAATTGCATAGAAACAGGGAAAAGCTTGTAGCGCTGGGACAAAAAGAAAAATTTTTAAATGAATTTTATCCTTATTTAATAAATTTTGCTGCAATTCTCGGCCGCGTACAATTAGCCAGAAAATATTGGGAAGATGCAAAAGAATTATTGAAAGATGATTTGGATTTAAATTTATCCCAGGCAATAGTCTGTTGTTATGAAGGAAAATCCGAAAAGGCACAGCAATTATTAATTGGGTTATTTGAATCTAATGATATACCTAAATTAACGAAAGTATATAAAGAATACCAGATTGAAATCACTGATTTTATTTTGCAGATGTTTAAAGATAATAATCTTCCGGTAAATATTCGTGTGAATATTAGGAGATTTTTATTGGGGATCAACCCGGAATTAGTTCGGATAGTGCATGATCAGGGGGTAGAAAGAATAAAGGATAATATTAAAAAATTAGATTATGAGGAAGCGGAAAAACAGCTTTTTGGCCAGCTTCAATTAAATCCGCAAGATGCAGAACTGTTAGCTTTAAAAAAAATAATTTTAATCAACTTAGAACATCTTAAAAATGCCGAGGAAGCTTTAGAAAATAATAACTGGGCTCAAGCTTTAATCTGCTATGAAAGTTATTTAGAGCTTAATCCTCAGGAAGATCCCGCTGAATATGGATTAGCAGAATTGTGCAGATTAAAAGAATCATTTGATGAAAAACTAAAATTTATCTCCCAGGTGAACACATTAATGGACCTGGCTAGACGGCAGGAGAAAAAAGCAAAATGTAACAGTGCCTATAAAAATTATAAAAGAGTAAAAACATTAATTGCCGCAAAAGGCAGTCTATATCTGGATGGGGCTGTTTTGCAGCAAACTATGGTAAAAATTAAAAAGGGGTTAGATCAGAATCAGGGAAAATTAGATCGTGTTGCCTTTCATTTTAAAAGACAAGCCGATAAAAATAAAGCAACTACTGCGCCGGCTCAATCTTTAAAAGTTGATGTTAAAAGTAAAAAAATAAAACAGAAAAAGAAAGTTTTGCTGAGTCAAAACGCTAATAATTTTTTGGGTGAGGCTGATTTTAGGATTAAGATCGCTTTAAACGAAAAACTAAATCAGTTAGGCCGAGCTCAGATAAAGGGAGCGCCTTTAAGTATGGAAGAATATTTTGGAAAATTCAAATCAGCAAAAAAAATACAGTTTTTTTCTTTACGGGTTAAAAAATACTTAAGAGTTGTTTATGTAAATATTAATAAAAAAATACTGATTATTAGTATTGGGCTACGTAAAGATGTTTACGATAAATTAAACAATATTTCTATCTCTGAGTATGAAGATCTGGAGCAGATGTTAAAGCGTTCAGTTCTTTTTGAATATGATCATGATTTAATAAATAGGGCAAGCCGTGTAATATTTGAAAATGAAATTAAATTTATTGAACAGGCGATTTAAATACAGCGGATAGCATTTAGAAAAAAGTTATAAGTTATGAATTACGAGTTATGAGTTAAAAGTTTGAAAATAGCGGGTAGCATTTAGTCAATAGACCACAGCCCATAGTAAAAATGTGTTAGCCTGATAAAGGTTGACAGGTACCGGTTAGCTGGTAAAAGAATTAAGGGATGGTTACTCGCTTTGCTCATTAGGAAGAAGGACAAAAAATCTGGAGAAGAACGGGATAACGATGTTCAGGCACAAAAATTCAGGAGACTCAATACGCTATATGTCTCTCGATCTCACGATGAGGGGTGATTTATTGAAAGAGCATCACCATAAGTATTTGCTGACGCAGGCGGCTAAGAACCAAAAAATCGTCCGCACAGATTCGCAGGGAAACTTGGTAGCTGCTGCGCAGATCTTTTTTCAACATGCCGCTAATGAGTTTTCTTACAGGCGAAGGGGTAAATCTAGCGGGCAAGATATTGAATCACCTGTTTTAATGCGTATTTTAACTGCGGGATTATTGAGTGAGTATCTCTCATATGATGATTGAAATAAAATTCACAAAGAAATATCTCTAGGGCAATTATTTAATTGCGACTATTCAGATAAAACAATAAAATTACTGGAATGTGGTAAAAGGCTTGGGCTTGTTGAAGCCGATCAGATGGTAGAGAAAGCATATGAGTCGAATTTTTTTAAAAGGCTGAAGATAATACTGAATGAGAATAATAGAACGCATTTTCTAAAATCGATTCGGCAGGCACAGGAAAAGGGTATAAAGAAACGCGGCTTTGATTAAGCGAGTGAAATATTCCTTGAATATGCTATTTAAATTATTGAAAGTAAAAAGTAAAAAGAATTGCTATAAACCTTAAAATCTAAAATAGAAAAAATGAGAAAAATAAAAAAAATATTAATCATTATTTTAATCCAGGTTTTACTGTTGCCCTATGGGGCCTTAGCGGAAGGGCGGGATCGGTCTTCTGATTTGCCGGAATTGCTTTCACCAAAAATACAGATTCCGATCAACATGTTTCAGATTATGTATCAAAAATTTTTTCAGCCTGCTTTGAATAAAGCTGCGGTATCGGCGGCTAATGCTAGAAGTTTTCAGGAGCATGAAGATGTTTTGTATGAATTTGGCAGTATTGTGGAGAAAAGGGATTTTTCCCGCTAAAAATCAGCGGGATTGATAAAACAATCCCAAATTTACTGCGCTCTAAGAACTCTCCCGCCAAAAGGTGCCCTTGCTTAAAAAACAGCGGGACAGGCGGGATCAAACACTTATCGCGCCCTTACGGGTGCCAGTAAATTCGCGTTTGATTTATCTAAAATCATGTATGCGCTTAAAAATTCCTTGAATACCTTAAAAGATTGGTAGTAAGAAGAATAAAAACTGTTAACTATATTAGGATAAGACAAGGTTTTAAGTAAAAAAGGAAAATGGTTAAACTTAAGAAAACAATCTCAATTTTATTTATATAGTTAATTTTGTTCAAAGTAATGCCTATCTTATTAGAGGATTGTAATGGCCTGCTTTGGTGTGCATCATAGACCTGACGCCCCTTATCGCTCTATCCACTTAAAAATTTCTTCGATAAAATTCTAAAACAGCTATTTCTCTTGACACCCACACAGATGTGTGGCATACTAATGTGTGGATACTGTTAATTATGAGTTACTAGTTACGAGTGATAAATTATAAGTGTGTTATCCTGAAAGAGGTTTACAGCAGCTAAAGGCTGAAAATGCTGTGTGGATGCTTGTGAGAATAGAGGTAGGGAATTAAGGCAAACAGATAATTTTAAACTCAGCATGCTTCTTCCCTTTAAAGGAGAAATATCGGGACCGACAAATTAACTCCGAATTTACAGTGCTCTGAGAACTTGTCTCGCGAAAAACGGCGGGACTTCAGACACTCATCGCAAATAAGCGAGTATCTGTAAATTCAGGCTTAATTTATCTAAAATCATGAAGATCGTTTAAAAATGATCTATTTTCCCTGGCATCATGGTGATAAAGTGAATAATAGTGTCAACTATATTAGGACAAGACAAAGTTTTAAATAAACTGCAACTTAATAATTCGTAACTCATAACTCATAACTATTAATCACAGTTAGTCTATAACTAAGAGGAGGTGTTATATGGAATTGACCAATAAGCAGCAGGAAGTATTAATGTATATTCGTAAGATGATACGTGAGGGTCTGCCGCCGACTATAAGAGAAATAGCTTCTGAATTCGGGTTTTCCTCAACAGGTACAGTTAGAGATTATTTGAGTGCACTGTGCAAAAAGGGATATATCCTGCTTGAGGAAAAGAAATCACGCGCAATAGAATTAACAGAAAGAGCGATGTTGACGATACCGATTTTAGGCAGTGTACCTGCAGGGGTGCCGGTTTTAGCTATTGAAAATGTAGAGGATTATTTTAATGTAGATAAGCTGTTTTCCCAGAAAGATGAATTGTTTTTTTTGCGGGTGCATGGAGACAGCATGATCGATGAGGGAATCATGCCGGATGATCTTGTCTTGGTGAAAAAACAGCCTTGCGCTCAGGATAGAGACATAGTTGTCTGTCGGATCGATGGAGAAGTAACAGTAAAGATTTTAAGAAGCAGGGAAAATAAATTTTTTCTGGAACCAGCTAATAAAAATTATTCAATAATCTTATTAAATGAACGTTCTCAAATAATAGGTAAGGTAATTACTGTAGTAAGAAAATATGTTTAATCCGCAAGCACGTTGGGACAGGCCGCTTCCTCAGGATGAAACCCTGCCCGGAAAAGCGATAGATGTAGTTGTATCGTTTAAACGGGAAGGGTTTTTTCCTCTTTGGTTTTTTCTGCATGGCAATAAGCACATGATTAAGAATGTGCAATTTTCCTGGCAGGAGAAAAAAGGCAGGGAGATTTTCCAATTATTCAGCATAACCGACAATAATGATACGCAATATACGATCTGTTTTATAAAAGGAAGCCTTCGCTGGAGAATCATCGAAAAAGACAGTTAATAGCGTATAGCGGTTTGAAAAATCGAAGGATGAGAGACGATCGTTTACGTTGTTTACTAGGAATAGAGATGAAAAAGCAAAAATAGTTGGATGGAAAATGTTGCAGCGTAAAAGTAGTGAACAGTATTTGCAATACGGTTTTTTGCCCAATACTCAATACGCGATACAAACAAGGAGTGGCTGCTTTTAGCGGCTATTTTTTTATTATGGCAAATGAACGAAAAATATTACACATTGATATGGATGCTTTCTTTGCCTCAGTGGAACAGGCAGTGAATCCTTGTTTGAAAGGCAGGCCTGTTATTGTAGGTGGAAGGGCAGATAAAAGGAGAAGTGTTGTCTGCGCAGCATCATATGAGGCGAAAAGATTAGGTATAGATTCCGGTATGAGTACCCAGGAGGCATTTCGGATATGTCCAAATGCAGAGTTTGTAGCAGCGGATTCGGCTAAATACCTCTATGTGTCCAAGCAAATCGGGAATTTACTGCATAATTACAGCCCTCAGGTTGAGCAGGCATCTGTGGATGAATTCTATTTGGATATTACAGGCCTTGATAAAAATTACGGTTCGTATTTTGAGCTGGGCATGGATATTAAAAATAATATAAAAAGTAATTTTGATATAATCGGATCTATAGGCATATCTATGAATCGCTTAATGTCTAAAATTGCCGCTGCACTTAAAAAGCCGGACGGCATGGTTATAATGGACGAAGCTGATATTGCTTCTTTTCTTAAGGATATGCCGGTTGAGAAAATCCCGGGTATTGGCAAGAGTTTAACAGAGCGCTTGAATAATTATTCTGTATTTTCTTATGCGGACATGTGTAAAATACCGGAAGATTTTTTTGTTGATAAATTCGGTAAAGTTGGGATGTGGATGTTTGCGGTTGCTAATCCGACTTTATTTGCGGAAGATGATATCCATTGGTTCCATGAAGCTGAGGCAGCTCCGAAATCAGTGGGGCATTCTTATACAATGCCTCATAATATATATGCCAGACATGAGGTAGAGGCATGGCTGCGCCTTTTATGTGAAATGGTAGGCGCTCGACTCAGACGTTATAAACTTCAATCAAGAATATTGCATATTTCCCTGCGTCAGCCTGACCTTGAATTTATCTCCAAAGAGAAAAACTTTAAGGAGTTTACTAATGATTCCGGGGATCTTTTCAGGAGAGCACTTTTTATTTTGGATAAGCTAAGAACACGCAATATACAAATAAGGGCCTTAGGTGTCACGGCAAGGGGCCTGGGGCCATATACAGGTGCATTTCTTTTTGAAGATCAAAAAAGGCGCAAACAGTTATCTAATGCGCAGGATGATATTAACCAGAGATACGGGGAATGGACGTTGTATCCGGCAAGCATCTTATCTGTAAGAGAATGATATCCTAAGATAGTTTGTTGTTTTTATAAATGGTAAGCACCAAACATTGGAAGGGCTTTAAGTGTAAATTGTACTAGAAAAACTATTTTTACTTTCTCCATAAAGATTGTCGAATAGGCATTCTTGATAGCCATTCCTGGCTATCTGTGAGGGAGGGATTGTCTTTGCTTATCCCCACGCCTGTAATGCGGCGGGGCAGGCATGTAAAAGCAATCTTTAAATTCGCAAAAACAGTTTTCCTAGCACAACTGCTTAAAAAAGCAACAGAGTTTCTGACACTATGAAGAGAATAGAGGATTTGAATTTATTCTATGAAACAGGTATAATAAGAACACTTAATTACAGAAAGTGCATAGAGATATTCCGTTAGAAATTGGCGGGATTATTGAGGAGGGAATATTATGGAAATTATTGTGAGAAAACTGAGTCAAGAAGAGCTTGATGCCCTGGGTATAAAAAATTGGGGAACATGGGGGTGCGAAAAAAGCACTTTTGATTGGACTTATTCGGATCGTGAAACAGCTTATGTGTTTGAAGGCAAGGTCACTGTGAAAACAGCAAGTCAGGAAGTCAGTTTTGGCTCAGGCGACTTAGTTGTATTTCCCAAAGGACTATCCTGTACATGGATAGTAGAGGAGCCGATCAGAAAGGCCTATAAATTCGGGGATTAAAGTAATCCCCGAAAGGGCAAAAGCAAGGAAAAATAATTTCATTAAGTATTTGCAATGTGTAACTATTAATAACCTTTATATATAAAATGATGCTTTTAAAAAAAATATTTAGTAGTTTGTGGATAGTTTGCTTTTTTATGACAGTATCGCTTGTCTATGCTGAGGCTGACTATGATCCTCCGTTTCAGATTAGCGGTATTGTAAAGAGCTTGACAGCGGATAGCGTAGAGGTATATTTGCCGTATATCAATAAGCAGGTGAAAGTGCTTGTGCCCTCTGATACAATTATTGTCAATAGAATGAATACTGAAGGTGGGCCGCAGAGTTTAAGCACTATTACATTGGAAGACCTGGTTGTTATTAAAGGTGTGTTGAAGGGAGAATCTTTTTGCAGCATTAATATTTCTTTTCTTCAAATATCTGAATAAATGGTTCTTCCTTGTTTAGATTTAACGAAAGGGCCTGAGTGCACAGATTAAAAACCCGATTACATTTATATGCTAATGGAAACAAATACTTAAATCGCAGTTATAACTTTTGAATTGCATTTCAAAACATAGAATAGTACAATATATTTTCTGTGCCGAAGTGGTGGAACTGGCAGACGCGCATGGTTCAGGGCCATGTGTTCGCAAGAACGTGTGGGTTCAAATCCCACCTTCGGCACCATAAATGTCCCAAATAAGTGGGATTTGAAGTAAAAAGTAAAAAGTAAAAAGTAAAAAGGAAAAAGGATTAAATATGCGTGAAGAACTACAGGAAAAATTCAAACAAATCTCTGAAAAATTCGAAGAACTCAGGGGGTATCTTTGACCTTGCGACTAAACTTTCCCAAATTAATTCCCTAGAACAGACAATGGCTCAACCTGAGTTTTGGAATGATCAGGAAGAAGCCAATAAGATTATACTGGAACTAAAAATTCTCAAACGCCAGTCAGAGCCTATCCTAAAAGCAGAAGCAGATGTTAAGAATATCGGCGAGCTTGTAGAGCTTGTTGAGTCTGATGATGCTGAAACTCTCAATAGCCTTAAATCTGAACTTGTGGATCTTGAAAAATCAGTAGATAAGCTTGAGATAGATCTATTGCTTTCGGAAAAAGAGGATCGCTATAATGCGTTTTTAAGTATTCATGCCGGAGCAGGAGGTACTGAATCTTGTGATTGGACGAGCATGCTTTTGCGTATGTATGATCGCTGGGCAGAGAATAATTCATTTAGTGTTGATAATATTGATATGCTTGCCGGGGAAGAGGCGGGAGTTAAAAGTGTAACAATATTAATCAAAGGGGTTTTTGCCTATGGAAGGCTTAAAGGGGAAAACGGGGTGCATCGCCTGGTGAGGATTTCTCCTTTTGATTCCAATAAACGCAGGCATACCTCATTTGCTTCAGTAGAGGTTATCCCGGAAATTGATAAGGATATAAATATCGAAATAAAAGAAGATGATCTGCGCATTGATGTTTACAGATCCGGCGGAGCTGGCGGGCAACATGTCAATACAACTGATTCTGCTGTGCGCATAACACATATTCCCACTGGTTTAGTTGTGCAGTGTCAAAACGAGCGTTCGCAAATTAAGAACAGGGCAACTGCAATGAAAATGCTTAAATCAAAGCTCTATAAACGTGAATTAAGACAAAGACAGGAAGAAGCAGATAAACAAAATCAGAAGAAAAAAAAGATTGAATGGGGTTCTCAGATCAGATCTTATGTGATGCATCCTTACAGCATGATAAAAGATCACCGTACAGGCGTAGAGACAGGCAATGTCCCGGCGGTTATGGACGGTAAGCTGGATGATTTTTTAGATGGATTTCTTAAATGGCAGGTTAAACCGGAGTAGCAAGTAGAAAGAAGCAAGTAGCAAGAATTAAAATGTATTTTTTTTTGCTACTCTCTACTCGTTACTCGCTACTTTTTTCTATTATGGATTTATTCAAAGAAAAACATATATACAGCGTAAGTGAACTGACAAAAGATATTAGAGAGATACTGACTGATAGCTTTCCTAATCTCTGGATCAAAGGAGAAGTCTCTACATTGCGTCTTCCTCAGTCAGGACATATTTATTTTACGCTTAAGGATAAGAATGCGCAGCTAAAGTGTGTTTTTTTCCGCGGCGCTAATATGAAATTAAAGTTTAAGCTTGAAGAAGGCATGGAATGCATTATGTGCGGACGTATCAGTGTCTATGATCAATCAGGCCAGTATCAATTATATGTAGAGTCTGTAGAACCTGTAGGCAAGGGCGCGATGCAGGAAGCATTCGAGCAGTTAAAGAAAAGGCTTGAAGTCGAGGGGTTGTTTGATAAGGCAAGAAAAAGAGATATCCCTTTTTTACCAAAAAAAATCGGCGTGGTTACATCTTCAACTGGTGCTGCAATAAGAGATATCCTGAATATTATCAATCGCAGGTATGCGAATACGCATATTATTATCAGGCCATGCCTAGTCCAGGGCAGTACAGCGGCCATGGATATTGCCCAAGGCATAAAAGATCTTAATGACTATAAAGATATTGATGTGATTATTGTCGGCAGAGGAGGCGGAAGCCTGGAGGATCTGTGGGCTTTTAATGAAGAGCTGGTTGCCAGAGCGGTTTATAAGTCTAAAATTTCTGTGATCTCAGCTGTAGGACATGAGATAGATTTTACTATTTGTGATTTTGTCGCTGATTTAAGGGCGCCTACGCCCTCAGCCGCGGCTGAGCTGGTGGTACAGGAAAAAGAGCAGTTAATTAATGGCCTGAAGGCCTTAAAGTCAAGGATGACAGAGGCAATAATGCAGAAAATCAGACTGGGTGAAATGCGATTTAAAAGTCTTGCCCAAAGTTATGCAATGCGCAGGCCGCAGGTTATTGTGGAGCGGTATCAGCAGGACCTTGATAATCTGCAAATGCTTTTGTCAACACGAATTAAGCAGCAATTAAAGGAAAAACAGGGAAGATTAGAGCAGATAAGCGCACGGCTGGTTAATCTTAATCCATTGGCGATATTATCCCGCGGCTATAGTGTGACATATCTAGCTTCTGATCGAAAAGTTGTCAAAACTACCAAGGGATTGAAAAAAGGGGATATTTTAGAGACAAAATTGCACAAAGGTGTTATTATAAGTCAGGTAAAGACGTTCCATAAATAGATAATCCCAGAATGCCTTGATTTCAGAGTTTAAAACCTGCAGACATGGATTTACTAACGGGATTAATTTGTATAATTTTTTAACAATCAGTATAATCAGGCATGATCCAGTCTATGGCTGATTATTATACTAGGAGAGAAAATCATGAAAGAACTTTCTTTTGAGCAGGCGCTGAAAAAGCTTGAAAAAATAGCCGGAGAATTAGAAGGCGATGATGTAGCTCTTGATGTGTCTTTAAAGCATTATGAAGAGGGAATGAAATTGATTGGCATTTGCAGCAAAAGACTGCAAGAGGCCCAGAAAAAGGTTGAAGTGCTGGTAAAAAAAGAAGGCAATAAATTTAAGTTGAGTCCTTTTGACGAAGAAGAGATTGATAACTAAAAATAGGGCTATCAAAGGAGGCAATATCATGGAGAAAAATTTAAAATCGATTTACAGGCCTAGCGATTTGAAAAAACTCACAATTCAGGAGCTGCAAAAGCTTTCTGTGGAAATACGTCATCTGATAATTGATACTGTTTCCAAAACAGGCGGTCATCTGGCAAGTAATCTGGGGACAATAGAGCTTACCATAGCTTTGCATTATTGTTTAAATATGCCGGAGGATGTTATCCTCTGGGATGTGGGGCATCAGGCCTATACGCATAAAATCTTAACAGGCAGAAGTAAGGATTTTTCTACTTTAAGGCAGCCGGGAGGCATAAGCGGATTTCCTGATATTGAAGAAAATCCAACATATGATTTTTTTACCGTAGGCCATAGCTCAACTTCTATTTCCTGGGCACTGGGGCTTGCCTGCGCGCGTGATCTGATTGCTGTGGAAAAAAGAAAAATAGCGGTTGTTATAGGAGATGCGGCGCTTGCCAACGGCATGGCATTTGAGGCGCTGAATCATACCGGGCATTTAAATAAGAATTTAATGATTGTTCTTAACGATAATGAACACAGTATATCTCCGAGTATTGGAGCCTTAAGCAAATATCTAAACCGTCTTACAGCCAGCCCTATTTATAACAAAATAAGAAGTGATGTTGAAAGACTTATTAAGCGGGTTCCCTGGTTTGGTTTTAGGACTCTGCGTGCAGCAAAACGTCTTGAAAGAGGGTTGATAAAACTATTGGTTCCCGGAATGTGGTTTGAGGAGTTGGGATTTAGGTATTTTGGTCCGATAAGCGGCCAGGATATTCCGATGATGATCGAGACTTTTCAAAATGTCTCAAAATTAAATGAGCCGAGTATTGTGCATTTAATAACAAAAAAAGGCAAAGGCTATGAACATGCGGAAAATTCACCGGCAAAATATCATAGCGCTGGTAAGTTTGAAATATGTTCAGGTACAATGTGCAAATCAAGCGGACAGACATTCACACAAGTTTTCAGTGATAAGATGGTCGAACTTGCCCGCAAAGATGATAAAATTATAGCAATTACTGCGGCAATGCCCGAAGGCACCGGGCTTGGTAAGTTTAGCGAAGAGTTTCCGGATAGATTTTTTGATACAGGTATAGCTGAGGAACATGCGGTCGGGTTTGCCGCTGGCCTTGCGCGTGGTGGGTTTAAGCCGGTAGTTGCGATTTATTCAACTTTTCTGCAGAGAGGCCTTGACCAGTTGATTCACGATATTTGCCTTCAAAAGCTGCCGGTTGTATTTGCTCTTGATCGGGCGGGGATTGTGTCTGATGACGGGCCTACGCATAACGGTGTTTTTGATATAGCTTATTTACGTCTTATTCCGAATATGGTGGTCATGGCTCCGTCTGATAAGGATGATTTTGAAAAAATGCTTAAATTGGGTGTATCTATGAAACCGCCTTGTGCTATCCGTTATCCAAAAGACTGCGTACCTGAGTTGCCGTTTGAGAAAACAAATGCAATTATTCCTATCGGAAAATCAAGGGTTTTAAGACAGGGAAAAGATGTTGCGATAATTGCCTTGGGAAGTATGGTTGCGCCTGCCTTAGAGGCAGCGGAGTTATTGTTGCGTGATGATATTTATGCTGAGGTTGTTGATGCTCGTTTTGTAAAGCCTTTAGATGAGGATATGATCAGGGAAAAATCAGAAAAGTTTAAGGCTATAATAACCATAGAGGACGGTACTGTATTGGGAGGATTTGGAAGTGCTGTTTGCGAGTATGTGCATAATAATATAATAAATCCTGTTCAGGTAAAGATATTAGGTATTCCAGATAGATTTCTCAGGCATAATAAGCGTAATAAATTGCTGGCTGAATGCGGCCTGAACCCTAAAGGGATAGCTAAGTCTGTAAAAGAATTCTATGAAGCTTTGATAAT
>CAYTGV010000016.1:0-1593 GCA_964437495.1 uncultured Planctomycetia bacterium | reverse complement strand
TGTTTGTGAAAAGATTATTTGACCTTTTGCCTTTTAACTTTTACCTTTTTATTTGAAATCAGTAACTCATAACTATTAACAAGGATTGTAATCTATGCCTGTAGTTCGTTTTGCTCCATCACCCACTGGATTTCTGCATATCGGAGGCGCGCGTACCTGCCTGTTTAACTGGCTGTATGCCCGCTCTACAAAGGGGAAGTTTATTCTTCGCATTGAAGATACAGATATGATCCGTTCAGAGTCCAAGTATCTGAAAGAAATTCTGGATAGTCTTAAATGGCTGGGGCTTGACTGGGATGAAATTTATTATCAGAGCGAGAGATTTGATATTTACAAGAAACACGCTCAGAAACTTCTTGAAGAGGGAAAGGCTTATAAAGAAGGCGAGGCGGTAATTTACAAAATTCCTCAAGAGGCTAAGATCCGTTTTTTTGATGTTTTAAGAGGGGAGATAGCTGTTGATACAGAACAGCTAAAAGACCAGGTCTTAATGAAATCAGATGGATCACCGGCTTATAATTTCTGCTGTGTTGTAGATGATGCCTTGATGGGTTTAACGCATATAATAAGGGGAGACGATCATATTGCCAATACTCCCAAGCAGATAATGCTTTATGAGGCCCTGGGTTTTAAGCCTCCCAAGTTTGTACATATTCCCATGATACATGGAGAAGACGGCGCGCGAATGTCCAAGCGTCACGGGGCTACTGCGATAAGCGAATATAAAAAACAGGGATTTTTGCCGCAAGCGTTGGTTAATTATCTGGCTTTGCTTGGCTGGAATCCGGGAACAAATAAGGAAATGTTCAGCGCAGATGCCCTGATAAAGGAATTTTCACTCAAGCGTATTAATAAAACAGCGGCTGTTTTTGATATTAACCGTTTGAGCTGGGTAAACGGACAGTATATCAAGGAAATGGACATTGAAGCGCTTATGGGGCTTATTGTGCCGCTTTTAAAAGAAAAAGATTATATAAAAGATGATTGCAATAAGGATTGGCTGAGAGGCCTTATTGCGCTTTATAAGACCAGGCTGCCTACATTGGATCATTTTGCAAAGCTTGCTGGTTTTTTCTTTATTGATAATGTTAATTATGATGAATCTGCGGTCAATGAATTCCTGATCAAGCCTAAGGTTGCAGGCTATCTTGAAAAATTCAAACAGGCTATTGAAAAAACTGAGCCTTTTGAACATAAAGCAATAGAAGAAAGCATCCGCGGTCTTGTTGCCCAGATGGGGATCAAGGCCGGAGATATTATCCATCCAGTTCGGGTAGCATTAACCGGCGGAACTGTGAGCCCTGGTATTTTTGAAGTTATTGAGTTTCTGGGGAAAGAAAGATCAGTTTCTCGATTACAGAAGATAATAAAAAAGATAATACTTAAAACCAGTATATTTGACAATTTAAAAGAACTTTGATAATCTATAGCGATTAGCGAATAGCGTTTAGCGGCTAGCGGCTAGAAGCGTAGAGTTTTATGAACTAATTGCTAAACCCTAGACGCTATATGCTGAAGTTTTTGCCCCGTGGTGTAATTGGCAACACGAGTGATTCTGGTTCATTTATTCATGGTTCGAGTCCATGCGGGGCA
>CAYTGV010000015.1:0-51330 GCA_964437495.1 uncultured Planctomycetia bacterium | reverse complement strand
TCAAGGTTGAAGATAGTCCAGGGGAATACACAGTTCTTCTGGCTGAAAACATGATTAAAGATGATATCGGAGAAGAAGAAGTGCGCAATATCCTTTTAGGATATAATGCTGATCCGGACTTAATTGATGAGGGAATTTCAAGAGGATTAGCTTATCTTGATTCTCTTAATTAAGGGAAAATGGTATTTTTGAATTTTAAAAGGCAGTTTTGGCTTTTTGCTAAGACTGCCTTTTTGTTATTTTGGATTTTCTAATGGGGATTTTGATGGATATCCTAAGATAGTCTGTTGTTTTTATAAATGGTAAGAACAAAACATTGGAAGGGCTTTAAGTGTAAATTGTACTAGAAAAACTATTTTTACTTCCTCCATAAAGATTGGCGGACAGGCATTTTCGATAGCCATTCCTGGCTATCTGTGAGGGAGGGATTGCCGTTGTTTATTCCCACGCCTATAATGCGGCGGGGCAGGCATGTAAAAGCAATCCCTAAATCCGCAAAAACAGTTTTCTTAGCACAATTGCTAAAAAAGCAACAGAGTTCTTGATACTATGTTTTGATGTAATTGCTTGACCTAAGGTGTGTTAGGATGTACAATATAAATTGAAAAATTCATTTAAGGAGAATTTGAAAAAATGGCAGAAGAAAAAAAAAGTCTTAAAATCTCATGTGAAACGATTTACAAAATTGAGGGTAGTATTTCGCCTCCGGTTTCTGTAATGTTGTCTGAAATCGGTGTTAAAGGGATTAAATTTGTCACAACAGAAATACTTCGAACTGATCTTATGCTTGAGCTGATGATAAAGGTTTCTGACGGTTCAGATCCTATTCTAGCACAAGGTAAGGTTGTTTGGCAGGGGCATGGATCATCAAAATTCTTACTTGATACTGATATAGAATTCACCATAATTGAGTCAAAGGAAGAGAGCCGAATCTCTAATTTTATTAATAATTCCTTAAAAAATATCAAAGTCAGCCGGTTAAATGTCAGATGCCCGATGTGTGTAGAAACTCTTTACAGCCTATTTATAACTCCAAATGAAGAAAAGAAATGCGAGAGTGGGGATATTGCAGTTGAAGGCATGAAGTTGTTTCTGGAAGAGAATCTTGAAATTGGCGTAGATATGAAAGTAAAGTTTGATCTGCCTCGTGGCTGGGGCACAGTTACAGTTAGCGCTACTGTAGCCTGGAAAGGCAAACAAATGAATGGGATTATTCCTATCGGGGTAAAATTCCTTGATATTCAAAATCAGGCAAAGAAAAGGATACTGCATTATATTGACTTTACATTGTCGCAGCATCCAAATGACAATATTGGGTCTCGCTAACACAGTCTTTTAGGGTTATTGGGGTAAGCTGTTTCCCTTCCTTGAGTTAAATTTAGTGTACATCGCTTGAGTATGAAAACAAACTAAAAAGATAAATTATGCAGGAATTATAAAATTATATGGACGAAAAAATAATCAGGACAGTTATATCTATATCAGGGGAAGCGACATATAAGATAAGTGGTTCTGCCTTGGCACCTGTTGATGTAATTGTCAGAGAAATAAGTAAAACAGGATTGAAATTTGTTACTTCTACTAATCTTGAACCGGAAACTAAAATAGACTTGATTATCAAGATAGTGAGTATATTAGATCCGATACATGCGGTAGCAAAGGTGCTGTGGCAGAGAAAGATGTCGTCTAAATTTATTTTGGATACAAATGTTGAATTTATTAAGATAGATGACGAAAACTCTAACAGATTGGTCAAGTACATTTATGAATATGCTGCTTCATCGGTTATCAGCAGAGAATATGCGCGTTGTTCATTGCTGAGTGAGGTGTCCTTTTTTGATCTCAAAGAGGAGAATATTAAGATTAAATGTTTAAGCGCCGATATAGGTGTAAAGGGCATGAAGATTCTTGTGAAGAAAAGCATAAATTTAGACACTTTCCTTATGCTGAACTTTACTTTACCTGATGATAATCCGGAATTTTTATCTCTTATGGGTAAGGTTGTTTGGGCCCAAAAAGGCTCTAATAATGTTTTAGGTGTTCGGTTTGAAAAGCTCTCGGATGAAGATCTTAATAGAATAATCAGATATGTTGAATTAAAATTATCTCAAAATAGCTGAATTTATTGACTTTTTTACCTGCAAAGAGTATTATTATATAACGCAATGGATTGAAATTAAAGTAATTATGAGTCTCAAGGATGGGGGTAGCTATCCCTTTTTTTTATTATTAGCTAAAATACAAAGCATTTCGTATTATAAAGGAGAAAAATATGCACGAGAATACACCAGAAATAACAGAAATCATTCTAAAGGCAAGAGACAAGGCGATTAAAGAAACCAGCCGAGAGGCTGAACCTGAAATGACAAGACCGATAAATTGGCCGGTTGACTGTATTGTTGGCCCGGGACTTGAAGGCGCGATTGCCTGTGAGACAAGGATAGGTTACGTTAATGGATCCAAAGGGTGGCTGATATATCGTGGTTATAATATATTTGACTTATGCGCCTATGCTACATTTGAAGAAGTAAGTTATCTGCTTATGTATGGATATCTGCCTTCAAAAACACAGTTGGCAGCATTTAAGAAAAAACTTATTGAATACCGTACTGCGCATCAGACAAAGAGACTGCTCATGGGGTTTCCTATTGAAAAAATGAAGTCTATGGCTGCATTGCGCCTTGGAACAAATCTGATGCGTCAGGAATTTACAGATGTTGACAGTGAAAAGTATTTGGACAATGTAGCAAGGATAATTGCCGCAGATGAGGATTCTATCCCGATGGAAACAACACCTATGGGAGAAGAGCATGCTATTTATGAATTTAAGCGCAAGCAGAGAGAAGCGATGATTAAAGAAGATCTTAAACATGCTACAGGATTTGAGTCCTGTTTTCATTTACTTGCAGGTGTAGCATCTTTGACCGGTGGTATAGCATGTTTACGCAAAGGGCGCATGCCGATAGAGCATGACCCGGAACTTGGCTTTGCGGGGAACCTTATCTATACCATGACAGGGAAAAAACCTACAGCAATAGAAGAGAGGATTATGGATGTCTGCTTAATCTTGCATGCAGATCATGGAATGAATGCCAGTACATTTGCGGCAATGGTAGTGGCCTCAACATTGTCAGATGTTTATCTTTCTGTGGGATCTGGTATCGCGGCATTGCAGGGGTCATTGCATGGGGGCGCTAATGAGAGAGTTATTAAGATGCTAAAGGAAATAGGCAGTGAAGAAAATGTGCCTGCATGGTTTGCTAAAAAGCGAATGAAGAAAGAGAAGATCATGGGCTTTGGGCATAGAGTTTATAAATCATATGATCCAAGAGCGCGGGTTCTGGGCCCTTTAGCTAGATACATGACTAGAGAGAATAAAGCAAGTAAGCACTTATATAAAATTGCAAGAAGGCTGGAAAAGGAAGTTATTAATACTCTGGGGGCCCAAAAGAAAATTTTTCCTAATGTTGATTTTTATTCAGGGATTGTCTATTCAAGTATGGGAATCCCCTCGGATATGTTTACGCCGATTTTTGCTGTAAGCCGGGTTGCCGGGTGGACATCCCGTGTGCAGGAATACTTGCGTAATAACCGTATTTTCAGGCCGAGGGCCATGTATGTAGGGCCGTTTGATAAAGAGTTCGTTCCCTTAGAAAATCGGGGCAATAAGAAACAATCGAATATCTAAAATAATAGAGGGCAAGGATGAAGAGTTTTACTGAACAGCTGTGGTTTGAAACCTCTACCAGGAGAGCTTATTTAAATATTACTCCCAAGATTGAGGCAGTGCTTAAAAAAAGCGGGATTAAAGAGGGATTATGTCTTGTTAACGCAATGCATATTACAGCGAGTGTTTTTATCAATGATGATGAACAGGGGCTGCATCATGATTTTGATAAATGGTTGGAAAAATTAGCTCCATACCAGCCTACTTCCCAATACCAGCATAATAACGGTGAGGACAATGCGGACGCCCATTTAAAGCGTAGTATAATGGGCAGAGAGGTTGTGGTCGCTGTTACTGAAGGTAAATTTAATTTCGGACCGTGGGAGCAGATTTTTTACGGAGAGTTTGACGGAAAAAGGAAAAAAAGAGTGCTTATTAAAATAATTGGAGAATAACTGTGTTTAATATAGAAGGAATTGACCTGCACCGGGAGGGCATTGAATATTTGCTTTGGAAAAGAAGAATAAGAAGCTATGTTGATGACAAAGAAGATATAGAAAAAATGGAAACTGTTTTGCATAAAAACTGTCGTTTAGGGCAATGGTTATTTAGCTCGGGAATAAAAAAAATATGGCAATGTCAAAGAACTACGAGAATTAGAAATAAGTCATTTGGAATTGCATAATATCGCAAATAAATTAATAAGGCTTAAAAAAGAGGTAAGTGATGTTGAGATAAACATGTCCTATGAAGAACTTGATAAAAGAAGCAAAAAATTAGTAGCAAAATTAACCGTAGTAGCGATTAAATTAAGTTCGCAGTTTGAATAATTTAGTCAAAAGGAGGGGAAAATGTTTAAAAATAAAATTGTTTTATTAGCGGCAGTATTTGTAATAGCAGTTTTTCTTGTCGGTTGCGGGGGTAGATCCGTAAAAAGACTGGAAACGGAAAAAGTTATTGATATCAGCGGTCGCTGGAATGATACTGATTCGCGTCTGGTTTCTGAGGAAATGATCAAGGACTGTTTGGAGCGGTCATGGTTAAATAAATTCGATGAGAAAAATAAAAAGGAACCTGTTGTTATTGTGGGGACTATAATAAATCGCAGTTCTGAACATATTAACTCTCAGTTATTTACTAAAGATCTTGAAAAAGCATTTATTAATTCAGCAATGGTCAAGATAGTCGCGTCAAAACAGGAGCGGGAGGAAGTCAGAGAAGAACGCGGAGCTCAGCAGGAAGGGCTTACTGATGAGAAAACCATAAAGGCATTTGGGCTGGAATCCGGAGCTGATTTCATGCTTCAGGGAAGCATCAATTCTGTTAAGGATGAAATAAAAGGAAAGTATGTGATCTTATATCAGGTAAACCTGGAGCTTGTGGATCTTACTAATAACCAGAAATCCTGGATCGGACAGCGTAAGATAAAAAAATATGTTAAACAGGGTAAATTTTCTTTATAAATTTTAAAAACTGATATGTATAATATGTCGATAAAAAATATAAATAAAATAAAGGGTTTGTTCATACGAGCGATAGGTGTTTTATCGCTCGTATTTTTAATGAGCTCATGCGCATTTATTCCCAAAAGCCAATCGCAAATAGATTTACTTTTAATTAGTAACAATTACAGTCAAGCATTGGATATTCTCACTCAGGATAAAAACGCCTATGGAGGCAATAATCAGCTGTTATATTTGCTTGACAAGGGGTTTTTGGAGCATTTGAATAGGGATTATTCTGGGAGTATTGAGACCTTTGCACAGGCTCAGCGTAAATTCGATGAACTTTACACTGAGTCTTTGAGTAAAATCGCGGCTACATGGGTATTCAATGATTATGCAGCTGCGTATCACGGGGAAGATTTTGAGCATGTATTTATAAATGTGTTTCAAGCTCTCAACTATTTGATGCAGGGTGAATACGAGGATGCTATAGTTGAGGCGCGGGATGTTGATTCAAAATTAAATGCGATCAATGCTCAATATAAGAATGGGCAAAGGAATGTTTACAATGAGGATGCCTTTATCCGCATGATTATGGGTGTTTTGTATGAAGCTGGTAAAACACGAGAAGATATAAATGATGCCTATATTTCCTATATGAAGGCTGCGGAGATTTATGAGGGAGATTATAATGAAAATTATGGATTGTCTTCGCCGGCAATACTAAAAGAAAATATTCTGACTACCGCTAAGGAAATGGGTTGGATGGAATTTAACAAGGCCAAGAAAAGATATGCTGATACCAAGCTAATGACTCTAAAGGAAAAGGATAAAAATGCTGAAATCTACCTGATCCAGTATAACGGTATATCTCCCCTAAAGGTAGAAGAGTCTCTGACGATTCCAATGCTTGATGGCAGTATCGTAAAAATTGCTTTCCCGAAATATTTAAATCGTCCCTATGGAATTACCTCATCACGTTTTATTGCAAGCTCAAGCAGCGGTGAAGTTTTTAAAACCAACAGTGAAAGAGTACAGGATATTGGGGCTATAGCTCAGAAAAATTTGGATAGAAGAAAGTTAAGATTTATTGCCAAATCTACTTTGCGCGCGGCTGGCCGGCATGTGATCGAGAAAAAACAGAAAAGCAATATAGAAAAAAAGTTAGGTAGTGTTACCGCTGGGTGGTTCAGTCTTTTAGCTAATATCTATAATATTATAATTGAAAAGGCTGACCTGCGTTGCTGGAGGACTCTGCCGGATGAAATTCGGATAGCAAGAATTGTTTTAGAACCAGGAGAGTATGAATTTAGTGTAGAGAATTTTAATGACTCAGGCTCTAACCTAGGTGTTTTAAATATAAAAAAGGATATTATTGAGGCAGGGCAAAAACTTTTTTTTGTAATTCATACAACACGTTAGAATAGAGTGATTTAACGGGCGTTTAATTTATGTTTACATGGGAAAGTGGTATTATGTGGTATTATATTTAAAGTTTGCAGTAAAGACGCTGTTATGATTTTAATTTTTAACACTGGTTAACTCTTAAAGGTGATATGTGGAAGAATATGTTTGGATATCAAAAGTAGCGCATCATCCTGTATTTATTTCCCATGTGCATACAGTACTACAGAAAATTGCGCTTGAATACAATGTGAAGATCAGCGTCGATGGCCCTGAGAATACTTCGGAAGATGAGTATATTAATGCTGTACACAATGCTATAGAAAAAAATGTAAGCGGCATCATGCTTGTCGGCTGGGGGGGGAAAAGGATCATCAAAGCTATAAATGCTGCTATAGAAAAAGGAATTCCGGTTATAACTGTTGACAGTGATATCCCCGCAAGTAAAAGATTAGCTTATGTTGGTACTGATTGGTATCGTATGGGGCAAGCTATGGCCCAGACTCAGGCCCAGATGATAAACGGACCGGGCAAGGTGCTTATTCTTGGGATGAGCAGCTTAGATAATATAGAAAACGGATTTAGAGGATATACGGAAAAGATCAAAGAATATCCGCTGATTCAGGTATTAGGGCCGGAGGATGATCTTGATGTCGGTACTAATATGGCGGAAGGGATTTCAACTCAATACCTAAAACGCTATCCGGATTTAGCAGGCATAGTGGGCTTTGACGCAAATAGCGGCCTAGGCGCAGCCAAAGCGCTGGAAAAATTCTTAAAGGTAAAGACCGTTAAGCTTGTTTGTGTAGATGCGGAAAAACAAGAACTTGAATGTTTACGTAGTGGCGCCATAGATACTATTTTTGCGCAAAAAAGAGAATATTTTACTTATCTTGCCTTCCAGATGTTGTATTCCTACAATCATGGATCGCTGACTACTGGATATAAACCGGGTATTATGAATGTTCCCGGTAATATTCATACCGGATTTGTTGTTGTCAATAAGCAGAATGTGAATACCTTTGAGTCTGGATTTGACATTGACGGGGTAATGGACAGGCAAAATCTTACTCAGCAGGTGAATTTATTCACGCAAATGATGGAAAGTGTTCGGGATATTATCGTTACTGCTGACTTAGACGGTAGGGTTGTTTATGCTAACCCATCAGCCTGTCGGGTGCTGTTATATGACCATGAAAAGCTGACAAGTCTAAATCTAAAAGATATTTTTAAATCTCAGGAAAAAGGGGATGATTTTAAACAATTGCTGAAAAAAGAAAAATATTCAAATTTTCAAAGTGAAGTTATTACTCGCAAAGGCACAAAAATTCCTGTTTCTGCAAGCATTAGCCGTTTTTTAGGTGGCAGCGGGGTAAACGGTATGGTTATTACGGCTAAGGACATTACAGAACAAAAAAAATCAGAAGCGCTTTTAATAGAACATGAATGTGCTTATCAAATATTATGTGAATCAGCTGTGGACGGCATTCTAGCCGCAGAGATCAAAACAATGAGATTTAAGTATGCTAATCCCTCATTGCTGAAAATGCTTGGCTACACTAATGCGAAAATTTTAAAGATGTCTGTTTTGGATATTCATCCGCCGGAAGAATTGCCCAGAGTGATTGAGGAGTTCAAAACGCAGGCCGAAGGCAAAAAGATTATGGCCTTGGATATCCCGTGTTTGAGAAAAGACAAATCTGTTATTTATTGTAATATTTCTGCTACATTTATTGAAAACTATAAGGGGGATACTGATTGTGTTGTAGGGGTTTTTAGAAAATCGAAGTCTTTGGATAACACGGAAAATACCCTTAAAACAACAAAGGGACAAAAGGCTAGTACCGCCAAATCCGACATAAAGAATTTTGATTTATCCCTGAGGAAGAAACAATGGTTGATCCTGTTCGTACTTTCAATCATCGGGGCGATTGGTGGGATAATACACGGTGTTTATTTTGATTTGGATTTGTCACAAATAAAGAGATTGTCATTGTTTGGGGTTATATTTACCGCGGGAATAGTCTTTCCGGCAATTCTTTTCTTTGAATATGTTTTTGACCTGAACAATCAAAAGCAAATGAATTCACTTAAAGAGCAGATAGACGATCTAAATGATAAATTGAACAATAAGAAAACATCTATTTGAAATCATATTAAAGAGTCTACTTTTTTCTCCCGATTGTTAATCTCATATAAAATTATTTGCAAATTATTGACTGATTTTGTATAGTAGTATTATTAAAAACAAACGGGATCTGGCGAGAATATAGATGAAAGGAAAAAATGGAAAAGTTAACAGTAGTATGGAATGATCAGGTCATGGAGATTTTTGATCTCTTGTGGAATTCCTTGTTTTTTTTGAGAAGTATGAGTTTGTTCTTCATTGGTGTATTGATACTTGTTTTTATTTTTAAAGACAGCATTAAACGCTCTTTAGTGAGTGAAGACGCAAATAAACATGATAAGGATATTTTCTGTGTATTTGATCTTTTAATGCCGGAAAATAAACTCACAGACATATTAGATTTGCTTGAGAAAAGACATTTTTATGATGAAAAATCGGGTGGCTCTATTGATAAATTTCGTGATTCTCTAAATGAGGAGAGTAAGCAGTATGTAAATGCGAAGATAAAGAAGTCCTCGGGTGCGTTGGCAGCTGCCATAAAGCTTTTGAGTGAATTTATCAATAAAAATTTCGTAACTTTTCCTGATGGATATGATAATGGAACCGCGCCTGCGGGGCGATACCCCAATCCTGAAATTGACGGTGGAGGCGAGAAGAAAGATAAAAATGAAATTAAGTTTGCTGAGTTTGATGAGGAGTTAAAAATTCTGATAAATTCTGTCCGTAATAAGTATAAAAAATATAGAAATAACATAAAACAAAATCTGCATGTTTAACTAATGGATTTAAAATATACAATCACGCGAAGGCCCAGAAGAAGAACTCTTAGCATTGTCATCGCTCATGATAACCGGATTGTGGTTAGGGCTAATCAGTCTATGCCTGATAAAGCTATAGTTAAATTTATTGAAAGCAAAAGAGACTGGATTAGTAAAACCCTCAATTTCAATAATGCCTGTCTAAGTCTGTATACACCTAAACAATTCATATGCGGTGAGAAATTTATGTATCTGGGTGAGGATTTTTCTTTGTTGATTGAAAGAGGGAAGAACAGAAAACCGGAATTAAAAGAAGGCATATTTGTAATCAGGATACCCAAGCACATAAAAAACTCCGTAGATTATGGGAGGGACAAATTAGTCCAATGGTACAGAACACAGTCTTATCAGATTCTAAACGAAAGGGTAGACTTATACCGCCGGATTCTTAATGTCCAAATTAAGAATATAAAAATAAGATCACTTAAGAGTACCTGGGCTAATTGTTCATGCTTGGGAGTGCTTACCTTTAGCTGGAGGCTTATAATGGCGCCGTTAAATATAGTGGATTATGTAGTTGTTCACGAATTGGCGCATCGGCTGCAACATAATCACTCTGCGAGGTTTTGGAAGCAGGTGGAAAAGACAATTCCGGAATATAAAGCCTGCAAAAAGTGGTTAAGAGACAATGAGAGGCGTTTTCGCTGGTGAATATGGTTTTGCTAAAAATTCCTTGATTTTGGGACGTTTAAGTGGTATAGTTTATAGAAATATATGAAAGTTTTGTGGTTATTGAATCAACATTGAACTGTAGTATTAAAATAAAGGAGGTAAACAATGCCATATGATGCGACATTAGATGAGAAACTGTTTTCTGAGTTTTGGGAGACAGAGGTGGACAGGCTGACGGTTAGTGTGTTTTCCTACAATAAAGGGGTAAAAAAATTACAAATATCCCGTACAAGTAAAAATGAACAAGGAGAATTGAAGTTTTCTAAATTAGGGAGAATGACCAAAGAAGAAGTTGAAGGCATACTGCCTTTGATGCAGAAAGCGATGTCCTCCTTTTAACAAAGAATCATAAAGTGTATAAAAAAAACCCTGCAATTGATTGCAGGGTTTTTTATTTAGTAGTTCTCTTGATTTAAAGGTAGCGGTCTATATACGTAGATGTCAGTGTATAGGTATAATCCAGCTTTTGACGAATTCTGCCAAAGCAGATGCCCATTAACTCGTGAATGGCTACTCGATCTAGGTTAACACTGCGTTCTTTTATAGCATCTTCTGTTTTCATATAAACGACCTTGCCTTCACTAAGACGCGCAAAAGTAACCCCGGTAAGGCCTTTTTCAAGCAGCAATACAGCAGAAGCACCTGCTTCTTTACCAAAATTAACATCATAGGCTGAGGAGTTGCCGCATCGAACTAGATGTCCCGGACGCACTTCGCGTACTTCAGGTGTTTCATAAAGCCCTGGAACATACATTTTAGTGGCCTTCATGAATTCGGTAATTGTTTTATCGTTTTTAAATCGTTTGGCTAATTGCTGTGAAACGTATTTCCCGGCACCGGCAAGTTTTTTATGTCCAAAGGCATCAAGTCCCGCGGTTTCATCTACCAGTTCTTCTCCGTTTTCATTCTTTATTCCCTCAGCGACCATGATCAGGTAGGTACCGGCTTTTACATCGCTTTGCAGTATTCTGCGGGTAAAACGTTTTTTCACATGCTCATATAAAATATCAAAATTAGCTGGGATCTCAGGGATCAAAATCGCATCCGCGTCAGCGCCGATCCCGCCGCGAAATGCTGTATGCCCGGCATAGCGGCCGAATACTTCCAGCACAATAATACGGTTATGAGTTCTTCCGGTTGTCTTAAGGTCTTGACCAAAGTTAGCGATACGATTAATGGTTGAATCAGCACCTACAGAATATGTTTGCAGATCAAGGTCCATTGTTTTCGGTGCATGTACGCAGGGGATGCCGTTTTGGGATAAATCAACTATTACACTTCCGGTATCATCACCGCCGCTGATAACCAGGCCCTCAATCGCAAACTTTTTAAGACCGGTCTTGATTCTTTCGTATTTATTGGCATCTTTGATCATTTTTATCTTCACTCTTGAATGTCCGGCTTCTGATCCGGCAGGGTTTGCCTGTACAAGATCTATTCTTTCGGGATTTAATTCCACCAAAGATTCAAAATCGACTAGATTATATAGCCCGGCATAGCCGTTAGGAATGATAAAGCACTTCATACCGCGTGAATGTGCCATTTGTGCCGCTCCTTTTACTACAGCATTAAGTCCGCCGCAGTCACCGCCGCTTGTTATAATCCCAATATTTTTCATATAATCTCCTTAAATATTTATGCGCAGTTTTTACTTTATAAAAGCAGTTTATGTAGACTAGATAATGCTTTAAAATAAGCATAAATTTTGAGATTTTATTTTAACATAAATGAATATATTTGCAAGATATAATTTTTAAACAGGTTAGGACTGTCTTGTTCTGAAATAGTTTATACTTTTTTTAGCCCCAGCATCGTAAAGCTTTGAAGGGATTAAAATGATTTTTAAACGCCTTGCATAATTTTAGATAAATTTGACCTCTATTTACGGGTCACCCGTAAGGGTGCGATGAATGCCTGATCCCGCCGTTTTTGGGCGGGAGAGTTTTTAGAGCACCGTAAATTTAGGGCTGATTTATCGCTTACGATATCTTTCTATCGGAAAAAATCATGTAAAGTGTAAAATCATTTTGAGCCATTACTCCTTTAGTTACCTTATCTTTAATAACTGTTTACCATTTACAATCTTTATTTTCTGTCAAGCTATTTCAGGATACCACAGACTATTCGCTAACAACTAAACGCTAATCGCTGTTTTATGTTTTCTCGGGCGCACACAAGGGGCGCCTCTATGATATTGATATATGCGTTTCCCTTAACTTGCGTTTTTAATAGCTATTGATATCCTAAGATAGTCTGTTGTTTTTATAAATGGTAAGCACAAAACATTGGAAGGGCTTTAAGTGTAAATTGTACTAGAAAGGCTATTTTTACTTCTTCCATAAAGATTGACGGACAGGCATTATCGATAGCCATCCTTGGCTATCTGTGAGGGAGGGATTGCTTTTGCTCATCCATGGTAAAAGCAATCTTTAAATCCGCAAAAACAGTTCTCCTAACACAACTGCTTTAAAAAGCAGCAGAGTTCTTGATACGATGTAGCTATTATCAAGATTGACTTATTATTTTCTGCGTAGTAAGATTAGATTAACCAGATTTAACCGTGTTTAACCTATAACCTAACTCTTGTATATGAATGTAAATAAATCTACTCCTTACGGATCATGGAAGTCTCCGATAACATCAGAACTAATCGTCAGCGAAACGATAGCTCTGAGCCAGCCGAAGTTTGATAAAGAAGATATTTATTGGATTGAAATGCGTCCTGGTGAGGGAGGAAGGAATGTGATAGTTAGGTATTCCCCGGATGGAGAAAACACGGATATTACACCTTCCGGTTTTAATGCGAGGACAAAGGCGCATGAATATGGCGGGGGAGATTTTTTGGTCCATGAAGGCATTGTATACTTTTCAAATTTTTCTGACCAGCGTTTATATTCTCAAGTAAGCACTGAGACGCCTCAGCCCATAACATCCCAGCAGAAGTGCTGCTATGCTGATCCAGTAATGGATAAGCGGTTTAACCGGCTTATATGCGTATGTGAGGACCATAGAGATAAAGAAGCCGGGGTTATAAATTCTCTTATTAGCATAGGAATTGACAGTGTGCATGCCATACAAACCCTAGTTTGTGGGAATGATTTTTACGCAAGTCCCAGGATATCTCCTGATGGATCGGCTATTGTCTGGCTTAGCTGGAATCACTCAAATATGCCTTGGGACGGTACAGAGCTTTGGTTTGCGGATATTGATGAACAGGGTGTCTTAATAAATAAAAAATGTTTAGCCGGCGGATCTGATGAGTCTATTTTTCAACCAGAGTTTTCTCCTGATGGGGAGTTGTTTTTCATCAGCGATATAAATGGATGGTGGAATTTGTATAAAATGCAGGATAGGCAGGCTATTGCCATTACTCAGATGCAGGCTGAATTTGGTATACCGCAATGGGTATTTGGCATGAGCACATATGCATTTTGTTCTAAAGATAAGATAGTTTGTACCTTTAATCAAAAAGGAGAGTGGCATTTAGCTAGGATTGATCCGGCTCTTGAGACAGTACAGATAATCAAAACACCTTATTCAGATATTGGCTACGTGAGGGCAAATTCGGACACAGTTGTTTTTACAGGCGGAGGTCATGATCGATTTAGAAGTATTGTGAGATTTGATTCTAAAACAGATAAAACAGATGTATTGAAATTTTCAAACACGGTTCAACTAGATTCCGGCTATTATTCAATTCCTAAGGCTATTGATTTTCCCACTAGCAATAATGCCTATGCGCATGCTTTTTACTATCAGCCTTTGAATAAGGATTTTTTGGTCCAAGAGCAGGAGAGGCCTCCATTACTTGTGATGAGCCATGGAGGCCCTACTTCGGCGTCCAGCAATGTGCTGAATCTAAGTGTTCAGTATTGGACAAGCCGTGGTTTTGCGGTCATTGATGTTAATTATCGAGGAAGCACTGGTTATGGGCGTCAATACCGGCAGGAACTTAAAAATAACTGGGGAATTTTTGATGTGCAGGATTGTATAAATGCCGCAGGTTTTTTGATTAAACAGGGGTTGGCTGATGAAAATAGAGTAGCGATAAGGGGCGGAAGTGCTGGAGGGTATACGACTCTTTGTGCTTTAACTACAAGCCGTGTTTTTAAAGCAGGCGCAAGTTATTATGGAGTAAGTGATCTTGAGGCATTAACCAAAGAAACGCATAAATTTGAATCTCACTACCTTGACGGACTAATAGGTGTTTATCCGGAAAAGGCACTTATTTATAAAGACCGATCTCCGATCAATCATATTGATCAATTATCTTGTCCCCTAATATTTTTCCAGGGGCTTGACGATAGAGTTGTTCCTATAGCCCAGGCGCAGATGATGGTAGATATTTTAAAGAATAAAGGATTCCCGGTAGCTTATGTGGTATTTGAAGGCGAGGGGCATGGATTTCGAATAGCAGAGAATATTAAGCGAGCTTTGGATGCTGAACTCTATTTTTATTCTAGTGTTTTTAAGTTTAGTCTGAGTGCTAACATTGAGCCGGTTTATATCCATAATCTCTGATAAGATCTGTTTTCTGTTTTTGAAAATCCGGCGTATATAAGCCTTAAAACGTAACTTAATATTTGATAGCATCTTGCGGGGGGAGAGTTTTATTTTAAAATTTTATACCGGTATTGCGGGAAAATTTATAATATGGTATACTTAAACGCTTTTTTCATAAGAGAATAAGAGAAATTTATTTGATTATATAATTATGTATTAATTAATATTATAAGGAAGAGAAGGGTTAATATGAAAACCGATGTAACTTTTGGGAAAAGAAGCGATATAAATAACCGCATATCTATACTGGAAAAAGAATATCAGGATTTATGTAAAAAGGTTACTTCTTTGGAAGAAAAATCCAGGAAAGTTATAACCAATCAAACTGAAAAGGGCTGGGAGCAGGAAAAAGAAGCTTCAGAAAATCAGGTATCCATACTTGAGCAGGAGCGGATTGCAATGCTAGAGCAGATTACGAGCCTTGAAAGCAATCATATTATTGGGGTAGAAGTTGAGCAAGAGCGTGATACTCTGCAGGAAATTGTGGCCGGACTTGAAACGGATAAACAGAATCTGCTGCAAAGCCTTGATCTGCTTACTGAGGAGCGAAAGGGATTTATAGAAAATATCAGCCGTCTTGAAAATCTTGGGAATGCTCTTTATCTTCAAAAAGAACGCAAAGACATGGAAAATGAACTTGCGAATCTCAGATTCGAAAATAACAGACTAAGTACATTGCGTCAGAAGGACGCAGAGGCAGCCCAAGAGCTTCAGAAGCAAATTAAAAGCCTGGAGGGACAGTCCAAGGCTTTGAATTATCTGGATGAAAAAAGCAAAATGTATAAGGTGGAACTTGATGAAGCGCATCTGGATATTGAAGATTTAAAAAGCAACCTTTCCTCAATTGAAACGAAAAATAAAGAATTAAAAGAAAGATTTGCGGAACTGGAAAAGTATACTCAGGATACTAAAAAGAATAAAGAATATGAGCGGGAACTTAGTAAGAGCACTCAGGAACGCAAAAGACTTCAAGGGGATATTTATGCATATGAGCAGGAACAAAAAAGCCTGCTTGATAAGATAGTTATTCTGAAGGATAAAGTAACTTCGGGAGAAATTATCAATAAAGCCAATCTGGAATTGTCCAAGAAAATCTCTCGAATCGATTTGATCAACAAGGAATTGCTGGAGAAGATTTCAATTCTGGAAGCAGATAAGAAAGAGCTTGTTGAACTAAATATCCAAAACGCGCGTATGTTGGAAAATAGCGAAGGAAAAGAAGAATTAAAAAATAAAAATAAAGAATTAGAAGAAGAACGAGTGCATTTATTTAAAATTATTGGAAAGCTTGAAGAAGAAAAAAAAGCTATTCCGTATCTTGATGAAAAGACCAATATATTAGAGGAAGAGCTGATCCTGGCTGAAAAGAATGCAGTCGATTTTAAAAAAATGACAGTAAATTTGGAAAAAGATTATAACGAAGCGTTAAAGAAGATAACTTTGCTGGAAGAAAGGCGTAATACCCGTTTAAGTCTTGAACAGGATAATATGACGCTGAAGAAGAAAATCAATGAACTAAGCAGTGAAATCACCCAGCTAAAAGAAGCTAATAGTGAATTGCGGCTTAGGGAATCTAAAATTACGCAAACGCGTATCAAAAGCGAAGATTATAAAAACGAACTTGTCAAAATGGGTCTTGAAAAAGGAGCGTTGTTGCACAAGTCTAATGAGCTGATTGATGATCGGAAAGAATTGTTTGTGAAACTTGTTGATATGCAATTAAAAGAGGAGTTACTTAATACTGAGATCAAATCATTGAAGCTTAAACAAAAAGAACTTCTGGAAACAAAGGAAGGCTTAAAAAGCTCCAATAAGACAGCATATATACTGGATAGGGAAAAACTGGTGGAATTAAAAGAATTCACACTTGAGGCAATACAGGCCCGAAGATGGAAAAGTTCGGAATTTGTCAATGGTGCTTATGATGCAGTCGGATTGTTTTACCGGACACTTTTATCCGATAGGCTGATACAAAAAAAGATAAAATAAATATCACTGAATAAAAGCAAGTGAAACCTGAGCTGTTAATATCAGCTCAGGTTTTTTTTATAAACAATATGCTTATTTGACAGTTAAGCCATTAAACGCTATTATATTCTTTGTGTAAGTTAATAATGTACTGATAGGTAAAATGCAGTATAAATTATAGGAGGGGCAAGATGGGCAAGCGGACTTTAGTTATAATGCTGGCTTTTGGTTTAGCGTTTTCTGTATTAGGGGTGGCCGGCAATGCTAATGCAGAAGAAGATATCTCAAAAGTACTCAATAGTGTAATCATGAAAAATTTTAAGGCTTATGAACAGGAAGATATTGAAAAGGTAATGAGTACAGTACATAGTAAATCTCCTGGATTCGCGGCAACAAAGGATTTTTCTTCCCAGATATTTCCGGTTTATGACATAAAGTATGAATTGTTAAATTTTAAGTATATTGTAATTGAACAAGACTATGCTCTGGGCAGGGTAAAGCAGAAAACCACAAAAATTTCCGGGCCTGAATTCAAAGACAATATAATTGATTCGATAGTGATTTTTAAACAGGAATCTGGTGTTTGGAAATTATGGTCTCAGGCGACGCTTACGCTTGAATACATTTAGAATAAGCCAAGACCTGAGAAAACTTTTTTAATTTTCGGGTTTTCCTTCTGATAAATTAACATAACTTTCTGTTTGACATATAATTATGAACATTATAGAATATATGTAATAAATTCTATAATTGCATTAAAAAGCCAAAGGGAGATTAATGGAATTTGTTTTATTGGCTAAGATAATCAGGAGGATTATATGGCGGAAGAGAAAAGAGGTTTTGCGCGGCTTTATGTGGGGGTAGAAGCAGTATACAAACAGGAAGACAAGGAAAATACCGTTTTAGTGCAGGATGTTAGCATCTCAGGGGTTAGATTTATTTCTAATGAGGTTATAGATAAAAATATTGAAGTTGCCTTTACTCTATCCATTCCAGATTTACCTAAGGTCATATCCGCCAAAGGAAAAGTTATGTGGCAGAAAAAATTCTCTGAATCATTTTGTGATATAGGACTTGAGTTTACTTCCATGGATGAGGATTCCCGTCAGATGCTTTCGAAGTATATAAAGGGATCGCTGGGAAGGGTTGATGAGCATCGCGAATTTGTGCGTAGTAATTTGAGTACTATGGTTACATATAAAATGGCAAGTTCTCCTGATGTTGAGAAACGCTGTATTACCGTAGATATAAGTCCAACCGGCATGAAGGTTTTTTCTAAAGAGCTTATAAAAATAGAAGAGGATATGGAGATTTCTTTTAATCTTCCGGATGTGGAAGAGTTAATCCAGGCAAAGGGAAAAGTGATCTGGGCCAAGGAAAGGGAAGAGAAGTTCTCTGAATGTGGTATTGAATTTACTCAGATTGACAGCGAGTGCGTAAAAAAGATTGATGCCTATGTGAAGCAGACATTGGGAATAGAATGGTAGGAGAGGGTCTGTGAAGTTTTATTTAGTGCGGCATGGACAATCCCTGGATGAAAATAAGGACAGTTTACGGCATTTGAGCGAAAAGGGAAAGCATGATGTCCAAAAGACAGCTGAATTTTTAAACAAAGCTCAAATTAAAGTTGAAATTATTCTAAGCAGCAGAAAGACTCGTGCTATCCAGACAGCTGAAATATTGAGTTGCATATTGAACAGTTCTGGTAGTGTTGAACTAATAGACGGGATCTCACCTAACGATTCAGCTGTTGCGTTTATTGATAATACTGAATTCGAATTTGATAACATTATGTTGGTTGGACATCTGCCTTTTTTATCTCATCTGGCGTCATTGCTTCTTACTTGTGAGTCAAATACAGTGAATATTTTATTTCCAACAAGTTCAGTTGTCTGCTTTGAGAGAATGGGTAGTGGCCCTTGGAGACTAGTTTTTTCTGTTAATTCGGATTTGTTTTGAAAAAATTATTAATAATTATTTAAAAAAGAAGCAGGAATATGTGCAAATTGACATACTGTGTACATGGTAATAAAATAGAATAATTAACTAAAACACTAAATTTCATGTAATAATTTAATGCTGGTCTATCTTAAAAAAACAGAAAAATATGAGAAATATAGCTATTTTTATATTAGTATTAATGTGTTTGATCGGTTGCGATAAATCACCTGAGTCTCTTTCCAGTCATTATCAGCTAATGAAAGCTGTGGATGGTTCGGTTTACCGCTTGAATAAAAAGACAGGTCAGGTTTCCGTAATAAAAGGTGATGAGATCGTTGCGATCAAATCAGTTAATTCTAAGCCGGAGGTAAAGGCTGCTGAGACGAGCGCTAAAAAAGATCAGGCTGAAGAAGAAAATTTAGACAGCATGCCGGAGAAACAACAGCTGCAGGTCAATAATGTTCAGGTGGATTATAGTGAAGAAAACATGAAGGATTGGAGTGAGCAGCAGTTTCATGGGAAGAATTTAAAAGTAAAGTTTAGGAGTGCCTGGAAAGATGGGGTGTTGCAGTATGAGTTTGAGGCTTATCCATATCTTTCGCTTAAGAAAATGCTTGATAAAAAGGAAGAGGATGTTTATTATCAGAGAAAATGGCATGGATTTGTTATTAAATTAGTGGATGAAGAGGGAGTTATTATCAATGTGATTCCTATTAAACTTTGGAATATGGCCAGGACAATGGATAATAAGGGAAGATTTGAGGCCATGGTAACCAAGGATAAGATGGAACTTCCGGAAGATGAATATATTAGAATAACTGGTTATAGCCTTGATTGGAAGCTTGACCGACTGCTGATTCCGGATTACAAATTTCAAAATAGAGTTGATGATCTGATGCAGACATACAGCTGGTATGGCGAAGTAGATCCAAAGGAAGACAGTAGTGCGCCTCAAGGAGCTAAATATTGGTGGATGACCTTTCCTGATAAAAAAAAGATATATTTTTCTACAGAGTCTGAACTGCTTAAAAGTTATCAGGAAACTGTAGGAAAAATTATTGATACTAATAAATAGTAAGCAGTCTCATTATTGATTATAAGAGTTTTTACAATTATTTGTTGGTTTTAATTCAGTCGTATAACTTAGGCGGGAATAAAAATGGCGATTAAATGTCCAAAGTGCGCCAGAGTGTATGAGCTTTCAGATGTTGATATGCAGCAGAGTGTAATATGTATTTGTGGAGAAATTCTATGTATCGATCATGATGATGTTTTTGGGCGATTACATGAGATTTGCAGGCAATATGAATTAAGGCTTGAAGAGGAAAAAGCTGCCCAAATACGGAAAATGGCTGATAGCATAGTTTTCCTGATTTTAAATACCAATAAAAGCTGGGATAAGGTAGAGCTTGAAAAAAATAAGTTAAGACTGATGATATCAGATATTTTGCCGGGCAAAGAGCACCTGTATGACTTGATCTATGAACCTAGGTTTAAGAGGTTATGGCAAAAATTCCGGGAGACCGGTTCTGAGTAAATTAGATCGAAAACCAAGCTAAAGGAGTTTATATGAATAAAAAATGTCCGTTTTGTGCTGAGGAAATCCAAGCTGATGCAATAAAGTGTAAACATTGCGGTGAGTTTATTAAAAAATTTAAAAAATGGTATTTTACTAACGTGGGTATGGTTATTCTTTTTGTTGCTGTTGGACCTTTTGCATTGCCGGTTGTCTGGCTTAATCCTGATTTAAATAAAAACACAAAACTAATTATAAGTCTTGTTGTAATTGTTATTTTTTGGATATTAGGGGCTTTGGTTGCAAATTCGCTTAAAAATCTGATTAGCTATTATCAGTTAATGTTTTCGCTTTAAAGTTTTTAGAGGGAGTTTATATGGGATGATTAAGTATCTTTTTTTTCTGGTTTTGTTTTTGGGGCTTTCAATCGGGGCTTTTGCTCAAGATTTCGAGGTTACGGGGATTATATTTTAAGAAGAGCTGTATGCTGTTATAAACGGAGCAATCGTAAAAATAGGTGATGAGATTGACGGGGCAACAGTTGCGAAGATACTGGATAAAACGGTTTTCCTTAAATATAAAGGAGAGCTGATACCAAAGAATCTTACCGGTAAACGCTTATTTTCGGAAGTTCAAGATGATATTAAAAAAAGGTAGCCAAGGATAAATCAGCCAAAGGTAATCCGGTTTTTTTCATTGTTGTTCTTTTCCTGATACTGAGCGGGGCAGGATTCTATCTTTCCCGTATAAATAAAAAAGAGGACCAAGGACAATAAAGCAATATTTCCATAATAGGTCTTTTAATCCATTCCCAGTTAATATCTGTGTATTTTTCTGTTTCCCCTAAATATATATTTTATATTGAATAACCGATTGCGCTTTTAGCAGAATTATTATTAATTTGTTTTGCTGTTGGACTAGTGAGCGGTTTTTCTTTTTCTATTTTTGCCCCAAAAGGCAATTCAGTAAATGAGAAGGTGTAGGTGTTGTTTAGTTTGGAATATTTAGAGCTAATCCCCAATTGATAGCTGCTTAGGTTTGGTTGGATTATTAGTGGTTCTGCAACTAAAGAATTAAGGTCGATGAAATAGTCAAATATCTTATTGTCCGCTATCTGAAGTAAAAGCATCTTCGTTCTTCCGTCAATAATACAGAGTCTGATGAAGTAGGAGCTGTTACGGCATTTAAAGCTAAGAGAGGCTTTAAATGTTTCGTCTATTATTTTCCACGCAGGGATCCGCTCTATCATTTCATTAGGAATCATTTTGAATTTTTCTGCCTCTTTCGGAGTAACCTTTATATCTATTTTTTTTGTTATAATGATTTCCTCATCCTCGCCTATTAAAATACTATAGGTTGTGTTTTTGTATGTGAATTCAAATGATTTTTCCAATAGCTCACTCCAGAACATAGTTAAAACCATTATGTCTTGGGGATCATCTCCCGGCCACATAAGCTGAATAAACGGTCCTGCATAGGAGAGAAAAATATCACCTGTTGCAATGCCCTCAAGTTCAATGGCATAGCCGCTGATAGTTGTTTTATCAAGTTCATCTATGGAATAGCTTGCTTTTTCTCTAGATAACATTTCTTTCTGCAGTAGTTTTAATCTGTAAGCCGGTGGAGTTTTTTGATAATCAATTGAGGCTGCTGCTTTATAAGCTGTGTGGCTCATAATAAGGCTAAAAGCGGCTAAGGTAAATGAGAGGATTCTGTAGGGGATCTTATTCCTGAAAATGGCGCTAAAGCGCCCAGAGTCGGCAGCTTGTTTAAAGCCTGAGTGGATTGCCGGCAGAGAAAGGCTTATTGCCTGTCCAAGACAACCGGAGCTGCCTGATGCACAGTAAGCATTGCCAAGATTACCTAGTATTATGGCCTGAATAACTATTAATATTATAAGCTTTGACTTAAAACTATGCTTCACTATATATAGCTCCATTTTATGCAATAAAGTCCAGAGGAAAATAGTTTAAAAGTATACCATCTTATAGAATTATTTGCAAATTGACTTTTCTGGTTGACTATTTAAGCCCAAAGAGATAAGATGTTTATATATAGGTAGTTAGAGAAAATCGTTAATTATTCCAGAAAAGATAGATATTCAATTAAGGGAGGATGAAATGAACATAGGATTATTGGTATTGATTGGCGGGGCTGTTTTAATTGGACTTCTTTATAACAGCTTAGTAGGGAAGAAAAACCAGGTGCAGAATGTATTTGCCAGTATTGATACATTACTTAAGAAAAGATATGACTTGATTCCCAATCTGATTGCAACAGTTAAAACATATATGCAGCATGAAAGAGGAACCTTAACGGAAATAACCGAGCTTAGAGCAAAGGCAATTTCCGGAAATATTACTGATGATCAAAAAGTTGATCTGGATAATAAGGTTACTAAGGCGCTTGGGGGTATTATGGTTGCAGTTGAAAACTATCCTGATCTTAAGGCTAATCAGAATTTCATGCAGCTGCAGAGGTCTCTGACCGAAATTGAAGAACAGATATCCGCAGCGCGTAGAGCTTATAATGCCTCGGTAACTGATTATAATAATGCAATTGAGATGGTTCCTACGAATATTTTAGCTTCCATGATGCATTATCAGAGAAAGCAGGTTTTTGAAATAGCTCAAAAAGAAAGACAGAATGTAGATGTTAAAAACATTTTTGATAAACAGTAATATCCTTTTCAGAAGAAAGGCTACTAAATAAATGAAGGTACTTCAACAGCTGCAAGACTTCTATCAGAGCTTTTTATTACCCCAACTGAATGTTCTTGAAGGGCAGAGGCTTAAGGTGAGAAATAAGATACTGTTTGCCTGCTTTACACTTATTCCCTTAGCCGGGGTAATTGCTTTTTTTGCCAGAAGCAACGGGGATGCTCAGATAATAATTGTTATACTAAGCATTGTTGGGGTTACGGCTATCTCTTATTTTGTGTCAAGGGATTACAAAAATAATTTCAAGAAAGGGATCATAGAGAAAATAGTACATTTTATTGATGAAAATCTTAATTATATTCAATCCAGCTATATCTCAAGATCATCATTCATTGAAAGTAAGATCTTTATCAGAGACCCTGATGAATACAAGGGGGATGATTATGTAAGGGGCAAGGTCGATCAGACCAGCCTGGAGTTTTCTGAAATTCACGCCAAATATGTTACGCATGACAGCAAGGGGCGCAGACAGGTACATACAATATTCAAGGGATTGTTTTTCATCGCGGATTTCAATAAACATTTTAAAGGCAGAACAGTTGTGCTGCCGGACACCGCGGAAAAGCTTTTCGGCCAGATCGGCACAATGCTTCAATCAATGAACAAAGGCCGAGGTAAGCTTATTAAGCTGGAAGACCCTGAATTTGAAAAGATTTTCGCTGTATACGGTGATGATCAGATAGAGGCGCGCTATATCTTATCGACCAGTCTTATGAGCAGAATGGTTGAGTTTAAGAAGAGAACCAAACGCAAAATATATTTTTCCTTTATTGGCTCTAAAGTTTATGTGGCTGTATCTTATGCCAGAGATCTTTTTGAGCCTAGAATATTCCGGACATTGCTTGATTTTTCTCCCATACAGCAGTATTTTGAAGATTTTCAGATGGCAGTAAGTATTGTGGAAGAATTGAATTTAAATACCCGTATTTGGACCAAGAGTTAAATAGGGGTTACAAGTAAAAAGTAGATTAGTTTATGGCTGATGGCTCATAGCAGAAGTAAAAGATAAAGAGAAAAAAATAGTTACGGGTTAGCGATTGAGATCGCAAGTAAAAAGTAAAAATCATAAAAACAGGGATGAGGGTTCAAGAGTTAAAAACTAAAAGGGGCGATGCCTGCCCCAGATGTTGCGTCCCCCAGCCATACTTTCTTTTGGTGGCTAAAAGAAAGTATGCAAAGAAAATCCAACCTAATGGATTTAATCTTTTTTCTAATGATTTATGAACTGAGACTTTACCGCCGAAAAAACATCATGTTTTATGGCGTTCCGACATCCATATCTTCATCCTCGTTCATAAATCAAAGAAAAAGACGATTAAATTCTAAAAGGGGAGTCAGAAGACATAAAAATCCTCATTTTACGAAATGCGTACAATATGATATTATTGAGATATTATGACTAGTTAAGAGGAAGACTTGAGTTTAGTTTTTCACTAATAACTCGTAATTCACGTGTGCCCTTTAGGGTATAACTCGTAACTATTTGGGTTATTAGCCATAGACTATTGACTGTTAATTTGCTTGACGTTTAACGCTAAATGCTGTATTTTAAATACTGGAAAACAAAACATTAACCAGATTAAAAGGAGGTTGAATATGCCGGAATTCGCAAATCCATTTTCAGGGCTTTCAAAAGACAAGAAAATAACTAAAGAAGAACTGATCCGAGCAATAAGATTCATGGTCGCTGCAGAATATGAAGCGGTTCAGATGTATATGCAATTAGCAGAATCAACTGATAATAAATTAGCAATTGAAGTATTGAAGGATATTGCTGATGAAGAGAAAGTGCATGCTGGTGAATTCCTACGTTTGCTTAGGGAATTAGCTCCGGAGGAAGAAAAATTTTATGCAGAAGGAGCCCAAGAAGTAGAGGAAGAGATAGAAAAGTCTAATAAATAAGACTTATTTTAAGTTATGGGACTTAAAGGTATTGTCTTGCGGGTAAACTATTCCTAGCCTGGTAACTGGACGAAACAAACGGGAGATAGATGATGATAAAGATACCGGAAGAAGTTAAAATTGCGATTGATAAAACAACTCCTGTTTGCGTGGCAACTGTTAATAATGAATATGTGCCGAATATAATATATGTTAGTTTTTTAAAATACATAAATGACACGACTGTGGTTATAGCAGATAATAAGCTGGTAAAAACAAAAGATAATATCTTATCAAATTCAAATATTTCTTTTGTGGTGCTTGATCCAGAAACGAAAAAATCATATCAATTAAAGGGAAAAACGGAATATATAGAAGAAGGGGAAAAGTATCAGGACGTTTTTAACTGGGTACAGGAAAAAAGACCGGATATTCGTCCTAAGGGTGCTTTATATATAACTATCAACGAAATATTTTCCGGAGATAAGAAAATAGCATGAAACCAACATTCAACCTCGTAGGTTGAATGTTGGTCGTACAATCGCTTGGCCTTTTTGTTACTGGTCCTTTAGGATTTACTCTGCGTGCTTTTATTGGAATTCCAATTATTAGTTTATTTGAAAGGATCACCAAAAAGGGAATATAACAAATCCTTCAAGCTCATCCCGACGTAGCGGAACGTAAATCCGATAATTTGCAATATTTCTCAAAGCAGGAGGGGAACAATATAGCTTGATCCAGTAGTTGAGTTTAAACATTGTATCCAAAAAAATGAGAACAAATAACTGGAAATTAACTTTATTTCAGAAAAAATTCGGGATAAAAAGATTGCTTTACTCTTATTATATGACCAGAGCTATTGAATATCCTCTGGCGTTTAATTCTATGGATTTAAGCCCTGAAATGAATGTGCTGGATTTTAGAAGCGGAGATTCTATTTTTCCTATATACTTGGCCGCTCAAGGCATGTGTACCTATTGTTGCGACATTGTATCTTCTTCGTTGATTGGGATGAAAGAAACTATATCCCAATCAAGGTATAAATCATTACTCAATGAAAAATTGAATCATATTTTTCTAGATGGAGGGAGAGTTCCCTGCAAAAGTAATTTTTTTGACCGAATCTTTGCTATCTCAACATTAGAGCACTTAAAAGGAGATGAAGACTCCAAAAGTATTAAAGAACTAGCCCGGGTTCTCAAGCCGGGCGGCAAGATGTTTATTTCTGTTGAATTTCATAAAGATTTTAGAGAAATAATAATTCCTAAAAATGGACATAGCAGATCAAACGATAAAATCACCCATTATGAATGGGAAAACTTTATACGTTATTATGACAGAAAATCTGTTTTTAAGAGGATTGTTGATCCTTCAGGGCTTAGTCTGGAAAAAATGTTCTTATTCGGCAGCCCGAACTTTAACATTAGAAAATTTACAGATACTATCCATTTATTAAAATATGGTATGATTGGCAATCCTTTAATTGCTAAAATATTCTATCGAACATTACAAAACAAAGAAGATGTTTTGGCCTGTGCAAATGCCAAGCCGGAATATTTTAGTAATATTGTTGCTTGCTTAGTTTTAAATAAAGATAAGGCATAACAAATAGTTGAACTGAACTGGCTGCGTACTAAAAAAGTCTCATTATGGGAAAAATAAAAAAAATAAGTCTTTGTCTGGTCTCTTTTTTAATATGCTTTATCATCGGCGAGGGCTGTTTTAGAATCTACCATTGCCACAAATACAGCATTCCGCTTAAAGAAGGGCTGCTTTATGGCAGTCATACTCGAAAGAATCATCAGTTTTACGTCTTTGATAAAACCTTAGGGTGGAAAAACATTGAAAATGAAAATTATGGATTTCAGGCATTTGGCGATACTTCTTCAACAAAAAAGAAGGTTTTAATTATTGGCGATTCTTTTACAAGGGCTGTGCAAATTGATCCAAATAAAACTTATTATTCCTATCTAAGCACACTTCCGATCGAGCTTTTTGTTTACGGAGTGGATGGATACGGAACTCTTCAGGAATATTTAGTATTAGAGAAGTACTTTGATTTAATTAATCCGGATATTGTTATTATTCAATTATGCTGGAATGATTTTGTTGAAAACTCAATAGAGTTTGGTACAAAAAGCCATCTCAATATCAATAAAATAAAACGGCCTTATCTGATGGACGACGCTACTATAACTTATAAAGACCCAAGCAGAGATAATTTGATTATTTTTTTTGCAAACCACTATTCGAAGCTATTGCGTTTTGTTCTATCTAGAACAAGGCTTTTCTCATATAATATTGAGCAGGAAATTCAACTAAAAGGACCTGAACACCCTGTTTTTCAGAAAGCTTCAGACATAACCTCGTCTATATTTGCAATGATATCACAACGGTGTTCTAATCTACCTGTGATAGTTTTCGCTGTTGGGGATACTCAGCCCTATTACCAGGAATTCAAAAAAATCTCAAAAAAACACAACTTTATTTTTTTAGAAAACATTGCTGGTTCTATGAAAAATGCGAAAGAACAAGGGGTAGCGATCAAACTTCATGATATGGCGCACTGGAATGAACAAGGCCATAAAATCGCAGGCAGGGAAATCATTAGTTTTTTAAAAAAAGCTTTTATGCTATAGAGTGCAGGGGGTTTTCTAGTAATCAAGAGCAACTCCTGGCTTGACTATATGGTGAGTCCACGGGGCATGTTTTCATTCATATAAAGAAAAGATCAGACGCTGGATATAGCTATTTAAATATCTTACACCTGACTGTTACCGAGTCCTTTTGTGAAATGTGTATCGGTCGGAGATGGAGATGTCAGTGGCAGAAAAAGTATTTATTGTAGGCGCTATTTTTTTGTTGACGCGGAAAAATTTTAGGAGTAATATATAAATCAAAGGAAGATTTGTTAAAAGCAAATTATGCAAAGGACGCACAATAAAAAGCTAAAATTATTTAATTAGACAATCCCATATGGGGTTGTCTTTCTTTTTTTTTGGGGATGGTTTATTTAATTTCAAGTTAAATTATATTTAAAACGAAGGGGGGTGAATTATGCCAGCAAAAAAAAAGAAAGCTGTTAAGAAAAAAGTAACTAAAACTAAAGCAAAAGCAAAGAAAAAATAATGTTAAGGATTTGATTGTGAGAATTTCCGGATCCCGTTTGTAAATTTGGGATCCGGCTCATTTTATTTTTCTTAATATCGCCCCTGCCAAAAGCAGAATAAATCCCATTGACTTATTTTGGTAAACACAGTAATATATTTATAAGTCAAGTGATTACAGCTAATTGCCGGCTTTAATATATGCCAGTTCTTAGGGCAGGGGAGAGGGCAATTGAAATGAAAGGATGGAATATGAAGGTTTTTTTGGCAGGCTTTAATGTGGATACAGCGGTACTTAAGGATATGCAGGTAAAGGGCCCAAAGCGTGAAGATCTAACGCCCGAGGTAATATCTGCCGCATATGCGCGTATAAGCCGTGACGATAGACCTATCAATGAAATAAGAAAATCTGCCAGAGAAGAAGTAGAAAAATCCAGAAAGTCCAATGCTACAATAATATTTAAAATGGGACATCATTCCGTGGCTGAGCACGCTGTGTTTAATCTGGATATTCTGGGGGTCTCAAGATATGTAATGGAAGAAATTGAAAAATTTCGCCTGTGTTCATATACAGAAAAGTCTCAGCGATATATAACACTTGATAATGATTTTGTTATACCTAAGGAAATAAAGGGCACTTCTTTTGAGAAAGCTTTTACAGATATGATCAATGAGCAGAATCAGGCTTACTTTAAGCTTTATGAAAGGCTCAAAGAGCATGTTTTCAGCAAGAACTCAGAATTGGCTGCTAATCCTAAAAATCATAATTTGCTTGAGGGCTGGGCAAAAGAAGATGCCAGATATATAACAGCACTTGCTACAGAATCGCAGGTAGGCCAGACAATTAATGCCAGGAATTTTGAGCTATTGCTTAGGAGATTTGCTTCGCATTCTCTCGTAGAGGTTAGAGAACTGGGTCAGGCTCTATATAAGTTAATATCTGAGGTTGCTCCATCTATTGTGATCTTTAATGAGGCTAACGATTTTGACAGAAATACATTTCAAGATCTAAAACAAGTTGCTGATAACATCCTTTCTCAGAAAAGTGTAGAAATTCCTGGGGATTTGCAGGAAGTAAAGCTTGTTGAATATACCAAAAATGCGGATGCTATTTTGGCTGCGAGCCTGCTTCATGTTGCATCAAGTCTTTCTTATGAAGCGTGCCGTGCAGTTGTTGATCAATCATCTCCAGATGAGCTGAAGAAGATTTTTATGAGTACCTGGAAAAATATGCAGTTTTATGATTCTGTGCCTAGGGAGTTTGAATATATAGATCTTACCTATAATATAGTGCTTTCATCAGCCTGCTTCGGCCAGCTGAAAAGACATCGGATGTCCACGATCACTGCTCAGGGCTATGATCCAATGCTAGGTAATACCATACCGGTTGCGGTAAAGGAAATCGGTATGGAGCCTTTTTTTATGGAGATAGTTGAAAAAACCAATAAGGTCTATGCTGCTATTAAGAAAGAAATACCTATGGCTGCCCCGTATATATTGACAAATTCACATAGGAAACGTGTGCTTATTAATATAAATGCGCGTGAGCTTTATCACCTATCAAGACTAAGGGAAGATGCCCATGCTCAATGGGATATTCAAAATGTTTCACGTGTTATGACGGATGAGGCGAAAAAGGTTATGCCCGGAGCATTAGGACTTATCGGAGGCAAGGACAGGTATAGCGAAATCTATAAAAACTTATTTGCCCAGATGCCGAAAGTTTCCCAAGCTGCTTTGCCTGGGGAGAGAAAGATAAAATCCTAATATATGAAAGTTGTTGATTTTTTCCTTGATAAAAATTAAAATAAGAGTAAGAGAAAGTTGAATATTTCGCAGTCTTATATTTCTGAATGTTTATTCAGTAAGGATGGGGGCAGTGAACAGAAAACATAAACATTTTGGCAGAGGGCTCAAGGGGCAACTTTAAATATATAAGTAAATTCCAAAAAGGGATTTGCTTGTTTTTATTTAAGGGAGGGTTAGTACAATATGAGCAAAGAAGACGAACTCATAGATTTTCTTAATAAAAATATTTTTGATCCTATTCTTTGCTGTCCGCATGCGCATAAGAATATTGAGGCGGGTGTGCACAGAACAATAGAATCCTTTAGAAATCAGGATGCAAGGGGAATGATCGACCATTTCTGGAAATCGATAAGGGGCACGATGGAAGTATTGTTTTTTCCGGCATGCTTAAATAGCATGGATTCAAGCGTTTTGAAGATATTCTGGAAGAGGTTCGTATTCACTTTAATGAAGAATGGCTGAAGCGGCCGCAGGAATCACAGGATTAAAAACATGAAAAATAATGAAGAATTGAACAAATCAGAAGGTCTTAATGAATCAGATCCAAATGATGCCTCAAGCATAAAACGCGGTAAGATTCTTATTGTCGATGATGAAAAGCTGTTTGCATTTCTTTTGGCTCGTTTACTGAGAAATCGCGGTTACGGCGCTGCCTTTGTTTCTAATGCGGAAAAAGCGATGGAGAGGATAGAACAGGAGCAATATGATTTGGTCATAGTAGATATTAAAATGGATGGAAAATCCGGCTATGAAATGATGAAAGAAATCAGGGCAAAGTACGGGGACAAAAGTCCGACATTTCTTGTCGGCACTGGTATTCAGTTTGTTTTAAGTCCCCAAGAGATGAATGAATTAAAAATATATAAGATAATTGAAAAGCCTTTTCCGCGCCCCTCAAGATTATTCAAGGAAATAGAATCTGCTATTCATAGCCATCTCCAGCAATAAAAATCCAGGCAAAAGACCCCTTGGACATAAAAACAGATCCGAAAAATCGCAATAGCACAGTTTTGATATATTGATGAGTCAAGGCTTATACAACTTCCCCGTAAAATCAAGCTAGAAATCCCTTTTTTCCCTAAAAATGTCTAAGTCCGGGGGAGAGGTGTAAAACTGTCTAAATACTATTACTCCGCACAAAAATCTGATGTTTATCTGCCCAAACACCGCACAAATTGCAGTGTCTAAGACTAAACACACCACACAAGCCTGTGGACAACTTGTGGCTAAATCAAGAATCAGAAAACCCATTAAAAACCTGTATTTGGGGGGTGAGTGTCGGTAAATTACCAACTTCCTATAATATATGTTATGTCCCCGTAGAATGGTGACGCTAGTTCTTGTGCTGTCAATATGTTGTGGAATTTGCTTGCGGTTGGCTTTTCCCTGTATCTTCCTGTTCCCTTTTAATATTTTTCAATGCATATGATTTAGGCTATTATCTTATTTCGCCCAGGTATCGTTAATAATCTTTATATCAAATTCCGGGTGGCCTTTGGTATTGCTTTTTCGGATTTTTCCCTGCTCATTTATGCAGTATGTATTAAAGCCGCTTATTCCGTATTTTGCCGGTATTGCGCTTAAGAAAAAGCTTGCTGGCCTGGCTTTTGGGCCGGTTTTTACAATTTCTATGTAAAAGTATCCGTTTTGCGGATTTTCTTTATTATAGGCTGAATTAAGTACCTTTATTACAGGGTCAATGATGGTCAGTTTATTGTTTTCCTCAATTATTAGCTCTGTGGCGTTTTTTGCGTAATAGCCGTAAAATTCCCTGTATTTTTCCTGTGCAGCGGCATATCTTTTAAGTATGTCTTGGGCCTTTGATTCATTTGCTTTTATTGCGGCAATGTCCTTATTATTTTCAACATTTGCTTTGGCAAGATGAAATCCGACAAAAAGTTTACTTAAAAACGGATTCATGGCGGTTTTATTTACCTTACTTGATTGTTTTTTTGGAGCTGTTTTTTGGTTGTTTTTAATGGTCTTTAGATATGTATCTTTAGCAATATCCAGAGCTTTCCATGCGGCAGTACACATAATAATTATGGCAATAATGGAAAATATGGAAAACAATGAAATTTTTCCGCTGATCGCTGTTTTGCGGCCTGAATTTTTGTCCATTAGATCTTTCCATATAAGTTAAAGATTAAAACCAAATAAGTACCATAAACCGACACTAATATCCGCACCTTTTTGCTGTTCAGATTGAAGAAAATTTTTAACATTTTTTTTATCAACCAGTACAACCTCAATTTCTTCAGTATGTTCAAGCTGCTGTTTTGGGTTTAAATTCCCTGGATTTCGTTCATCGATTAGTGCCTCAACAATATAAACGATTTCATCACTAAGCGCGGGGTTGAAGGCTAATTTTGGGCTCATTTTGGTTATTTTGCCGCTAAAACCGGTTTCCTCTTTTAGTTCTTTTAGGGCTTCTTTTTCAATATCATCGGTTTCAGCTAGCCCTGCCGGAAAACCGATTACATAGTTATTGATGGCCGGCCTAAACTGTTTGATAAGAACGTAGCGGTTTGATGGCTTGGCAAGCGCTAAGACAACTACTATTTTGCTAGTATTTTTGCGAACAATACATTCCCAGGTAGCAGATTGGTTTTTATGTAAAAATTCCATCTCTTTTACAGTTAGCCAGTTTCCTTGGAATAAGACTTTTTCGCCGAGTTTCTTCATGAGATTTATTATCTTTTATTGTTGCGGAGACGGCGGGTAAATTTCAGCAGTTTATTAGGCCCCAGGGTCATGCAGGCCCTGCGTTTAAAGCCGTTTCTTTTACATAGTTCATTAGCGGCCTGCATTTTATTTGTTGAACAGAAATTTATTACGCTGTAATCGTTTTTTTCGCAGAATTCAATGGCTTTGACGATAAGTTTTTTCCCCAAGCCTATACCGCGAAATTCAGGCGAAACAAAAACCCGTCTTAGTAACGCGGAGTTTTTGTCATCTTCTTTTATGGCGATAGTGCCGATTACACTATTGCCTAAAACTGCTACGAGAAAGAGATCTTTCTTCCCGCCATAAACATTACTTATGTTATTAATATCAAAGTCAGAATATGTATCTTTTGATATTGAAAACTCTTTTTTTAGTATTGAATTAATCAATTTAACTATCTGGGGTTTATCGCTGTCTTTAAATTTTCTAAGCTTTATATTCAATTTTGTATTTAAGTCCATTAGCGGGCCATCCTTTTTTTTATTACTGTTTTTATTAGGTTATAAGATATATTTTCTGTTACAAAAACATGTCCGATTCTTGAAGGCAATACCATCCGGATGTGTCCATTAATGAATTTCTTATCACGCAAAAAGGCATTTAAAACCGCTTTAAGGTCGCCTTTGTTTGCTTCTTGCGGCAGCTTGAGGAGTTTAAGGATATCAATTATCCGCTTTAGCTCAAGGCTTGGAAGAATACCCATGGAATGAGCAATCTCTCCCGCGCAGATCATGCCGATGCTTATGGCCTCTCCGTGATTTAAATTGCTGTATCCCTCGGCAGTTTCAAACGCGTGTCCAATGGTGTGGCCGAAGTTAAGTATAGTGCGCAGGCCGGTTGTCTCTGTTTCGTCGTTTTCCACGATCCTTGCTTTTATGGCACTTGATGCCTTGATAATATAGCTCAAACATGTATTATTTAGATCAAGTATTTTCTTGTGGTTATTTTTTATGAATTTGAATAGTTTAGGGTCGACTATAATACCGTATTTTACTGCCTCAGCCAGGCCGGAGCGGATCTGCCTTGCAGGAAGACTTTTAATCAAATTAATATTAGAATACACAAGTTTTGGCTGGTAAAACGCGCCGATGAGATTTTTCCCGGTTGGCAGATCAATCGCTGTTTTGCCTCCAATGCTTGAGTCAATCTGCCCCAGCAGGGTTGTGGGAATCTGAATATATGATATCCCGCGTTTATAGGTGGCAGCTATGAAGCCTGTCAAGTCCCCGATCACTCCCCCGCCCAAGGCAATAAGGAAAATACGCTTTTTTGTGTCTATCGCAGATATTCTGCTGATTATTCCTACATATTCGGAAATGGATTTGCTTTTTTCAGAATCCGGCACATTAAATATATGAGGGATGATTTTTAATTTACTTAAAGCTTCCTGGAGCCTTTTTGCGAAAAGAGCGCGTATGCGCGAATTGGTGATGATGATCGCGTCAGTGCCTAGATTTAATTGGCCTAATTTCTTAGACAGGCTCTGGAAATCATCATCGGCAATTACTATCCGATAGCTGCGATCTGAAAGGTTTACCTTTACTTGATTCATTAAAAATTTCTCCGTATAATTGACAGTAATATGATCAATATTATCATTCCATGCAGGGGTGTAATACGTGCGTATAAAATAGCCAGTTTTCTCGGCAAAAGCCCCATTAATATGCGTGAGCCGTCTAAGGGCGGTATGGGTATGAGATTGAAAACGCCAAGTACCAGATTAATAAGCATTACTGTTACCAGAAATCCCAGTATTCCGGAATGATGAATTAAGCCGCTAAGGAGTATAAGAAATGTCAAAGCCGCTGTGATGAAATTTGCCATTGGTCCGGCTAGACCAACCCAGATCATCCCTGTTTTCGGATTCTTCAGATTATGAAAATTTACCGGAACAGGTTTAGCATATCCGAATATAACCGGAGAGCTGCTTATGATGAGCATTAGCGGTAGGATAATGGTTCCGAATAGATCGATATGTGCTAGAGGATTAAAAGTCAGGCGGCCCATAAATTTGGCTGTATTATCGCCAAGTTTATGGGCGACAAAACCATGAGCATATTCATGCACAACTAAAGCTATGAATAAAGCTGGAAGATTTATTATAAAACTTAATGCTAGAGGATTAATGGAATTCATAAAATGCCTATCTAATTAGTTCAGTTTTTTGATAAAATCAACTTCAATGACAGGTATTTTTGATTTCTTACTGCTTTTAATTTTTCCCCAGACTTGTACCTGATGGTATGTGTAATCGTTTATATTAACCGTATCGCTTTTTAAAAAATAATGTGTTTGGCCGTCTTTAATCAGTCTGTGTGTGCCGGGGCGGTTGAAGAATTTTCCGGTTTCCGTGATCTTACCCTGTGCGTCTGCTTTAGTACTTGGCTGTGAAAGGATTGTTTTTTTGTCTTTTGCTGTTTCAATATCTGCTTTAAGCTTGATCTCTGCTTTTTTTATTTGCAGAATAATCTTGGCTAAGCGCTCAATATGAGAACGGGCTATTTCATTTGCAGGGCTTTGCGCATAATCACGTATGATAACTTTATATTTTTGTATTATCGGGGAAAAATCGTTGCTCTTTAGAGCAGCGGCTTTACTCTTTTTTTCAAAATTCTCTGCTTCTATAAGCAACTTAAGCCCTTCTCTTTTTTTGGCTTCATTATCAATATAGTTTTTTGCCGGACCAGTCTTTTTTACAAAATCCTTGTGGACCCAGGCAAGGCAATTTGTATATGGGTAGATTCCAAACCAATCTTTGCCTTTGACAATGATCTCTACATGATTGTCTGGGTTAAGCTGTCCTAAAACATTAAAGTTTGTACCCTCCCCTGCCCTTACATTTACTTTTTTCCCTTTAATAACTCCGTAAATGCTGTTCTCCTGTTTAATGAAGTCCTTATGGACAAAGGCTTTAGAATTTCTCGGTAGACTGACCTTTATCCACTCATTATTAACTATGCCCACTACCAGGACCTCATTGCCCGTATCCATTTTTCTTAGGATCTCAAAATTAACTCCAGGTCCACTGCGCAGGTTTACCGAATCCGCGGTAATTTTACCGGTAAAAGGTTCTGAATTTGTATTTTGCGCAAAAGCGCTAGAGTTTGGCAAAAAACAAAATATTAAAGATATAAGCAACAAAGTTATAGTTTTTTTCATATTTAGGTATGCTTTATTTGGAAGCAGTTTTACCAGCGGCTTTTGGAGTGCCTTTGCCAGCGGCTACAGCGTCTTCTTTGACTTCTTCTGTTTTTGCGTCATCTACTTTTGATTTTTTCAGCTTCATTTTTATTACTTTTACTTTGGGCAGGTGAAAGCTGGAAGTATTATCACTCCACTTGTTTTCTTTTTTAAGCTTTTCAATTCGCTCATAACGCTTTAGTACACTGCGTAGTTTTTTTCCCTTAGCTGCTGTAAGACTCGGATGAATAGACATTTGTTTTTATCTCCTTTCAAATCATGTTTTTTTAAGCAAACGTACAAAGCAATCTTTGTAGCGTTTTTTAAATCTGGGCAGTTTTTCTATTGCTAAATTTTTGGAATCATATTCTCCTGAATAGACAATAAAATATTCACCGGATTTTCGGACATTACTTCTGTAACCTTGAGCTCTTAATTTTTCTGCTTCTTCAGTAGCGTTTTTATTACTACTGTAAGTAACAAGCTGGATTATATACCCTTTTTTAACTGTATCTAAAACCGACGCTGATTCTTCGGGAGATTTAACCGTGCTTATATGTTGCGGTTTTTCACTAACCTTAGTTACTTTTTCAATTTCTTTAGGTATTTCTACAGTAAAAAGTTTTATTTTCTGCTTATTTGTCAGGTCTTTACTTTTTTCTTTTATTAGAGATTTACCCTTTTCAATTCCTATCGCAAAAGAACTTAAATTAATCATTAATAGAGCTATTATAATAACAATAACAGTATCACAAGATACTGTAAATGAAGATTTGTAATTGTCTTGAAAAATACTTTTTTGTAAAAAACTTTTCTTTTGCTTTTTTTTAACTGTAGAAAAAAACTCTGGTTGAACCTCCCTGTTCTTATAAGCCATTAAGATACCTCCTGTATCAATGATTTAGCATTTCTGTTTATGCTAATATTATAGCAGTCTTAGGGCAGAATTCAATACTTTTTTGAAGATAATCAATGTGGGAATATTTTAATATAAAACAATGACTTGCCGGGGGATTTAGCGAAAATCAGGTCCATCCGAGATGGTATCAATACAAGTAGGTTGTTGATTTAAAAAAACATACAATTTTTTTATTAATATTTAAGTTTATAATTTTTTCCATATCCATGCGTCGTTTTTGCTTTTGAAGATTTTACCTTTTGAGCGTTTGATTACTCGAATAAAAGCATCAACAATGATTGGGTCAAATTGTTCTCCACTGAATTTCACGATTTCCGCAACAGCTTGAGAGATTGATAATTTTCTTCTATAAGGTCTTTTGGAAAGCATTGCTTCAAAAGAATCGGCAACAGCTAAAATCCTAGCTCCGAAGGGTATATTTTCTCCGCGCAATCCGCTGGGATATCCATGTCCATCATAGCGCTCATGATGATGTATAATAATAGGCAAAACTGCTTTTAATCTGCCGCCGATAGGTTTGATCAGCTGTGCGCCTTTTATATGTTTTTCTTTAATAATTTTATAGTCTTTACCGGTTAACTTTGTTGATTTTTTTAGGATTTTATCAGGTAGACCCATCTGGCTTACATTATGCAGAATTGCCGCATAGTAGAGCATACGCATTTGATCGGAGCGTAATTTTAATTCCATGCCTATAGACATTGTAAGATTAATGAATAAATTCGAGCGTCCATAGTTATCAGCTACTCCGGAACTCAAAATAGACGCCAGGGCCTTTATACTGTTTAAAGCCAGTTTTTCCTGTTCATCGTAAAGCTGCGCGTTTTTAATGGCAATTACTGCTTGCTCAGATAAAGTAGTAAGAATCTCCTTATCAAAAGAAGTGAAAGGTTTTCCATCCATTCGCTGTGTCATGCTGATCGCCCCGATAATATTTTCTTCCGCAAGAAGCGGAATACATAAAAATTTAGGCGTTATTAAGGCATTTCCGGATTTAACTACTTTACCTGCGCGCCCCTCTCCCATTTTCAGTATTTGCTGTTTAGCGCTTTTGTTTTCAACATCAACAGTCGCATGAGGTATTATATGGCGTTTATATTTATCTACAAGCATGATGCAGCAGCGTTGAGCTCGTAAAACTTGCAGGCTAAGCCTTGCGATACGAGGCAATAATTCACTGAGTTCAAGCGTTGAGCTTATTATTCTGCCAACAGTATGCACAGTAGATAAGGCAATTGTCTTCGGTCTTATAGTTTCGTAAAGCCTTGAAACTTCAAGTTCTTTTTGCACACTTTCAATTGTTGTGCAAGTAAAGGAATTAAAAAGCTTTAGTAAATCACCAGAGATCTTTGTCTTTACCTGACATAGGCCAATAAATCCGTATGTTTGTTCAGCTCGGGTGATTGGGATGCAGTAAAAGAAGTGATTATTTTTAGTAATTAGACTCTGTACACGTCGGGTTTTTTTGGTTTTTAATAAAAGCGGATTAATGGTGTTAATGCATTCTTTAGAGAGAGCAATTGTTGAATAGATTTTATTATGTTTTCCGAGAAAAGTATTTGAATCAGGAACTATTAGCCAGGAGCAGCTGCCGATTATTTGAGTAAAGACCTCTAATTCACCTTTCCATGATTGATGATCTATAAGCTTTTGAAATAATTCATCCTGATATGAGCTTTTCATAAATTAAAGACCCCGAAATTTATGCTTCTTGGTTTTTCATTGCGTTATAGACTAATTTTTTATCTTCTTCATTATTCCACCAAGAGAAGCTGATACCTACATCGAAGTCATTAGTTTGCGCGTCATTGCGCCTTATCCATGCTATTCTGCCAAAGGTGCGTATAGTCTCATGTTTAGGGCTGATCTTTATATCAACGCCTATAGGGGATTTAACTGGAAGTTTTGTTTTAGTCCGCAGTGATAAGCCACCTAAACTAATATTAGCAGCCGAATCAATAATTTTTTCATGATAAGTGGAGTATCTGCGGGGGTCTAGAACTTTAAAACTCACTTTCAACCCAGGGATATTAGTTCTTTCGAATTTCCGTTTCTCTTCAAACTTGGTTTCAGTATCCATACTCTCCCCCATCGTTTAAAAGTTTTTTATAGTATTTAAAAACATTATTTTAATTTCTAACTCTATTATAAGTAAGTGCTTCAGGGTTTGTCAAGTACAATTTTATACAAAATGAAAAACAAGCTAAATTCTTAAAGGAAATTCTTTTTTAATAACTTCCAATAGGGATTCTATTTTAATTAGCTCCTGGATACCTTTGTCCATATATTTGATTATGATGCTGTCTTTATTTAATTCATCGTCACCTAATATCAGTACATGCGAACAGCTAAGTTTATTGGCCTGACGCATTTGGGCTTTTATTGATTTATTCTCAAAATCAAGGTGTACAGATATTGAATTCTTTCTCAAAATATGAGTTATCTCAAAAATTCTTTCATAGGAATCCTTCCCTAATCCGATAGCATAAATACTTGGCTTAATTGTAATATTTGCGGCCCCTGACTCAGCTTTTTGAGCTAATAATAAACGTTCTACTCCACAGGCAAAACCAATAGCTCCGGTAGCCGGTCCGCCTAATTGCTCAATGAGATTATCGTATCTGCCGCCAGCTAATATTGTGTTTTGCGCTCCTAGTTTATCATGCGTGATTTCAAAAACTGTTTTTGTATAATAATCCAGGCCTCTAACCAGATATGGATCAAAGGTATATTCGACTCCTAATAATTCAAGCGCGTTCTGAAACAGAGAAAAGTCCTTCATAGATTCAGGGCTAAGGCAATCAATGATTTTCGGAGCATCCTTTAGGATTTTTTTGCAGTTTTTGTTTTTGCAATCAAGTATTCTTAGTACATTACGCTCAAATCTGCTTTTGCAATGTTCGCATAACAGTTCTTTTGAGGGGGTTAAAAATATTTTAAGCTTTTTTGAAAAGCTTTGCTTATCATCTCTAGAGCCGACGGTATTGACAAGCACTTTAAAATCAGTAATCCCAATATTTTTCAGATATTCTGTGGCCAGGCTTAGTGTTTCTGCGTCAAGAAAAGGATTGTAAGAGCCCATGGCCTCTACCCCGATTTGATAGAACTGACGGTTTCTCCCGGCCTGGGGTTTTTCTCCGCGAAACATGGCACCGCTGTAAAAGAATTTGGTTAAGCCTGCATGGCTATAATTATGCTCAAGATAAGCTCTTACAATAGAAGCAGTTGCTTCAGGTCTTAAGGAGATAGAACGGTTTCCCCGATCCAGGAATGTGTACATTTCCTTTTCAACAATATCGGTTTGCTCTCCAATACCTCTTGTGAATAATCCGCTTTCCTCAATCATTGGAACAATTATCTGACGGTACCCATAACTTAAAAATATTTTATATGCCTGCGTATGGACAAAGTTCCAAGCCTCGATTTCATCCGGCAGTATATCTTGTACTCCTTTTAGAGCTTTAATCTTCATGATCATCCAATTTCTTAAATAAAAACCCCAATAAATTATGATTGGGGTTTTGTATTAATTTCAATTGTTTTTTTTGCAACCCAACTATTTTACTAGTTTCTTCATCTCCAATCCAGGCTTAAAAACTACAACTCTTTTTGGAGGTACAGGAACTATTTCTCCAGTTCGTGGATTGCGGCCAGTTCTACCGCGTCTGGATTTTACTTTAAAGATTCCAAAATTACGCAGTTCTACTGTTTTTCCGTTTACAAGGCTATCAATGATAGAGTCCAGAGCTTTCTGTACTACCTTCTTAATATCCTGTTGTTTCATTTTTGTTTCAGTGGCTATCTTAAGAACAATATCTTTTTTAGTCATTCCGGGCTTCCTCCTTTCCCATGCTGTTTAAATTTATTACAAGCTAAATGCTCAATTATGAAAAGAAATTTTTAACTACAAAGTAAATTATTGAAATCAACATCATGATTAAAAATAATGCAAAGAACGGATTTGTCAGGGTTCTTTTGCATGCTTGAGTGAAAACATTGATTTTGGCAAGATCATTCTTCCTGTTTTCCAGGGAGCCTAAAATTTTATTAAGCGTAATATAAGAATTATGCCAGTCATTTTCGAGTTTTTCCATTTGCAAAGGAGACAATAAACTAATACTTTTCAAACTCATGACTTGTGAGATTACATCAAAGGTTCTGTCTTCTGCTGTAGGCTTAATACCTAAAGAATCCATTAGCGCTTGATACTTTCTAGCTAAAGAACTTTTTAGTTCTAAAAAGTTCTTTTCTTCATCTTCAGTGAAATTTTGTTGCTCACTGGCTCTTTTATATAATTCATAAAAAGACTTCCACAAATCAACAAACTCTGTTAACTGCTTTATTCTCGCTTCTAAATTTTTATCTATCATTTTCCTATCCTTCTTGTTAACAACAACTACCGTTAAATAGTAACATAACCACTATTTTATGTCAAGCTAAAATTTGTGAGAGTTCAGGGAAATAATCAATGGCGATTTCTTTGGAAATAATGCCGTTATTGTAAAGTCGTTTGAAACTCTCAGTCATTGTATGCATTTGATATCTGGCGCTTGTTTGAATAATTGATGGGATTTGAATTGTTTGTCCTTCTCGGATAACGTTTCGTACAGCGTCGGTCATGATCATTACCTCTGTTGCCACAACTCGGGTTTCCCTATCCTTTTTGGGAACAAGAAATTGTGTAATTATTCCGTTTAGACTGTTTGCAATTTGAACACAGGCCTGATGCCTTTGCTGTGGAGGAAAAATACTGATTAACCGGTCGATGGCCTGTATAGTATCCGGAGCATGCAGAGATGTTAATACAAGATGTCCTGTCTCAGCTGCTGTAATAACCGTTCTAACTGTTTCAGCATCAAGCAGCTCACCAACCATGATTACATCAGGGTCTTGTCTCAGGGTGCGTTTTAAGGCCACAGAAAAAGACAGCGTATCTGTGCCGATTTCGCGCTGTTTTATGATTGAATTTTCATTGGTATGAATATACTCTATCGGGTCTTCAAGGCATATTATAACGGCCTCTTTTTGTCTGTTAATGATGTCTACCATTGCTGCTAGAGTAGTTGTTTTTCCGCTTCCTGTTGGGCCTGCGATTATAACAATACCTTTTTTTAAGAGCGAAAGTTTTTCCACTACACTCGGCAGCCCTAATTCCTGGATAGTTTTTAAATCAGGCATGATTACGCGAAAGGTGCCCTCAACATTGCCGCGCTGCACATGTACGTTTACCCTGAAACGCAGGTCAGGATTTGGAGAAAACGCAAAATCAAGTTCCATGAATTTTTCAAATCGAGTGATTTGCTCATCGCTCAAAATGCTGTAAATCATATTTTTTAATTCTTGTGTTCCCAATGGATCCATTTCCAGCGGGACAAGTCTTCCATGTAAACGCAAGATAGGCGGGCGGTTGTATGTAAGATGAAGGTCAGATGCCTTTCTTTGGGCTGTTATCTGAAGCAATCTGACAATATCCATTGATTCTATGCGTTTAAGGATCTCATCTTTATTCTCGTTCTCTATGTTTTCAAAGACAAGCCCTATTCCATATATATTATTTTTGATTTCTTCAACCCGGACTACTCTGCCGATTGCTTTTATGACACTGTCGATTTTAGGTAAGCGAAATTCTAAATTTAATTTGGTATCCAGCGCTATTAAACCGTCAACCTCTATTTTCATCCCGTTCGTACTAATATCTTTAGCCATAGTGTTTTTTATAACAGAGGCATTATTATCATTATCAAGTAACTGGTATTTAATTTTAATTCTAGAACGAATACGTGTATTTGACCTCATTTCAGCATAAAAATCCAGTGAGCTTTCCATAGATTATCCCCTTTTCTTATCTTCTTATTTTAATTGATATATCATCTTTTTCAAGAATTTTTTCCAAATCAGCTATTAAGGTATTGTTTATGGTAACGCTGGCATCAGCTTGAATTTTTATTCTTTTGCCTTTAGCATTAAGCATGGCTAAATGTACCGGCACTTTACCTGGATTAGAAAGAATGATTTCTTTTATTTTTTGAAAATATCCCTGGGTTTTGTCAAGCTTTGAAATGTTAAGGCTTATGCTCTCAATTAACACTCTAGAGGCTTGTTCAATAGGAATTATATCCGATGATATTATTTTAGGGGTATCTTCTTTAAAGTCAAGCTTTCCTTTAATAATCACCACGGCATCTTGCTGTAAATGCAAAAATGTTTGCTTAAATGTCTCAGGAAAAACAAGTACCTCTATAAAGCTTTCAGTATCTTCAACTCTTAAAATCGCCATTTTTTCAGCTTTGCGTTTAGTAATAGTAATCTTTATTTTTTCCAAAAGACCGGCAACAATAATATTCTCTCTCAGATCTAATTTTTTGTATATGTCGCTGACATTTAGTATGTTGTATTTCTTTATGATTTTTTTATATTGATCAAGCGGATGGGCTGTAATGTAGAAGCCAAGCATTGTCTTTTCATATGATAGGAGTTTGGGCATCGGCCATTCATCTTGAGGGTCTAGTTCATCTTTGTCGCTTTGATTGTGGCCGATTTTCTCAAATAAAAGAAGTTGCCCGCTCTGCATGTCTTTCTGCATGGCGCTTGCCATATTCATTATTTTTTCAGATCCGTTCATAAGCTGAGCACGGTTTGCGCAAAAATAGTTAAACGCACCGCATTTAACCAGACTTTCAATAACCTTCTTATTTGTTGCTTTTGGGTCAACTCTTTTGCAAAAGTTAAAAAGAGATTTGAAAGCCCCCCCCTGTTTGCGAGCTTGAATAATAAGATCAACAGCCCCTCCCCCCACATTTTTAATTGCCGAAAGACCAAATCGAATGGCACTAGAGCCGACCACTGTAAACTGTGAAAAACTTTCGTTTATATCCGGCGGAAGGATTTTTATTTTCATGCGTTTGCATTCGGTTATATATCTAGCCACTTTTTCTGTATTGTCTTTTTCAGTGCTAAGTAAGGCAGCCATATATTCGACCGGATAATTTGCTTTTAAATATGCGGTTTGATAGGAAATAAACGCGTAGGCCGCGGAGTGGCTTTTGTTAAATCCGTATCCGGCAAAAAATTCAATAAGACCGAAAACTCTTTCCGCGATTGCCCGGCTTACTCCCCTGTTCAGTGCGCCGTCAACAAAAGTCTTTTTAAGGTCCTCAATTACTTCAGGGATTTTTTTTCCCATGGCTCTGCGCAGGAGATCTGCTTGGGCAAGGGAAAACCCGGCAAGTACATTACTGATACGCATGACTTGTTCCTGATAAAGAATAATTCCATAAGTATCTTTTAATACAGGCTCAAGACAAGGATGATCATAACGCACCTTTTCCACTGTTTTTTTTCGTTTTATGAAGTCATCAACCATGCCGCTGCCTAAAGGCCCCGGACGGTAAAGGGCAAGTAGAGCGATTATGTCCTCGAACTTATCAGGCTTTAATTTTTTGAGCAGGTCTCTCATCCCGGAACTTTCAAGCTGAAATACACCCTGAGTTTTTGCTTTTTTAAACAGCTCAAAAGTCTTTTCATTTTCAAGGTTGATCTTGCTTATATTAATCTCAGTTCCGGTTGTGCGTTTGATGATCTTAAGCGCGCCGGAAATAATCGTTAATGTTTTCAGTCCGAGAAAATCCATCTTGAGCAGGCCGATTTTTTCCAGAGCCTTCATTGTATAGCCGGTTGTTGTTTGTCCGTCTTGAGATCTGTAAAGAGGGATATGCTCATAAAGAGGCCTATCGCTTATGACGACCCCCGCGGCGTGAGTAGATGCGTGCCTAGTAAGACCCTCAAGCACAAGAGCTGTATCAATAAGCTCTTTAATTGTAGGATTGGATATATATAATTGCTTTAGTTCCGGTTCTTTGCTTATAGCGCTTGCTAAGGTAATATTCAGATCCGCGGGAATGAGCTTGGCTATCCTGTCTGCCTCAGCATAAGGTAATCCGATAACTCTGGCAACATCACGGATTACGCCTTTTGCCGCCATTGTTCCGAATGTTATTATTTGGGCGACATTGTCCTTGCCGTACTTTTTTGTTACGTATTTTATTACCTCATCACGTCTTTCATAACAGAAATCAATATCAATATCAGGAAAACTGACGCGTTCTGGATTTAAAAAACGCTCAAATAGTAAGTCATATTTTAAAGGGTCAATTTCGGTTATACCCAAAAGGTAAGCAACAATACTTCCGGCAGCTGATCCGCGCCCTGGGCCGACCGGGATTTTGTTATTTTTTGCAAACTGGACAAAATCCGCAGTGATTAAAAAATAGCTGGCAAATCCGGAGTTTTTAATCACCGTCAATTCTACATCTAAACGATCCTGAGCTTGCTGTGCATTATCAGGAAAATATTCGGGTATTTTCTTTTCGCACATTTCTCTGAGCACATCTATGGCGCTTATTCCGACTGGCAGTTTAAATTTCGGCAGATGGGTTGTGCTGAAATCAAACTCAAGATTGCACATCTCGGTTATCTTAATTGTATTGCTGATTGCCTCAGGAATCTCAGCAAAGAGTTTTTTCATTTCCTCTGGGCTTTTAAGATAAAACTCGTTAGTACTCATTTTCATGCGTTTTTCATCGGAAAGATTTGTCTGTGTCTGCAGGCACAGAAGCACCTCATGGGCGTGTGCCATTTCTTTTTTAATGTAGTGAACATCATTTGTCGCTACTAACCCTATCCCAAGCTCTCGGCCAATCTTAACCAGGCCCTTATTTGCAATCTTCTGCTCTTTAATGCCATGGTCCATCAGTTCAAGGTAAAAACTATCTTTTTCAAAAAGATCACGGTACCACAAAGCAGCCTTATAAGCATTTTTTTCATCGCCGGAGATTATTGAGTAAGTAATCTCTCCTTTTAAACAGGCGCTCATGCCAATCAGGCCTTTTGAATATTTAGCCAGCACTTCTTTATCAATTCTCGGTTTATAATAAAACCCTTCCTGATTAGCTATTGATATAAGACGGATCAGGTTTTTATAACCTATTTCGTCTTTTGCCAGTAAGGTTAAATGGTAGATCGGCTCCCGGTAACCGCTTTCTCCCCGGCTAAGGCGGCTGCCTTTAGCAATATATGCTTCACAGCCAATAATAGGCTTAATGCCTTTTTTCATTGCTGTATTATAAAAATCAATAGCACCGAATATATTGCCGTGGTCTGTAATGGCAAGGGCAGGCATATACATGCTGTGGGCATGGTCAATAAGTTTATTGATCAAGCAGGCCCCGTCCAAAAGACTATATTGAGTATGCACGTGCAAATGCACAAAATCACTATGCTTCATTTAATTGGTTCTTTCTGGTTTAAGTTAAAGAAATAAAAGGAATAGATCGATTAAAGGCTAGATTACATTGTTTGATCTCTGTAATCTTTTTAATGATCCGTAAAATCAAGGGGTCGTAAAATAAGAAGGCCCCTTTTATTCCCATTCTATAGTCGCAGGAGGCTTGCTGCTTATATCATATACTACTCGGTTAACCCCTTTTACTTCATTAATAATTCGATTAGAAATTTTACCAAGTATAGCTGGCGGTATTTTTGCCCAGTCAGCGGTCATCCCATCAACACTTGTTACCGCCCTCAGGGCAATGGTATTTTCATAAGTTCTTTCATCACCCATTACTCCTACGCTCTTAACCGGCAATAAGATCGAAAGTGCCTGCCAGATATCGTTGTAGATTCCCGTTGTTTTTATTTCCTGAATAAATCTAAAATCAGACTGCCTGAGTATTTCAAGTCGTTGCTTGGTTATGCTTCCCAGTATACGGATGGCCAGCCCTGGCCCGGGAAAAGGGTGTCTGTTAATTATCTCTTTGGGCAAGCCCAGAGCCGTACCGAGAAGCCTGACCTCATCCTTAAATAAAAAACGCAAAGGCTCAACAAGTTTTAGATGCATGCGCTTAGGTAGCCCTCCCACATTATGGTGGCTCTTAATGGTTGCTGATGGCCCGCCGAAAACAGACTGGCTCTCGATTACATCAGGATACAGAGTTCCTTGCGCCAGGAATTTGACATTTTTTAATTTTTTTGCTTCCCTTTCAAATACATGTATAAACAGACGGCCGATTATTTTGCGTTTTCTTTCCGGGCTGGTTACCCCTTTTAACTTTTCAAGAAAAAGTTTTTTCGCGTTTACATAATGAAAGTTTATCTTATAGTGTTTACCAAAAGTAGCCTGCACTTGTTTAGCTTCGCCCTGGCGCAGTAATCCGTTGTTAACGAAAATACAGTGAAGCCGTTTTCCCAGTGCCTTATGTAATAACAGTGCGGCTACTGATGAATCCACTCCTCCGCTTAAGCCCAGTACCACAGAATTATCCTTAACCTGTTCCTGTATCTTTTTTACAGACTCTTTGATAAAAGATTTCATTGTCCAAATACCTGTGCATTTACAGATTTTAAACAAAAAGTTCTTTAGGATAATCCTGCCCCTTGGTGTATGGACAACCTCGGGATGGAACTGCACACCGAATATCATTGAAGTACTGTTTTTAAATCCCGCGAACAAAGAGTTCTGGGTGTGGGCAATACTGCTAAAATCTTTAGGCAGCCGGCTTACTTTGTCCTCATGAGACATCCATGTTATCATCTTTTTTCCCAATCCGGAAAAAAGATGTCCGGGTTTATCAATAAACAGCTCTGTTCTGCCGTATTCACGCTTAGATGATTTTCCTACCTTGCCTTTAAAATGATCGGCAATAAGCTGCATTCCGTAACAAATACCAAGCAGCGGGATGCCTAAATCAAAAATTTTCCTGTCGCATTTAGGAGCATTTTTTTGCGTTATTGAACAAGGGCCTCCGGAAAATATTATGCCCGATGGCGCAAGTTCCATGATCTTTTGCGCCGTTATTTGAGGAGGATGAATCTCACAGTAAACATTGTATTCTCTGATTCTGCGTGCAATTAGCTGGCTGTATTGAGAGCCGAAGTCGATTATTAGTATTAGTTCTTTCATGATTTTAATATACTGTAAAGTTCCTCTAATGATTGTGAAATTATTTTTGTCCCAGTTAGTACAGGCATAAAATTAGTATCTGCTTGCCAGCGCGGAACAATGTGTACATGTAAATGCTTATCAATGCCCGCTCCAGCAATCTTGCCGATATTAAGCCCGATATTAAATCCCTGCGCTTTTAATTTTATTTTTAACTGCTTAGTCGTATGTTTAATAAATTCAAATAATTCGATTATTTCTGCAGTATGCATTTTTTCCAGGCTGTCGATATGCCTGTAGGGTACGATTAAAGTATGACCGTTATTATAAGGAAAAATATTTAAAATTGAAAATACAAATTTTCCTCTTTTTATAATGTAATTTTTTTTATCTTTTTTTTGTCGTGGCTTATGGCAGAAGATACATCCGGTGGTCTTTTTTGCCTGTATGTATTTAATGCGCCATGGTGCCCATAGATTATCCATGTTTTTATCCTCATCTTTGAACGCAAAGATTTTTATATAGAAATTATCTGTCCTTTAATTTCATTATTTATTTCTAATATGCCAATAGTTCTTTCCATGGCCGTAACCGTATCGGTAGCACTGCCGGGATTGAAAAATAAAACACCATTACTGACCTCGTTAACCGGGATGTGAGAATGTCCGAAAATTATTACGTCTACATTTTTAAATTCATTTGCCACACGCTTCATCAGATTTTTGGGAGCGCCACTTCCGTGTATTACGCCAATTTTGAATTTTTCGGCAATAATAATTTTTTTTAAAGGTAGTTTATTTGAGGGTGGGTGCAAATCCATGTTTCCGCGTACTGCTTCCACTCTGGGCGCGATAAGAGCGAGTTCATCAAGCACGCATAATTCAGTAATATCTCCCGCGTGGATGATCATGTCTACCCCCTTGAAATATTCCTTTATCTTATCTGGAATAGTTTCACAGTTGCCGGGGATATGTGTGTCGGAAATAACGCCAATTTTCATTTAAACACCCTTGGTTTTTCAAAAAGAGTTAAAAGATCATTTACAGTGTTTTGATCCCATATCCAGACTTTAGCTTCCAAGGCTTTAAGCCGGGCATTAGGGTCAATGCCGTCAAGGGCAATAAGGATTTTCTTTATGCAGTCTTTTCTTTTCGCGTGTTCGAGATATATGCCTATTTTCGCCTCATCAATGAAGCCTTCTTCAATGGCGCAAAACCAAATTTTTTTTAAGCGCTTGGCAAAAACTTGTGACAATCCGTTGCTTTCTTTTATAACGATTTCATCGAAATGTGTCAACATAAACCTTTTCTTGTCAAGCTCTACTATATCGTTTTCAAATTTTTCAAACAGCTCTTTTAAACGAATTGAAATCTTTTTTTTGGATTCCAGGTTGAATTCCAGCATTAATTGTTCTATCGCTTGGGTGAACTCATTAGAAGCGATATTTAGGTCCATATTAAATGAATTCTGCTGCGGACAGAGTACAAGCTTTAACCAATGCGAAAAAAGCGGATCATTTATGGAATTAAAAACTCCTCTTTTAGTTGTTACATCCCACTGAAAGAGTTTGTTGATGTGGCGGTTGATCTCGGTTGTTTTTCGGTTTATATATTTTCCTATTTGCGTGGGTTTCTTTATGCCGCTTGCAAGCGACAGCAGTATTGGTGGGTAGAGATTGTTGTGATTGGTGTTCAATAGGCTATGATACTTATTGTTAAAATGCTGATTTAAAATGCCGTGACTTTTGTGCAGGGTTTCTTCCAGTGAGCTGATCACTATATCATCGGTTACTGAATCTATTTTGCCTTCATGACACAGGCTTCTGATTTGTTCAGTGATGATCGATAGATAAAATGGATATCCTCCTGTTAGATAAATAAGAAACTTTTTTAGATCATCGCTGATTTTTACAGCTCCGATTCTCTTGTCCATGAAGCTTGCGGCGGTTTTGTTATTTAAAGGCTGCATATTAACTATTTCAAAATTGCCGAATAAAAGACTGAGCTTTTTATTTAATATGTTATGAGCTTGATGTGTAGCCGAACTGACCATGATATACATAGTATTTTTTTGGACCATTATCTTATTGCTTAATTCAAGATATGGTTTTTCCAACTCAAAATTATCCAGATTTTGGAATTCGTCTAAGATCAGTAATATCGGTTTTTTAGTTTCGTCATACAAAAATTGAGTTAGCTCGAGCAGCTGAGAAAAGATCTCATCCTTAGGCGCTGCTTCTTTTATGGCTTTATTTATCTGGTTAATGGCCCGGACTGTTTTAGGGATTTTTGGTTTACTTTTTTCTAAAAGAAACTCAAGGTTGTCCTCCATTTTTGCGTCTATGCTTTTGAGGAATTGATATAATAGAATGCCCATGAAGTTTTTTGCGAAAACCTCCAGAGATTTTGGTTTCAGACAAATATATATCGGTATGATCGTGTTATCGTTGCAGTGTCGCAGGAGACTAAATATCAGTGATGTTTTTCCCAGACTCTGAGGCCCAACAATTGCCATATTCTGTCTGTATTTATTTTTAAGGCCCTGTACTCTTTTCAATAACAGCTCAAGGATTTCCGGCCTTTCGATGTCATCTTTAATAGGTATCTGTAAGTTTTCCATGGGCCTAGTTTTCAATTAAGGTAAATAAAACAAAGGATTTTGCGCCTTATTGTTCCTGCGTATTTCGAAATGAACTATAGAGCGTGAGGTTCTGCCCGTGCTTCCCGCATAAGCTATTGTCTGTCCCTGTGTTACATAATCTCCGGATTTGACAAGATTTTTGTGATTGTTAGCGTATATGGTTGAGAAATTTTGGGCATGCTCAATAATTATAGTTTTACCAAAGCCGCGCATGTTTGATGAGGTAAAAACAACATTTCCCGCCTCTGCCGCGCTGATAGAATCTCCGGATCTGGTAATTATGTCAATGCCAGAGTTTTTAACTCTTTTTTTTAACTGATTGAAACAGCTGGCAAGTTCTCCATTATAAGGCCATATAAATGAGGCAGTTTTTTTTGAAGGCAGGTCTGTCTGCCTTGTTTTACGAAATGAATCCGGAATAAATATTTTCTGGCCGATTTCAATCCTACATGTGTTGGATATCTCATTTAACTCTGACAATTTCTGCATTTTGACAGAATAAATATGGCTAATTCGCCAGAAGGTCTCGCCTTTTTTTACCACATGATAAAAGCCGGCAAGGTCAGTCTTAATAGCGGTTGGTATTTTAATCCCCGGCCGCGAGCATATCCTTTTATTTGCAGTGCATCCAGTGCTTAAACAAATGCATATAATGATCAAGCTCAGTTTTATTAATTTTCTCATTACAGCCTTCTTCATCTCCGTATTGCTTAATGTATTAACTCGTAACTCGTATTAATAATTTTATTTCATTCCGGGATGAGACAAGCCCATCCCCTACAGGTTTTAACCGTTGGCGTTTTACGCTTTTTTTTACCTTTACTTTTTTACTTTTAATTTGAATTTCATCATTCATAACTCATAACTCATAATTCGTAACTATCTTTTACTTTTGCCTTTTTACTTAAAACCGAGTTACTCGGTTTTTCTATTTGGAGCGGGCGAAGGAATCAAACCTCGTGTCGTACCTTCCGCTTCCCCTGGGAATACAGGGCAGTGCTCAGGTGTCTCACTCTTTAAAGGGAAACCCTTACGTTTTCCCTTTCCCTATCTAAAGATGTCTAAACTTTCAAGTACTTGGGATTAATTCGATAACAGGTTTATGTTCATAATATTCCATAAACCCTATCTCATTATTAATATTTCCCTTCCCTCCGCAAAGTTTGCTCATTTCGCCGATAAGGGGAAACAATCTTTCCCCTTAAAATCTCCTTTTGGGTTCTTATCTCCTTTTGGAGAAAAATTTTTTGGAGCGGGCGAAGGGAATCGAACCCTCATATTCAGCTTGG